>JANMGO010000044.1:0-25388 GCA_031374665.1 Akkermansiaceae bacterium | reverse complement strand
CAAGGTGCTCCGGATTATGAAGGTGTGGCCAAACAAGTCATGCGCGCCGACATCTATGAGGAAGCTATGAAGGAAATCGGCTACACCCACGGCGGTGCCAGCAACGAAAAAGATATTTTCTTCGATGGCGTCGCCTTTGATCCTAAGGGAGACATGGAAGCCTACGCTGCCTCTTTCGCTGTAAAAACTCTTAAAGGCTGATCTCCCCCGAAAAATACCTGCAGGCGCATTCCCCCGGGCGCCTGCAGGTAACACTCATCTAGCAAATCGTTATTTATAATGAATTATTTCCAAAAACTCAAACTCGATTCTATTCTCCTCCCTCTCATCGCTATTCTGTTTTGTTTGGGTGGTTGGTATGTGATTGCAGGTCATGAAAAAACCACCCAAGTCGATGACGGATTCGGAGATATGACCACAAAGGTCGAAAGACATGGCATTTCACCAAATCTTCCCACGCCTTTGGCGGCATGGAATACCAGTAAACCCTATATCGTTGAGCCCTTTGCGAAGCGTGGTGAACTTGACCAAGGTATCCTCCGCTTTGCATGGCTTTCACTTAAACTTGTCGCCCAGGGTTACATCATCGCTCTCCTCATCGGCACACCGCTTGGGTTCATGCTCGGCCTTTCTAAAAACTTCACCAAGGCCTTCGATCCCATCATTCAAATTCTTCGTCCTGTTTCACCGCTCGCATGGTTACCGCTCGGTATGGTGCTTTTTAGTAGCGTGAAAATTGCCGATGAAACCGGACGCGTCATCTTCGGACCTACAGATGCCGCCTCGCTTTTCACGATTGCGATCTGCGCGATGTGGCCCGCCGTGCTCAACACCGCAGTCGGTGTGCGCGCAGTGCCGCAGGATTATCTCAACGTAGCGAAGGTCTTGAAACTCTCGAAGTTTAAAACTCTCGTTAAAATCCTTATCCCCTCCGCGCTTCCCTATATGTTTACCGGCTATCGTTTGTCACTCGGCATCGCATGGCTCGTCATCGTCGCAGTGGAAATGCTTATCGGCAAACCCGGCATCGGCGGCTTTCTCTGGCAGCAATACAATGCAAGCCTCTACTCCCACATCATCTTATCCATTCTCACCATCGGTCTGATCGGTTTCGTTCTCGATCGTTTGATGAGCGTGGTCGAAGCGAGATTCCGCTCGGCTTAATGAAAAAATAGGACCTATACGACTTATACGACCTATGTCACCTATCTTACAACTCACTGCTGCGAACAAATCATTCGGGGGACTTCCAGTGCTCCGAGATATTGATCTGACTGTTGAAGAAGGAGACTTCGTTTCCATCATCGGTTACTCGGGTTCTGGGAAGAGCACGCTCATCAATCTCATCGCCGGACTGCTCAAGCCAAGCTCTGGTATAGTGGAAATGGATGGCGAGATCATCAAAGGCCCTGGCCCAGAGCGCGGGATCGTGTTTCAAAACTACTCCTTGCTGCCATGGCTGACCGTCACGGAAAACGTCCGACTCGCGGTCGATCAGATTTTTCCGAACCTCTCCGAAAAAGAAAGCGCTGATCGCACGGCGGAATACATCGCGATGGTGAAACTCACGCCTGCTTCGGGGAAATTTCCCCGCGAACTCTCCGGCGGAATGCGCCAGCGCGTTTCTGTTGCTCGCACGCTTGCGGCGAATCCGCGCATCCTGTTGTTAGATGAGCCTCTCTCCGCGCTCGATGCGCTCACACGCGCGACCTTGCAGGACGAAATCGCCGATATCTGGCAGAAGAACCGCACCACGGTGGTGTGGATCACCAATGATCCCGATGAGGCCTTGCTCGTCGCCGATCGTGTGATTCCGCTGCTTCCTGGTAAGAACGGCTCCACGCTGGGTGAGGAAATCAAAGTCGACCTCGCACGTCCCCGCGATCGCAAGCTGTTGCAGGCCGATCCGGTTTTCAAGGGTCTCAAACTTAGCCTCATCAACACCTTGCTCGGCGCGAAGAAGGAAAGCACTGCGGTGGTCACCAAGAAACTCGCGGCTCCCGATATCCTTCCCGAGGATCTCGATAAACCCAGAAACTTTTCCATGTTCGATCGTCCCGCACCTCGCCGTCGTTCCCAGCTCCAGCGCGAAGAACTCAAGGTCGAGGTTTCCTAATTCAACACTCCACGCGCATGACACCTGTTCTCGAACTCTTCAAACTCTCCAAAGCTTACGGCAAGACCACGGTTGTTAGGGATTTCAATCTCAATATCGCACCCGGCGAATTCGTGACGCTGATCGGTCACTCGGGATGTGGAAAATCCACAGTGCTTTCCATGGTCGCCGGACTCACCGACGCCACCGATGGGGCGATGATCCTCTCCGGTCGCGAAACCAACGAAGCTGGCCCGGATCGTGGCGTTGTGTTTCAATCACCATGCTTGCTGCCATGGATGACCGCATTTGAAAACGTCATGCTCGGGGTGAACCAAGTTTACTTCACTGCTTCGAAAACCGAGCGACGCGAACTGGTTGAATACTACCTCTCCGTCGTCGGACTCGGCGATGCGATGCACAAGTTTCCCGGCGAACTCTCCCAAGGCATGCGCCAGCGCGTCGGCATCGCCCGCGCCTTCGCGCTCCAGCCGAAAATGCTCTTGCTCGATGAACCGTTCGGTATGCTCGACTCACTGACAAAAATGGAGCTTCAAGAAGTTCTGTTAGATCTATGGCGTCGGAATAAGCTCACCACGCTGATGGTGACGCATGATGTCGACGAAGCGATTTTCCTCTCCGATCGGGTCGTGATGATGACTGACGGACCGGAAGCGGAAGTGGGGGATATTCTGGAAATTCCTTTCGATCGTCCGCGCAATCGCGCTGCCGTCCTTGCCGATCCTCGTTATCAGGAGATACGGAATCATCTGCTAACCTACCTCAACGAGCTTTCACACATACGTCCAAGCCATATCCAGAAAGCGGTCGTCGCAGATGTTCACGAAACTGCTGAAGTTGATATGCAAGGCGGAACTGCTCTGGCCTCTCAATGAAAGGAGCGGGGGTGTCACCACCCCCTGAGGCGGAGGGTGTCACACCCTCCTTTATGAATCGAACGGTGAGGCACCGTTTAGCCTCATGCCGTGAGACACGGCAGCTCCTCCTTCTTGCCGTTGCAGCCGCGATTTGGAAATCGCGGTTCCTTTCTGGAACTTATCGCGCATTGTCTCTCTTGGTAGTTGCTTCATAAGGAAATCAAGGGATCGCCCCTTTTTCCTCAATGCCCCGCGCAGTGATCACACTTCACCCAGCCTTGCTCGCCATCGGCAAAAAATTCCTTTTTCCAGATAGGGACTCGGGATTTTACTTCGTCGATGATCCAGCGGCAGGCCTCGAAGGCGGCATCGCGGTGGGCGGAAGAGACGCAGACGTAGACGGCCATTTCGCAGATTTCTAACGGACCGACCCGATGCACGCAGGCGGCGTGGAGAATTTCGAATCGCTGTTTGGCTTCACCGATGATTCGCGCACCTTCTTTTTCTGCAAGGGCTTGATAGGCTTCGTATTCGAGTTTGAGAACGGGTCGGCCTTCGTGGTGGTCTCGCACCCAACCTTCGAATGAGCAAAATCCGCCAGCGGCAGTATCCAAGACTTGGTCGCGGATGGAAGCGGGATCGATGATGTTAGAAGTGATTTGAAACATGATCAACCTCCGGCTACGGGTGGGATAAAGACGATGTCATCGCTGTGTGAAAGGAGGGTTTTCCAATCGGCGAACTCGCCGTTAATAGCGACGCGAAGCGAATCGATTTCCAACGGCAGCCGATACCGAAACCGGATTTCCTCATACAAACCGGCAGCGGTGCAGGCGAGGGTGGCTATCATTTCCTCACTGACTCCGCGTGCTTCACGCAGCTTGGCGAAATACATGACCCGCACGTTTTTTGGAACGATGCCTTGGGTGAGTTTGATGAAACATTCTTCGAGTTCATGCGGCGTGTTCGCGTTGTCGAGCGCGGCTGGGTAAGGGAGTTCGAGCAATTTTGGTTCGAGCGATTCTAGAAAATGCCTCGCGCAGCGTTGGCCATTGGCAAGGGCTTTGGCGGCGAGCTTTAAAGCGGCAGATTGGTAAATGGTGCACAGCGGTTCCGCACGACCATCGATGCGATTGCGGTAACTGGTGGCCAATGCATTTGGGTCGATGTTATCGATGAGATGGAAAATGGTTTTACGATCTAGCAAAAATAGATCGCATCCTAAAGCGAGTAGCGGACCGTCGCCGATTGCAGCAGCCGATTCCAGAGCGGCGACCGGGCCTTCTCCGGGATGTAGATCGGAGATGATGGTTAGGTCGGTTTCAAAAGACTGAGCGTCTTTCAGGGAGAGATAAACCTCATCGCAAAATTCTATAGCTAGCGATGCCATGTAATCAATTTGACGGCTGCCATCGGGTCGCTCGATGAGTGATTTATTGCGACCCATCCGTTTGCTGCCGCCGCCTGCGAGAATGAGTGCGTTCATGAGTTCGCGTGGTAGTCGGATTTTCCGCCGGTTTTTTCGATGAGCCGCACACCATGGATGACGATGCCCGGGTCGAGGGCTTTGCACATGTCGTGCAAGGTGAGGGCAGCGATGGTTGCTCCGGTGAGAGCTTCCATTTCAACGCCGGTGCGCGCGGTGGTTTTGCATGTGCAGCGAATGACGATTTCCAAACCTTTAAGTTCGATATCGATTTTGCAGTCATCGAGCGGCAGGGGATGGCAGAGCGGGATGAGTGAGGAAGTTTGTTTGGCTCCCATCACACCGGCGAGGATGGCGGTTTGAAAGACCGGACCTTTTTTGGAAATGAGATCCTTGCCGTCGAATTGAGCGGCGACCTCCGCGTTCACGGTCACTCGAGCTTCGGCCACGGCGCGGCGGACGGTTTCGGGTTTCGCTGAGACATCGACCATGGCGGGTTGATTGTTCGAATTGATATGCGAGAGCGACATAAGATGGTTTAGGGAAAAGGGTAAAACGAAAGCGTGTGCGCAGAAGTGAAATCTGGTTGGGGTGGAACTTCCACAATTCCGATGGCGCCCGCAATCGAAACATAATCGCCGGAGTTTCTCGGTGGACGTGGTAGGATACCGCCCTTTCCGTCAGGAGCAACGGGCAGCAACCAGGTAAACTGGGGCAGGGGAGAAACGTTTTCTACGGCGATGCGCAGAGGCGAATAGGATGTGAGACCCTGAATCTTCATCAGCGTGGGAATGACGAAGCGGGTAAAGGTCGCCAGCACGGAAACGGGATTTCCCGGTAGAGCAAATACCTGCGGTGCGCCTTTCCAATAGGCCAGAGGCTTGCCGGGTCGGAGTTTGACACCGTGAAATTCTGGTGAGCTTAGCTTTTCTTCTAACAACTCACGCACATAATCTTTTTTCCCCATCGAAATCCCGCCACACAGGATCAACACATCACAAGTCTCCAACGCGCGGTGAATGACCTCGGCGGCTTCTGCTCGATCGTCATTTACGTGTGCGATGAAACTCGCGGGGTTTCCTAAGCGTGTGAGCGCAGCCTCCAGCATTGGCCCATTCGAGCGGCGGATCTGCCATGGCTCGGGAGATTGATTCACGGGGATCGCTTCGTCTCCCGTGGTGATGATCGCGATTTTCGGAAGCCGAAATACTTCGATTTGAGATTTCCCCACGCTAGCGGCGATGGCGATTTCTGCCGCGCTGATCCGGCAACCAGCATTTACCAAAACTTGTCCTGCTGCGGCATCGTGACCGCGTGCATGAATGAACTGGCCGGGCTCGGGTTTCTCACTCAGCGCCATCGATTCTGTTAGATCTTCGTAAGGAACCACGGTATCGCAATCCTCCGGAACCGCTGCGCCAGTCATGATTTCCCATGCCTCGCCCGTTTCCAAAGCTCGCGGTGGGGGATCGCCCGCCGCATGCAGGCCTGCGATTTTCAACGGGACGGAAGGAAAGATTTCCGCAGCGCGAAACGCGACCCCATCCATCATCGCTCGGGGAAATGGCGGCAGGGGCCGATCCGCCCCTAAGGTTTCCGCCAGCACGCGACCGATGGCCGCATGCAGATCGATGCGCTCCTTGCCTAAAATCTGGCACGAACGCGTGATGCGAGACTCAGCCTCTTGGATGGAAATCAGTTCGTCCACAGCGCGATCTTCATCCGTTATGGCGGGATAGGCGAAGGAAATTCTGCGCCGTTGGCATGAGTTGTTTCGTTGTTCAAGTTGTGGCGTTTTCATTTCTCATTTCTCCAAACACCCGCCAAGCTTCCGCCATGGAAATGCCGGTCGATCTTTTCAATCGAGGAATTCGCGATTTGCGGATTTCTGTGACGGATCGTTGCAATTTCCGCTGTCGCTACTGCATGCCGATTGAAAGTTTCGGTGCGGATCATGCGTTTTTGCCGCGCGAGGAATTATTGAGCTTTGAGGAACTGACTCGACTCACACGTTTGCTGATGCCGTTGGGGATTCGAAAAATCCGGCTGACAGGTGGCGAGCCGCTGATGCGACGTGGCCTCGAAGATTTGGTGGCGATGCTCGCCGCCATCGATGGCGTGGAAGATATCGCGATGACCACCAACGGCGTGCTGCTCGCACATCACGCCGAGGCGTTGGCTTTGGCTGGGTTGTCGCGAGTCACGGTGAGTTTGGATGCGCTTGATCCGGAAATTTTTTCTCAAATGAACGGCGTTTCAGCAAAGGTTGAGCGAGTGATGGCGGGGATCGATTCCGCGCTCACCTTCGGTCTTCCGGTGAAAATTAACTCCGTCATTCAGCGAGGCGTGAACGAATCACAAATTCTCCCGCTCGCTTGCTGGGCTGCGGAAAGAAATATCGATCTGCGTTTCATCGAGTTCATGGATGTCGGTGAAACGAATGGTTGGAAGTTGGATCAGGTGGTTTCAGCGAGTGAGATTCTGGAGATTTTGAATACAGAGTTTTCACTTACGCCACGCGAGCCAGCCTATCGCGGCGAGGTAGCGAAGCATTGGAGGCATGAAAAGGGCGGTTCGGAAATTGGCATCATCAGCTCGGTAACGAAACCGTTTTGCAGCGATTGCCAACGCCTCCGTGTTTCAGCGGATGGGAAAATTTTCACCTGTTTGTTTTCTAACAACGGCCATGATTTGCGTGGGTTGTTACGCGGTGGTCTAGATGATCAGGTGATCCGTTCCGCTGTGGCTGGGATTTGGAAGATTCGTGATGATCGTTACTCTGAAGAGCGTGGTTCACTCACAAGGCCGAAGGCGGAGATGAGTTATTTGGGTGGTTAAGAAAAATTGGGACCGCGCGACTCCAGTCGCGCAGAATAAAAGCGCGAGTGGACTCACGCGGTTCATTCGTCCAACTTAACCTTTCCGATCTTCAACATCCCATCATCCAAAATCCGGCAGCGTAGTCCGCCGTGGCCTTTCATGATTTCTTCTGTGCCAGCTTTGCCGCAGGCTTCGTCCATCCAGTAGCAGGGTTTGCATTCTTCTATTCCTTCGAAACGGATTCCACCGAGCTCGAAGGTGACGCCGATGAGTTTGTTTAAATCGATCCCACTCACCACCACGTTGCGGCGAAACGCGCTGGTGGGGAGCTCGGGGTTTTCCGCGTGCTTGCGAATTTCGTCGACCACTGCCAGATCGATAAACGTGATCTGGCCTTTGTAATCCTCTTTCCAATCGAAAAATCGATCGCCGCGTATCCCTCTTCCGGCGACCAGTTCGATGGCCTCGTGCTCGACGATTTCGTGGTTTTCGGAGGGTTGGCCGTGTCGTCCGAAGAAATTATGTCCTTTGGAAGTGAATAAATGATGGATGCGGGCGGGCTGCATGGATCGACCTAAGCCGGATTATTCCCGTCGAACAAGAGTTTGATGGTGTATGAGCGGCTTTCATCGTGGGAATGGTCAGGATTTGATCGCGTTCATTGCAGAAACTCAGCGGTGGCATAGGCGTTGCTAAAACAGCGATGGGAAAATCCATTTCATCACCATGCTCTCAATCGAAAACACAGGCTTCACCGAGGAGCAGACTAACTACCTTTCCGGATTCGTTTCCGGGGTGCTGCAAGCCCGCGAAATGCCATTTCTCGGCCAGGATGCGGCGGGTCGGTACACGCATGAAGCCTCGGCTGCGGTTGAGGAAAAAGTTTTCAGCACGCCAATCGACGAGCTCTGCAAGGAAGAGCTGATCAAACACGAAAAGAACGGTCTCGATTGCTACGATGCCATTGTAGCCAATGCTGCGGCTGGGATTTTTCCGCAGGATGGCGATGTGTTTCGCTACAAATTCCACGGTTTGTTTTTCGTCACTCCCGCGCAAGAAAGCATCATGCTACGCTGTCGTGTTGCAGGTGGTGCGCTCAGCACTTATCAGTTTCGGGGTCTTGCAGAAATCGCAGATGACTGGGGGCCAGGGCATGTGGATTTGACCACGCGCGCGAATCTCCAAGTTCGCGAAATTATGCCGGAAAATTGCCCGAACATTTTGATGAAACTCGCCGACCTAGGTCTAACATCCCAGGGCGCGGGGGCAGACAACATCCGCAACATCACCGCCACACCGACCTCGGGTTTCGATCCCGATGAAATCCTTGATGTGATGCCTTACGCCCGCGCGATGCATCATTACATTTTAAAAAATCGCGATCTCTACGGGCTACCTCGTAAGTTCAATATCTCATACGATTCCGGCGGCCGCGTATCGGTTTGTGCGGATACGAATGACATCGGTTTCTATGCCGTTAGAGTGGGGGAGAATGACCAAGGTATCACGCGGGGCGTGTATTTCCGGATGCAGCTTTGCGGGATCACCGGACACAAACAATTCGCGACAGATTGCGGAGTTCTGCTCACGCCAGAGGAAACCATCCCAGTCGCTGCGGCGCTGATCCGAGTATTCATCGAAAACGGGGATCGCACGAATCGTAAAAAGGCGCGTCTGAAATATTTGGTCGATGATTGGGGAATTCCGAAAACCCTCGATGAAACGCAGAACAAACTCGCGTTTCCGCTGCGTTATTTCTCGCTCGATGCGTGTGAGCCATCGTTGCCGAAAATTAAGCACGGTCATTTGGGAATTCATCAGCAATCGGATGGTAAACATTACATCGGAGTGCTTACCCCGGTGGGGCGTATGTCAGTTGCACAAATGCATGCGCTGGCCGATATCGCGGATCAATTCGGTCGTGGTGAGATTCGTCTAACTGTTTGGCAAAACCTGATCATCCCGGGAGTTTCTGAGGAAAAATTACAAGACGCGATCACCGCGATCCATGCGGCTGGGTTGGATCATCGGAATCAAACGATCACGGGAGGACTCATCGCTTGCACGGGAAGTCGTGGTTGTAAATTCGCCGCAGCCGATACCAAAGGCCACGCGATCGCTCTCGGCGAGCATCTTGCCAGCAAGATGATTCTCGATCAACCCATCAACATTCACTTCACTGGCTGCCAGAATTCCTGTGCCCAACATTACATCGGCGATATCGGCTTGATGGGAACTCCGGTGAAGAACGCCGAGGGAAAAACGATCGATGGTTTCAATATCGTGCTCGGAGGTGGAGTGGATGATACCCAAGCTATCGCGAAGGAAGTTTGGAAATCGGTTCCAGCCGATGATGTTCCAGCCCTGCTCGAACAACTCCTTGTCACCTATCTGCGTGATCGATCCGAAGGTGAAACGTTCATCCAGTTCACTAATCGCCATACGCCTGAACAACTCATCGATCTCTGTGATCCGCTGAAAATCAACGCTGCCTAATATGTCTCTGACAATCCCCGACAACGCACCTTTTAACGGCGCACAAAAAATGTGGCTACAAGGTTTCCTCGACGGAATTAACAGCACCCTCGCGCCTTCCAAATCTAACCATTCATCCACTGCGGTGATGAGCGGCGGCATGCCGGTCACGATTCTTTGGGGTTCTCAAACGGGAAATGCAGAAGGACTTGGGAAAAAATTAACGAAATCGCTCATCGCAAAAGGTCACTCGCCGACGCTGAAAAGCATGGCGGATGTTTCACCAACGGATCTTTCCGAAATAGCGCATTTACTCATCATTACTTCAACTTACGGCGATGGCGAACCACCTGATAATGCGGCTGACTTCCATACAGCACTTTATGCTGCTGATCTAGAAATCCCGTCACTTCAATACAGCGTGTTTGCGCTGGGTGATTCAAATTATCCAGACTTCTGTAAGTGCGGTAGAGATTTCGACCAACGACTGGCTGCACTTGGAGCGAATCGACTAACAGAAATTGTGGAATGCGATGTGGAGTTCGACGATGCATTCGCGTCGTGGTCCGCGCAGATCGCCACCGTTCTCGTTTGCGCTTGAGCATGTGATACCAACCCTCAAGTCGCTCGTGTCAGTTATCTCACCAAAACATCCTACCAAGACGCCCGAAGTCAGGACGCTGATTGATGAGTTGTTGGCGGAGCAAGGCACACTGCAAACGCCAGTCGCGCGTTTCTCGGAAATCCATGATCGCGGCTCGGATCTCGCGGATCATTACCGGACGTTGATTCCACTGACGAAACCCGGTTCCACTGAACAATACGCTTTCGAGGTTTCTCTAGATCGCTGCACGGGTTGCAAAGCCTGCGTTTCCGCATGTCATTCATTAAACGGTCTCGATGACGAAGAAGTCTGGCGCGACACGGGAGTTTTGTTAGGTGGCAGAGCAGCACCGGGTTGGCAACAAACGATCACCACCGCCTGCCATCACTGTGAAGATCCCGGTTGCATGAATGGTTGTCCCGTCGGCGCTTACGAAAAAGACGCCGATACCGGCATCGTCCGCCACCTCGACGACCAATGCATCGGCTGCTCTTACTGCATTCTCAAATGTCCCTACGATGTTCCGAAATATTCGAAAAAACGCGGCATCGTCCGGAAATGCGACATGTGCCATCAGCGCCTCGCTGAAGGCGAAGCTCCCGCTTGCGTGCAAGCTTGCCCGACAGAGGCGATCAGGATAGTAGCGGTGAGCAAAGAGCTGAGAGGGGAGAGGAAGAGTTTTCTATCATCAACGATCTTTGATCCTCGATCGGCGATCCCTGATTCTTCCATCACTTTGCCGACCACGCGTTACGTGGGTCGTGATGTTCCCGCCACCGCTTACGCAGCGGATCGTGGAGCGCTTGTTCCCCAACAAGCACACTGGCCACTCGTCCTCATGCTCGTCTTCACTCAAGCAGGCATCGGGCTCCTGCTTGGACCGCGGGACACCAGTCCCGCTTCTTTCCCCATCACCCTAACAGCCTCCATCATCTTCTACCTCGGTATGGCCGCATCCGTCTTCCACCTCGGCCAACCCCTCAAAGCCTGGCGGTTTTTCCTCGTTCTAAAAACCTCATGGCTCTCCCGCGAAATCCTTGCCTTCTCGCTCTTCGCACCCATCCCATTCGTGCTCTGCATCCTGCCATTTGTTCCCGATTTTCCCTTCAAATCTCTCTTCGCACTGATCACTGATCACTCGGCACTGCCTTTAGGCTTAGTCGCCATTTTCACGAGCGTGATGATTTATCACGACACCCACCGCGCACTCTGGCGCTTGCCGCGCACCGCACTGCGCTTCTTTGGAACGATGGTTGCCTTCGCTGCCTTAGCGGTTTCGATTCTCAATCCATCTACATTTTCTTCAGGTATGTTTGCTACGGTTATTCTACTCAAACTTCTGCCGGAAATACTTTTCCTGCGTTGTGATAGAAAAGACGATTGGTCGCCAGATTCACATAGTGCTCGCCTCCAACTCGGTCCCTTACGTCGTATCCTTTCTGCCCGCATTGTCTGTGCCATCGCCGCGATTGCTTTTGCTTTCATCAATCCATGGCTCGCATTACCTGTTCTTTTGCTGGCGGAAATTTTCGAACGTCAGTTATTTTTCCAATCTGTCCAAGCTCCCAAAATGCCGGGAAATTTTGGCTCATCTTCTTCCCATCACTGATTCCATGCTTCAAACCTTACTTAAACAATACACAGGTCCACTCACTCGTGATTTGGTGCTGGAGCCGGGGTCGTATGGACTTGGGAAAATCCCGGCACGACTCAAGCCCGCATCCACAGTCACTTCGATCTGCGGGTATTGCGCGACCGGTTGTCAGTTGAAAATCCATCTTAACGAGGCGGGCGAGGCGATTAATTTGAGTCCGCAGTCAGGTTATCCGGTGAATCTTGGGATGGCTTGTCCGAAAGGCTGGCAGGCATTGGATCCGCTTGAATCAGCTGATCGCGCGACCACGCCTTTGTTGCGGGACGAGAACGGCGAATTGAAACCGGTAGATTGGAACACTGCGCTCGAGATATTTGTTTCGCGCTTCAAAGCCATCCAAAAAAATCACGGTCACGAAGCGGTTGGCTTTCTTTCCACGGGCCAAATCCCTTTTGAGGAAATGGCTTTGTTGGGATGCTTGTTCAAATTCGGAATGGGGTTTCTACATTGCGATGCGAACACGCGTCAGTGCATGGCAACGGCGGTGACCGCTTATAAGCAATCGTTCGGCTTCGATGCCCCGCCTGCGACGTATGCGGATTTTGAGGAAAGCGATGTGATCGTTTTGGCAGGCGCGAATCTCTGCATCGCGCATCCTATTCTCTGGCAGCGGGTGATGCGGAATCGGCGCAACCCGAAAATCATTGTGATCGATCCACGTTCCACCGAAACTGCACAGGCCGCGACTCAGCATATCGCGCTCAAACCGAAAGGTGATTTAGCCTTGCTGTATGCGATTGCGCATTGCGTGATCCGTGAGGGCAGGATCGATGCAAAATCGATTTCTAACACGGAAGGTTATGAGGAATTTGCGGAGTTTGTTAAAGATTACTCTCCAGAATTGGTCTCTGAAAAAACAGGGTTGAGTGTTTCAGAAATCGAAGCGTTGGCGCTGGTGGTGTCGGAACCGGGGAAACGGGTTTCGTGGTGGTGGACGATGGGGGTGAATCAATCTCATGAAGGAGTTCGCACTGCCCAAGCCATGATCAACCTCGCGCTGATGACGGGAAACATCGGCAAGCCTGGCACCGGAGCGAATTCGATTACCGGGCAATGCAATGCGATGGGTTCACGCCTTTTTTCAAATACGACTTCTCTGGTTGGAGGGCATGATTTTGCGAACGAAGAGCATCGCGCCAAAGTGGCGGATCGGTTGGGAATTCCGATTGCAAATATTCCCTCGGAATCATCGTTGGCTTACGATCAGATTTTAGAGGCTGTCGAAGAAGGAAAAATCAAAGGCTTGTGGATCATTGCGACCAATCCATTTCATTCATGGATCGATAGCGGACGGCTCGAAAAACTCCGCGAAAAGTTAGAATTTTTGGTGGTTCAAGATATGTATCACAGCACGGAAAGCGCGCTCACCGCAGATCTGGTTTTGCCTGCAGCGGGGTGGGGTGAAAAGGAAGGTTGTTTCATCAATTCCGAGCGCCGGATAGGGACAAGCAAAGCGGTTCGTAAAGCACCGGGAATCGCGCTTTCGGATTTCCGGATTTTCCGCCTGATCGCGAAAGCTTGGGGTTGTGGTGAGATGTTTGCGGAGTGGACCGATCCTGAAGCGGCTTTACGAATTCTACGCGATCTATCAATCGACCGACCCTGCGACATCACAGGCATCACAGGATATGAACAGATCGATGAACTCGGAGGAATCCAATGGCCGTTCCCTGCAGACGCGCCACCGCAAACTCAAGAACGCCGATTGTTCGAAGACGGAAAATTTTTCACAGAAAACGGTAAGGCGAAGTTTTTATTCTCACCACCATCGCAATTGCCAGAACCGACAGATAAAGAATATCCGTTCACCTTACTAACAGGACGCGGCACAAGTAGTCAGTGGCATACCCAGAGCCGAACGGCAAAATCGGATATTTTAAAGAAACTCGCGCCATCAGCGGCCTATGTGGAAATTCATCCTGAAGATGGGATAGAACTTGGTTTGGAAACTGGAAATCATGCGGTGGTGCGTTCCCGTCGTGGTAAGATGATCGTAAATGTCTACATCGCCCCAACTGTGCAACGTGGACAGATTTTCATCCCAATGCATTACCCAGAGGTGAATCAACTCACTCACTCTTCCTTCGATCCACACTCGCGTCAGCCGAATTATAAAGCCTGCGCGGTGGCTTTGGAGAAGTGGTAAGAGCCGCAGTCCAGAGCTTGTGGCGGATTTTCCGGCGATAATGATTTTTTTCGCCACATAACCATGTTCAATATTGAACCTCGGATGAATGGGCTGCATGCTTCGGGGATGGAAATAGAAGAGCGCGATTTAGGAACACAGCCACTTGAGGCGATTATGCAGCGTTGGGGGGTGACAAATCATGACTTGGTTGAGGATTCTCCGGAGCAATTGACCCATAAGCAGATCCAACGCGCGAAGGCCGGACGTCGGCTGACTTTGAAAATGATGATGAAGGTTGCGCGGTCTTTGAATATTGCGATCTGGAACCGGCTTTCAAAAGAGAACAAGGAGACGTTTGTGGAATACCTGCACAAAGACATTTTTTCGTATTCGAAAGATTACAATCCGGACAAAGCCGATCCGAATGAGGTAATGATTCAGGCTTTAGCTAAGATTAAAAAGTAAACTGCAAGTGAATGCGCAGTTGAACAAACCTTGGCGGATTGTGGGTCAGGGATTAGCTGGCACTTGTTTGGGGTTGGAATTTTTGGATCGCGGGATTCCGTTTCGGATCATTGATTCCGGAATGGGTGGCAGCACGCGAGTGGCCGCGGGATTGATCAATCCATTGACTGG
Source organism: Akkermansiaceae bacterium (assembly GCA_031374665.1). Lineage (GTDB taxonomy): Bacteria > Verrucomicrobiota > Verrucomicrobiia > Verrucomicrobiales > Akkermansiaceae > Luteolibacter. The sequence continues at coordinate 10,672 of JANMGO010000044.1, read as the reverse complement.
GAAAAACTTTCAGCCGAGTTGGTTGATTGAGGATTTTCATCCCTACGCCGTGGATTTTTTTGAAAAGCTTGGGGAAAGATTCGGGGCTAAGCTTTGGCATTCGATGCCGGTGATGCGCTTGGCGGAGACGGAAAAGGAATGGTCTAAAATTTCATCCAAGCTCGAACTGCCCGAGGTGCGTGAATGGTTGGATAGCGAACGTGATGCTCCAACTCCTGAGGGATTTGTTAATCATGTGACTTTGTGTGGCGGCGGATGGCTCGATACGCGACGTTTTCTAAGTGTGACGCGTTATCATTTCCAAGAACAAGGGGTGTTGGATGTGGGCGTTGAGGATTTAAAACATGCCGATCCACGTAGAATTCTTTGTGAGGGTGCACAGGGGTTGATGCAGGATCAGCTGGGATCGCATCGCTGTGCGAAAGGGGAAATTCTAACTGTTCGTGCGGAGTGGTCGGAGGATTTTATCAAAATCGGTGCAGGAGGTTGGTTGATACCGATTAGGCAGGGTTTGTTCCGCGTGGGTTCGACCTATGAATGGAATCAGCTCGATGAGTTGCCGACCAAGGCAGGGCTGGCGAGGATCACCGATATTGCGATTAAGCTGGGCGGGGCTGAATTTCAGGTGGTGGAGCATGTTGCCGGGATTCGGCCTATTTTACGGCGTAGCCAACCGTTGATTGGGAAAAACGCTGCGGGGAATTGGATTTTTAATGGGCTGGGATCGAAAGGTTCGTTGTATGCTCCGAAAATGGCGTCGATGCTGGTGGATTGGATCTTTGATGGGGTTGTGCCGGATGCGGATTTTGTGATCGAATCAACGAAAGAATTTCCACGCTGATGTTCCTACTTTGCCCGACCGATTTGTTGCATGTGCTTTTACAAAAAGTCATCTGCAAGGGTGACTGTGTGGTGGATGCGACGGCTGGTAATGGTCACGACACGGTTTTTTTGGCGGAAGCTGTGGGTGATGGGGGAAAGGTGATCGCCATCGATATCCAAGCAGAAGCAATCGAGTCGACACGCCAGCGGCTGCAGGAAATTCAGTTAGACAGACGAGTCGAGCTGCACCAGGCATCACATGCAGAGATTGGGCGACTTGTCACGGTAGGTTCGGCTACGGTAATTGTTTTCAATCTTGGATATTTACCAGGTTCGGATCGTGCGTTGATCACGCAGTCGGAGACGACTTTATCGGCATTGTCTGCATCGGTTGTTGTGCTGAAAAAGGGAGGTGTGCTGGCGGTGGTTTGCTATCCGGATCACGCGGGTGGGGATGACGAAGCGGCAAGGGTTGTAGGATTTCTACGGGAACTTAAGAATTTCAGATTGGCGAAATATGAATTACTTTCGACCCATCGTCCCTCGCCCTTCCTTTTGATTGCTTGGAAAAAGTCCGATACATGAGAGATATTGACGGTTCTGGCTTTGCATTTTCAATCATAAGCGTTACTTCATCTCTATGAAACATTTTTTGCTACTTTCATTGGTATTCACAGCAGTCCTCCATGCTCAAACTCCGAATGATTCTGAGAAGGCCATGGCGAACTTGTCGCCAAATCAACGAGAGTTCTCAAACCTTCCTGAAGAAAAGCGAAAAGAGTTTATTCAGCTCTACACTGATGCTCAGAGATTTTTTGCATCAAAGCGTGTGTTTGAGACCCTTGAAACGCTTAATAAAGCAGAGAAGATTTTTTCCAAAAGTGTGGAATTGTTAAATTTGAAAGGCTCTTGTTATGTTGAGATGCGTATTTTCGATAAAGCAGAATTGGTCTTTAAAGAGGCACTGGATCTCACTCCAAACAATCCCAGTGTGATGTTCAATCTTGCGGAATGTAAGTTTGTGAGCCAGCAGTGGCAGGAATCGCACGATAAATTTCAAGAGTTGCTTAGGCTGATGCCTGCTAACGAGATGGCTATGACGCGTTTGATTGAGTTCAAAATTTTACTTTGTAAGAAAAAGCTAGGTCTTCACCAAGAGGCAAAAATTTTGGCGGAGAAATATGATTACCAGGATGACTCGCCATATTATTATTACGCGCAGGCGGCTCTTGCCTTTGATAGCAAAGAACTCGTTAAGGCGGAGGAATGGACGGCACGTGCAAACCGTATTTTTCGTGATCCCAATATCCTAGCTCCATGGCAGGATACGATGTTCGAGTATGGTTACATCAGAAGCTACTTAGGCGGTGGAGAAGAGGATAATTAACTCTAATGATTAAGCGTTGGAGATCTGAATGTGATCGATCAAGCGCACCTCACCGTAAAACACTGCGCATGCAAGTATGGTAGGTCGCGTGATTTGTTGGGACGGCTGCAGAGTCTCGGCATCTACGAGTGAGAGGTAATCTATTTTCGTAAGTGGTGATGCTTCGATGATATCGCGGGCGGTTGATAATATTTCTGTGGCAGAAGTTTTGCCGCAGGCTGCAAGCAATGCTTGGCGAATTCTCGGTGCATCGGCGCGCTGTTCTGGTGTTAAGCGGCGGTTTCGGGATGACATCGCCAAGCCATCGGGTTCACGGAGAGTGGGGTGAGGAATAATTTGAACGTTCAGGTCGAGATCGCGCACGAGGCGATGAATGATAGCAAGTTGTTGAAAATCTTTTTCGCCGAATACCGCCGCGTCGCAACGAGTGAGGTTGAAGAGTTTTAAGACGACAGTGCAAACCCCATCGAAATGCCCGGCTCGAGTGGCTCCACAAAGGTGCTGGGAAAGCAAGTTTTCGGTAACCGTGATAGATCGATCATTGAAATACATTTCACCGGAATCCGGAATGAAGACTCCATCGGCACCATGGGATTTGCAGATACTTAGATCTGCGTACTCGGTGCGTGGGTAGTTTTCTAGATCGGCTGATTTATCAAACTGGATGGGATTAACGAAAATGGAAACCAAGACTGATCCTTGGGCCCCTACGTGGTCGCGAGCGTGGTCGATAAGTGCGGCGTGTCCGGGATGGAGAGCGCCCATGGTGGGCACCAGAACGATTGGCCTCGGTAAGGATACGAGGTGATTTTGAAGTTCGGCTTTTGAGCGGGCGATCCACATGATCTTAATTATTTGGCTTGGCGCAGAATGGCGAGGCCTTGGCGGAAGTATTCGAAAGTTGACCAGAGGGTGAAAAAGGCGGCGACCATGCAAGGGTAGACTGGCGAAAAGGGAATGGCTTTGAGCATGACCCAGCCGATGACTAGAAACAGGCTGAACGTGCAGGCTTTTCCGGACCAATGGGGTTTGATTTTCACTTTTAGGCGCTTTGAGTAGAGAATTCGAATGCCGATCAGAATCATGCAGTCGCGGAAAATGACCAATGCAGCGAACCAGATAGGGATCGCCCAGTCATCGGCATCCCATTTGAAAAAAGTGAGAACAATGATGGCCGAGAAAACCAACGCTTTATCGGCAATGGGATCGAGAAATGCACCGAGCTCGGAGGCTTGATTGCAGTTTCTCGCCAGCCAGCCATCCAGCCAATCACTGAGTGCGGCGATAGTGAAAACCGAAAGAGCCGACCAACGGAGGGTTTCAGGGTTTTCCACCCAATCCACTTTAAGGCTGTAAGCGATCGCGAGTGTCGAGAATACGGGCACCAAGAAAAGCCGGAGAACGGTGATTTTCGTGGCGAGGGTCATAACGCGACACTACGGAACGATGTGAAAAACACAAACCTGAAACGGTCAGCGGAGGTTATAGGTTGTTACCTGAGGTTTCTGTTTGATCACCGTCAACCCGAAGAGCTGTGAATAATCCCAGCAGTTCGAGAGCCTGACGGAGGAGAAACAATCTACCAATTCACATTTTCCCCACGAGTATCGATGTGGGTAAAGTTGGAGTAGCCGCCGACGCCGCCTTTGAAGAGTCCACGGTCGCGGAGGCTGCGAGCGGCGGCTGTGACTTGGCGGGCGGATGCATCAAATTTCACATCAATTGCAACGTTTGCCTGATGCCAGGATTGCTCTTTTGCTCCCTTGCAACGAGCATTGTAAAGCGGGCAGCGGTAAGCGGAAACGATTTCCTCCACGGGAACATTCATGGCGGATGAAATGCGATCGACGACTCGTAAGGTGTAACCCATTCGCTTCCACCATTGGCGTGGGGGAATGCGGTTCCAAACTTCGCCGCGTTGTTTGGCATGAGCGCCGATGACGTCTTGAGTGCTGATATTTTTCAGTTTGAGAGAATTGATATAAGACGCGTAATTGTTAAGATTGGAGCCTTGAAGGCGAACCCATTCTTCATCAAAGCCGCCAATTTTTTGGCTTGGATTGGTTGTGTTGCCCGTGGTTTTGACTTTAACCACAGGAATGTCGCCTTCACTTGATCCGAATAATCCGGCTGATGCATTGATGGAACCTGCAAAAAGAGCAGTCGTCGCGAGACCGAGAGTGCTGATCACACCGCGTCGACTTACGAAGGCGGGGGAATCTGGGGTGAGGATGCTTGGAGATGGTGCAGGCAATGGGGATTCGGACATGTAAAGTGGGGAAAATGGTTAATCTCAATGGGTTTAGCTAAAAATATGCCAAAACACTACAGCTAGTTGTGTATTTGTCAAAAATTCGGCGCCAGCCAAGCAGCTCAAATGATTGTCACAAGCAAAAAAAGCCTCATTTGACCTAACAATTGCCTAAGCAAGGTGGTTACAGGATTTTTTGGTAAGGCTCTTCGAGGAGTCTATTTGATGACAGACGCTGGAATATTCGCCTTTTTTAACTTCCCGTAGTGATTTCCGAATCCTTTTACATAGATACCAGTGGGAGCTGAGGCTGATTTATCGATGAAAATCCCTGCGGTTTGGCCGTAGGTCATTCCTGTGTCGAAAACTTTCACCTTACCACCAGATGGGGCGTAAAAATACGATTTTTTATCCTCCATGACGGGTGTGTAGACGTCAGCAGGGAACTGGAATTTCTTGATGATAAACCCATCACCATGGGTGAAGGCCTGAGTTTTAATGGCCTTGATCGGTGGTTTGCTGGCAATGGGAGTGGGAGCGCTTCCACAAGATACCAAGCTTCCGGTGCAAAATACGACCCATGCGATTTGAATAATCCGTTTCATAGAGTTGCTGATACGGGTATTAAGAGGGAGCGGTCTGAGGTGGGCAGGCTCGAGTGATCAACGATTGCAAGCTTACGACCATTTTCATCTTCGATCGATGCGATGGAAGTGAGCTCGACATTGTAATCCTCCGGCATTTTCCACATTTTTCCGGTTGCTGGATCAACGATAACCATGCCGATTAAGCCGCCGAGTAAGATGTTGCCAAAATACCAGCCACTCAGCTCAGAGCGTAATTCCATGTTGCGTGTAGGGAATCCTTTTTTCGCTACGCTAATATTGTAGCTCGCAGATTTAAAAAATCCGTCGCTTGCTTTGAGTTCGACTGTTGCAGGAGAGACTCCCTTGAAAACCACTGACTGGTTCTTATCAGTGATGGTGATATTCGCACCGCTGGGATTAGTGGTAATCACGGTGTTTTTCGAATGATTAAAGATGGATGCACAGGAGCTGAGCATCACTGCACATAGCAGAGTTGAGCTGTATTTCATAGTGGGGGGATATTCAGATTTCTGAGAATGAACGGACGTTATTTGACGCGTGGTGTTAGGCAAGTATTAAATAATTTTTAATCATTTTTCTGTTAGTTCAAAGTTGAGGGCTAAACAATTCAGAAATCTTCTCAACATAAGCGAAGTGATTTAGTATCGTTATGTTAGATTATGTCTGCTCGAGGCGCGGCTCTGCAGTAAGGAGGCTGAAATCGCAATAAAGGTAAGTAACAGAATTCCCCAATCGCCGATTATGGAATAGAGCGAGGTGGTGGGTTTGAGGGGGATTTTGAGTTCGGTGAGTAGATGGTCACGAAGGAAAGAGCGGCCGTTTTTGTCCAAAATTTCTTGGGTCTTTCCTGTATTTGGATGCGCTGTGGAGCCTATGGTATCGATAGCAGCTGAGACTCCGGTATTGGCGCAGCGGAGCATGGGGCGTCGGAACTCGATAGCACGAAAACGAGCGTTTGCGAAATGTTGAGCAGCGGCGGAAGAGGTTTTGAACCAGCCATCGTTGGTGAGATTGACGATGATTTGGGGCGCGTTGCGGACAAATTTTCGGGTCAGACGCGGGACGGTGTCTTCAAAACAAATGGACGGGATCATTTGGATCGTTTGGGATTTGAGTTGGATTTCAAGTGGATCGATAGATTCACCTGGAGTAAACGAGCCATAGTATTTCCTTCCAGATTGCTGTTCGTAAATCATCTTAAGGATAGGCAATGTGTCTAGCAGAGGAATCGTTTCCCCAAATAGGACGAGGTGATGTTTGCGGAAAGTTTGGATATCACCACTGGGATCTTCGACGACGATTGAATTGTAGATTTTTGGATTATCTTTCATGTAAAGCCCGTCTTCGCGAGCTTCGCCTTCCATTTCTACAACTCCATAGATGAGGTTGAAATTTCCACCGGCTTCGCGAACGCGGTTGATGGTCTCGATATTTCCCATCCAGGATCCGAATTGTCCGTCATCGGTGGTGAGCAAGCGTCCATTGAGAGATGCTTCCGGCCAGATGACCCAATCAGGTGCGTCGAGTTCGATCTCATACCCGGCGTTTCCTTGAATGGCGGCTTGTAAGGTTTTCTCATCCCGCTCGGCGATTTTTGTAAGGGCCTCGAGAGTTTCATCCTCATAGGCCATGTGCACTTTTTCGGCGGGCCAGAGCACTTTGGCAGCATCCTGAGGAATATTGAGTTGCACCAGTAGGGCTTTGAGAGTGACCGAGGCTTTGTCGTTTTCTAGAGAAATCCTGAGAATGCCATAACCTAGTAGCACGCTAATCGCTAAAGCTGTGACGGTGAAATCCCAGCGTGGGCGGCTAATCCCATGGGCCGCACCTCGGATGAGACGACGTGCGCATTGGACGATGACGGCTTGGAAAAACACGAGCATCAGAGAAAGCCCAGCGACACCTAACAGATCGGCGGCTTGGGAGATGACAAGAGTTTCATGAAACGCAACGCCGAGGCCGTTCCATCCGAAACCGGTGAGCAACCAACCGCGTATGACTTCGAGCCCAGCGAAGATAGCGGCATGGGTGAAGGCATTGAACAGGCTGCGCGAGGGAGTTTCGGTGATGCCATCTTTTGGATGCCATGGATTTCCGAGCGATGCGGCGAAGGCTCCGAAAATTCCCCAGTAAATTGCGAGATAGCCAGCGAGTATCACTGGGCCGAGCCATGAAACGATGGATAGCCAAGAGACTTGAATGCCGAAGCTGATCGCACCGGCTAGGAAACCAATGAGGAAGCCTTTTCTTGCGCGGTGTTTCTCATCGAGACTCCAGAGTGCGATCAGCAATGGAATCATGCAGATCCATGCGAGATAGGAAAAAGAGAAGGGGGGAAATAGTCCTGCTGTCATCAAGCCGGTGGCGACGATGGCGATGAGGCGAAGAACAAGCACACGGCGAAACATGGTCAGAGCTTGGCTGGATTTTTACCAATGCCGAGCAGAAGCAGCATAACACGCCATGATTTTTCAAACGTGGATTTCCATGGCAGGGCGGGGCGTAGGATGGTCCAGCCATTTTGCTCTGCGAGTTCAGCGAGCTTGGGTTTTGGATTCACCACAGTGGCTTGTTGACAAATGGCTAACATTGACAGATCCGCGGTGCTGTCCGTGTAGCCGTGAGAGTTCACAAGTTTTCCATCTTGGAAATGCGATGCGGGCAGCAATTCGCGGAGACGGGTGACTTTGTTTTCGCCTTTGTGATTCACCAGATCGGGAAAAAATGCATCGCTTTCAAAAACCGTTCCGAGGGAGAGATCGAAGCCGAGGAGTTTTCCAACTTCCACCACATAGCACTCCGGGCTGGCAGAGCTGAGGATGGTGAGGTGACCGGCTGCGCGGTGTTGGTCGAGAGCAGATTTTAGCTCGGGATAAATGTTGGGCAGGAGTCGTTTGGCGAAACTTTGGGAAAGCTCGGCGAGTCGATCCGGCGGCATTTTCCAGAGGAAGGCATGGAAAATCCGTTTCAGGTTTTCCGTTCCAAGCACTCCGGCAAAGGGCAGGAATTTCAGGAATAACGGAACGGATAAACCACGCAAGGGTTCTTCGCGCAGAACGTGATGGCGAAAGAGCAACTGGCAATCCCACGCGAGCAAGGTGCCGTCCATATCGAACAGGGCGATGCCTTTTGGAGGGTTTTCCGTTAGAGTCATGCGCTGGCTTGGAGAAGGCACTTGGTAGAATCACAAAGAAGCCGGCGGGGGCGCCGGCGCTCCTTTAGACGTAGTGAAGCGCTTTGGCGCGATCGTTGATCGCTGCGTCGTTGTCGAGTAATTCTTGGATCGGATCCCAGCGGCCTGATACCAGAGCCTCGCGAGCGGATTCTGGCATTTTCACGGAGAAGTCCAGCCCGCTCGATGTGCGGACGCGGAGTGCTTCGACATCGATGGTGATCTCGGTGGTCGGATCGCTTTCGACAGCTGCGCGGAGAGCAGCGATGTCATTGGCGGTGGCCATTACGCAAGGCATGGCGAGGGTGGTGGAGTTACCGTAGAAAATTTCAGCAAACGACTCGGCGATCACGGCATTGAAGCCGTATTTACGGAGAGATTGTGGAGCGTGCTCACGTGAAGAGCCGCAACCGAAGTTCACGCCAGCTATCAGGATCGATGCGTTTTTGAAACGTTCATCGTTGAGCGGGTGGTTGGTTTTCTCTCCGGTTTCGGAATCGAAACGGACATCGTAGAACGCGAATTCTCCGAGTCCATCGAAGGTGACGCATTTCATGAAACGAGCCGGGATGATGCGGTCGGTATCGATATCTGCGCCGGGAATGAATACTCCGGTTCCGGAAACTTGTTTAACGGGTTCGAGGGACATGGTGGTAAATGCTGAAATCAGATTATTTTACAGGAGCGGGAGCTGGAGCCGGTGCGTATTTGGCCATGATCGTTTGCATTTCGGTTTGGAATGCCGCTTGGTTTTGAACTGCGTATTTTTGACCGATCTTTGAACTTTCCTGCATAATCTTCGGCATGACTTCGATGGATTTTTTACCAGCGGGTGTTTGGTAGAATTTTAACAATTCTTCCATCTCTTCTTTCGTATAGTTCTCCTCATAAATCTTGGCGATATCGACTTCGATTGCTGGGTTATCAAATGTTTTGGAGAAAAATCGCTCGGCGGCTTCGCTCATTTCTTTGAGTCCCTCTTCTGGCAAACCCTTAGCTTTTAACTGCTGGAGAAATGGAGTAAAAGAAGCGGATGCGCCTGCTTTTGCCGTTTTGCTGAATTCCATGAGCTTGATAAGCTTCATGGCTGTTGATGGCTCTTCTGCGGCTTGGAGGCTGCTAGAAAAGTTAGTAAACAGAGTGATAGCGAGGAGAGAGAAAACGGTAGTGATTTTCATAGATGTATTCATTTTAAAAATTAAGCGACAGCCGACGTTTCTGTTAGATCGAAAAGTTCGCGGGCGTCGGTGATTTCGCCTTTGATCGCAGCGGCTGCGACCATGACAGGTGACATCAGGATGGTGCGTCCGGTTGGGGAACCTTGGCGACCTTTGAAGTTTCGGTTAGAAGAGGAAGCGCAAAGTTGATCGCCGATGAGTTTATCGGGATTCATCGCTAGGCACATCGAGCAACCTGCGGCGCGCCACTCGAAGCCAGCTGCTCGGAAAATTTCCGGGAGGCCTTCTTGTTCGCATTGGATGGCGACGATCTGGGAGCCGGGAACGGCGATCGCTTTGACGTTCGCTGCGACCTTGTGGCCTTTGATGTATTTCGCCACTTCACGGAAGTCGGAGATACGACCGTTGGTGCAGGAACCGAGGAAAGCGACATCGATCTTGATGCCTTGGATCGGCATGCCCGCGGGAAGTTTCATGTAAGCGAGAGCTTCTTCGATGCTGGCTTTTTGCTCTGGGGAAGTTGCAGTAAGTGGGTCAGGAATGTTTTCCGTGATCGAGATACCTGCGTCAGGAGAAATTCCCCAAGTGACGGTTGGCTCGATGTCCTCGGCAGCGATTTTCACGATGTCGTCGAAATGCGCATCGGCATCCGAAGCGAACGATAACCAGCGAGTAGCGGTTGCTTCGAAATTGTTATTGTCCACGTATGGACGGCCTTGGAGGTAAGCGATGGTTTTTGCATCGGGATTCACGTAGCCGCAGCGTGCGCCACCTTCGATGGACATGTTGCAAACGGTCATGCGTTCTTCCATGGACATGCGGTCAAACACATCGCCAGCGTATTCGTAAGCGTAACCGATGCCGCCGTTTGCACCGAGCAAGCGGATGATGTGAAGGATGACGTCTTTCGCATAAACGCCGGGACGGAGGTTACCGTTGACCTCGATGCGACGGACTTTCATTTCCTGAAGTGCGATGGTCTGAGTGGCGAGGACGTCGCGCACTTGGCTGGTGCCGATGCCGAAAGCGATCGCTCCGAAAGCGCCGTGGGTGGCGGTGTGGGAGTCACCGCACGCGATCGTGGTTCCGGGTTGGGTGATACCTTGTTCAGGGCCGACCACGTGGACGATGCCTTGTTTGCCGGATTTTAGGTCGAAATAGGTGATGCCGAAATCATCGCAGTTTTTACGGATCGCATCGATCATCTCCGCAGCGAGTGGATCGGCGGGTTGATCTTGGTTTTCCGTGGGGACG
>JANMGO010000016.1:0-76821 GCA_031374665.1 Akkermansiaceae bacterium | reverse complement strand
AATGGATAATTCAGTTAAAAGTTATTAGTTAAAAGTTTTCTACCATGCCAGAAATTCTCATCACTCTCGCAATCATCGTCATCAAGGTTGTGACGTTTACCTTCTTGGTTGTGCTGCCATTAGTGCCGCTCTCCGTTTATTTCGAGCGCCGATTCTCTGCGATCATTCAGGATAGGGTTGGCCCGAACCGCGTGGGAATTCCCCTCACCCTTTTTGGTGCGAAGAAAGATTTCCACTTCTTCGGTTTAATCCAGCCTATCGCCGACGGCATTAAACTTTTCCTCAAAGAAGATTTCACCCCCAACCATGTGCGCAAAGCTTTCTACTGGCTCGCTCCTGCGCTCACGGTCGTCCCCGCGCTCATCACAGTTTGCGTGGTTCCTTTCGGTCCGGATGTAACTTTGTTTGGTCACACTGAAAAGCTGGTCATCGCTGACATCGATGTCGGCCCTTTGTTCATCTTTGCGATTTCATCTCTAACGGTTTACGGAATCACCCTCGCTGGTTGGGCATCGAATTCGAAATTCCCTTTCATCGGTGGCGTCCGCTCAACCGCACAGATGATCTCCTACGAAATCTGCCTCGGCCTCTCGATCATTCCTGTGCTGCTTTATTTCGGCGAACTCAACCTCAGCAACATCGTCGAGGAACAAGCGAAGAATGGTTGGTTATTATTACCATTGTGGGGCGATTCCGCACCATGGAATAACGGCGGTAATTACTCCGCATGGCTTTTCCTCATCCCCGCCTTCATCGCTTTCCTGATCTTCACGATTTCGATTTTCGCAGAAACCAACCGCATGCCCTTCGATCTTCCGGAGTGCGAAACCGAACTCGTCGGTGGTTATCACACGGAATATTCATCAATGAAATTCGCCATGTTCTTCATGGGAGAATATGCAGCCATGGTCATCGGCTCCGCCCTCATCATCACCCTCTTCCTCGGCGGATGGTCATTCGGCTTCGGCCTCGATGACGCGATCGCAAACTTCGCCATCGGTGATTTCAAAATCGGCGGCCTGCTCCACGTTGGAATTTTCCTCGGTAAACTTCTCGCCTTCATTCTGTTCTTCATCCTCGTCCGCTGGACCGTTCCGCGTTTCCGTTACGACCAACTCATGAAACTCGGCTGGGTGATCTTTTTCGAAGCCGCACTCATCAACGTCTTCCTTGCCGCACTCATCATCGCCGCTCCCGAATTCAAAACGACCATCATCGCCTCCGGCTCCGTGCTACTAGTCGTCGTCACCGCCGCCGTTATCTGGGTCGCAAAAGTCTCCGAACCCCCAGCAAAAGTCCTCCGCGCTTAACTCCTTCACTGATCACTGATCACTTTCCACTTCTTCCCATGCCTACCATCAAGCTCACTCGCCCGAAACTCGACGCCGGAGAAAAAATTTATCTCGGTGCCATCTTCAAAGGCTTTTTCCTTACCCTTACGCACGCGATCAAATCGTTGCGTGGAAAATCCGCTGGTGCGGAGGGACTTGCATCGTCCGGTCTCGGAATAACCATGCAGTTTCCTGAGCAACGCTGGGATGATCACATGCCGGAATACTACCGCGGTGCGCCGACCCTCGTGACCGATGAACAAGGCCGCGAGCGTTGCGTTTCTTGCCAACTCTGCGAATTCATCTGCCCGCCGAAAGCGATTAAAATCACCCCATCCGAAATCCCTTCCGACGACCCATGGGCGAAAGTTGAGAAACGTCCGTTAGAATTCGATATCGATATGATCCGCTGCATCTACTGCGGCATGTGCGAAGAAGTCTGCCCGGAACAAGCCATCTACCTCCGCAAAGACTACCTCATCACTGGCACCTCCCGCGATCAAATGGTTCACAACAAAGAGAAACTTTACGAAATCGGCGGCGTCCGCGTCGGCTTAGTGAACAAGTGGAACGAATTGAAGTAGTCTTCCTTTGATAATTGAAATTTAGAATTTGAAATTTTATGCCCTCTTACCTCTTCTGGCTATTCGCAACCATCATGCTCATTGGCGCATGTGCCGTAATTGCATTTCGTAATCCGGTCTCTAGTGCGCTCGCGATGGTCACTTCCTTCGTTGGACTTGCCGCTCTGTTCATCGGACTCAGCGCCTTCTTCGTAGGTATCATCCAAATCCTCGTCTACTCCGGAGCGATCATGGTGCTGTTTCTTTTCATCATCATGCTTCTCGATTTGAAAGATGAGAAAAAGCGCGCGTCCAATGGTGCTTCTCTCTTTGCTGGGCTGGCTTTGGTGGTGGTGTTTTTCATCCAACTCGTCGGCGTCCTCGGACACAAACTTCCTAACCAATCCGCACCCCCGCTCACCGCTGAAACCCTCGCAGCAGCTTCTAGTAAATATCCTGAAGGAACCAAAATCGCCACCGCACTCAATGAAGGCAAACTCCCTGATGTTCATCTCATCGGCCACACGCTTTTCACGGAATACAACCTCCCCCTGCAAATCCTCGGCGTGCTTCTTCTCGTCGCCACGGTTGGCGTGGTGGTTCTTTCCAAAAAATCCGCTCACTCCGAAAAAACTCTTCCTTGAGAGTTGAACATTGAAATTTGAATTTTATGCCTTCCCTTAACGATTACCTTCTCGTCTCCGGACTGCTTTTCTCCATCGGCCTTGCCGGTGTGGTGCTCCGTCGCAATATCATCATCGTGTTCATGTGCCTTGAACTCATGCTCAGTGCAGCAAACCTCACCTTGGTCGCGTTCTCCCGTTTCAACACCGTCGAGGGTCTACCCGATTACAACGGCCAGATGTTGGTGTTCTTCGTCATCACCGTCGCCGCAGCAGAAGTTGCGGTCGGTCTTGCTATCATCGTCGCCCTTTATCGTGCCAGACAAACCATCCACACCGATGAGTTGGTGACGCTGAAAGGCTGATCGTTCCTCACTCCGCTCTTGTGCGGAGATGGCTCAGTCTACAAAATCCCACTGAAGTATGTGTGCAATGGCTTTCCGATGGGTTTTACGTGGTAAGCCTCTATTATCTACTCCTAACAATCCGTCAGAATATCCAGAGATTGTTAGAAACCTCGTAACGCAACGCGGGATTCCTGAAAACGAGATCGAATCGTTTCTTCATCCGAAACTTCGCGATCTCGCCGATCCTTTTCTAATCCCGGAAATGAAGCTCGCAGTGACGCGAATCCTCGAAGCGGTCGATAAAAATGAAACGGTCTGCATCTACGGCGATTACGATGTCGATGGCGTTTCATCAATCACTCTGCTATCGAAAATTCTGAATGCTTACGGAATTCAACCGCGGACATTCATCCCACGTCGTGGCACTGAGGGCTACGGCTTGAGCTTTGCTGCTTTGGAGCGATGCATGTCCGAAGGAGTAAAACCCGACCTCCTCATCTCCGTCGATTGCGGAACGGTATCCATCGATGAAATCGCGCATCTCCGCACGCAGGGAATCGATGTCGTTGTCGTGGATCACCACGAGCCAAATCCATTGGGTCGGCCCGATTGCTGCGCCTTGGTAAATCCAAAATGCGGCGACGATTTCACTTATCTCTGCGCGGCGGGTGTGGTTTTCAAACTCGGCCATGCGTTACTAAAAACACGCCCCACGGATCTCGAACTCAAAGACCTGCTCGAACTCACCGCCGTCGCCACAATTGCCGATATCGTTCCGATGATAGCAGAAAATCGTATTCTGGTCCGGCACGGACTGAAACGGTTGGCAGCATCTAACAATCCCGGACTTCACGCGTTGAAAGAAATTGCTGGAGTGAAAGATTTACCTACTTCGATGGATGTCGGTTTCAGGATAGGCCCACGGATCAATGCCGCAGGCAGAATGGATTTCCCCGAAGACGCGCTCGCTACCCTGAACACAACCTGCCATATCGAAGCCGCCAAGCTCGCGTTGAAACTCGATGATTACAACCGCCAGCGCCAAGCGTTTGAGAAGCATATTCGCGATGATGCGATGAAACAACTCAGCGAAGATTTCGATCCCAGCAATGATCCGGTCATCGTGATCGGCTCCAGAACGTGGCATCACGGCGTGGTGGGCATCGTCGCTTCGCGCCTCATGCGGCAGTATTACAAACCCACGTTTGTGATCGCGATCGATGAAGAAGGAATCGGCAAGGGCTCCGGCCGCAGCATCGAAGGCGTTTCTCTGGTCGATGCTATCCGCGCCTGCGAAGACGAATTGATCGCCGGTGGCGGACACGCGATGGCTGCGGGACTTTCAATCCATGAAGATTCGCTGGAACGTTTCCGTGATAAATTTGCCTCGTTCGTGATCGAAAACTCCACCGAAGAAGAGCGCATGCCGCGTTTGGTGTATGATGCGGAAATCGATTTTTCTCAACTCTCGTTAGAATTCCTCGCAAGCTACGAGCTATTGCAGCCATTCGGAAACAGCAATCCCCAACCCGTGTTTGTTAGCCGTAAAGTCGAACTCTGCTCCCCGCCTTTCAAGATGAAGAACCATCACCTGCGCCTAAGTCTACGTCAGGAACAACACGAGAAATCCGCAGTCTTCTTCGGTGGTGGCGAACGTGAGTTACCTGAGCCGCCGTGGGACATCGCTTTCACGATTGATCGAAATACCTTTCGAGGAAACACTTCCCTACAGATTGCGATTCAAGATATTGTGGCTTCAAAGCCTGCTGCCCAAGCATAACTGATAATTGCGCCATCGACAAAGCAGGGCTGGCAGATTTGAATGACGCCATGCAATCGATGACCGGCTTTGGCCGAGGAACTCACAGCACTGAACATTGGCAAGCCACTGTTGAGGCATCATCCATCAACCGCAAGCAGGTGGAAATTGTCACGAACCTGCCGCGAGCTTTGCAATGCCTTGAATCGAATGTTCGCCAACTCACTTTGCCGCACATCTCTCGCGGTCGTGTGCAACTCACCATTCGATTAGAAAAATCAGGAGTCGAGGACAGTTCGCAAATTCGAATCAACCATGCTCTTGCGAAATCTTTTGAATCCGCATTCACAGAACTCTCGAAAACCATCGCCCGAGAAGTCCATCCTTCAGCAGCCGATTTCGCAAAATACCCCGGGATTCTTGAGACCAATGATCTCGATCAAATCGATCCTGATCTCGCTTGGCAGACGATTGAACCTGCATTGAACCAAGCACTTTTAAGCATGAACGAAATGCGCAGTGCTGAGGGAATTCATCTGAAACAAGATTTCACCCAACGCCTTCAAACCCTTGCTGAGCTGACAAAATCCATTTCCCAACATGCGCCCTATCGTCCGCAACGACAGCGCGAGCTTCTCGAAAAACGGCTTTCCGAAATTGGCATCAAGCTTGAGGAGAACGATGATCGACTCAGCAAAGAACTCGCGTTGTTCGCGGATCGCTGTGACATCTCCGAAGAACTCACTCGACTCGATTCGCATTTCGCAAAGTTTAACGAATACCTGAACTCCAAGGAAGCAACGGGTCGGCAACTCGATTTCCTCTGCCAAGAACTGTTCCGCGAGTTCAACACGATAGGCTCAAAAGCCAACGACGCACAGATCGCGCAGACGGTAGTCGAAGCGAAAACCGAGATCGAAAAAATCCGAGAACAAGTCCAGAACATCCAATAGCCCCCTAATAAAAAACTATGCCCCCCCTGCTCAACGACAATCCCGGACGGGATTTGCCCCGTGAAAAAATCTATAAATACGGCCCCAGCGCTTTAAGCAACGCCGAGTTGATGGCCTTGTTTCTCAGCTCAGGAACGATAGGGCGAAATGTGATCGAGGTCGCGGATGACCTATTGAAAAAATACGGCAGCCTACAAGAACTGGGTCGTCTGCCAGTTTCCGAATACATGAACAATAAAGGCATTGGCCTCGCCAAAGCCTGTAAACTAGCCGCCGCCTTTGAGCTTGGAACCCGCCTTTCTAAAGAGCGTCTGCCGAGCATTCCGCTCGATTCACCCCAGCTCATTTTTGATCATTTCGCACATCAGCTAAATAATTTACCGCATGAATCCGCCCTAGTGGTCACTTTAGACACGCGTTTATGCCATACCTCGACCACCACGATTTCGGCGGGAACCGTGAATGAAACCAGTGCACATCCCCGGGAAATCCTGCGCCCCGTCATCACCCGCAACGCCTACGCTTTCATTCTCATCCACAATCATCCTTCAGGCGACCCCACACCGAGCAAGGCGGACTTCCGTATCACCGAAAACCTAGTCAAAGCCGCGGAAATCATGCAGATCCGTTTTATCGACCATATCATCATTGGCCGAGCATCTATTGGAAGAGACCCATATTTTTCCTTTCGTTCTGCCGGCACCATACCATCTTAGCGTCGTTCTATGTTTCGCCTAAATATCATCCACAATCTCAGAACAGCCGTCTGGCTATTCTTTGTCGCGCTGATTCCCCTCACGCTTTTGGGTTTGTATTGGGCGAATAAAAACGGACTCCCCAGCACATGGCGCACGGCGATCGAGCAGGAAATTTCCGAACGCGGAATCCATGTAGAAATCGGCTCACTCAGCTACATTCCTCTAAAGGGCTTTGTCGCTTCAAAAGTCCGCGTCTACGCCGAAGAAGAACGCATTCACGAAATTTCAAAACTCGAACGCGTTCAGCTCGTTCTAGACTACGCAAGTCTAGCCAACGGTAAATTCCGCCTGAGAAAAATCGAATTCCGAAATGCTGAGCTTTCTATCGCAGTTAATCCCAATGAACCGACTGGTGAAGCGTTAGAATTTTCGGAAATTTATGGTACCGTTTTGATACCGAATGAGAAATTTATCGAGATCCGAAATACCCGAGGCAAAGTCGGCGGAATTGATGTGACAATGAACGCTAGGTTCCAGACGAAAAATCAAAGCAATAGCAGTAAGAATGATTTCAAAAACAATGGGAAACGCCGTGAGCTAATTGCAGTGATTCTCAGAGAATTGGATCGTTGGGAGTTCGATCCTGAAGGCCCACCTAAAGTTCAGATTGATTTGGAAGGTCACATTTCCAAGAAAGAATCCCTAAAAGGCCAGTTCTATGTTCAGGCTCCTTCGATTGAAAAAAATAATTACCGACTCAGCAATATAACCGGTAACGGCAATTTATCGCTGAACTTGATAACCATCTCTGCATTTTCTGCTGAAGATTCACGCGGGACCATCACTGGTAATGCCGATTATCTCATTACCAACGAGGAAGGTAGATTTAATATCGAGTCAACTATTGATATCACCCGTCTTTTAGATGCGTGGTTTGCGACTCCATTTCAAATCGATCTTCTCAGTGGTGGCAGCCAGAAACTCTCATTCAATGGAGATTTTGATCTCTCTAACTCAGTCAAACCAGATATAAATCTAACAGGACATTCGATTTTTGAATCAATCATGTTTCGCGAGAACTCCTTCGATACTCTTGAAACATGGTTTTCCTATCAAGATGAAAAACTATTTTTACGCGACATTAAAATCACCCGCCCAGATGGTCATGCCGTTGGGAAATTGCTTAAAGAAGGCAATATAGTCCGCCTTAAACTGAATTCGACATTACCCGTTGGGCTCTACAAACCTTTCTTCAAAGGCAAGCCACTTGAAAATATTATTGGTGACTTCTCGGAGAATTCAAAAGCGTTGTGTGAGATATCTATCGAGGGATCGTTTGACACAAAAAATAAGACAGCGTGGGAATTCACTGGCAGCGGGAATCTCACAAACATGGCTTATCGCGGCATACCATTTCATTCGGCGACTTGTTCGTTTGGGTTGAACACAAACGAGTTAGATTTCTACGATGGTAAGCTGGATTTTGATTACACGAATTATGATTTACGTAAAAGTTTTGACGGACCAACATCCGGTAAAGCCTCGATCGAACGAATTCGTTATGATCGTAAAACCAAATTGATCGGCGTCGAAAATGTATCTGGAGTCATGTGGGCAGCCCCCATGGTTCGGATGTTTGCTCCGAAAATTGCTGATAACATTGAAAGTTATCGATTTCACCGACCTCATGCCATCAGCGGATCTGGTCAAATCGATGTGACGCCAGAGGGGCGTACTGACCTAACTGTAAACTTCAGCACTACGAATAAAGCGCATTATAAATTTCTGGGAAAAGATCTAATCCTCACAAAACCATCCGCAACGGTTCACATTGGAAACAAGGATGTTGAAGTCACCAATTTAACTTCAGAAGTTGCTGGAGGAAAAATTCAAGGTAAGTTCAATCATCAAGATGGATCTAAGTTATCGGGCGAATTGAGTTGGACCGACCTTGGAGTGCTAGATCTTTCAACTGTATATGACTTTTCTGTGAACGGTGGTGGAACACTCACGGGGCGTATCGAATTCACCATGACAGGCGGCGATGTCACCACGATGAATGGCAAAGGACTTGTAGGCATGGAAAATGGCGAGCTTTTCTCTGTGCCAATCTTTGGTCCTTTATCGACGCTCGTTTCAAAAGTCGTTAATGATAAGCGCTTTGGGCATGAGAGAGCCAAATCTGCGTTTTGCAATTTCACAATCAATAATGGCATTGCGAATACTCGTGATTTCCAAACACAAACTAGTTCAGTGAAATTCACTGGGGATGGTGGAATTAACTTATCTAATAAAACCATCGATTTTACCATTCGCCTCAACGCACGTGGTTTACTCGGCCTGATTTTCTCTCCGCTTCGTCCATTCTCCGGATTATTTCAATTTAGAGGCACGGGCCCGCTTAACAAAATCGAATGGGAAAATGTTCATTTTACCTCTCCGCCGGATGAGCAAAATGAGATCCTACTCGATCCTCCCAGAGCCAAAGCGGTTCGTTGATTCATCTTCAACGAAGATATCCGTTAGTCATTTTTTCATGACCTATCGTCGTCTCAGGTCCGTGACCCGATAGCACTCTCGTTTCATCAGGCAGAATGATCAGCTTCTCCTTGATTCCCGAAATCAATTGATCGAAATCCCCTCCCGGCAAATCACATCTACCGATTGAACCTGCAAACAATGCATCGCCCACAAAAACCAATCCCGCATCACGCAGATAAAAAGTAATACTGTCCAGCGAGTGACCCGGAACGTGGCTCACTTGGGTCGGCACATGAAAATAATCACCTTTGCCCTCTGCAACCAGTTCATCTACTTGAAACGGCGCAACCTCCGGCATGCCCCAGCTCGCTCCATGCGTCTCCAAAGTCAGATCTTTCGAGTAATTCGCCCAGCCGAACACTTTCACGCCACGCTTCTGTAACTCAGCCACATCCTCTACATGATCGTAATGTTGATGCGTTAAATACAGAGCATCGACCCTCACGCCTTTCCCTTCCAACCATTCACATATCCCCTCCGGTGCATCGACCAGATAGTTTCCATTCAAAGATTCGACGAGATAACCATTTGTCTGCACCATCCCGCCGGTGTATGTGGATATTTTCATATCTCCTTATCCAACAAATCGACGGTTTTTGCAAACTGTGACTTGTTCCAATTTTATCCAATCTCCCACCATGCGCAAACTCACCCCTGAACTCCTCGACCACCTTCCACACGACGACCCGGGCGCGCGTCGCTCTCGCAACGATCTCCTGCGCATCAACCGCTTTATGGGAAACGAAGCTTGGATCATGCGTAATCTCGATCCTAAAACGTCATCGATCAGCGAACTCGGCGCTGGCGATGGCGCCCTGCTTTCTAAAATCCATGCGAAACTTCCCGAGATCACGATCCATGCTTACGATCTCGCTCCCAAACCTCTCGGGCTTTCCCAATCCATTCAATGGCACCAAGGAGATTTCCTAGAATCACCCCTCGCACAAACCGGCGGCACTTTAATCGCCAATCTCATTCTGCATCATTTCACCGATGAACAACTCATCACTCTTGGGGAGAAATTCAAAGAGTTCGACCGAATCATCATCAACGAACCCCTACGCGCCAGCATCCCTGCATTTCTAGCAAAACTCGCTACTCCCTTCGTTCACCCTATCACCCGACACGACATGCGAGTCAGCATCGAGGCTGGATTTGTGCAAAATGAAATCCCCAAGCTGCTAGCTTTTGAGAAACATGGATTTCATTTCCAAGAAACTTACACATGGCGCGGTTCCCAACGCGTGCTAGCTTGGCGCGCTTGAATCGAACAATCACCATCATCGGCGGCGGACTCACTGGGCTTTCCCTAGCGATTGCCCTGCGCAAACACAGAATCCCCGTGCAATTGCACGAAGCTGGCAGTTATCCGCGTCATCGCGTGTGTGGTGAATTCATCTCAGGCGTTTCGAGCGAAACTCTGGAGAATCTCGGCATCAGCGCCGCCCTATCAGACGCGCTAACTCACCAAAGCGTCTGCTGGTTTTCGGGCGATCATAAACTACGCCAGACCAAGCTTCAAACACCAGCTTTGGCGATCTCCCGATTTCTCCTTGATCAACGCCTCTACGAATTGGCGATCGCGAACGGCGCGATCATCCACACCCAATCCCGCCATGCCACAGAAACCGATGCACCCGGCACGGTTCGCGCCAGCGGCCGCATTCCCAGCCCAGGCACATGGATCGGACTCAAAGGACACATCAAAGGCCTGACGCCATCCGCCAATTTAGAAATGCACAGCGGGGCCAGCGGTTACCTCGGCATCACGCAAGTGGAAGATGGTTGGCACAACGCCTGCGGACTCTTCCGCATCGACCGATCTATCAAAGCTAAGCAAGAAGAACTGCTTCCCGCCTATTTGAGAAAAAACGGAAATCATCTTCTCGCCGATCAATTGCAGTTCGCGAAGTGGCGTGACGATTCGTTTTCTGCGGTCGCAGGATTTTCACTCGGCAACCAAGCCTCCACGCCAGGAATGATGTGTTTGGGCGATTCCCATGCGATTATTCCCCCTTTCACCGGAAACGGTATGACCATGGCTTTCGAGTCCGCAGAAATCGCCTTGCCGCATTTGATTGCTTACGCGGCGGATCAGATTTCATGGGAGCAAGCTTGTTCCCTAACAGATAAACATCTTCACAAACATTTCCGTAAACGCCTCACCTCCTCACGTTTCATCCATCCTCTGCTTTTTCACAGTGCTTCACGTCACATCCTTAAGCACGCCCCCATCACTCCTATCCTTAGCCTTCTTCGCTAACACGCCCATGTATCTCAACAGCATCTGCACCGCTCAAGCGGCTCACCCATTCACTCAGTTAGAAACTTGGGACACTCTTCAAAATCATCCTGAAATCGATCAACTCCAACCACGATCACTGGCGATTTTAGAAAAAATTCTCACCCATACGAATTCCGGCATTCATACCCGCCAGTTTAGCTCTGCGGATTTACAAATGGTTTTTTCCAAAGATGCGCAGGCCCTGAATCAATCCTTTGAAAAGCACGCGCCCGAGCTCGCAAGCAAAGCTCTGAAAAAAGCGATCCAGCAAGCCGGACTCGAACCCGATCAAATAGATGCAGTGTTTCTCTGCACCTGCACAGGCTATCTCTGCCCCGGACCATCGAGCTACGTCGCGGAAATCGTCGGACTCCGTTCTAACACCTACCTCGTGGATCTTGTCGGACTGGGTTGTGGGGCCGCAGTTCCCACACTCCGAGCCGCGCACGGTTACCTCGCTGCGAACCCCACACATCGGGTCGCCGTGATCGCCGTGGAAATTTCCTCTGCGGCTTTCTATTTAGATAACGATCCCGGAGTCCTGATCTCCCTGTGCTTGTTTGGCGATGGCGCGGCGGCGGCGATTTTAAGCGGACAACCATCCTCCGAAACCGATCTGAAATTTCATGACTTCGATACCCATCATGTTCCCGCCGAGCGCGAAAAAATCCGTTTCACGAATTCCAAGGGGAAACTCAAAAATCAACTTCACCGCACCGTTCCCGGACTCGCGGCGCAAGCAGTCTCGACTCTCTATCAACGCAGAAAAATTGATCCCGAACAAATCCTCGCGCATTCCGGAGGTCGCGATGTAATCGAGGCGATCGAGGCAGTCATTCCTGAATACGAACTCACCGAAACTCGTGAAATCCTCAGCCGACACGGCAACCTTTCCAGCCCATCGGTTTTATTCGCCTTAGAGCAGCGCTTGAAAACGCATCCGGCGACCCGGTCACTTTGGCTCACCGCGTTTGGCGCGGGATTCGCCGCACATTCCTGTCACCTATCTCGCAACTCATTTTGATCGAGCCTATAAGTCCAGACTTCAAACTGAAAACTTGAAACTAGCAAACTCATCAATATGCCCACCTCATCCCAACGCCTCGCCCAACAGCAAAAGCCAGATGGTTTTCCTGTGATGAAACAACGCTGGGCAGAACTCGGATTTTTCCACTGGGCCGTCTCGCCCGATCTGATCACTCCCCGTTTGCCGAAAGGCCTCCATGTCGATACCTTTGATGGTAAAGCATGGCTCGGCGTCGTCCCATTTCTCATGCAGCGAATTCGTCCCATCGGTCTGCCACCCATCCCTTGGCTTTCGTGGTTCCATGAACTCAACCTCCGCACTTACGTCTATGACGACGCCGGAACTCCCGGGGTTTGGTTTTTCGCCCTCGATTGCAATCAATCTCTCGCTGTCGAAATCGCGCGACGCATGTTTCACCTTCCGTATCAGCACGCGAAGATGCGCTCAAACATTTCTAACAGTTCCGTGGAATACTTTAGCCAGAGGAAACATGATCCATCCGGCGAGGCGATATTCAAATACCCGCGCCCCGTCGCCCCACAACCCGCCGTTTTGGGTTCGCTCGAATGGTTTTTGGTCGAGCGATACACGCTTTTTTCCACCGATCCCAAAGGTAACATTTACGCCGGACGCGTTCACCATGACCCGTATAAAATCGAGTCCATGGCCTTTGGTGACTGCTCGACCCTGCCCTTTTCCCTGAATGGATTTCCCGAGCCAGAATCGCCACCCGACTCCCTAATTTCTGCAAATCCCGTGGATGTGACCGTTTATCCCTTGAAATTACAGGGATAATTCTTTGTTCGCAAAGCTTCGCATTCTGCACGAATCGTGCTACCCATCTGCCACATCGCTTTCATGACCCAAGAGCAAATCAGACTTTCCGAAGAAGAAAATCGCGCCAAAAACTGGAAACGCTGGGGCCCATACCTCAGTGAACGCCAGTGGGGCACGGTTCGAGAGGACTATTCAGATCACGGAAATTCATGGGCAGCATTCCCTCATGATCAAGCTCGCCGCCGCGCCTACCGCTGGGGCGAAGATGGCTTGCAGGGCTGGTCGGATCGAAGTTGCAGGCTCTGCTTTGCTCCCGCTCTCTGGAACGGTAACGACTCCATTCTCAAAGAACGCCTCTTCGGCCTCGGTGGAAACGAAGGCAATCACGGTGAGGACGTGAAAGAGTGCTATTATTACCTCGATTCCACACCCACCCATTCCTACACCAAAGCGCTCTACAAATATCCGCAGAAGAAATTTCCCTACACCGAAATCCGAATCGAAAACGAAAGGCTCGGCCGATTAGGCCCGGAGCTAGAGCTCGCCGACATGGGGATGTTTGATAACAGTGAGTATTTCGATGTCGTTCAGGAAGTAGCGAAACGCAGCTCGCAAGATATCCTCTGGCGCATCACAATTACCAATCGTGCTTCGGTCGCCGCGCCGATTCATCTCTTGCCGACCGTTTGGTTCAGAAACACATGGACATGGGGAACCGATCCCGAGTCACCCATCAACAAGCCACACATTACTCAAGAAGGAAACACCCTGCTCATCGAACATGAAGGGCTCGGAAAATTTCGTTTTCACGTCGGTGTCGCCGATACTCCGGCGCGTCCGGTGAAATGGTTATTCACCGAAAACGAAACGAATCATGAATCGCTCGGTGATAGCAAAAACACCACGCCTTACACCAAGGATGCATTTCACCGCTACATCATTCACCAAGAACCAGGTGCCGTTTCACCAAATCCAACAGGCACCAAAGCCGCAGCTCATTACACCTTCCGCATTCCACCCGGTCAGAGTGTAACGGTTATGGGAAGGCTTCATCATCTTGAAGAACACAACGATGTTTTCGGACTCGATCAGTTCGATGAAATTTTTGCGGAACGCATCAAAGAAGCCGATGAATTCTATCAGGAGATCATTCCTTCAGGCATCTCCGAACAAGAACGCATGATCTGCCGACAAGGCTATGCTGGTTTGCTTTGGAGCAAACAATTCTACCATTACGTCGTCGCGGATTGGTTGAAAGGCGATAAAGAAATCCCGCATCCACCTGCCAGCCGACTCACCGGACGAAACCACGATTGGCAGCATTTCCACGCTAAAGACATCCTCTCCATGCCGGATAAATGGGAGTATCCATGGTTCGCCGCATGGGATACCGCGTTTCACATGCTGCCGTTTTGTGCGGTCGATTCTGCATTCACCAAACACCAGCTCCTGCTTCTGTTGCGTGAATGGTACATGCATCCAAATGGTCAGCTTCCCGCTTACGAATGGAATTTTTCCGACGTCAATCCACCCGTCCACGCTTGGGCAGTTTGGCGCGTTTATAAAATCTCAGATAAAAAAGGCGAACGCGATTTGTTGTTCTTGGAAAAAGCCTTCCAGAAACTGTTGTTGAACTTCACGTGGTGGGTGAATCGCAAAGACCTTGATGGACGTCATGTCTTCGGCGGTGGTTTCCTCGGACTCGATAACATCGGGGTGTTCGATCGATCGCACGCGCTGCCGGGTGGAGGTCATTTGCATCAAGCCGATGGCACCGCATGGATGGGTTTTTACTGCCTGACCATGCTTTCGATGGCGCTTGAACTCGCCCTGACCAAACCAGCATACGAAGACATCGCCTCCAAGTTTTTCGAACACTTCGTCAACATTTCGGATGCGATCAACAGCCTCGGTGGCACGGGCCTATGGGATGAGCAAGACAGCTTCTATTACGATCAGCTCATCATCAACCACGAGGCTCCCATTCCACTGCGCATCCGCTCGCTTGTTGGCTTACTGCCACTTTGTGCAGTCACCGTTCTCAAACAAAAAACCATCGATGCCCTACCCGGTTTCCGGAAACGCATGGATTGGTTCCTCGTCAACAAACCCGGCCTGCTCAAATACGTCACCGCCAACCGCGTCCCAGGCCAAAAATCTTCCGGAAGAGTCCTGCTCGCCATACCTTCTAAGCAACGCTTGCGCAAGAGCCTCGCCTACATGCTCGACCCCAAAGAATTCCTCTCGAACTTCGGAGTTCGCTCTCTTTCCAAAGCCCACGAGGAAAATCCTTTCATCTTCAATTACGCAGGCGCGACTCACCAAGTCCAATACACCCCCGGCGAAGCAACAACCGATATGTTCGGCGGAAATTCCAACTGGCGCGGCCCCATCTGGTTCCCCACCAATTTCATCCTCATCGAGGCACTCGAGCGTTATTACTATTTCTACGGAAATTCCTTCACCATCGAATACCCAACTGGCTCAGGTAAAGAATGCACGCTGCGCGAAATCGCCATCGATCTCTGTGACCGACTCATCTCCTTGTTCACCAAAAACAAACAAGGTTACCGCCCATGCTTCGGCAACAGCGATATCTCCAAACGTTACTCAGACGATCCGAATTGGCAGGATCTCATCCTCTTCCACGAATACTTCCACGGCGAAACCGGCGAAGGCCTCGGCGCCTCTCACCAGACCGGCTGGACCGCACTCGTCGTGCGATTGGTAAGAGAAAGACGCGATAAATTGATGGATGGAAAATTCTAGATTCTTGCACATCATAGAAGTATTTCAGCTTTCTTAAAAAACTTTCCTTTTTTACCTAAAATGGGCTTGCCAAGTTCCGCAAGCCTCCCCTACCTTGCCGCCCCGTCGCTCAACAAGTGACACCAAATCCAACGCGCAGGTAGCTCAGTTGGTAGAGCAGTTGGCTTTTAACCAATTGGTCCTGGGTTCGAATCCCAGCCTGCGTACTTTCTCCCCACCCGCACCGCAAATATCGCGGTGCGTTTTTCTTTCCAACCCCGCCCACCAAACGACAGCAGGCTGGGATGATGAACCCCTTGAGCGCAGCGAAACCGGGTTTGACTGCAGATTTCGCTGGTAGCGAAAATTCAACTCATCCGCGAAGCGCATTTGGCAGGGACGGAGCGTAGCGGAGTCAATCCCAGCCGCCAATGAAGTGTCATTTCTTTTACTGTGCAGTTAACCACCACAGCCGGGCGTCGACCGGCTCTCCTAATTCATCCGCCACAATGTGTAATTCAACACCATCGCAAAACTCACCCACCCCAAGTAAGGCGCCATCAGCCAACCCGCCGCTTTCCTCACACGGAAAAACGCGACCGTCGTCACGACAATCGCCACCCACATCGCGATGATATCCACGAGCGCCCACCCAGGTTGTTGCGCCCCAAAAAAGATCGGCGTCCATGCCGCATTCAGCACGAGCTGAATCCCGTAAAACCCCAACGCCTTTCCCCAGCCACAGCGTTTCCAAACCAACCAAGCCGCCGTCGCCATCATCAGATAAAGAAGCGTCCAAACCGGCCCAAACAACCATGCAGGCGGATTCCATGTAGGCTTGTTCAAAGACGCATACCACTCACCCGGCGGAGCGATCGCACCAAACAAAGGTACGATAAACGTAACGACAATAAATCCGATTAAAACCAGTGAACTACGGCCGCGTGTGAGTGATTGCATGTGAGACACTCGGCTATCTTTTGATAATCACAAAACAGTAATCAAGGAGGGGCTGCATTCTGCTGCCCAACATTTAAAGATTTTTTGGAGAGAGCAGCAGGATGCAGCCCCTACTTGAATCACTCACTATCCTTCGCGCTACTCTTACGATCGCGGAAGGCGGCTAGGAACAGAACTGCAATCGCACCTGCCATGCCTGCTGGAAGCAGCCAGTAGGATTTCCATTGGCCCATTGATTCAGTAATGACTACCTTATCGACTCCCTCAGGCATCGACACGGAGAACATTTGTCCAAGCTGTTGGAAAAAGCTGATATCGCTGCTACCTCGTGCCTCTTTGATTGCAGTCTCCAGAGGTAAGAATCCCGGAACGCCATCTCCCAAACCTGAGAAATCCACCTTGATTCCAAATAGTGAAGATGGCACCTGATAGAGAATACCAAAAACAATCGCATAGCCGATATACATCCCCACGCCTTGAGTGAAAAACACCAGCATACTTTGCGCCTGACTGCGGATCGAAGGATCGGCTTCTTTATCGGTATACATGAAACCGGTGACGAAAAAGAAGTCGTAGCAAATACCGTGCAAGGCTACCCCGAGGAAAATCATCCACACGACCTGATCGGGTGCACCGTAAGCGAAAAGAACATATCGAACCACCCAAGCCAGCATCCCTAACAAAATCATCCATTTCACACCGAGTTTTCGGAAGAAGAACGGAATCAACAACATGAAGATAATCTCCGACATTTGACCGATGGTCATCGTCGAGGCTGGCTGCAAGAACCCTGTGTTTTGGAGGTAGTTTGATGTGACTCCGTAATAATACGCCAGCGGGATGCAAATCAGCATCGAGCAGAGCATGAAGACAAAGAACGCGGGGCGTTTTAAAAGCGAGAACGCATCAACCATAAACAAGGCGCGCATGTTGACTGGCTGACCTTTGCTCGGAGCAGGTGTATGGGGCAGGAAAAACGCATAGATGCCGAGTATCAATGAGGCACCGCCTGCGATATAAAACATCTCAAATTTCGCGGACCAACCTAAAATTCCAACAACCAGTCCGGCAACAATCCATCCAATCGTTCCCCAAACTCTGACTTTAGGAAATGTTAAGTGATCCACATTGGTGAATGCAATTGTGTTGGACAATCCAAGCGAAGGCATAAAGCACAGCATGTTGCCAAACATTAACCAGACCATCATCTTTCCATTTCCATCCGCCGCCACATTCGGGATCATTAACAACAGCGCACCACCTATCAAAAACAGCACCCCGAAAACTTTTTCTGAGGGAAAGAATCGATCGGCGATAAGCCCCAAGAAGAGCGGAGCGATCATCGCTCCCAATGGAGCAGAACCATAGGCTCCACCTGAAAAATCTCCAAGTCCGTTACTGCCCAGACAAAGTCCAAGCGTGGCAAACCATGCTCCCCAGACAAAGAACTGGAGAAACATCATGATAGAGAGTCGAATTGCAGTGGATTTAGGCGTCATAAACTTGGAGTTTTGTTAGATTGAAGAGTTTGAGAAAAATTAAAGTTCTTTGATCCAGACATTCGCGAAGTCAATCCGGCTGCCGTGGTATTGGAAACCGATAGGACCATCATTCGGTGTGCCGGGTAGCTGGGCGTTTTCGATAATAACTTGACCATTCATCGTTACCGTTAGGCGATCGCCTTTCAGGTTGATGAGCGTGCGATTCCATTCGCCGATCGGTTTATCCGCTTTCATTTTCGGAGTGACGCCAGCACGGACTTCGGCAGGTTGTTTTTTATCAGTGCGGTAGCCGTAAACTTCACCGGATCCAACCGTCCAGTTCCAGAAATTCACTTGGCTTTTCGTATCACCACGAAGAAACACTCCGCTATCGAATTCTTCTATCTCGGTTTTTCCATCGTCGTTGCCATCGGGCTTAACGACAGGTTGCATCTTCATCGGCCCACGTCCCGCCCAACGCCAATCGAGCTGCATGGTGAAATCGGTATAGGATTTTTCGGTCCACAGATCGCGGGTGGGTTCAGGCTTGCCGTTGTGTTTGAGGACGCCGTTCGCTGCAGCCCAGTTCTGAGTTTCTGGCTCGTGCTTCCAGCCTTTGAGAGTCGCTCCATCAAAAATCTGGGTGAAGCCAGTGCTCTTGAGTTCATCCGCTTTCACGGTCGGCGGTAGATCGGCGATTTGGATATTTTTGTAAGAAACTTTATCGCCATGCCCCAACCAAGCGATGTGTCCGGCGCGGCGTTTCACGCCTTCGTGTTTTGGATTTTTCTCGCTGAGTTGTTCAAGGTTCGCTTCGAGGATGGTCTCGCCGTTGAGCACGACTTTCACATTCGATCCATTGACCGTCACTCGTTCATGGTTCCACTCACCGACGGGTTTGAGACCGCTCTTCTTCGCTGCGGCCAAGGTGTAAATTCCACCGTGAAATTGGTAGTCTTTGAGATCCTTGTATTTCTCAGCGGTGTTATCGAGCACTTGAATTTCCATGCCCGTGTAAGCACCATCGCCGGTTCCCGGATAATGAATTCCCAGACCATTGTTCGCGCCGGGCGTGAGTAGGAAATCAAATTCGAGGATGTAGTTAGAAAAGGTTTCCTCAGTGATCAAGTTCCGGCCTTCCGGAGTGCAGGAAATCGCACCATCCTCGACGACGTAGCCCTCCCCTTTCCAACCTGTTAGATCTTTACCGTTGAACAAGGAACGCATTTTCAATTCTTGCTCCGCACTTGAGATGCCGCTCGCGAGGGCCGACAAGGCAATGATTTGGATGAGATTTTTCATAAATTTCATAGGTCTACTGTTTTACCCGTGTGGAAACTTTCATCCGCCGCTTCCACAATCCGCATCGATGCCACCGCATCGTCCATGTGATCGGCGAGATCGAGATCCTCTAGAATGGCTTTGAGGAAAAATTCCTGTTCGCGGTGGCAGAGGCCATCGTGATCGGGTTCGTCGTGAAGGCGGATCGTCTCGTCTTTCTTCGCGAAATTTCCATCCGCATCCAACTCGGAATGATGCAAGCGCAGCGCTTGGGTCTGGGTATGAGCATCGACGTTCGAGCTCTGGCCCTCGGCCGCGGCTTTGTCCGCCACGATGGAAACGCAGCCTTTCGGACCGACCACATCTTTCACGAAAAACGCGACCTCACTCATCATCGGACCCCAACCAGCTTCATACCAACCGACCGATCCATCTTCGAAGGTCACTTGCAGCGCACCGTAGTTGATTTTTCCATCCGGTAATTCATTGCTCAACCGCGCACCAATTCCCGAAACGCGCACCGGCTTAGAGCGGGTCATCTGGCACATCACATCGACGTAATGCACGCCGCAATCGACGATTGGAGAAATGGATGACATCAGGTTTTTGTGGGTCTTCCAATTTGCACCGAACGATTGCTGGTTGAGATTCATCCGCATCACCAAAGGCTTGCCGAGGGTTTGAGCGACCTCGATGAATTTGATCCAACTAGGATGATGGCGAAGGATGTAACCGATCACTAATTTGCGATTCGTAGCACGGGCTTTCGCGACGATGCGTTCGGCCTCGACCACTGTTTCAGCCAAGGGTTTTTCGATGAACACATGGCAACCTGCATCGAACGCAGCCTCAGCGAATTCGGCATGGGTATCGGGATAAGTGGAAATGGAAACCGCATCCGGCTTGGTGGTTTTGAGCGCCTCGTAGAAATCGGCGAACTCAGGGAAACCTCCACCGAGTTCTTGGTTCAGCGCCGCGCGGCTTTCGGGAGAACGAGTGACGATGCCACAAATTTCAAAACCTGGAATGCGATGGTAAGCGAGAGCGTGTGAGCGGCCCATGTGGCCCGCGCCTGCACAGAGAATACGAATCGGTGATGACATGCGCGGATACTGTTGTGCGTAAAAAAAAGAATCAAACCCTGAATTTTTACACAGAAGGATAGAAATTGAGTCTGTATTCTATGTCTTCTCTGATTAAAATTTCCGCAGCAACTCAACAACACTTAGTCACTCCCTCATTTCACATGCCGTCCCTCGATGAAGCCACTCTACGCAAAGCCGCCGCATGGCAGGATTTCAAAGAGGCACAGGGATTATTAAACACCGGCGCGGTTATCTCTTCCGAATCCACCCCGGACGGATATCAGGGCACGTTAAAAATCGGCACGCGAACCTACCGAACCACGGTCGTAGCCCGAACCCCCACTTGGTTCGATGCTAAATGTCCCTGCCCCAGAAACCAACAAGAAGGAGCGTTCTGCCCACACGCCATCGCCGTCGGCCTGCACCTAATTTCCCCGCCGAAGCCAGTTATGTCTAAACCAACGACTCCCAACCCTAACGCTACCGAAATCCAACTCCCAGAAGTCGCTTGGAAAATCCGCTTCCAAGGTCCGTGGCAAACCGCTTTGGAAAAAGGCCACGCCGCTATCTTCTTGAGCAGCTCGGATCACGCGCCAACGCCAGCGGATCGACGCATCACCGCTTGGTTGATTTCCCAAAAGCAAACGTCCAGCGCAACTCTCCAGCTCGCCCTCAGCAGCCAAAACCTCTCGGAATTTCTCACCCTCGCCCGAAACCACCCGAATATCACCAGCCCCGACGGCGGCCTCGCCATCGAAACCCGCACCCAGCTCCGCATCGGCGATTGCACGCTCTCCGGCGAAACCATCCAACTCACCCCAGGGACAGACAAGATTTCCAAAATCGGCGACGCATTCTGGAACCTTTCCCCCACATCCATCGCCCAGATCGGCAACGGCGAACTCTCCCCAGCCGTCCTGCCCATCGTCAGCTCCCTCGCCGCTGGGAGTCCAACATCCGTGGAAACTCCCGTGTTTCTCCGAGAACTCGATAAAATTCAGGGTTTCATCGATTTCAGCTCGTCCGCTTGGTTCGAATCCCTCCAATTCATCTCAGCCGATCCACAGTTCGAACTCACCCTTTCTGGAAGCGATTCCCGCCTCCAAGCGACTTTTCACACAAGTTATTCACAACCGCTTCCCACCCTCGATGGAACCCTTCTGATTTCAAGAAATCCTCAGGCAGAAAGCCTCGCGAAACGCCTGATTTCGCAGTTTCTCACCCCACTTTCCGATACCTCATACGAACTAACCGACCCCGAGCGGATCCGCGACTTTCTGACCCGCCAACTCACCAAACTCCCTCCGAATTGGCAAATCGAGCTCACTCCATCCATCCAAAAACTAGCTTCTTCCTACGTAGTTATCTCACCACGAATCGAGATCCTTTCTTCAACCGACGAATCCCTCGATTTCAACCTCAGCTTCCACAACGAGAGCGGCGAAACCATTCCCGCCGCCGAGATCCGACGCCTGCTCAGATCCAAAAACTCCCCGTCAAATCAGCGAATCATCCTCTCCGATGATATCGAGAATCTCATCGATCCACTGTTCGAAGATCTCGACCTCCAACAGCAAAACGGTCGTTTTACAGTCAAGAATGCCAGTGCCGAGATCATTTTCGAAATAGCTAATATTCTGAAACAATCAACGTTTGTTAATAATCAGGAACAATGTTCACAAGTTATTCACAATCACTTACTTAACGTCACAATAAGACCCTATCAAGTCGCTGGATTTTCCTGGCTCGTCGACCGAGTCACAAGGTTCGGCGGAGCTCTCCTTGCGGACGACATGGGACTCGGTAAAACGTTACAAACGATCGCTTGTATCGAGCATTTTTTCTCAACTTATTCACAGCCCTCCCCGGTCCTGATCGTGGTCACGACGTCCCTGCTCGGAAACTGGAAATCCGAGTTTAACCGCTTCGCCCCGAGCCGCAGGATCATCACCCTCCACGGAACCCAGCGCGACAGTTTGAGAGAAAAAATCGAGTCTACGGACGTAATTCTGACCACTTACTCAACCCTTGCCCGTGACCTCGCCTGGCACCTCCGTCAGACCTACTCGATGGTGGTGATCGACGAGGCTTCGCTGATCCGGAACCCCGATACGGATCACTCCAAAGCCGTTGCCAAAATCAACGCGAGGTATCGGATCGCCCTGACCGGAACCCCCGTGGAAAACTCCGCCCGAGATCTGTGGTCGATTTTCCGTTTCGTCCAGCCCGGTTGGCTCGGTTCACGCAAAGATTTCAAGGATCGCTACGAAATCCCCCTCAAAGCCCCAGAAAGCCAAGCCCGCACGGCGACCTTGCTCCGACTCAAAACCTCCCCTTTCACCCTCCGCCGCACCAAAACCGAGGTCGCGCCCGATCTACCATCGAAAATCCTCATCGACGAATTCTGCACGCTTTCCCGCGATCAAGAATCCACCTACCGCGAAATCCAAAAACAAGGCCTGCGCCTGATCGATGAAATCCGCTCCTCCGGCCAGACTGCAGCCGCCCGCATGCAACAACTCACCACCCTGCTGCGCCTGCGCCAGAGCTGTTGCGACCTCGCCTTGTTCGATTCGGAAAAACTCAGCGCTCTGCCCATCCCGCGCCGATCCGCCAAATTGGAGCGACTCCTCGAAATCGCCGAGTCATCCATCGCCGCAGGCAGCCGCATTCTGGTTTTCTCCCAGTTCCAAAAACAACTCGTCGAGATCGGCAAAGCGCTTGATGAAATCGGCATCGCTTCTATCCGACTCGATGGCCAATCCCGAAACCGCCAAGCCTTGGTCGATCATTTCCAATCGCCCGATGGCCCACCGGTTTTCCTTATCTCGCTAAAAGCCGGCGGATATGGCTTAAACCTAACAGCCGCAGACATCGTCATCCACTTCGACCCCTGGTGGAACCCCGCCGCCGAAGACCAGGCCACCGACCGCGCCCACCGGATTGGCCAAACCAAACCCGTCACCGTGTTCCGACTCCTGACCCGCAATACCGTCGAAGAAAAAGTCGTCCGACTCCAAACCACCAAAAAAGCCCTAGCCGATTCCTTAAACGAATCCCTAACCCCAACCGACGCACCCGCGTGGACCGCAGCAGAAATCGAGAAACTCATCCGTGAGTAATCGATAGTGGTAGGGCTGCATCGCCGAGGCAGCCGCGCGAAGAGTGTAGTCAATGGAGTATCCGATGAAAAATCTTTGACACTCCGCTTCGCGCGGTTCCCACGGCGAGAGAGCCCTACCTACCCGCCACAAATTTTTCTCCTTCCCATCCCTCACCTTACCCCGCTAATTTCCAAACATGTTCAAAGAATTTAAAGAGTTCGCATTCAAAGGCAACCTCATCGATATGGCGGTTGGTATCATGATCGGTGGTGCATTTGCAACCGTGGTCAAATCCCTCGTGGACAACGTTTTCATGCCACCACTCGGCATGTTGTTGGCACAGGTCGATTTTAAAAAACTGCAGATTACTCTAAAACCTGCCGTTGAAGCATCCGAAGGTGTCGCCGCCATCCCCGCCGTCACCCTCAACTACGGCCAGTTCATCACCGACTTTATCTCCTTCATTCTGATGGCTCTCGTGGTCTTCCTCATCGTCAAGAAAGTCATCTCCCTCCTTCACAAAAAAGCCGAAGAGCCAGCACCCGCACCCCCAGCACCTTCCAACGAAGAACTCCTCCTCACCGAAATCCGCGACCTCCTAGCCAAAAAGTCCTAAGGTTATTCTTCTCCCTCACTTATAACTTTTAACTGATAACTTCTAACTTTTCCCAATGACTCTCCTCAACATCCTCCGACGCAAAGCCCGCGCGTCGCTCAAAGAACTCGCCGATCTCACCGCATCCAGCGAATCCGATGTCGCCAGTAAAATTTCCGCTTGGGAAAAAGACCGCACCATCCTCGGTTACCACGCCGTCACCAACGAAGAAGCGATGGGCAATACCGCCGTCTCCGCTTTCATCGAAGTCCGACTCACCCCAGAACGCGGGGGTGGCTTTGACCGACTCGCCATGAGAATCGCCCGCTTCGATCAGGTCGTTTCCTGCTACCTCGCATCGGGTGGCTACGATCTGTTAGTCGTCGTCGAAGGCCATGATCTCCGCGAGGTCGCCCGCTTCGTTTCCGAGAAACTTTCTTCTTTGGACGGAGTGCTTTCCACCGCCACGCATTTCCGCCTCAAAACCTACAAGGAAAACGGCTTCCTTTTCGACCAAGAACCCGAAACCGAACGCCTTTCGGTTTCACCGTAATCATGGATTGCGCGACTTCAGTCGCGCTCTCATCTGACAGATTCGTCGGATTAGACTGATCTTTTCTAGTCCAACCAACCCATGAAAATCCCGCACCTAACTCCTTACCTACCGGAGTTTCTAACACGCAAAGGCGCGCTCAGTGAATTCATCTACTTCGGCTTTAAACAAGCATGGGCCTGCATCTTCGGCGGCCTGTTGTTAATCGGGATTCTTGGGACAGGTTTGTGGTTTCCAGATATTGGCATCTCGCGTTACGACTTCTTGTTCGTCTACGCCCTCTCGATCCAAGCCGCACTTGTAATTTTCAAACTTGAGAGCTGGCGTGAAGTTGGCGTCATCTTGTTATTCCACGCCATGGCCACCGCGATGGAACTTTTCAAAACCTCTGATGGGATCGGTTCATGGAGCTATCCGGAAAATTCGGTGTTACGCATTGGCAACGTCCCCTTGTTCACCGGCTTCATGTATTCCGCCATCGGTTCTTACATGGCGCGCGCGTGGCGGATCTTTGACTTCAAATTCACTCGCTTCCCACCCCTATGGCTAGCGGGAGCTATCGCTGTTCTGGCTTACGCCAACTTTTTCACCCATCATTATCTCATCGATATCCGCTGGCTGTTGATCGCGATCGGCGCTGTTGCCTTCTTCCGTTGCAATATTCACTTCACCCCGAAATCCTTCAACCTACGCATGCCATTGTTGTTAGGTTTCTGCCTCGTCGCCTCATTCATATATCTCGCAGAAAATCTAGGCACTCTCGCAAAAGCCTGGCAATACCCCGACCAAGAAAATGGCTGGAAACCCGTTCATTTCTCCAAATTCACCGCATGGTATCTCCTCATGCAACTCTCCTTCATCCTCATCTACGCCCTGCGGCGATTGGAG
The DNA here is from genome assembly GCA_031374665.1 of Akkermansiaceae bacterium. Classification (GTDB taxonomy): domain Bacteria; phylum Verrucomicrobiota; class Verrucomicrobiia; order Verrucomicrobiales; family Akkermansiaceae; genus Luteolibacter. The sequence continues at coordinate 51,223 of JANMGO010000016.1, read as the reverse complement.
GTTAGGTTAGAGAAGAAAAGAGGAACCACGGAAAGCACGGAATACACGGAATGAAAAAAATCATAAAACCTAACATCACCCATTGAGTGCTTAGTTTTCAATCTATTTATTTTCTGTGTATTCCGTGCTTTCCGTGGTTAAAAATATTCGATATACAGTTGCCAACTGTGACCTCGACACCTCTGCGGTAAAATTTTCAAATCCCTAATCCAAAATCCTCACCTCATCCGCCTGAACCAAGGCTTCGATTTTGCCATCTGTCTCCACCATCAATTCCCCACCTGAACCAATTCCCAGCACCATCCCCTCACGGCGTTGATCCGCGATGAGATAGGAAACAAAATGTCCCGTTAGAGCGCAGCGCTCACGAATCGATTTCAAAGCATCCGAGAAACCCTGATTAATCTGATCTGCATAACGACTCATCCGAGTAACAACCTCCAGCAAAACTTCTGCTCTGGAATACATACGCCCAGTCAGTTCATGTAGCGAAGTCGCCGCGAGTTCATCTGGGAAATTCGTGGAGTTGATATTGATCCCTATCCCGATGATCACAAAATCCTTACCCGCCTCGACAAGAATACCGGCAATCTTTTTTCCGCCGACCTTTACATCGTTCGGCCATTTGATTTCCGCGAGCGGCATATAATTTTCTAACGCTTCGGCCACAGCCAAACCCGTCACCAACGAGAGCCGATGCCATAACGCTTTCGGTGCAGCCGGCGTGAGCAAAATCGAAAATGCAAGATTCTCACCTTTAGGTGAAATCCAAGCCGCACCACGCCGACCGCGTCCCGCTGTTTGCTCATCCGCGACCAACACCAAACCTTCCGCCATACCTTGTTGAGCAAGCTTACGTAGCTCGTCATTAGTCGATCCTGCACTCTCTCGCCACAACAAGCGAAAGGGATCGGGTAGCTGAGCAGCGATGTGTTGAAAATCGTTCATTCAGAAAATAGAAATTAAACCGCGAATGAACGCCAATGGACGCGAATTTTCCAGAAATTAACTAGACTAACTAAATCCATCTTAGAATGAAGGTAACTATTAAAAGTGTACATATATTTATAGAATATCATTCGCGTTCATTCGCGGTTTCTTCCTTATTCCACGGGCACAAAATCCAAACCGATATCCAATGCTGGCGCGGAATGCGTGAGCGCACCCACCGAAATAAAATCGACGCCTGTCTCTGCAATATCACGCACGGTGTCGAGATTCACCCCACCGCTTGCCTCAAGGAAAACCTTGGAACTATCATCCCGCATCGCCACGGCTTTCCGCATGTCTTCAAGCGACATGTTATCTAACAAAATAAAATCCACTCCTTCGAGTTTCAGAAACTCCGAAACCTGATCCAAGCGATCCGCCTCAAGCTCCACTTGTACATTCGGCTTTTCCGATTTCAGTAAACGGATCGCCGCTTGCAGTGACTCCAAGCCACCCTCTGCGGCGAGGTGATTGTCTTTGACCATCGCTCGATCATACAAACCCATGCGGTGATTTGTTCCACCACCATCGAGCACCGCCTGCTTTTCCAAAATCCGATACCCTGGCGTCGTTTTACGTGTATCTAAAATCTGCGCTCGGGTGTGCTTCACCTCTTCGACATAACGCGCAGTCAGGGTCGCAACACCCGACATCCGTTGCATGAAATTCAAAGCTGTGCGCTCCGCTGTGAGAATCGATCGCGCTTTCCCCTCCACTTTCATCAGCATCGCTCCCTCGCTGACTCGACTCCCGTCCTCCACCATGATCTGCAGATCCAAAGTCAGATCCACCTCAGCAAAAACCTTCTCCGCAATCGATACCCCCGAAACCACCCCATCCCGCCGAACCGTCAAAAACGCCCGCGCCATCCTGTCCTCAGGAATAAAATAAGCCGACGTGACATCGCCCTCACCGATATCTTCCTCCAACGCCATCTTGATCAATTCGTGCGACATGGATGGGTATTAACCCGATTTTGAAAAAGAAGAAAAGGAAAGATACTTTATTCCCCCATCACCGTCACCGCAATGCTCCGGTGATGCGGTTGCCTGCGGTGTTCGAAAATAAAAATTCCCTGCCATGTCCCCAAGGTCATGCGGCCTCGATGCACGGGAATGACTTCTGACGAACGAGTGAGCACCATGCGGATATGGCTTGGCATGTCGTCGGGGCCTTCCAGGGTGTGGATAAAATCAGGATCGTCCTCGCGCACCAGGCGATCGAACCATCTTTCCAGATCGCGACGTGCGCTAGGATCGGCGTTTTCCATGAGGATCAAACTCGCGCTGGTGTGGCGCAGCAGGATCGTGACCTGACCTGAAACGATTCCTGAATCCGCGACGATGCGCGCGATCTCATCGGAAATTTCATACGTGCCTTTGCCTCGGGTTTGGACACTGAATTCGGCGGTGTGAACCTTCATCATCTATTTCTTTAACAGTTCTGACAGAGTATCTGCCGTGGCGGTATTGAGGAAACGTACCCGTTTCGGCGATACACGCTTCACTCCAAAAAAACGATCATTGTTGAGTTCTTTCATCGCAAGCACTCGTTGGTTCGCTTCTGCCGTGAACTGCTCCGCCGCCTTTTCATTTTGAAATTCGATATCCCAAACCAAACCCGAAGACGCCTCACCATCAGCAAACAACAAGTATCCATCACGCGACCATTCACGCGCCACTTCTTCGGCGAGTCCAACGTCGCCCACCTCCTCTAGCCACAATCGCAATCCCAAGTAACCTGCGCTTTCGGTGAGAAAAATCTCATCATCCATTTTTGGGAAATCCATCATTCCACCGCTACCTGTCTCAGCAGGAAAAGCGAGTTGATAGGTACTTTGCGGAGAGTTTCGCATCGCATCGGAAAAAGTCTTTTCACCCTTCACATAAAGCGTGTCGGCCAATGCCCTACCGGAAACCACGGGAAACATGGTGAGTCCCTGAATGAAGGGCGGAAGCGACAGCATCAAGCGCTCGGCGGCGCCGTTGTCATTCATCGGCATGAAGCCAATACTGCGCGCACTATCCGCAAAGAACCTCGATTCCGCAGCGGACGCCGCACCCGCATGCAAAGCCTCGCGAGCTCTCGCCACGTCATCGCCGGGGTAACTCACGGGTGCAGGAAAATGTTGATTGAGAAGAATACGAACTAACAGCCGTTGCATCGCCGCTTGATCTGGAACATTTTTTAAATCAAACCGATCCGTCACCCAGCCTTCACCCACCTGTTCGTCAAACCACGCAAGCGCTCCCACCGATCGAACTGCGACCAGCTGACCTAATAATTTATCATCGGCACCCAACCAGCCGATCCGTTGATAAGCCTCTTGGCGGTCGTCTACGCCTTGAGGGCCGAATCGGCTCTCCATGGCAGCTTCAATTCGATATCCCAGCTCCTCGCCAGCCACCCGATGCACGATGGGATTTGATAGAAATTTCAGTCCGTAATCTTTCTCCACTTTGGAAATCAATTCCTGCGGAACAGAAACTTCACCACCACCCTGAGCGAGCGAACGCAGCGAGCGATTCTCATTGGTGAGCATTTCGATCTCTTCTTGCGCGATACGAAGTTGATTTTCCAAACCCTCCATCGATGCCGAACCAGCGTTTGGGGATTGATCTGAACGTATCATCCAACCGCCCAAACCAAGCGCGGCACCAACCAGTAGCGTGAGTAACTGTTTATCAGAAATCATCTCACAGAAAATTAGCGACCCTTAGGTGCGGCGAATGGATCCTTATCAAGTGCGGAAGGAGTTCCAAAAAACTTTTCTGCATCCAATCCAGGAATCAGCGTGATCGCAAAAGGCGCGCTGCGATTTCCAAGTGCATCATAAGAATAAATGAAACGCCGCACGGGCATTTCATTTCCTGTTTTTGGATCGATTCGTTTAACTCGTGAATCAAACATTCGCTCCTCAGCTAGTCTGCCCGTTTTGATGTCATAGCCGTAACTGAACTTGTATAGCTCATTGCCATTACCATCGAAAATTTTGCACCCCGTTGGGTTTTCATGCTTATCCATCCGATAAATGGTGACCATGTTTACGGTGCCTTTGGCGCTAAAAGTCCGCTTAGTCAGGGTACGGTTATCTGGGCTACGGACAAAAATGGTGCGGGAGCCATCATCGTGCCGCATCACACGAACGTTCGGTCCATCAACCGCATCAAATCCGACTTCCTCGGCATTTCCTGAAAGCACCCCTAGGGCACAGATCAGCAAGATTCGTATCAATTTCATGAGCGGAGTAAAACCCGAGAAACTCATCACATCAAGAAACGTTTCACCGCCTCGCGCTTGAGACGCAACTCCCGCCATTCATTGACTAAACGGCTCGCTTCGATGATCCCACAACCGGCAGGCAATAAAATATCATTTCCCCGCCACCATAAGCCACGAATTGCCACCACCGCCTCGAATGCCCCGTTGTCCCAGACTCCGAACGGCGCGCCGAACTCAACCGGACAACCCAAACGCTGACGCCACTCACCCAACATCGACATGGTTTGATCGGTCCGTGGCAACGGCCCTAAGGCCGGAGTCGGATGCAATCTGCGCAGCAATCGGTGCGGCTCTTGTAGCGATTCTAAATCTACCGATATTCCTGTTAGAAAATGCACAATCGAACCCAGACGCATCACTTCGCGTTCTTTCCGGCTCAGTTGCCCAAGATCGAGCAACTTCGCCACCAAGGTCTGCGCGACGTATTCGTGCTCACGGATTTCTTTTTCATCCACACCGAATACAGCTTCATCTTCCTGCCTAGCGGTTCCCGCTAGAGCCATGGTTTCCAACCGCAGACCGCGCATCGAAAGCAGCAGTTCTGGTGTTGCACCTGCGAAACCTGTATCGGACTCTATCCACCCATACGCATGCAGCGGAGCGCGTTGCGCAGACATCGCCGCCATGATTCTCGCAGTTGGTGGTATAGCACCACGAGCCGTTCCACGCTCGGTGACCACTGGAACGGTTTTTTCAATCAAGCCCTGCCCGATGCAGCTCATGATTTCCTGAAACTGCTGTAAGGTGAGATGCTCCACACGTTGCGGGATCTGCCAAGGGAGTTCATCCAATTCACAGAAGCTACGTTTGAAAAATGCCACGCCAGATTCTGGTGGAGCATCGACGGCGCAAAACGGGCCGTGCCCCACTACCACACTGCCATCTCTGCGGGCAAGCCATGCAATTCCTTCGTTCATCAATTTCATTCAAGCGCTGCTACCGTCGGCAGCGGATTTCAATACTTTCGGAGGCTCCGGCTTTTTATCCGGCGCTATCTTCTTCACGAATTCAATCGGCACCCAACCGCGTGTCTGACTCGCAAAACTCACATAAGCCCAATTGCCACTTTCATAAATAATCTCTGCCAATGAGCCAGGAGGCGCGTCTATCACTTCAGGCGAGGTTCGTGACGCATCCGTATGCAGCACAACTTTATCTCCGACGATCACTGCCTGCTTCGTTAGCGGCGCAAACTGGGCATCGTTCGGATAATAAAAACAACCCAGCGCTGCAAAAGACATCAGCAGCGGCGCGATGATCAAGCCAGTAACGCCACACACCCTCAGGCGACTATTTGTACGCGTTGCGAAAAATACTAGAATACTGAGCAAGAAAATCCATGCGCCAATCCACAAAATACCAAGCCATACATCGAGCGAAACACGAGTCAGCGCGTATTGATAAGCAGGCCGTGTCACGGTGATAGAACCATATTTCCGCTCGATGAACCGCAAGTTCTGACGCGCCTCCGCATGACTGAGATCGCGCGCCAAGGCACGCCGGTAATAAAGCGCAGCATCACCTGGCGAACCCATTCGATACGCGGAGTTACCAATGTTATAAAGCGTATCTGCAGAGAGCTTTTCATACGGCCCAGCATCTAACCACAGCTTGGCTGCTTCTTCATACTTGGCTGCCTCATAAGCATCAGAAGCTTTCGCCATCACATCCTCACCCCGCGCTTGTGGTAAAATAAATGCCAATAGCAACATGCCGAACGCTGAACGCCGCAGCGCACGCAACATCTGCTGCCGACGCTTTGCGGGCAACTCTGCTTGTTGTTTATCTTTTTTAAAACATAACCGATCGCGCTCTTGAATGATCTCACTGATTTCAGCATCTGTATTAGTGGCAAGCCACCTTTCAATAAATCCACCCGCGCTTCTTAGAAAATCCAAACCTCCACGTCCCTCCGCGTTCAACACGTTTTGGAAATCTTTTTTCATTAACAGTTTGGTTTCATCTTTCTCCAACAAATGCCCATAGCGCATCCACACAGCTTTGACGATGAGTAGAAATGCGAGGAGAGAGAATATGATTTGAATGATATCAAACGGAAATATTTTTTCTCTTTCCATTAATAAACTGCCGGAATCTAAGACTCCAAGAATATCTGTCATACGCTCAACCGGGAGAGGTAATGACTGAGGTGCACCCGATGTTTCTAAACGACCACTCATCACCGCGGGTGTCATCTTAACTGGAATGGATTCAGTCATTATAGTTTTGTATTTCCCTTCTTCTGGATCGAAGTAAACCATCCGAAACGGAGGAATCGAAGTCTTCAACTCCAAGGGGCGGATCAGTTGACTGAAAATTACCACCCCGTTTATTTCACGCCGTTCTTCACCCCGTTGGGCGGCTGTTGCATCATAGACTTTCCAACCGCTTGAATCTAACATTTTTGGCGAGCGCAGATTATCAAGATTTCCACTTCCCGTGACGATGACATCCAGAGCCAATGGTTCACCCTCGGTGATATCGGTTTGTTTGATCGCCGTGCCGAGAGTGAATTTTCCCACCGCTTGATCAAATCCCTCTGGCGCACCATCGGGCAGTGCCTCGACCTTGAAATCATATTTTGGAACAGTGAGCGCCGCCTCCAATTGCATCCGCTGTGTAAAGCGATCAAATATCATTTTATAATAAGTCAGTCGAACACTCGCGGGTCCGAGCGTGACCGTTCCAGGACGCAGCGCACTCATCGTCGACCAATAAGACATCGCCACGTAAGATTGCCCCAAAAGATTCACCTCACCTCGCGCCTGACTCGCTTCAAAACGCCATACAGCAAGTCCATCTCGCTCGAATTCAGGCACCTGCCAATCTACAATGGAATCCACTAATTTACGCGGAACGTAGATTTTGATTTCAGTTTGAACCGTCTGATTTTGGTAAATTTTCTTATTCGGAACTTTGATGATACTCGCATAACGCACTTTCTCAGCCGCCGCCTCAGGTTTGGATGTTACTTCGTTCCACGTAAGATCATCTGGATTAAAAACTTCGATAGGGATCGGTGCGGTTTTGTGAGTTACACCGCCGACAACAACCTCAGCTTCAGGAATGATGTGCTGACCGACCGCATAGCTGGAAATCACATATTGAAATCGATATTCAACCCGCCTACCCGGAACCAGATCGGACGGCCCGTATCCAAGAGACTCGATGACTACATCTTTCATTTTTGGAAACACAGGCATCGCATCTGGTTCCACACCGTCAAATTTCACTTCTAAAAGCACCTTTTCTCCTCGTGCTAGAAATGACGAGTATATCTTCGCTTCAACTGTCGCGCCCGCAACTGGAGTCAATGACAGTAGCAGTAAGGCAAATATTTTTTTGATCCATGCATTCATAGTTACCAATCTTTTCTTGGAATTCTAATTCCTCTCCGCCCAGGCGTAAGCGGACCTTTTTCTATATCAGAATTTTCCTTCAATAGTCTACGCGCCTTATCTTCAGGTGTCTCGTTGGGATTTGCATTTTTATCGTCCGAATCATCTCCATCATTATTATCTTTTGGCTTATCCCCATTTTTTCCATCGTTTTCACCTTTATTTTGATCCCCTTCTTTTTTGGAATCGGGTGATTTTTCATCATCTCCTTTTTCACCGGGCTGCTCCTCGCCGTTGTCATTACCTTCTTTGGGTTTCTGATTGGGATCCCCTTCTCCCTGTCCTTCTTGTGGCTCACCTTGCTGCTGCTTTTGCTGCATCATTTCTTGTTCGGTTTGCTTTTTCTCTTCATCAAGCAGCTCTGCCAAACGCTTCAAATAAGCCATGGTCATCTCTTCATTTTTACGCGGTTTGTTGTCTTTTGGATTTTTTATTAAAGCAGAACGATAATGCCGAACCGAGTCAGACCAATTGACCATGACAGCTTCTAAGCGAACGAATCCATTGGTATTTCCAGTCTCAGGCACATTTTCCTGACCCATTTTTTGCAACTGCTCACGAACTAACTCATCGAATTTTTCCATGTCAGGAGCTGCCTTTCCTGACGGATAACGACTTCCAGAAATACCTATCCATCCTAACTGGAACAGTGTGTTTCCCATACCCTCGTGCGCGTCGCTTACCACGCGATCTTCGCTCGAAAGCAATGCTCCACTGTAGGCTGAACGCGCACCGCGCATATCCTTCGCTTCGTAAGCTGAAAGCCCTTCAGCCAAACGCATTTTTGCTGCATCATTTCCGGATTTTTCTTTTGCCAAAGAATGATACGCATCTCGCGCCTCATCATAACGACCCTGATAAAACGCGGCCTTTGCATCATGTAAATCTTTTGCCTCAACGTCACTTGCAAACACGATCATCAATCCGCCAAAAGCCACCATAGAAACTCTGCGCCAGCGAGTTCCCGCAATGATAGCGGCCATCAGGAAAAAGATTCCAGGTAGCGCGGCCCATTGAAAAAATTCTATGACGACCCGAGTTTCGCCTGCTTCCATTTCAAACACATCCATGCCTTGAACAGCGGTTTGGATCATCGCCGGAATATCTCCGCCGCTTCCTGCAACTATGTATTGTCCTCCTGTCGAATTCGCGAGTTTTCGCAACACATCTGCCTGTAATCTGCTCAGCACCTTATTTCCCGATTCATCTTCTATAAATCCACCTGTGTAATCCTCATGCGGAACAAACCCTCCATCTTCAGTTCCAACTCCGATTGCATATATTTTCACTCCGGCGCTCTCAGCTTCCGAAATAATCGTATTCATGTCCCCTTCGTGTTCCTCTCCATCGCTGATTAAAATCAGCAGATTATTTTTCTGTGCAGTCTCTTTGAGCGTTTGGGTCGCTAGTTTGATAGCCGCTGATATATCAGATCCTCCCATCGGCACCCATTGCTCGTCAATTTGTTCAACGGTTTCTCGCAGCGCACCATGATCAATGGTTAGAGGCGCAAACAAATATGGTGTACCAGCAAAACCCACTAAACCTACGCGATCATTCTCTAAAGCCTCCAAGATTTCATACGTCAAAATTTTCCCCTGACCCAAGCGATCCGGATTCACATCGCTCACCCGCATGCTTCGTGAAAGATCTAGGGCAATCATCACATTTCGGCCCTTCGCTTTTTCGGTTTTCACGCCGGCATCGCCCTGCGGCCTCGCGAGGGCAAAGGCAAATGCAGCCATGGCGCCTAACAACAAGCCCATTGCAAACCATCGTGGCAGCGGATGATCCGTCCGAATCAGCCTTCCACGTAAACGCTCGGCAGTCAGTTTCTCCCAAGTCTGTCCTTTAAAACGTGCCAGCAATACCGCGCCAACTGCCAAGATTGGCAGGGTGATCCAAACGATAAGCCATGTTGGATTTGCTAAATTCATAATCAAACAGTCGTCCGATAAACAGACATGTAAACCACTACGCCTGCCGCAGCCAGCAGCGATAGCCCTATAAACCACATAAATAATTCACGATCTTCAGTCACCTTGAGACTTCGGGACTCGGTTTTTTCTAAATTGTCGATCGTTTGGAAATTTCGCTCCAAATCTTCTAGGTTCTGTGCCCAGAAATGTTCTCCACCAGTATCGCTGGCAATTTTCCTCAGAGTTGGCAGATCAAATTCCTGCCGCGGAAATGCCTGAATACTTCCAGAAACACGACCCTCTTTGGTGCCGATTGCTACCGTATAAGTTTTGATACCTAAAGTCTTAATATGCTTAGCCGCATCTAGCGGAGCAATTTTTCCGGAGTTACTCGCGCCATCCGTGATCAACACAATGATCTTACTCTTAGTCTCACGATGATCGAGTCGAGTCGCTGCTGTTGCCAGTGCGGAACCAATCGCCGTACCCTGCTCTTTTACCGTCCCCATTCCGTTGCGGTTGAGTTGCAGTCGGCTCAATCCACTTCTCAACCAATCATGATCCAAGGTGATCGGGCTCACGGAGACAGGCCGACCCGCAAACGCCACAAGGCCGATTCTGTCATCTGATCTTCTGGAAATGAACGCATCTACCACCTTCTTGGCAGCATCAATACGTTTCATTGGCCTACCCTCGAAACTGAAATCATCGATATCCATCGATAACGAAACATCAAACGCGATCAGGATATCAATGCCACTTGCGATGCGGCTTTGGTATTCATTACGCCAAACTGGCCTCGCCATTCCGAAGATTGCTAAAAGTAGAGAGATGAACACCAAAGGAAACCCGACATTCCAAGCAGTGCGATTGACGCGTTTTCCTAAACTGTAAAGTACTCCCAAGTTTGGGAAAATCACCGCGTCCGTGGCACCACGTCCTCTGCGTAAAACCAGCAACAGGATGCTGGGTATCAGCAGCAATAACCATCCGGGCTGCGCAAAGCGAAAATGCGTGATGAAAGAATCGATCATGCTGCATGAATCCTTTCCAAAAGTTTCACGGAGCGATGTTTGAGATCGTCCACATAAAAAACCTGATTTTCGACGGGGCCGTATTTGATTAATGCTAACTCTGAAAAATAATTTGAGATGTCTGACTTGAGTTCAGCATCCAAATCCTTGATCGCGTCGTGCCTGCCGATGAACTCCTCGTGGGTTTCATACAATGCTGGCTCGTTCATGCTTTTCGCCAGGTATTTCCTCATCACCAAGGAAACCATGATGACGTTTTCTTTTCCTAATGAGACATTCATTTCCGTAAGCTCCGATAACGCCTGTTGGAATGCCTCACGTTTGGCTCTCTTCGGATCATAGACCTTGGATTTCCGCAGAAGAAGATAGCCAAGTAAAATCAGCAAAATGAGAAAAACTGAGGGCAACGCAATCCACCACCATTCCAGTTCCCAAGTCGGAACTAGGTCCATAGCTTCCTGGCTCTCCACCAGTTCTAATGTAGTTTTGCTATCGGCCATGCTGACTATTTCCGCCGTTTTCCTCTTCGTTTTAAAAGCTGATGCAACGCCGGCAATGTATCACTGTCAGTCGATAAATTGGCCGCGTCGATTCCGTGTTTCTTAAATACCGATGCAACACCCTCGGCTTGTCTTTGCATGAGTTGCTTATACGCCATCCCAAGATTGCGGTTGTTCGTATTGACCATGGTTTCGATTCCACTTTCGGGATCCACCAAGACCACTTTTCCCACTCTTGGTAAATTCTGCTCAACTGGATCGATCACACGCAACGCAACGGTTTCATGCTTCCTCGCTAGTTTACCCAGAGGTTTATCGAGCACTTCGGCATGAAAGTCCGAAATCATAAATACCAAAGATTTGCGCTTCAGAGATTTGATCAAAACACTGCAGGCCTCCTCGATCGAAGTTCCGCGTTTTGTCGGACGCGCCATGAGGATCTCACGAATCATCCTTAATAAATGCCGCGTCCCTTTCCCAGGTGGAATGAACATCAACGGCTCACCCGCAAAAATCAAAAGCCCTACCTTATCTCCATTCTGTAGTGCGCTGAAACCAAGAACCGCTGCGATCTCCGCAGACAACTCACGCTTACTCAAATGATGACTTCCGAAATCCGCAGACCCCGAAACATCCACCGCCATGATCACACTTAACTCACGCTCCTCTCGGAATTTTCTGACAAACGGCTCATTCATTCGCGCCGTCACATTCCAATCAATGAACCTCACTTCATCTCCGTGCTGATACTCGCGAAAATCATCGAAATCCAATCCCTGCCCGCGAAATGATGAAAGATACTCACCAGAAAATGATTCACGCACCAACCGACGCGCTTTCAGCTCGAGTTTCCGCACCCGAGCCATCATTTCCTCAATGTGTTGTTCTTCGGTCATCTCTCAACTATCAACTATCAACTTCTTCAAGGCACTACGACTTTTGAAAGAATCCGGGCAATGATTGCATCCGTCGTGATGCCCTCAGCTTCCGCTTCATAAGTCAGCAAAATCCGATGACGCAGCACATCCATTGCCATGTCTTTCACATCCTGCGGCGTCACAAACGCACGACCATTCATGAACGCCCGCGCACGCGCAGCCAATGCCAGATTGATCGTGCCACGCGGCGATGCACCGGCCCGAATCCAGTTTTTCAATGGAGCATCGACATGGAGCGGATTGCGCGTCGCATCAATCAATTCAATGATGTATTTGCGAATCGAATCGTCGATATAGATATGATTCACCAAATCGCGTGACGCACTGACTTGCTCAGGAGTCGCTACATTGCGGGTTTCATAAACCGGTGCCGATGTCGCCATCCGATTCAAAATTTCCAACTCTTCATCCTTACTCGGATAATCCACGTTCACTTTTAACAAGAACCGATCCAATTGCGCCTCGGGCAATTGATACGTTCCTTCTTGGTCGATCGGGTTCTGTGTCGCCAACACCAAAAACGGTTTTGGAAGCGGATAGGATCGGTCACCCAAAGTCACTTGCTTCTCCTGCATCGCCTCCAGCAAGGCTGATTGCACTTTAGCGGGAGCGCGGTTGATCTCGTCAGCCAAAATGAGATTGTTGAAAATCGGCCCGAGCTTGGGTTCGAATCTCATCTCCTGTGGATGGTAAATCATCGTTCCCACCAAATCTGCAGGCAGCAAATCCGGCGTGAACTGGAACCTCGCAAACGAGGCCGAAAGCGAACCCGAAAGGGCTTTAACTGCCAGCGTCTTAGCCAAACCTGGCACGCCTTCCAGTAGGATATGTCCATTACATAAAAGCCCAATGAGCAGCCTATCAACCAATTCATCTTGGCCGACGAGTACTTTGCCCATCTCATCCTTGACCGCATTGATCCATGCGCTGCTCTCGAATATTTGCTCCTGAAGTTGTTCTGTAGTCATAGCTAACAGGGTCTAGCTTGCCATTCCCGCCGCACAGTGCAACCGACAATCCTCCAGAAATCACATTTTAAGGCATTTCTCCTACCTTGCCGGCTTTAAACGGCTTCTTAATCTTGCTTCCATCACGGTCTTTTCACCGCAATAAGGACACGAAAAACGCCCATTGAAAAGTATCGAAGTCGCGACTTTTAGTCGATGGCTTCCAAAAAGTCTCTGGACGTTTCGATGTTTGGAGCATCTGCGGTTCTGCAGAGGCTGCACCATACACAACGGACAACGCAGCCTTGAGGTCATTAGAAAATTTAAAATCAGTAGTAAGAGGATAAGTCCAATAAAACCTCCGCCGACTGTAATCCATTTAACATCACGCTTCCAAATTCCATAACTCAAATAGCCAAACGCCGGCAGCAAGTTGAGAGCATTAATGATCACCACGCATGAAGCGATACGGAAGCGCCACAGAATCGTTTTGGACGGAAGGCGATGCATTGGATATCTGGTAGAGAATTAACCTTTAGAGATCAAATACATCTTACACTATTTACTGACAATTTTTCTCATTTCGTGAATCGTTTTGCTAAAATCTCACTGCGGTATCCAAAAATTTTCTTAAGCTTTGGCCTAACGAAAATTGCATGGCCGATCTCTCCAAATGGCCAGCAGGGTAACGCATAATGCACCAAATCTTTCATTATTACACCTCCTTCAACTTCTTCAAAATGGTGCAAATGGTGCCAGAACTTATATGGCCCGAACCGCTGCTCATCGATGAAACTTTGTCTGTACTCCACACACTTGATCTCTGTCACCCATGGCACCCACACCCCCGGCGCGACCATCACTTTGTATTCAATAATCTGCCCCTCATACATTTTCTCACCCGGCTGATACACAATCTTAAACCCCAACTCTTTGGGCGTAATCTCATCCAAATTTGCTGGGCTTGAGAAAAAATTCCAAGCGTCTTCTAAACTGATCGGCAAAAACTGCTCTTGAGATAGGGTGTGAATCATTTCTCCAGATATCACGGAACTCCCAAGATGCAACGAGTAGGCAAAACTTTTTCAATTTTCAGACTCAAATCTTCACCATTCATTTTTCCCTTGGAAGATCGCCCGAATTGGATTCGTATTCTGGCACCTATGAAATCGAAATTTTTAATCGCTGCATGCGCAGCCTCCATGCTGTTCGTCATTCCCGCTTCGGCCGATGACACCCCACTTGCAAAGCAAATGGAAATCATGAACGACGCTTACAAAGCCATGCGCAAAGAAGAAGACCCAGCCAAAGGTGCTGCATTTGCTAAAGAAGCCCAAGACGCCATGGTCAAAGCCATCATGGAAGTTCCAGAATTAGTCAAAGCCATGCCAGAAGGTCCAGACAAAGCGAAAGCTTCTGCTGAATACCGCAAAATGATGGGGACTCTCATCTCAACTCTCGCTGAGATGGAACTCGCCTTCCTTAATAAAGACATGGAAAAAGTCAAAACCATCGTCGACCAAATGAAAGAGTCGAAAAAGCAAGGCCACGATAAGTTCATGAAGGAAGAAGAGTAATCCTTTCCCTCACAAAAAAAGCCCGCAGGAACAAACCTGCGGGCTTTTTTATTTGAAAATTTATCAGTCGGAAATCACTCAACGACCACTTTCGATCCCACTGCTAATTTTGAATAAATAATAGGCATCATTTTCTGGGGTCCGCGGATACATGCATGGGAAACTGGATAACGTTTCACCGGACCAATGTGGTGTCCCACTCCGTCATTTGTCAGACGCATCCAATAAAGCATTGGCGCTCCGACAAATTTTCCACCTTCGGGAATCGGATCTTTCGTTGCATCTGCATCACTATGGGTCACCTTACCCTCAGCATCATAAATGCGGCCGTATTTGTTCGAACTCTTGTCTACGATCTTCTCGAGAATCTTGTAAGTTCCTGGAGGAGTCGGGTGACTCTTTCTTCCAGAACAAATCGGATAATCGATTACGACTTGGTCGCCATTCATCAATATCCCTCGCTGAGTCTCCAGCTCAATTTTCAACCAAGCATTTGATGAATTGGTCGCGGACAACAACTCAGAGTTGGTCCAACTATCATATGTTTTTGGATAACTTGTCTCACCAACGAAGAACTCATAAGTTCCCGGCTGAAACGGATTTTTATATTCTGGATGCGTTTTGACCAGCTTGGGATCATTCGGATTCTGCGCGCAACTCGCCAACAAAAGGACGATTCCAGCAAGGCTAAGAAGGAGTGAGTTTCTTTGGGACATAATTGGAGGCGCAGGAAATAAAGTAATTTTTAAACTTTTGCAATCTTTGAAAATCCCAACATCCAGCAGCGATAACCCAAGTAAATGATCTCTCCTTGATTCTCATTTGACTAACTCAGAATCCGTCCTAGCGGTTAGGCATAACTCTGATCCATGTCCAAAAATATCCTACTCATCGGCGGTAATTCAGGAATCGGCCTCGCGACCGCTAAGCTTCTCCAATCTCAGGGTCATCAACTCACCGTCGCCTCGCGATCCAACGCCGCGCTCGCGGAACTTGGGATTTCCGCTCAGCCTTTCGACGCCGAAAATCCGACTCCTTTCGATCTACCAGAAACCCTCGACGGCCTGATCTACTTTCCTGGCACGATCACCCTCAAGCCGTTCCATCGCCTGACCCGAGAGGATTTTCTCAGAGATTTTCAAATCAACTGCCTCGGTGCAGCGCAAGCTATTCAGTTCGCTTTGCCCGCCTTGAAAAAATCCAACGGCGCCTCAATCGTTCTATTTTCAACTGTCGCTGTCGCACAGGGCATGAGCTTCCACGCATCCATCGCCTCCGCCAAAGCCGCTGTCGAAGGTCTGACCAAATCCCTTGCCGCCGAACTCGCCCCGAAAATCCGCGTCAACGCGATCGCGCCCTCTCTCACAGATACTCCCCTTGCCTCCCCGCTTCTCGGAAACGATGCCAAACGCGAGGCCGCGGAAAAACGCCACCCGCTCCAAGCCATCGGAAATCCCGACCACATCGCCCAGCTTGCCGCATTTCTACTCTCCGACGCCTCATCCTTCATCACCGGCCAAATTCTCCACCCAGACGGCGGTTTGTCTTCGGTCAGAACATTCTCCTAGAACGCGTTCCACGGCTTGACCAATAGCCAAGGGTGTGCAACCTCCCCGCGTTCATGATTTCTGTCCAAGCACTTCGCGTCGAGTTCGGCCCGCGCATCCTCTTTAATAACCTCTCTTTCTCCGTCCAGCCGCGCGAACGCATTGCCTTCGCTGGACATAACGGAGCTGGGAAATCGACGTTGATGAAATGCATCGCCGGGATCATTCCGCCGAGCGGAGGAATCATCAGCGCACCCAGAGGCACCAAAATCGGTTACCTCCCGCAAGAAGGCATTCACGTCAAGGGCCGCACTTTGTGGCAAGAAACCGAATCCGCTTTCGGCGAAATCATGGCACTCAAGGAAAAGGTCGATCGCCTCTCCGATGAACTCGTGAAAATGGATCCTCGCTCCTCACCCTACGGCGATCTGCTGGAAGAAATCGGCGAGCTCGAGCTAAAGCTCTATGCGAACGATCCCTCGCTCATGAAACCGAAAATCGAATCGGTTCTCAAAGGCCTCGGATTCCAGGAAAAAGATTTCACTCGGGATTGCTCGGAGTTTTCCGGTGGTTGGCAAATGAGGATCGCGATGGCGAAGCTTTTCCTCCAACAACCCGAAATCCTCCTCCTCGACGAGCCGACGAACCACCTTGATATCGAAACGCAAATCTGGGTCGAGCAATACCTCGTCAACTACCCCGGAGCGATTCTACTCATCTCCCACGACCGCGCGCTGTTAGATACTCTGTGCACCCGTACCATCGCTTTCGCCCACGGCCGCGCCGAGGAATACGCCGGTAACTTTTCTTACTTCGAGAGAGAGTCCGTCTTACGCAAAGAAATCCAACTCAAGCAATACACCGCGCAACAACGCGAGATCGCCGAATCCCAACGCTTCATCGATCGCTTCCGCGCTTCCGCCAACAAAGCGACGCTCGTTCAATCGCGGATCAAGCTCCTCGCCAAAGTCGTCCGCATTCCACAACCCGAGCGCGATGACGCGGTGATGAATTTCAAATTCCCACCTCCACCGAACTCCGGACACACGGTGGCGAAAGTCGAAAACGTCGCCAAAGCCTACGGCCCTCTTCAGATTTTCAACGGCTTCGATTTCGAAATCAACAAAGGCGAGAAATTCGCCATCGTCGGTCCGAACGGTGCAGGTAAATCCACTTTCTGCCGACTCGTCACCGCTCAGGAAAAACCCGATTCAGGCAAGGTCGTTCTAGGCCACAACGTCTCGCCATCGTTCTTCTCCCAAAACCACGCCGACGAACTCGATCCCGATCTAACGATTCTTGAAACTGTCCAAGCCGTCGCTTCCCGCGATGCCATGCCGCTGGTTCGAAATATTCTCGGTTGCTTCCTTTTCACAGGTGACGACGTTTTCAAAAAAATCGGTGTCCTCTCCGGTGGTGAGCGCTCACGCGTCGCACTGACCTGCATGTTGCTCAAGCCTGCGAACTTCCTCATCCTCGATGAACCGACCAACCACCTCGACATGCAATCGCAAGGTGTTCTCCAGCGCGCTCTGTTAGATTATCCGGGTAGCGTCATGATCGTTTCTCACAACCGAGATTTCCTCGATACTTTGGTTACCAAAACCCTCGAATTCCGTCCCGGCGAAGAACCACGCCTTTTCCACGGAAACATCGCTTACTACCTCGACAAGAAAGCCGAAGAGAAATCCTCCGGCACCACGCCCACCCGCAAACCACCTGCGACCACAGCGGATGCGGAAGTGAAAAAAGAAACACCGAAAGCCGAATCCATCCCTGGAGTGAATCGCAAGGATCAACGTCGCCAAGAAGCTCAAGCACGCGAAGCACGCACCAAAATCCTCACCCCTCTCGAAAAGGAATTGGAAACTCTCGAAGAAAAGATTGCCGAGCAAGAGGCAGCTCAAGCCACCCTCACCGCCGCACTTTCAAATGACGATATTTCAGGCGATTCCGAAAAGCTCCGCTCCACCACCAACGCCGTCGAAAAAGTCACCAAAACTCTCGACTTAGCCTACACCCGTTGGTCCGCCCTCACTGAAGAAATCGAGCAAGTTAAAGCCAAGCACGGACTTTAATTCCCTACTGGCATATTTTCAAATTTCATTCTTTACTCTTCACCACTTACCATTCAAACCCATGCTCCAAAAAGGAATCCTCAACCCCGACGTTCTACACCTCCTCGCTCGCATCCGTCACACGAACACCATCGTCATCGCTGACTGGGCATTTCCTTACTGGGACGAAATCGAAACGGTTGACCTCACCCTTTGCCGCGGCATCCCTACGATTACGGATCTCCTCGATCTGCTTCACGATAATTTTAAAGTCGGCCAGATCTGGCAAGCCGAGGAATTCCTCACCACCAACTCAACCGAAGTCGTCCAAAAATACGACACCTGCTTAAACGGTTTCAAAGGACTCTATCCAAAGGTCGAAGTAACCCGACTCCCGCACAACGATTTCAAAAAACTCGTCCCCAACGCCATCGGCCTCATCCGCACCGGCGACACCACCGCCTACGGAAACGTTATCCTTGAGTCGGTTTAATATTTCACCGCAGAGACGCAGAGACGCAGAGACGCAGAGGTCGCAAAGGGACGCAAAGCTCCATTCTTCTAAATCTTGAGTTTAGTAATATTAATTTTAAAATTCTCCGCGACCCTCTCCGACCTCTGCGCCGCCGCGGTAAACATCTTCCAAAATCATCATGCGCACCGCAGTTACTCTCTCCCAAGTCCCCGAAGCAGCCGCTGGCCCATTCGTCTTCCACGAACCCCTCGCCCAAGGCTTCGCCCTCGCGAAAGAAACTGGCTTCGATGATGTCGAACTCTTCCTTCCCGGACCAGATCATGTATCGGTCGATGCAATCAAAGCCCTAGCTCAAACCCACGGACTAGGCATCGCTGCCGTTGGCACTGGCGCAGGCATGGTGAAACACGGACTATCTCTAACTGATCCATCACTCGACAAACGCGTCGCTGCTCTCGACTTCATCGAACAAATGATCGCCTTCGGCGGACAACTCGGAGCACCCGCCATCCTCGGATCCATGCAAGGGAAACACGGTGGAGAAGTTTCCAAAGAACAAGCGCTCGAATGGCTCGCTGAAGCCCTGATTATCGCCGGTAAAACCGCAGCGAAATACAACGTCCCTTTCATCTACGAACCACTCAACCGCTACGAAACCAACCTAATCAACCGCCTCACCGATGGTGCAGATTTTATCGAAGCAAATTCATTAGATAACAT
Source organism: Akkermansiaceae bacterium (assembly GCA_031374665.1). Taxonomy (GTDB): domain Bacteria; phylum Verrucomicrobiota; class Verrucomicrobiia; order Verrucomicrobiales; family Akkermansiaceae; genus Luteolibacter. The sequence continues at coordinate 31,839 of JANMGO010000016.1, read as the reverse complement.
CGTCCTTCTAGCTGACCTGTTCCACATGAACATCGAAGAAGCTGATCTCGCCGCCTCCATCCGCGCTGCAGGAAAACACGTCGGCCACGTTCACTACGCCGATTCTAACCGCCGCGCCATGGGCTTCGGTCACACGAATCCAGCACCCATCGTCGCAGCCCTAAAAGAAATCAACTACACCGGCCACATCTCCGCAGAAATCTTCCCGCTGCCAGATCCCAAAACAGCCGCATTACAAACCATCAAATCTATAAATAGTGAATGGTGAAGAGTGAATAGTGAAAATGATTCATCACCACTCAAGCACTCTAAATCATTCACGGACGCGCGATCAGCGATGACCTCAACAAATTTGACTCTTCCTTTCACTATTCACTCTTCATAATTCACCATTCCTTCCATATGATCCCCACACGTCCTCTAGGAAAATCCGGCATCGATCTCCCCATCCTCTCTTTCGGTGCATCTTCTCTCGGCGCGGAGTTCCGATCAATCTCGCTCGACGAAGCCATGCTCTCCACCAAGACCGCTCTCGATCTTGGAATGAACTTCATCGATACCTCACCGTTCTACGGACGTGGCATGTCGGAGATTATGCTCGGTCTCGGATTAAAAGGTATCCCGCGTGAATCCTACATCCTCGGATCAAAACTCGGACGCTACTCAGATATACATTTTGATTTCTCCGCAAAACGCGTTGAAGAATCTGCTCACATTTCTCTGCAACGCCTCAAGACCGATCACCTCGACATCATGTTGCTGCACGATGTTGAATTCGTTCCACTCGAACAGATCTGGACCGAAACCCTTCCCGCTTTAGTGAAACTCAAGGAACAAGGCAAAGTCCGCGCGATCGGTTTCTCCTGCTACCCGCTGAAAACATTCAACACCGTTCTCGACCACATCGAGGATGAGATCGACTGCGTGCTCAGCTACAATCGCTACACACTCCAAAACACCAGTTTCGTCACAGAAATCCTTCCTCGCCTCAAAGCGAAAAACATCGGCGCGATGAACGCGGGTCCGTTCTCAGCACGCTTGCTCACCAATGCAGAACTTCCCGAATGGTTGAAGGAGCCAGAGAATGTAAAACAAGCTGCACGCGACGCCGCAAAACTCTGCGCAGACAACGGCGTCGATATCGCACAGCTCGCCATCCAGTTCTCCTGCGAATATCCCGACATCGCCACCACCATTGCCGGTTCTGCTAACCCAAAGAACATCGCCAAATGGGCCGAATGGCTCGCAGCCCCCATCGACCGCGATCTCATGAACCAAGTCATCGCCATCTTCGAACCGGTCAAAGACCTTGGCCACAAAGAAGGACTCGCGGAGAATAATTAAATATCCACTCTTCCACTGATCACTGCACAATCGGCACTAACCACTTTAAATTATGCAAGCTATCGAATTCACCGAACCAAAACTCATCACCGTCATTGATCGTCCGAACGAGGAAAACCCCGCTCTCGGTGAAGCTGTCGTCCGCACGCATCGCATGGGCATTTGCGGAACGGATCTTTCCTGCTACCTCGGAAAATTTCCATTTTTCGCCTATCCCCGCACTCCCGGTCATGAGCTCGGTTTGGAAGTCGTTGCCGTTGGAGCAGGCGTCACCAACGTAAAACCCGGCGACAAATGCTCGCTCGAACCTTACTTCAACAATCCCGAATCCCCGACCTCGAAAAAGGGCAACTCCAACTGCTGCCCCGGCGTCCAAGTCATCGGCGTTCACAACAACGGTGGACTGCGCAAAGGCACCTTCATTGTCCCAGCTCACAAGCTCCATCCAGGTAACGACCTTTCCTACGATCAACTCGCCCTCGTCGAAACCTTAGCCATCGGCTACCACGCCGTCCAACGCGGTAATCCGAAACCCGGAGAAACCGTCCTAGTCATCGGCGCAGGTCCCATCGGTCTCGCTTGTCTGGAATTTTTAAAACTCATGGAAGGCGTGAACGTGATCGTCATGGACATGGTCCAAGGCCGACTCGATTTCTGCGCCAAAAACCTCGGCATCAAAACCGGCGTCCTCGCCAAAACCGATGGTTCCCATCTCGCCGATCTCGAAAAAATCACCAACGGCAATCTCTGCGACGTGATCATCGACGCCACCGGCTCGCCGCGTTCCATGTCCACTTGCTTCGAATACGCAGCGTTCACCGGCCGCGTCGTCTACGTCGGCATCACCACCTCGGATCTCCAATTCCCACACGCCCCAGTCTTCCACCGCCGCGAACTCACCCTACTCGCCTCCCGCAACGCCCTGCCATCTGACTTCCCGGAAATCATCAACCTCATCCGCGAAGGCAAAATCAACACCGACATCTGGATCACCCACCGCATCGGCTTCGACGAAGTCCCAGAAAAATTCGCCCAATTCACAGATCCGAATTTAGGCGCGATTAAAGCTTTGATAGTAGTAAATGATGAAGAGTGAAGAGTGAAAAAATATGTCTAACTCCCCCCAAGATATAAAACAGCGTAGCTTTGAATTTGCGGTTCGTATCATCCGACTCTGTATCGAATTAGAAAAAAAGCCAGGGTCACCCAGATTATTGGCGAACCAACTCTTGAAATCTGGCACTTCGATAGGAGCCAATATTGAGGAAGCGAATGGCAGCCAAAGCAGGGCCGATTTTACCGCTAAGATGTATATTTCCTGTAAAGAATCTCGTGAGACAAATTATTGGTTGCGACTATTGGCCGAGACTGAAATCCTTCCGAAAGACCAATTAGCTGCCATGATTGACGAATCAAATCAACTGATAGCCATACTCACCACCATTGTTAAAAAATCGCGAATTAAATAATTCACAGGAACAATTTGATTCTTCAACTCTTCCTATCACTCTTCACTTTTCACCATTCACTCTTATGAAACCCTGTCCCAAGTATACTTTCGGCGTCGGCGATCGCTTCGCCAACGGTGCTCACGCCCAACTCAAAGCTTTCATCGCCGCAAAAGAACTCGGTATCGATATAACTCCAGTTTGGAACAAATCCAACCGCGAGCACGACATCATCGGTTCTCAGCCCCAATCCACCCGTGACGCTGCTGACAAAGCTGTCGCCGATCTCGGTTGGAAGGGTGAATATCTGTTAGATGCCGATCACATCAATCTCAAAACCGTCGATCGCTTCATCGCTCCTTGCAACTTCTTCACCCTAGATGTTGCCGATGACATTGGCGAAGCCGCCGATCCTGCGGATGTTGCTGCGTTCATCGATCGCCATCCAGAACTCATCGGAACCGTCTCTATTGCTGGCATAGCTCAACCATTCGAAATCACCCGCGCGGATGTTGAAAAAACCGCAAACCAATTTCTCAAAGCCACCCAGAAAGCGAAAGCGATCTACGACCACATCGTCGCCGCGAAAGGCACCGATTTCGTGACCGAAGTTTCCATGGACGAAACCGACAGCCCACAAACTCCGCCGGAGTTGTTAGTCATTCTTGCCGCGATCGCCGATCAAGGAATCCCTATCCAAACCATCGCACCGAAATTCACCGGACGTTTCAACAAAGGCGTGGACTACGTCGGCGATGTCGTTCAGTTCGAAAAGGAATTCAACGACGACCTCGCAGTCATCGCTCACGCGGTCGCCGCTTACGGTCTCCCGAAAACGTTGAAACTCTCGGTCCATTCCGGCTCCGACAAGTTTTCAATCTACCCCGCCATCAAACGCGCGATCGCCCGCACCGGTGCCGGACTTCACATCAAAACCGCTGGAACCAACTGGCTGGAAGAAGTCATCGGTCTCGCAGAATCCGGCGGTTCTGGACTCGCTCTCGCCAAAGAAATCTACGCCCAAGCCCTCGCGAAAAAAGAAGCTCTCTGCCAACCATACGCCACGGTCATCGATATCGATTTCGCGAAACTTCCCTCCGCCGAAACCGTCAACACATGGACCAGCGATCAATTCACCGGCGCGCTTCGTCATGATCAAAGCAATCCGCTCTACGACGCGAACGTACGCCAGTTGTTACACGTCGGTTTCAAGATCGCCGCGATGATGGGAGAAACCTACATCAAAGCCCTCCACGATAACCGCACCATCGTTTCCCGCTGCGTCACCGAGAACCTCCTCGATCGCCACATGAAGCCGCTGTTTTTGTAAGCCAATTCACTCTAACAGCTGTCGCAGCGTCACCGTGATTTCATCACGACCCAACACGCCTGCCGTCACTGCCCTATGGGATTCGGACTTTGGCGTTGGCGTGTGCCTTTCAATTCGGTTCTGATAAATTCTTAGCTTCCGTGGTCACCCGTCCCAACGCCCGGCTAATATCATAACCAATAACTGCGAGAAGTCGGGTTTAACCCCATCGCAACACAGGGCTTGCGGTCATAGGGTAGGCACCATGAGCTACCAAAGCATCAATCCCTACAACGGCGAGCTGGTTAAGAGCTTCGACGAGCACACCGATCCGCAGCTTGAAACAGCCATCGCCACTGCGGCAGCGAGTTACGAACCATGGAGGAAACTTACCTTTGCCGAGCGAGCGGTCATTGTTGCCAAAGCGGCTGCCATCATGCGTGAGCGGGCGGAGGAGTTTGCACGGCCGGTGACGCTTGAGATGGGAAAACTTTTCGCGGAGTCCCTGGGTGAGGTGAAGCTCAGTGCGGACATCCTCGATTACTATGCGACACACGCCGAGCGCTTTCTCGAGCCGGAGCACTTGATTCCGGAGTCCGGTGAAGCGGTGGTCGAAAGCAGCCCGCTTGGTGTGCTCTTTGGCGTGCAGCCGTGGAATTTTCCGTATTACCAACTCGCCCGTTTTGCTGGCCCAAATCTCATGGTGGGCAATGTCGTAATGGTGAAACACTCGGGCACCGTGCCACAGTGCGCCATCGCGTTTGAAAAGCTCTGGCGGGAGGCTGGAGCGCCGGAGGGAGCTTACACGAATCTACTCATCTCCCATGACCAGGTTCTTGCCGTGATCGATGATCCACGCATCCGGGGCGTAGCTCTAACAGGTGGCGTGGCGGCAGCGAAAGGCGTGGCCGAACGCGCCGGGAAGAATGTCAAAAAATCCACAATGGAACTCGGCGGCAGTGATGCCTTCATCGTGCTGGAAGATGCCGATCTAGATAAGACGCTCACCTGGGCGGTGTGGGCCAAGATGAACAACATGGGCCAGTGCTGTATTGCTGCAAAACGCTTCATCATCGTCGAATCCTTGGCAGATCGTTTCCTCGAGAAATTCAAAGCGGCCATGGAAGCGCTCGAGCCGGGTGATCCGATGGACAAGAGCACCACCCTCGGCCCGCTCTCCACCGAGGCCGCTTTGGTGCAACTCCTGAAGCAAGTCGATGAAGCCGTCGCCCACGGTGCCACCCTCGTGCTCGGTGGGAAACGCATAGATCGCCCCGGCGCCTTCATGCAACCCACGATTCTAACAGACATTGACCCTGACAATCCCGCCTATCGCGAGGAGTTCTTCGGTCCAGTGGCCTTGTTCTTCCGGGTTAAAGATGAGGATGCCGCCATCGTGCTCGCCAATGATTCGGATTATGGCTTGGGAGGCTCCGTCTTCACTCAGGACATCGAGCGCGGCAAACGAGTCGCAAGCCGTATCGAGACCGGGATGGTCTTCGTCAATCATCCCACCTGGACCGCTGCAGATCTGCCCTTTGGCGGCATCAAAAACTCTGGCTACGGTCGCGAACTTTCCAGTCACGGCATCCATGAGTTTGTGAACAAAAAACTCGTCCGCGTCGCCGCGATTGATTCCCCTGCATAACTACCGAATTGACTCAAAACTTATGAATCTTCCATCGTCGTTCTAAGGGACAGACAATCTGAATTGGCGAAGGCATCTTGTCGTCGATGTTCCTTTCGATGCCCAATAGATCGGGTCCTCTCGGCAGAGTTGAATGACCCCAAACCCAAGGTGGGTTTACACCCTATGGTCAAACTCGGGTGGCCAGTGGAGCATGACCGTGTGATGGATGACCTATTTAGAAGATCGTCAACTGCAATCAAACTACCCAAAGAAAATTAATCCAATGAAAACCAGAACTACAAAGAACCTCATCTTCCGCTCAAGCATGGCACTCGCCGTCATGATCGCTGTCCACACGCCCACAATCTCATCGGCTGCCGAGCCTGCCGAAGGCAAGGAGATGAAGATGGGGAGCAAGATGATGGAGAAATGCGAGGAGATGAAGAAAGAGAAGCAGAAGATGCAGGCGGAGATGAAGGCACAGGATGCCGAACTCACCGCGGCCGTCGCCACCATGAACAGCGCGGCAGCGGATAAAAAACTCGATCTACTGGCAGGCGTGGTCACTCAGTTGGTCGATCAACGCACGGCCATGCATGTTCAAATGGCCAAGATGGAAGAGAAGATGATGAAGCACATGATGGGACACATGGAGATGAGCAAGGAGTCCATGTCAAAATGTCCGATGATGAAGGACATGGATGAAAAGTCCGACGGCAAACATGCCGAACATCATGAAAAATCCGAATAATTACCGAATACCAAGACACCTCGCAAAGGAAGCAACAGGATGATGAATCACGCAAACAACTGGATGAATGACTCGCTGGGCGGCGGGATGTGGATCTGGACCGTGATCGGCATCCTGTTGGTTGTCCTGTTAGTTTTCGCTATCAGCAAACTATCGAGAAAATAGACTTACTAAAAATCAAAACAAAACCATGAAATCATCAGAAACCTCATTCAACCATCCCATGAAACCATCCATTCTAACCATTCTTGCCGCCGCTATCGCCATGCTTCTCGCCTCGTGCGGAAACGGTTCCTCATCCACCAGCTCCATGCCGGGTATGACTGCGGAACAACACGCGGCCATGAAGAAAAACTGAGTCGTTCTAAGGGACAGACGATCTGAATTCACCAGCCTTCATCCGTACTCGACACAACTCACCAACCGACAAAATCAAATCATCCAACCAACATTATGAAAACAATCGCAAAATCTATCACCGTCAATGTTCCCGTTAGTCAGGCCTACAACCAGTGGACCCAGTTCGAGGAATTCCCGCACTTCATGGAAGGTGTCAAAGAAGTAAAGCAACTCGATGACAAACGTCTCCATTGGAAGGCGGAAATCGGAGGCAAGTCCGAAGAATGGGACGCCGAAATCACAGAGCAAATTCCCGACCAGCGTATCGCTTGGCGCAGCACTAGCGGAGCCAAGAACTCGGGATTGATCACGTTCTCGGCGCAGGGCGAACACGAGACGGCGGTGAATCTCGAAGTGGAATATGAGCCCGAAGGAGTGATTGAAAATGTCGGCGACCTATTGGGCCTGGTGTCTGCACGTGTCTCCGGCGATCTCACCCGCTTCAAAGACTTCATTGAAGCCAAGCATACTGCCACCAGCGGCTGGCGCGGCGAGATCCCCACTCCGGCATAACCAGTTGGCGCAAACCTCTAAAACGAAAACACAATGAACGAAAACCAATTGGAAAAGATCTACGGGCTGCTCAAGGATTTCAGCACCGTCATCCTCGTCACGATGGGCGGGCCGACGCCTTGCCACGCTCGGCCCATGGCCCTGGCGCAGGTGGATGAGAACACTGATCTATGGCTCTTTACTTCCGGTGACTCGGAAAAAGTGCGTCAGATCGAGGTAGACTCACGCGTACAAGTTCACGCTCAACAGGGCTATGCAAGTTGTGTGATTCTCGTTGGCCGCGCCACGGTGGTGGAGGACCGCGCCAAGATTCGCGAAATCTGGAAACCCTCCTTTAAGGTGTGGTTTCCAGAGGGAGCTGAGGACCCGAACATCGTTTTGCTACACATCAAGGGCGAGGAGGCCGAATACTGGGACAATAGCGGAGTCAATCGCTTCCGGTATTTATATCAGGCGATCAAAGCAATAGCGACGGGAACCACGCCGGAAATCAAAGAGGGAGAGCAGCACGGCAACGTGGCAATGGCCCATTGAACGATGCGCAAAAAAGGAACGGAGGGTGCGCCTGAGGACGATCTCGAATCGCTCCGACTCAAATAATCAGAACCATCATCCTATATGAATACACACACCGCACCGCAACCTCTCGCCGAGAACCTCTGGCTGCTCGCCTATCCCCTGAAAATGCTGGGTGCTGATTTACGCCGCAACGTTACGCTGATCCGTCTCCGGTCAGGCAAATTGATCATTCATTCCACGGCACCCTTTACGCCAGAGGACGTGACGGCAATCTGCAAGCTCGGCGAACCCGGCTGGCTACTGGACGGAATCTTACGGCATGACACATTTGCCGAAGAAGGGCGTCTCGCATTTCTGGGGATACCTTATCTTGCTCCCGAGGGATTCTCGGAATTGATCGGATTTGCGACGAAGCCCATCGTGCCCACACCAATTGAGTGGGACGGCGAGCTACTTGCTCTGGAGATTCAAGGAGCGCCTGAAGCGCGCGATACCGCACTGTTCCACGTCCCCTCACGAACCTTGATCCTCACCGAACTGGTCTTCAATTTTGGCGGCGATGAGCCGATCTGGACGGAGTTGCTACTGCATGCCGTCGTTGGCGGCGAACATCATCCAGGCATGTCCCGGCCAGTTAAAGAGGGGATCAAGGATGAGGCAGCTTTCCGGAGTTCGTTAGCCTCGATCCTCGAATGGGATTTCGACCGGGTGATCGTCGGGCACGGCGATGTCATTGAACAAGACGGTAAAGCAAAACTGCGCACTGCCCTAGCTGATGCTGGATTCCCACCCGGCTAAACTCTTCTCAACCACGGCATTGTTGAGTTTAGAAATAAAAATTCATCCGCGTCGCCACGATTGATTCACACACATAACCACTAAATTTATAATTATGAGCACTAAATCCTATGCTGCCAAGTCAGCCACCACTCCACTCGTGCCTTTCATCCTCGAACGCCGCTTGCCGGGCGAATATGACGTCCAAATCGAGATCCTCTTTTGTGGCGTCTGTCACTCGGACGTTCACACGGTGCGCAACGAATGGAAGGGCACGACCTATCCCTGCGTGCCAGGACATGAAATCGTCGGCCGCGTGACCAAAGTCGGCACGAAGGTTCAGAAGTTCAAAAGGGGCGATATCGCCGGCGTCGGCTGCCTAGTGGACTCCTGCCGCACCTGCGGAAGCTGTGAGGAACACTTGGAGCAGTTCTGCGAGAACGGCGCGATTTTCACCTACAACTCTTCCGACAAACACAGCGACGGCGTGACCTACGGCGGCTACTCCGAGAGCATCGTGGTGCATGAAGACTTTGTGTTGCGCATACCTGAAAATTTAAATCTCGCAGGCACCGCCCCGCTGCTTTGCGCCGGCATCACGACTTACTCGCCCCTGCGCCATCACGGTGTCACCCGAGGTCAAAAAGTGGGCATCGTGGGCCTCGGCGGCCTTGGCCACATGGGCGTAAAACTGGCGAAGGCACTCGGCGCGCACGTCGTGGTATTCACCACTTCCCTAAACAAAGTGGAAGACGCGCTGCGGCTCGGGGCGGATGAGGTCGTGCAATCCAAAGATGAGGACGCGATGAAAAAACACCTCAACAGTTTTCACTTCATCCTCGATACCGTGGGGGCAAAGCATGACATCAACGCTTACCTCGTTTTGCTCCGGCGCGACGGCAATCTCACACAGGTCGGCGTGGCTTCCGAACCGCTTGAAGTAGACGTCACCAACCTCATCTTCGGACGACGAAGCTTCAGCGGATCCCTCATCGGCGGCCTCAAGGAAACTCAGGAGATGCTCGATTTCTGTGGAGCGCACAACATCACTTCCGACATCGAACTCATTCCGATCCAGCAGGTCAATGAAGCCTATGACCGACTGGTGAAGGGCGATGTGAAATACCGCTTCGTCATCGACATGGCCTCCCTCAAGCAATCCAAGTAACCGATCAAATTATGTCTAACAATATCAGCCGCGAGATCCGCCTCGCCTCACGCCCCACCGGCGTTCCCACCGCCAGCAACTTCACTGTGGCCGAAACCACCTTGGAGCCGCTTCAAGATCAGCAAGTGCTCGTACACAATCGGTTTATGTCCGTCGACCCCTACATGCGTGGCCGCATGAGCGACCGGAAGTCTTATGTGCCACCCTTTGAGATCGGAAAAGCGCTCGAAGGCGGTGCCGTCGGCGAGGTGATCGAGTCACGCTCCAGTGAGTTCAAGGTCGGCGATATCGTCACGTCCAGTTACGGCTGGCGGGAGGCGTTCATCGCCGCACCCAAGGAACTACATGCCATCAACAAAGCCGTGCAACCGCTCTCCGTTTATCTCGGCACCCTCGGCATGACCGGCATGACAGCGTGGGCAGGACTGACGATGGTCGACGTAAAGGCGGGCGATGTGATCTACATCTCAGGCGCCGCCGGCGCCGTGGGCAACATGGCCGGTCAATTGGCGAAATTGCGTGGCTGCCGAGTGATCGGTTCCGCGGGCTCCGAGGAGAAGGTGAAGCATCTGTTAGAGGAATGCGGATTCGATGCCGCCTTCAACTACAAGACCGGCCCCGTGCTGGAACAACTGAACAACGCCGCCCCTGATGGCATCGACGTTTATTTTGACAACGTCGGCGGTGAATCCCTCGAAGCCGCGCTGTCAACTTTGCGAGCGCATGGTCGCATCATCGCCTGCGGTGGCATCTCGGGTTACAACGACGAGAAGCCCAAACCCGGCCCCTCCAATCTCTTCAACATGACGACGAAGCGGCTCACCATGAAAGGCCTGATTGTTTTCGACTGGCTGAATCGTCAGAGCGAATTTGAAATGGAGGTAGGCTCCCACTACCAAGCAGGCAAACTAAAGAGTCTTGAAACCGTGGTGGTGGGGATTGATCAAGCGGTCGATGCCTTCATCGGTCTTTTCGATGGCAAGAACATCGGCAAGATGGTGATCAAATTATGAGCTTGGTCTGGATCAATGCTATGAATTTGCTTTTTCACTTAGCGTGGAGAATACACTGAAGGGACGGTCTGGGATGGGGAAAAGGGGGAGTGACCACAATCAGATTCGCTTCCGGAGTCTCTAACAACAGGTGAATGTGGTTCCCCATCAACACCCACGCGTAAACTTTCCAACCGAAACACCCGCATACATCCCCAGTCGCCCGATAAAAACCTTCCTGTCCTCGTCGTCCTCAAAAATCACCTTGCCTCCGTCACCACACGCCATGCTTGTGGTAACAAGCACCGGGATACTCAAATCGAAACGACCACGCCATACGCCTTTCGTAGCGGCACAATGCAGTCCTAAAAAGTAAAAATGTTAAATAGCGGGGACTGACCTCAAAATTTAAGGCTTAGCCGTTTCTGGATAGGTATTTCAAAGTATCACGACAAACGCCAGCGGCGGTGATACCAGAAATACTGGTCAGGATTACGCATTATCGTTTCGCCAATCGCTTGGTTACAAAGATCGGTTACAGCCTGACGCAGTTCATCTCCCTCAAGGTTTTCAGGAACGTCAATGCGTCTCAAGACCATTTTATGACTCCCATCTCCGGCCCGATGTCCATCGAGCAAAAACAGCGGCACTCGATGTTTGGCAACGACTGCCCCTGGAAGTGCCAGGGTCATGGCCGGATGACCAAGAAACGGCGAAGCCAGCCCCATACTGGAATGCTGGTCGGTAACCATCACTACGGCCCGGTTTTCCTTGAGGCACTTCAGCACATGGCGCGGGGCGGTCGGCCCTTTGGAAATAAACTGGATATTTTTTCCGGGGATATTAAGAATCAACTGGTCAAATTTGGGGTTGTGATGACGTCCGACTAACAAAGCAGGTGCAACGTCGATGAACTGCAATGCCCCCACATAAAGCGCCCAAGCGCCGAGGTGGCCGGTCACAACCAGAGCTCCCTTCCCCTCTTGCAGGGCTGCATTGATACTATCGCCGCCATTCTCGATCGTAACAAATTTTTCTATGCAGCTCTGGTCGTTGCCATTGAGACGGGCATATTCAGCAACCGTACGCCCAAAGTTAGCCGCCGCGCGCGCGGCCAGAATCCGGATTTCTTCAACAGTCAGGTCCGGAAACACCCTGACCAAATTGGTCAGCACTAGGTTTTTACGAATTCCAAGCTGCCAGAAAATCTTGCCGAGCAGCGCCCCTGCTTCTAAAGCAAGCTTGCGGGGCAGCAAACGAAACACCCAGCAGAAACTTAGGGCAAAAGCATATTCGATCCAGTGTCTGAACTTCATAATGAATAAATGAAATGAATAATGCTCATGCTAGGAATTTACTTTTTCGCTTAGTGCGGAGAATACACTGGCGAGCTGGTCTGGGAAGGGGAAAAGGGGGTTGTCGTATATGTCCATCTCCGCTTCAATAACAATGTATCTACGAACATGATCGATTCTCACCACCATCTCTGGCACTACTCGAAAGAAGACTACCCTTGGATACCTGAAGGTTCTCCCCTCGCCCAGGACCAGCTAGTGCAAGAACTGGAATCGGTCACCTCCGCAGCCGGAGTCACTGGAACTGTCGTCGTCCAAGCGCGTCAAGTGATCGGGGAATCCGATTTCTTACTCTCGCTCGCCGATCAAAGCGACCGCATCAAAGCCGTCGTGGGTTGGGTTCCGTTGATTGATGAAAACGTAGATGCTGATTTAGAGCGCCTATCAGCTTTCCCGAAATTCAAAGCCGTCCGCCATGTGCTGCAGGAAGAGCCCGATGAGTATTTTCTTCGCGACGATTTTCACCGCGGCCTCTCCATGCTTCCCGCCTACGGTCTTTCTTACGATCTGCTGATTTTCCAACGCCAACTACCCGTCGCAATCGAACTCATCGATCGTCAGCCGGAGCTCGCATTCATCGTCAATCACATCGCCAAGCCAGAAGCACGCAACGGCCGTATCGAATCCTCTTGGCGTAACGGAATGAAAGAACTCGCGAAACGCGACAATGTCATCGGCGTGAAATTTTCTGGTTTGCTCACCGAGTTTCCAGATGGCGAAGGAGACATGGAAACGGTCGCCGCCTACTTCAACGAAACCTTAGAAATCTTCGGCACTGGAAACGTCATGTTCGGCACCGACTGGCCGGTCTGCTTACTCCGCACACAGTATTCGGAATGGGCGGAAACGTTCCGCTCACTGACCCAAGGCTTTTCCGAAAGCGAACGATCCGCGCTTCACGAAGATAACGCTGCGATTTGTTATCGACTCTAACCAATCACAGTCCCAAGAACTCAAGGTATAGCCGCCAGAGTTCCGCGCCGCCAAACATCCACGCAACAGCACCCATCGCGATGAACGGCCCAAACGGTAGTTGCTTTCCGAAACCAATCCGCCCAATCACAGCCGCGACAATCGCGAACAACGACGCGCTGAATAAGGAGAAAAACACCCCGTGCCAGCCAAAGAACGCACCGATCATGGCGAGCAAATGGACATCGCCCATTCCCATTGCTTCTCGCGGAATCACCACCGATTTCGTACGACCGCTGAGCGAAACCATTTTTTCTAAATCGAATTTCCGTCCATCGGCCAACTCGATTTCTGTCTCACGGATCACCAACTGACCTGCTCCCGTTTCCTCACCATCGACCACTACTCTTGTGGCCTCAACAATCAAGCGATCCGTCTTTCTAACAAAAACATCCCACCAAGGAACCTCTTCGCCATCGATCACAAAACACATCGGATCCTGATCCCCCTCCGGTTCTTTTAAGCTCCACTCAACTTCGGAGTCGAACTTCATTGCCCGTTTTCCAAAGGCTTTCTTCCCAAGCTCCACCACCAGCCACAATCCAACAAAACCAACCGCCCAACCGATTCCCCCGGAAATCAGGCCTTCTTTCCAAGTATATTGATCTCCCGCCATCTTGGAAAGTGGCGGCCACACGCTACAGGCGATCAAGCCGATCACCGAGCCCGCCCATGTTAGATTTGTTGGGATAATCAGATGTTCAGCATCGATGTATGTGATCGCCACCAACAAGCCTATCAACACCCATAGAAAAACCACTACCTCCGGCGGAAACACCCACCACACAAAGCCGAACAACACCGCAGTGAGAATTTCAACTGCGATGTATCGAAACGGGATCGGCGCTGAACAATGCGCGCATTTCCCCCGTAAACACAACCAACTAACCACCGGCAAATTCTGCCACATAGTTAGCTGGTTTTTACAAATCGGGCAGAACGAACGTTTCGGATTATTCACAGACATCCCAAGCGGAACACGGTAAATCACCACGTTCAAAAATGATCCAATACACGCACCGATCATCACAGCTGGAATAATCCAAACCCAATGATCAAGTGGTGGATAAATCAGAGGCACGAGCGCCACCTTTCAACCTCACGCTTCACATTATCAAACGAAGGAGCACCGATGTTAGTTCGTGCTTTCAGAGCAACTTCCAACGAAAACACAGACTTCATTGCATCAGTGTATGCAGGATCGATTTTTTTGAGATCTAACTGGTCCAATGGCACGTTGCTGCTGATCGATTCAGCGACAGCTTTACCAACCAGTTCATGCGCAGAGCGAAACGGCACTCCGGATTTTACCAATGCATCGGCCAGATCGGTGGCGAGTAGCATCGGATCGCTGGCTGCGGCGAGGCATTTGTCCTCGCGCATTTCCATGGCTGCGATCATTTCAGTGTTCACCGCTAGAACGAGCAAGATCGTATCCACCGAGTCAAACAAGGGCGGTTTGTCTTCCTGCAAATCCCGATTGTAAGTGATCGGCAAACCTTTCATGGCGACTAACAGGTTCATCAGATTTCCGACCAAGCGGCCCGTCTTGCCACGTGTGAGTTCGCAAACATCCGGGTTTTTCTTCTGCGGCATGAGCGATGATCCAGTGGTGTGGGCGTCAGAAAGATGGACGAAACCAAACTCACTTGTACACCACAGAATCAGATCTTCGCTGAGACGTGAAAGATGAACTCCGCACATCGAAATCGTGAACAATAATTCCGCGATGTAGTCTCTGTCTGCGATTGCATCCATTGAGTTGTGGGTGACTCCTTCAAAGCCTAGTTCAGCCGCAATTGCTGCACGATCCAGATTGATCGTAGATCCAGCTAATGCTCCTGAACCGAGTGGTGAAACGTTTAGCCTAGCTCTGCAGTCACTGAGTCTTCCTTTATCGCGCTGCAGCATTTCCACATAAGCCAATAAATGATGTCCCACAGTCACTGGCTGACCCCGTTGAAGATGCGTGTAGCCGGGCATCACGGTCGCAGCGTAGCGATCGGCTTGATTGACCAAAACTTTCTGCAGGGCAAAAATCGCGGCGGTGATCTCATCGATCTGTGCGCGGCAATACAACCGAGTATCAGTTGCTACTTGGTCATTGCGTGACCTTGCTGTATGGAGTTTTCCGCCCACCGCGCCGATGCGCTTGGTGAGCTCGGACTCGATGTTCATGTGGATATCTTCCAGCGAAGTCCGGAACTCAAATTTTCCATCGCGAATATCGGCTTCGATTTCACGCAGGCCTTTTTCGATGAGATCGAATTCTTCTTGTGTCAGTAAACCTGCTTTCGATTGCGCGCGTGCGTGAGCGATTGATCCAGCGATATCGTGCGGAAACAATCTCCAATCATACGAGATCGATTCTCCAAACTGCTGCACCAATGATGAGGTGTCTTGTGCGAAACGTCCTTTCCACATAATTCAATAACTTCCGTTTTTATAGGTTCCTGCCGAAATGACTTTCCGTTCGGCACTTGTGTTTTCGAAAGCGACATCACCTTCAATGATCACACCCGGCTCGAATTGAATGAGTCCGGAAATTTTCAGCGAGTCGCATTGGATCAAGCTCGGCACGCCTAACGCATCGAGCGAATCGACGAGTTTGTATTCGCCGGAAAGAGCAATGTCCGGCGGCACGCCATCGCGCTCGTCGCATAGCCTGACTTGGCCATCGGGTAAAACTTCGTAAGCATCCGAGCGCAGAGCTAACAGATCCGCTGTGGTTTTCACAGGCGCGAATCGACTCCGCGGAATCTCAATCGCCAACGCACCATTGAAACATTCGATCGCCGATCCCATGGCGATTTCCAATTGGAAAACCGGCGTGGAGTTCGGATCGCGTGGATCGACCGTTTTCTTGTTCTTGATCATCGGCAAAGGCAACGCTCCGGAATCGGCGACGAGCTGCGCTTTGAGTTTTTCCAAGTTCAACCAAAGGCTGTTGGTGTTGAAATACTGATGTTTATCGATGTTTTGAAACTCGTCCAAATCGTCATCGGGGCATTGCGCCACCTCGCGCAACAACAAGCGACCGTCGCTTTTCCTCTTCGCTAAGTGTCCGCCTTTTTTATCCGCTGCGGTGCGACGCGTGACTTCCATCATGAAAGGCGCACCTGAATCCGCGAAAAATCCTAACAACGCCGTATCAAATATTGCTCCGAGGTTATCCGAGTTTGAAACGAAAGCGTATTTCACACCTTCAGCCAGCAAACGATCCAACCATCCACTGCCGACCAAGGCCGGATAAACATCGCCGTGTCCGGGCGGGCACCATTCTTGCTCGGGATCGGCTGGCCACTCGACCGGCTTCATCGTGGCCGCATCGATTTTTGGAACCATGTTTTGCATCATTTCCACTTCATTCGCCGATGCTAGACCCTGCTCTTCATAACGCTGCAAATGCGCCAGCGTATCCTCGCTGGTGCTGAAACTATTCATCAACAACAAGCGCACGTTTTGGCCGCTCTTGGCTCTGAGCGAAAGCGTTTGCCTGACCATGAGATCCAGGAAGTTCACCCCATCGCGCACCGCCAACAAACTTTTCGGTCCTTGCAGCCCCATCCCGGTGCCGAGTCCCCCGTTCAGTTTGATTACCACGACCTCTGAAAGTTTCGCGCTCTGGCCACTCGATTTCAAATGTTCCGACTTCGGTAAACCACTTGCTGCTTCGATGGTTTGTTCAGGAATCATCCCAGTCTCATTGCGTTGCAGAGCCTCAAAATTTCTTTTAAAAACCGCAACCGGAGCATCGCCCATTCCGGCCGCTCTCATTTTTATCTCAAACGCATCAAAGTCACTCATGGCATTATCTTTCATTACACCCACCGTTTGGTAAATCCCGAAACTCAACCCTTCGCTAAATGCTCCACGCAGAGCTGGCTCCAGGTTTCAAGACGCTCGAAAAATTCCCCTTTCAGCTCGGCGATTGTCGCCCAGGAAAGATCGGTGAGGGCATCTTCCCGAGAAGAAACTTCCTCGTTTTCTAATTCCACCAAATGCACAACCCCGAGATGGACTTGGCCGACGGGATTGGAATCGTCATTCAACAAGCCGACGATGCGCATTTCATAATCCCCACTGATATCGAGTTCCTCGTCGATCTCCCGCTGAACCGCTGCGTAATACGCTGCCGCGCCTTGGCGCCCCTCGCCCATGTCCACCGGATTGATGTGACCACCGACTCCAACGGAAATTTTCGCATGCAGCCGATTTTCGCCACCCGCCTTGCCGCGCGTGTAATGCAGCACCCGATCGCCGCATTTGAATATGCAATATGGAATCAATTGCTTGTGGCTGGGATCCTCCTCCGCTGCACCGCGATCCATGAAAAAATGATTTTCCTCACTCAGCAGCACCGAAACGATATCGTCCACGCCCTCCACCCGCATCCCTTGAAAGGTCGCCAATTCTTCCAGCAACGAACGTGTGACCACTAGAACCTCTTCACCTGCATATTTCGACATGCCGGAATGTTCAGAATTTCACCCCCAGACGACAACCCCGAAATGAGGAAGTTTTACCCAAGGACCGCGTGACTCCAGTCGCGCCCTGATTACTACGGGGTTGCTCCCTCAGTTTCAGCCAATGAGCATGAGAACCTTCACTCCCCCTTCTTCCCAGTCAGCACCGCGTGGGCTGCTTTCGCCATTTCGCCAGCACCTTCGGCATTTGGGTGAACTTTGTCTGGGATCAACGCTGCCTTATCTTTAAATGCGGCATACATATCGATGATTCCGACATTGAGTTCTTTCGCGAGTTGATCGATCATAGGGATTTGTTCTTGGATACCAGCTTCTGTGATACCGAAATTCCCATTGTCGATCACCGGCACAGGGCGGCAGATAAAAATGCGTGGTTTACTTTCAAGACTTTGAAACGAAGCGACGAGTTTTTTGTAATCAGCCAAATAGTCCCCTTTGAACTGCCAATTCTGCGGCTTCGTGTCGTTGGTTCCTAACATGATGATCACGACATCTGGCTTCATCGCTAACGCATCCTGATACTTCTTCTCCTTCGAATACGGATAGTCGCCTTTATCCATCAAAGTCCGACCACTCACACCAAAATTCCCTACTTCCCACTTATCTCCCAACAACGCCTGAAGCTGCTTTGGATAAGGATTACCCTTCGTTCCCGCGCCTTGAGTGATACTATCACCCACACAGGCTAGTTTGACTTTTCCCTCGATTTTCGATGCATCAATCGGAGCCATCGGATCCGCGCCAAACGCCAAAGATCCTGAAAAACACACGCCAAGAAGCGCCACAACATAGGATTTAAATTTCATAGTGAAGCGAAGCTATCCCAAAACTCGTCGCAGGGTAAATGAATCCTTTGGAAAAAATCAGGCTGTTTGGAAATAGAGCTTGTGACTCGGGCAACACATAGGCCAAAAAACACCACTTTAATTGAAGTAACAAACCTAGCCAATGAAACGACTTCTCCTACTCTCACTTTTCTTTTCCGTCTCCATTCATGCCGAAAAGCCCAATCCCGCTCACTTTAAAGTCGAGGTATTAACGGAAGGCTTTGTCGACCCCCAGGAAATGGTCATGCTCCCAGACGGACGCATCCTCATCTGTGAACGTACCGGAAAACTTCGGGTATGGACACCCGGCTCCAACCAGCTCACCGAGGGCGGCGCTCTGAAAGTAGCGAGCAAGAAAGGTGAAACCGCACGCGAGTGTGGATTCATTGGAATCACCGCCGATCCTAACTTTGCTAAAAATCAATGGATTTACTGTTATTACTCCCTCCCAGACGTCAGTTCACATCGGCTTTCACGTTTCACCTTCAAAGACAGCCAGCTTGATCTTGCTTCTGAAAAAGCGATCTTCGAAGTCCCAACCGATCGTGAGGGTTCGACCTGCCATGAAGGTGGCTCACTTGCCTTCGGTCCCGATGGGATGCTCTACTTGTCCACTGGCGACAACACTAATCCATTCTCCAAGCCAGCCACACCGATTGAGGAGCATAAGAAAGAACTGGATGCCCAAAGATCCGCTTCTAACAGCAACGACCTGCGTGGAAAAGTTTTAAGAATCCAGATCCAACCCGACGGCACCTACAAGATCCCAGCAGGTAACCTTTTCAAACCCGGCACAGACAAAACTCGCCCTGAGATCTATACGATGGGACTGCGCAACCCTTACCGCATCACCATCAATTCAAAAACCGGCACCCTATACTGGAGCGAAGTTGCTCCAGACAAACAACCCACGGGCGAGGAAATCAACCAAGCGAAAACCGCAGGTTACTACGGCTGGCCCTATGCCATCACCGATACCAAAGTTTTCAACGATCTAACTGGAAAACCCTTCGATCCGAAAAATCTTAAAAACGTATCCGTCAACAACACCGGCATCAACGATCTTCCCGTTCCGCGTGATCCCTTTCATTTCTATGGCCGCAGTTGCTCCATCATTGGCGGTGTCTATCACGCAACGAAGGACGAACATGCCTTCCCTGCCGACTACGATAACTGCCTGCTTTTTTCCGACTGGAATCAGTCTTGGTTTAAATTCGCACGGCTTGATGCAGAGGAAAAAAATCTCGGCGTGGAAGATTTTCCACTGAACTTCAAGTTTCGCAAACCCATCGATCTATTCTTCAATAAAGGAGTTCTCTACGTCCTCGAATACGGAAATGGTTGGTATGATGTGAAAGACGGCAGGCTACTGAAAGTTTCCTACAGCACCTCGTTCAATCAAATCAAAGAGCTAGAACCGAAAGACGATCCACGTATCGCCGGAATGAATTTTAAAATGAAGGGTGTTAAGCTATTGATGGACACTACCTGCATTTCCTGTCACACAGCTCAGGATAAAATCGTCGGTCCAGCCTTCGCTGATATCACCGAAAAATACGGCAAAGAACCTGATGCCGTTGATAAACTTTTCGCAAAGGTCAGAGGTGGCAGCGTTGGTGTTTGGGGTGAACAAGCCATGCCCGCCCACACACTGAACACCGATGATGAGGTCAAAGAAATGATCAAAGCCATTCTCGCTACGAAGAAAGAGAAGGGTCATACGAAGTAGCGATCATCTTTCTCAACTCCCCGCGGCGCAGTTTTCCTAGTGAACTCCGTGGGAATTTCTCTACCTGAAAAACCTGACTGATCCGCTCCAAGCTCGGAGCGGATTTTTCATAATCTTCAATGCATCCAGCCGGAATCTCGCCTTCGAAAACAGCGACCAATACATGCTCATTCCGTAAATCCGGCAGCGCAATCACCGCAAATTTATCGGGTGTAACCCGCCCTGCAGCGACCTCAAGAAACCGCCGCTCGACCGCCTCAAGATCCACTAACACCCCCAGCACTTTCACCAAAGCATCCATCCGCCCGAGGAGTTTAAGATAATTTCCTGAAATCATTCCGCGGTCATTTGTTAGAAACGATTTCGATAAAGTAGGCTCAAATCTCACACCGCTTTCCTCCTGAAGCAGATATCCGCGAAACAAAGCTTTACCTAATATATTCAACCTACCATCCACATCGGTCTCCACCTGCCAGATCGGCAAAATCTCCAAATCCCCCTCACGGAACGGTTTCGATAAATCATTCATAGACTGCGTGGCGATCATCGATCCAGCCTCGGTCATTCCATAACTCGCCAACACCGGCCAACCCAGATCACGCGCCGCTTGGCCAAGAGTTTCAGATAAACGCCCGCCTCCCACCACCACCACCCGAAGTTTTTCCGGAGCCGGCAATGATGCTGTTACCAAATCGTGCACTTGGGTCGGAACCAATGAAACATGGGTCACGTTTTCGTTAGAAATCCAGCGATGAAACTTTTCCGCATCCCATTTCTCATCCAACTCAGCCAAGCCACAACCTGCCTGAAACACTCTCGCTAGGATCGCGAATCCACCCACATGATCGATAGGTAAAGCCAACCCCCACTTGGAATTCTGATCCACACCCAACCAAGCATTGACAGCCTGCGCGGAAACCAGCATCGCCCGCTTTTCATGCACCACCCATTTCGGTGCGCCGGTGCTGCCGGAAGTTTTGAAAATGACCGTGCCGCCGCATAAACCTAAATCCGGAATTTTATCTAAACCTCCAGCCACGACACAGTTCGTTGGATCATCCCAAAAAGACTGCGAAATAAATGAGCTGCGATCCATGGTGAAAATCCTCCGCGACTCCGGGATCATAAGCTCACCCAGGTCAGCGCGGCAAGTTCATCATCAAAACCCAACCCTGTTCCGCCTGGCGCTTTGAAATCCGGTTTCCAATCGCCCAACTTCTCGGTGAAAGCGTCTTTTTCAAAAAGGTGATGCGTTTGCACCCCGCAAGTTCCGATTAGGCCGGGAAAGATCAGTTCGGTCCGCGCCGCTTCCCATGCCGCAAATGCCTGACCCAACGGATGATCCATGTAACTCGTGATCACGGCTCGCTGAGAATTCATCACCGCCGCTTCGCCTAACAGAAACGGCTCGTCCACGGCCGGCTTGATCACCATGCACTGCGCCGCGATGCGATGCGGGCCCGATTCACGATCGACCGCCAATGGCACACGATACTTCTTCCAAAGCTCCGCCCAAACCGTTTCCGAAAACGGACAAATATCCTCCACAAAATCGATCTTCCTCCTCACGGCTTCCGATAATTTCCCAAGAAACCGATCCGCCGCATCTGGATCTAGTAACTCATTGAAATCAATTCTCCATTTCAGCGCCGGATACTCGACTGACATGTCTTCGAGGAAACGTGTTTCCACAGAAATGTTCCGACCCGCCTTGATCTTCACTGTGTCGAATCCTGCTTCCACGGCGAGCGCCAGCTCTTTGATATTAGCATCGATCAAGGTCGCGTGACTGCGCGGAACTTCCATTTCTTCAAATAACGATTTTTCCGCAACCCGTGCCACGTTGTCGTATTCCGCACAGCGCAAGGCGCGCTTCACAATCGGCCAGGTGCGACGGCCTTTCAAATCTTCTAAACATTTTTCTAAAGATGGATCGCCCAACTCCGGCCATGGATGAATGCAACCATAACCATCACCCACGCGGATCAACGCCCCTTCGAATTCACGCCGTGATGAAATGGAATTTAAAAAAGTCCGCGCCCGTAGGCGATAGGGAGAAATCCAAATATCTGTGCGTTCTAAAAATTCCATATAAATCCTAACCTAACAGCTCATCAGCAATCGCCATCCATTCATCTTCCAAGCTCACGTTCTTGCCGGGCATTTCCCTGCCAGCACGTGAATACCAGTAATCCGCATTTCCTAAATCGCCTTCTTCACGATGTAGCCAAGCATGAATCCATGATCCAGCTTTCCCGGGTAGATCCTGACATAGATCATGAGCCTTGTCCCATTTTCCCGCCCGTGCATACCACAGACATTCTCCAACCGCACCCAATCCTGCAGGCGGCTGCGTGTCATCGATTACGGATTGGGCTAGATCAGTCGCTTTCATCTTCGCCCAGATCGATACCCGCTCTCTTCCTTTAAGCAAACAAAAACCCCTTGAAACTCCACCGTATAAGAACTGATACAGGTCGCTTCATCTCTTTGAAAAAATCATCTAACGAAAAAAAATCTTTTCACCCAATCCTTTTTGGGGTTTTTTACTTCCACCATGAAGGTCACTAAGTCCCCCCTCTTAGTGATTGCTGCAATACTAGCAATCACTCCCGCCCTCCCCGCCCAGCTCGCATCGATTGATAAGACGCCCTGGGAAAATTATTTTTTCGTGCTTAAGCAACGGAAATTCCAGTTCGGCATCACGACCGATGGCGAAGCAGTTTTTTATCCGCTGACGAAAAGAGGCGAGATCATCAGTGCA
This sequence comes from Akkermansiaceae bacterium, assembly GCA_031374665.1. GTDB lineage: Bacteria > Verrucomicrobiota > Verrucomicrobiia > Verrucomicrobiales > Akkermansiaceae > Luteolibacter. The sequence continues at coordinate 8,855 of JANMGO010000016.1, read as the reverse complement.
AGCAATCCCATCATATTCAAAATTGAAATCCTTGAGTCTAAATCCGATGGCAAATTCACCAGTAAAAAAATCGATCCTGCCTCACTTAAATCGAATCAGAATCCCGAACTCAATCCCGATAAGCCAGTCACTTACACCGGCTCAGTTACTGGAAATGCCACATTCGAAGTCACCATTTCTCCCTCCCGAGACGGATTTGCTATCACCGGAAAAATCATCGACAAGGGCAAGCTCACTAACCCATTGAACATCGCTGTGAATGTTGGCCTCAGGCCATACGTAAAAAATCCCCTTCGATCAGACTCGGAAGCTAAACTTTTCGAACAACGTATCAAACGAGATGAATTCGTGGCGACAGTTGCTTCGGGAAATCGCAAGAAATACGATTTTGCAATCGGTGCAAACTTACATGAAGACATGCCCGAGGGAGCCGAAAGCCTCACCATGAAAGCAGACGGATATGATCTTACCGAATTCCAAGTCGCAGTCGGTGGCACATCAAAAATCATGTTTGAAGATCAAAAAAATCTCGTCGCGAATGGCGTCGATTTCAGATGGATCATTCCAGCCGACCCCAACCCAGCTAGTGACATGCTTAAAATCACGGCTAGGTAATGGATATAAAGCTTCAGCCGTCCTAATAACTCATGAATTTTAACAAATAACTGCATTCATGCCTGTTGACGGGTTCGTGATTTCTGACCAAGCTGCGCCTGAAACCATCTGCACCTCTTATTGATATGACATTATTTCGACGTTTTTTCGCTGTAGCACTCGCCTCTTCTCTTATTTCCACGGCAAGCGCTCAAAATTCCAACCTCAAAATTGCGACTGTAGATATTCAGGAGCTCTTTAAGCAATATTACCAAACCAACGCAGCTCAGGAGCAAATCAACCTCGAGCGCGCTAAGATTCAAAAAGACAACGAAGACCGTCTTACGCGTATTCGTGAGATTGAAACCAGTCTCGAAAACTTCAAAAAGCAGATCGAAGATCCTTCCGTCAACGAATCCAAGAAACAAAGCCTGATCAAGGATTTCCAACTTCAACAACAAGAAGGAATTCAACTCGATAAAGAGCGCCGTGAATTCATTCAACGCCGCACCACAGCGTTAAATGAAAACATGGTTCAGCGCATGAAAGGGATTCTGGAAGACATCCGGAAATTAGTTGAAGAGAAATCAAAAACCGACAACTACGATTTCGTTTTCGATAAATCTGGTATGAGCACTTCACAAGTTCCGGTGCTTATTTACAGCAAAGACTCAACCGATATCACTGCAAGCCTGCTTAAAGTCCTCAACAAAGACGCGCCTGCAGCTGACAAAAAACCAGCTGATAAAAAAGAAGAAGACAAAAAGCCTGCTGATAAAAAGCCAGCAACTCCTAAATAAGGAGAAAACTTAACTCTTTCCGCTTTGGCCGTTAGCCTAAGTCTTTCTGAACTCGCCAACCTCATCGATGGAAACATCATTTGTGGTCAGGCGAGTTCTAGCTTTTCCGGAATGGCCGCGCTCGATACGGCCGGTTCTGAAGAGATCAGCTTTCTCGGAAACGAAAAGTATCTACAGCAATTCCTAGCCACCAAAGCAGGTGCGGTGCTTATACCAGTTGGCTACGATTTTAAACCTTTTGGACCAGCACTGATCGCTGTCCAGAATCCGTCCCTCTCCTTCGCTGCCGTGGTGCGTCATTTCGCCAATCACTCACGGGAGTTCAAACCTGGAGTCCATCCTTCTGCCAGCGTTTCAGACACCGCCATTCTCAATCCTGAGAAAATCAAAATCCATTCCGGTGCTGTAATCATGGATGGCGCCACCATCGGCGATGGCTCAGAAATCGGCCCCAACGCCGTGATCTATGAAAACGCGATCATCGGCGAAAACTGCCAGATCCGCGCCAATGTAACCATCACCGAGCGTTGCGTCATTGGCTCACGTGTCATCATTCATCCCGGAGCGGTCATTGGTTCAGACGGCTACGGCTACGAATTTTCGGAAGGCAAACACGTCAAAATTGACCAAGTCGGAATCGTCGTCATCGGCGATGATGTAGAGATCGGTTCCAATACCTCAATCGACCGCGCACGTTTCGGAAAAACCGTCATCGGTGAGGGCACCAAGATCGATAACCTCGTGCAGATCGGCCACAACGTGATCATCGGCAGACATTGCTTAATTGTCTCCCAATGCGGACTCGCAGGCAGTTGCTGCATCGAAGACTATGTCACCGTCGCCGCGCAATCCGGCATCGCTGGACACGTCACAGTTGGCGCGAACACCATCCTAGCCGGCCGCGCTGGAGTCACGACCAATCTTGCCGGAGGTATGGCCTACGCAGGTAAACCCGCCATTCCAATGAAAGAAGACACCAAGCTTCAAGCCCACGTCCGGCGCTTACCGAAACTCCTCGAACGCGTCAAAGCACTCGAAAAAATCGTATCCAAAGACTCACCCGAATAAACTCTTATCATGTTTGATTTTTCCTGGTTCTCCCAACCCGATGCATGGGCTGCCCTGCTGACCCTCACATTGTTAGAAATTGTCCTCGGCATCGATAATATCGTTTTCATTTCCATCCTCTCGGACCGACTCCCACCAGAGCAACGCGCCAAAGGCAGAACTATTGGCCTCGCGCTTGCCATGATCACCCGCCTCATGTTGCTTGCAACAATCAGTTGGATCATGAGCCTCAAAGCCGTGTTATTTTCCATTCCTGTGCACCCAGCATTCTGGAAGATGGCACCTCAAGCCGCCGAACACGATGGCCTACTTGGCATCAGCGGCAAAAGCCTCATCCTTTTGATCGGTGGATTCTTCCTCATTTGGAAAGCTACCAAAGAAATCCATCACAAACTCGAAGATCACGAGGACGCTCAGAAAACAGCGAAAGTCGCGAGCTTCGGTGCCGTCCTCGCTCAGATCGCCATCATCGATATCGTGTTCTCTATCGACTCCGTAATAACCGCTGCCGGCATGGCCGATCACCTCTCGGTGATGATGCTCGCCGTTGTGATCTCAGTCGGCATGATGATGCTAGCCGCCGGGACAATCAGTAACTTCGTTTCCAAACATCCCTCCATCAAAATGCTCGCTCTGTCGTTCTTAATCCTGATCGGAACCGCATTGATCGCCGAGGGCTTCCACTTCGAAATCCCCAAAGGCTACATCTACTTCGCCATAGCGTTCTCGCTCAGCGTCGAAATGCTGAACCTGAAAATCCGCAATCGCAGTGGATCGGTTCCCACACCGCATTAAACAACTGTCCGCTCATTAGCGACCGCTTCACCGTGCGCATAGCGAGCAATGCTGTCGATGGTTGTCTCGGCAATCGCGTGCAGGGCTTCTTCTGTTAGAAATGCTTGATGCGAGGTCACCAACACATTCGGAAAGGTCAGTAAGCGGGATAACACATCGTCTTGCAGAGCTGTGGCCGAATGATCTTCGAAAAACACGCCTTCCTCCTCTTCATAAACATCCAGTGCGACTCCGCCGAGATGCTCCGATTTCAGCGCCTCGATCACTGCCGCGCTGTCCACCAGTTTTCCGCGACTCGTATTGATCAGATACGCGCCCTTTTTCATCTGTGAAATCGTCTCCGCGTTGAGTAAGTGGAAGCTCTCTTTGTTGAGCGGAAGGTGCAAACTCACAATGTCAGATTTAGAGAGAACGTCTGTTTGAGAAACATAAGTCACACCGTTTTTCTCCGCCCATGCGGAATCAGGAAAAAGATCGTGCACCAAGACCTCACAACCAAACCCACGGAAAATCTGCGCGGCGATTTTTCCAATTTTTCCCGTGCCGAGAATTCCCACGGTTTTTCCATGTAGATCAAATCCCACCAGACCACTGAGCGAGAAATTTAACTCACGCACGCGATTGAATGCGCGATGGATTTTTCGGTTCAGCGTGAGTAACAACGCAACCGTGTGCTCGGCCACAGAATACGGCGAATACGCAGGCACGCGCACCACTTTGATACCGTAGGTCTTCGCGGCTTCGAGATCGATGTTGTTGAAACCCGCGCATCTCAGAGCCACCAAACGAATTCTCTGCTCCGCCAGGTTTTTCAAACAAGCCTCGTTGATGGGATCATTTACAAACACGCAAACCGCCACTGCCCCTTTGGCCGATGCTGCATTCGCTGCTGAGAGCCGAAACTCGTGATACTCCAGCGAGAGCCCGAGTCGCTTCGCTTCAGGATCAAAATACACCCTATCGTAGGGTTTGGTGTCGTAGAAAGCGACTCTTGGGAGTTGATCCGTTATTTCAGTCATGGCTACAGGCTACACACGTGAGCCCGATGCGCCAGACTCAAGGTAAGGGCTGGACGTTAGGCACCGAAGGACCGGTTGCCTGCATGAAATTGGTCTTAGCACGTAAAATCAACGTTCCGAGAAAATAGTCAGCTAATGGGAAAACAACGTTGAAATTTTTGTGCATGTAACGGTGATGCAAAAGATGGTGACCATTGAGTTTACGGAACCATCTTGGTTTCTCGACACGGCGTGCTTTTGGCAAGTGCATGCACCAATGGATGTATTCGTAAAAGCAGTAATAACTCGCAAATGCTAGGAATCCTCCGAGAGAAAATCCCCACTCACCAATCAACAACGAGATCAAAGCAAACGGCACAACCCCAATCGCAATCAGCACCGGACCGTTCCACCATGCCATCGGGATGGTTTCTTTGTCTTTCTCATTCAGAAGATGATACGTCTGATCCGCTTTAAAAGTCTGATGGTGAACCACTGCATGCGCTTGGAAGGCATAACGAAAATTCCAAATCGGGCGATGCATGACGTAACGATGAAGGGTCCATTCGAAAAATGAGGCGAAAATAACTCCAACAACAAAGCCACCGAGGCACCAGAGTGAGAAAACGAGAATAGGATTCATAGGTAATGGTTTAACGGAGGCGCAGAAGTATAGACCAGCTCAAGATACCGCAAGCCTAGCTTTGCAGAAATTTCGTCAGCTTATTTCCGTAAAGGTTACACCCAAATCTTCCTCAAATCTCCCGATTTTCTTGCGTTCACGGGGATCGATTAAAGCGATCGATGTCCCTTTTTTCCCTGCCCGTGCCGTCCGGCCGCTGCGGTGAGTGTAATATTCCAATTGCTCGGGAAGCTGGTAATGGATCACGAAGGTCAAACCCTCGACATCGATACCCCGCGCCGCGACATCCGTTGCGATCAAAATCTGGGTTTTTTGGTTTTTAAACCCGCGCATGACCTTGTCGCGCTCACGTTGGGAAAGATCTCCCTGAATGACATCCACGGCGAAACCGAGTTTCTCCATTTGCCTACCCAACGCAATCGCCCCTGCCTTTGTCCGCACGAAAATCAAACCGCGCTCCTCATCGCGCTTGTGAAGAAACTCCGCGAGAAATTCGTTTTTCTCATCCTTCCCACAAACCGCAAATCGATGATCGATATTTTGGTTCACGACATGTGCTTTATCGATTTTGATCGTTTCCGGAACCCCTGGCATCGCGCCTTTAACGAGGCTCTGAATCGAATCAGGAAACGTTGCCGAAAACAACCAAGTGCTGCGGCGTCCACGAGTCAGACCGAAGATGGTGACGAGATCTTTTTTGAATCCCATACTCAACATTTCATCCGCCTCATCGAGCACGAGATGTTTCACGTCCACCAAACTCAGCGCCTTTTTCTTAATCAAATCTATCAACCGACCCGGGGTCGCCACGATGATGTGGGTGGGACGTTTCAAATTCGAGATCTGACGCTCCATCGGCTCGCCACCTGCGAGGACTTCGATGAAAATTTTCTCCTTCGCGTATTTCGTATAGCGAAACAAATGTTTGCCGATCTGCTTAGCGAGCTCCCGCGTTGGGGCAATCACCAAGCCCTGAATCACCGGCTTTCTAGAATCGATTTTCGTCAACAACGGCAAACCAAACGCAGCGGTCTTTCCTGTTCCCGTCTGTGCCTGCGCACAAAAATCTCCCCCGTTCTTAATCAAAAACGGGATCGTTTTTTCCTGTACCTCCGTCGGCGTAATGATTCCCAGCTCCTGCAAGCCCTCAACCAAATCTGACGGTATTCCCAATGTTCTAAATGCGCTCAAAATCGTAGTGTCGTGTGATTACCAGACCCTGCCTACTCATTTCGAAAAAGACGAGCCATAAGAGTTTATTGACCCACAATAAGACAAAATCACACCAAAGGTATGATCTAAGACAAATGCGACATCTCCTTGGCACGCTTGGTGCTAAATCAAAAAATGATCTCTCCATCCCTTGAGATGACAACCATTCCAACCCAGATGTCATGAAAATCAGCAAAACCATACTTCTTGCCGCAGTTATCGGCGTATCATCCTTCGCCCGTGTTAATGCCGAACCACTCAAAATCGGCTACTCTGACTGGCCAGGTTGGGTTGCATGGGAAATCGGAATCAAGAAGGGTTGGTTTAAGGAAGCTGGTGTGGAAGTCGAATTCGTATGGATGGACTATGTGAAATCCATGGAAGCCTACGCAGCAGGCAAGCTCGATGCTGTCTGCGTCACCAATGGCGACGCCCTAGTGACTGGTGCCACTGGCAAACCGTCCGTTTGTATCCTGATCAACGATTATTCGAACGGCAACGACATGATCGTCGCCAAAGGTGAATTCAAGACTCTTAAAGATCTTAAAGGTAAGACCATCGCCTTGGAAGAAGGCTTTGTTGAACACCTCTTGCTTCTCAAAGGATTGGAACTCAACGGCATGGCCGAAAGCGATATCACCATTAAAAACACTCCGACCAACAACACTCCACAAGTTTTTGCATCTGGCGAAGTAGCTGGCATCGGCGCATGGCAGCCGAACTCCGGTCAAGCCCTCAAGCTCGTCCCAGGATCAAAACCCGTGTTCACTTCTAAAGATGTTCCGGGCCTAATCTACGATGGTCTTTTCTGCGATCGCGAAAGTGTAAAAACCCGCCGAGCTGATTGGCTCAAGGTAGTTAAAGTTTGGGGGAAAATCACCGAGTATCTCGCCAAAGAAGATAACACCGACGATGCCCTTGCGATCCTTTCCGAGCGCGTTGGAGTGAAACCTGCAGAATACGAACCTCTCCTCGCAGGCACCAAGATTCTCACTTCTTCGGAATCTCTGAAAGCATGGGAAAAAGCAGACGGCCTCGGCTCGATCTACGGCTCCACCAAGATCGTGGATGACTTCAACGTGAAATACAAAGTCTACGAAAAATCTCTTGATGTGAGCTCCTACCTTGATCCTTCGATCTATAAAGAATCACTTGGCAAATAAATCATTTCTTTAATCTCACCCACCGCACCTCCGGTCATGAAAAATCAGACGCGACGTCGTTGGTGGGTGGTGAGAAAAGAGCTCGACTCCTCACAGGCCACGATCCTGATGGTGCTGTCGTTTGCCCTACCGCTAATCATTTGGAGCATCGCCTCCTACGGACCGTGGTGGAAGGTGGCGTATCAGGTGAATGTGTCCGCTGAAAGCCCGCAGTTGCAGAGCATCTATTCGGTCGGAGATAGCCTCACTCCGAGTGTGTGGAAGGAATTTTCCACTGCGATTGCAATGGACAACGAGGAAATTCTAGCAGCAAGAAAATCCGGCCAGCCTATTGTTAGTAGTTCGCGGCAGAACAAGAAAATCCTCCGCCAACTCCACCCTATCGCCACGGTCAATGGTTGGCTCACCCGCGAGCAAGAGCTGGCAGATGACGAAATCCGCAAGACATGGATGGATCTTGCCGACGGTAAACTTACATCCACCAAAGAACCGCTTTCTGCAGAGAACCTCAAGATCATCAAAGCTAACGTTGAACTGTTAGAAAAGGCCGGCACCGAATGGCCAACAGAGTCACTTTTAAAATTGCTACCTCAAGCAAACGAAGAAGTCGCCTACCCAGTCTATCTCGTGCCACCTGATGTGGTTGCGACGTCATTTTGGAAAGGCCTTACTGCCAACAAACCCCCAGCTGGCGATGCAGGAGCAGAGAGAAAAACCCTACTCCAACGCTACGCCGAATCTTGGCGCACGATTGTTTTAGGATTTCTCCTCGCCATCTCTGTGGCAGTCCCCTTGGGGCTACTCTGCGGAACTTATGACTTTGCATCAAAAATTGCAGAGCCCTTTGTTAATTTTTTCAGCTACATGCCAGCACCCGCATTCGGAGTGGTACTCATGGCGATCTTCGGCCTCGATATGGGCCCTAAGATCATGCTGGTTTTCCTCGGCACCCTACCATCAGCCATCCTGATGATATCCAAGACTACCCGCAGCCTTGATGGCTCTCTTGTGGAAGCCGCACAAACGCTCGGTGCCAATCAACGACAACTCTTAACCACCGTTGTTATCCCGGGAGTTTTACCAAGCCTATACAAAGACCTTCGCCTTCTTTTCGGCACGGCCTGGACTTGGTTGGTCATCGCCGAATTGTTAGGTTTCAAAAGCGGCCTCGCAGAAATCATCGATACGCACGGCCGCCGCTTTCAGTTCGACATCGTCTATCCAGCTATCCTGCTAATCGGCCTGTCAGGATTCTTCATGGACCAGATCCTAGCCTATCTCGCTCGCTTTTTCTTTCCTTGGATGGACCAACCGAAAAAAGGATTCCTCAGTCGCTTTTTCTCGGCAAGAGCAAGGATCCTTGGCCCCGCCAAGCAGCCTATTACTTCCATACCTGAAACACCTTCCTCCTCTCCATCATGATCGCGAGTTTGTCATACAAGGATCAGTCGCCTGCCGTCAAAGCGCGCTTTGATAAACTCAAGCAGCGCCCGCCGCTGTTGCAGATTCGCAACCTCAACAAAATCTTTGACTCCAAGGCTGGCGAGGTCGTGGCACTACAAGACATCAACCTAACCGTCCA
>JANMGO010000098.1:0-4801 GCA_031374665.1 Akkermansiaceae bacterium | reverse complement strand
CGCCGAACGCCGTGTCCCGCAGGACGGTCGTATCAACCTTCAGTTTGAAGGCGCGACCATCGACGTCCGGGTCGCCACCGTGCCAACCGTGGAAGGTGAAAGCGTTTCTCTCCGCCTACTCAACCAAGAAAAATTCAATCTGGCCAAACTCGCGTTGGAGCCGTTTGTCCGAACCAAGATCGAGAGTCTGCTCCACCTTCCCAACGGCATCATTCTCATCACCGGCCCGACGGGTTCCGGTAAATCCACCAGCCTCTACTCTTTCCTCAGCGAGGTGAATAGCCCCGAGAAACGCATCGTGACGGTCGAGGATCCGGTGGAAAACAAACTTTCCGGCGTCATGCAGATTGCGGTGAAATCCGAGATCGGCCTGACCTTCGCCGCCGCTCTGCGTTCGATTCTCCGCGCCGATCCCAACATCGTCATGATCGGGGAGATCCGGGATTTGGAAACCGCTGAAATCGCGATTCGCGCCTCTCTAACAGGTCACCTTGTATTTTCCACCCTCCACACCAACGATGCGATGGGAGGTATTTCCCGCTTGGTCGATATGGGAGTCGAGCCGTTCTTGGTCTCCGCCGCTGTCCGAGCCTTCCTCGCCCAGCGCCTTGTCCGCCGACTCTGCCCACATTGCAAAGTGCCGCGCCAAATTTCCACACAGGACATCATCGACCTTGAAATCCCGAGTGACATCGCTGGCCAAATCTACGCGCCAAAAGGTTGTGACCGCTGCCGCATGACCGGCTTCTCTGGCCGACTCGCCATTTACGAAGTCGTGATTTTATCTCAGAAAATGCAGGAACTCGTCGCGCATTCCCGCCCGATTGCTGAGATGAAAGCCCAAGCATTCCGTGACGGTTATGTGCCGATGCGGACTTACGGCTGGCACAAGGTCATGCAGGGACATACGACGATTGAAGAAGTCATTTCCGTAACCTCATCGGAGATTGGTGGAGCGGACTAAAATTTTCTCTCATGCCCCACTTCTCTTACAAAGCTCTCTCCACCAACGGCACCGTCGCAACCGGTGAGATTGAGGCGTCTGATCGCTCGGAAGCGTTGCGGGTTTTGGACAAGCGCGGCTTGCAGCCAGTGACGCTCAAGGAGTCCGCAAAAGTTGTAACGAAACAAGAAACCGCGAAGCCGAAGCGCCGTGAAGCGGTTGGCGACAAGACGGAAGTTTCCACCGACGGCACGATCAAACTCAAACGCGCGGAAGTGATTCTATTTACCGAAGAACTCTCCGACATGATCGGCGCAGGTTTGCAGTTGGAACCGGCGTTGAAATCGATGGAAGGTCGACAAGAACTCGGAAGCCTAAAAGAGGTTTCCCGCCGGATTCGAGAAATTGTTAGAGACGGGGTGAACTTCTCGGTGGCTTTGAAAAAGGTCAGTCCAAGTTTTGGGCCGTTGTATTGTTCGTTGGCTGCAGCCGGCGAGGCCTCGGGTGCGTTGGATACGATTTTAAAACGCCAAGCCTACTACCTGAAAACTCTTTCAGAGCTACAGAGCAAACTCATTCTCGCGATGATTTATCCGTCGTTCCTCGTCCTGATGGGACTCGGGGTCGGGGTGGTGTTTGTGACCATGCTCATTCCCCAACTCTCCGAACTCATCAAAAACACTCCCGGCGGAAAACTTCCATGGGCTATCAATGGCATGATGGTTATCGCCGATTTCATCAAGGCTTGGTGGCTGGTAATACTTCTATTGTTAGTTGGCGGAGGTTTATTTTTCAAAGCATGGAAAGACAACGAAGCCAACCGCCCAAAATGGGACGAGATGAAACTCAAAATTCCATTGATCGGCGCCGTCATCTCCTCACGGTTTTATGTTCAGTTTCTCGAAACCATGGCAAACTTAGTTGGCAACGGCTTGCCGCTGCTAAGAGCTCTTGAGCTTTCACGCGATGCCACTCAAAATCTCGCGATTCGAAAAAACCTCGATGACGTCATCGATCAGGTCGGCGATGGCCGCGCGTTTTCCAAAGCGATGATTCGCTCAGAATCGTTTCCTCCACTGTTGATCGATATGATTGCCGTGGGTGAGCAGACCGGAAAAATTGATCTCTCTCTGCGCCGCGCCGCAGAGCGTTACGACAAAGAGCTAAACAAAGATCTGCAACGCGTTATGGCACTCATCATGCCAGCCGTGCTGGTTTTCATGGCCTTTCTCATCGGCACCTTCGCCTACTTGATGATCACCGCAATTTTCCAGACGATCTCGAACTTGCGATAAATCCAAACCAGCCCACGAACCATGAGTAACGACACCCAAGCACAAAAATCGATTCGCAATATCAGCTTGCCTCCCCTCGCCGCTTTTGCCCTTGCTTTGGGCATGGTCGGCTCCACTTACATTGCCGCCACCACTTGGCGCGATGTCCGCAAGCAACCGGAAAAAAACAACATTCGCATCACTGGATCTGCCAAGAAAAGAATTGTTTCTGATCTGATCGAGTGGTCAGCAACTATCGAAGGTAAAGGAAAAGACAGCACCTCGGCCTACTTAGCTTTGAAAAGTGGCACCGATAAAGTGGTCGAATTTCTGAAGGGCCAAGGCATTCAGCCGGATGCCATCAAAACGCAGTCCGCCAACATCAACGAGGAATTTGAAACCATACTTGAAGACAAGGTACTGCCTGGAACCAACGTTCCTTTACGCACGGAAATACGCAAGTCGGTGGGTTTTCGTGCGTTCCAAGTGGTTTCGGTGAGTTCTTCGAATGTGCCGCAAATTGAAAAAGCATCGCGTGAAATTACTTCGCTGTTAGAGCAGGGCGTGAATGTTACTTCCAATGAACCGAGCTACTACTACACTCGTCTCGGTGAACTCAAACTCGAGATGTTGGCAGAGGCAGCGAAGGACGCCCGCAATCGCGCCGAAAACATCCTTCGCTCCGCAGGCAACACCGAGATCGGTCCCCTTGTGGATTCCTCCATGGGGATCATCAACATCAACCCTGCCAACTCCACCGAAACCTCAACCGAGGGCAACAACGACACCACATCTTACGAGAAGGACATCATCACCATCGTCCGCGCCGAGTATGTGGTGAAGTGAGTTTGGGAAGATCCAGCGCGGCACAAAAAAGGGAGGCATTACTGCCTCCCTTTATAAATTCAAATGGTTAGAAATGCCTTACGCCATCGCTGGTTTGGCGAGTTGTGAGAACTGGCGCATAATGGCGCGGGTTTCGTCTTGCCAGGCTTGGAGGGCGTCGCGGGAGAGCTGCACGCGATCGGCTACGGCTTGTTCTAGCTCGCGGTAGTTTTCACACATCTTGTCGTAGAGTTGGGTGAGTGCTTCTGCGGTGCGTTGGCAGTAACCCGGAGCGGATTGGAGCTGGGTAAGGCGGGCTTCGGCAACGCGGCGGGCTTCGCCCATTTCCGCGAGGAGAATTTTGCTATCCGGCACGCGGCGCAGGCCTTCAACGAGACCGAGTTTGGAAAGAGTCCAGATCGTCCATTTTGATGGATCCCACTGCCATGGCTTCACGCCGTTGCGGTAGTCGTGTTGGAACTCATGGTGGTAGTTGTGGTAGCCTTCGCCGAAGGTCAGCACTGCCATGATCGCGCTGTCGCGGGCGGAGTGTTTGGTGGAGTAAGGTTGTTTGCCGACGGTGTGGCAGAGGGAGTTGATGAAGAAGGTGCAATGTTGGGCGATGACGATACGGGTCACGCCAGCGATGAGGAAACCACCGAGAGCGCCAGTTATAGGATCGAGACCCATCAGAGAGTTATAGCCGTAGCCAAGAGCAGCAGGAACGATGAGACCGAGCACGAGGCCGATCCAATGCGTATATTTGTGCTGCCACATGACCAACTTGTCCTTGCGGAGGTCGGCGACGTTGTCGACAGGAGGCTCGGGATTGAGTTTGAATAGAAGCCAACCGATGTGCGCCCAGAAGAAACCTTTCGAGATGTCGTAGGGATCTTCGTCGTGGTCGACGTGTTTGTGGTGGCGGCGATGGTCGGAGGACCAATTTAGGCAGGAGTTTTCAAAGGCACAGGCACCAAAAAGGAGGGTGAAGAATTTCACCGGGGTCTTTGCTTTGAAGGAAAGGTGAGAGAAAAGGCGGTGATAACCGACCGTGATGCTCATCATCGTCGCGCAGAGATAGAAGAAGAACATGCTGAACTGGAACCAATCGATTCCGAAATGATAGAGATAGATGGGAGCGCCGATGAGGGCGATGAGAGCGGTGCCGATGAGGAAGCTGGAAGTGATCCAGTTCACGCGGTCAAAGGGAATACGGAACATAATTTTTAAATTTGGATACCATGGGTGGTTGGTTTTTGAATAGCCACTCTCGAGGTAGGGTTTTTAGGTAGCCCATGATAGCCTCGCAAGCAAGGAACGATTTTTTGCAAAAACTCCGCAAATCTTGAGGTTTCCTTATGGATACAGGGAATTCGGCCGCTATAAGGGGCAATCTAGCGAGGATGAAGAAATGAAGAGTTTTTAACCACGAATTTCACAAATGACTCGAATTTTTAGACCTAAAAAACCTCTCTTATTCGTGCCCATTCGCTTTATTCGTGGTTAAAATTCTTCTATCTGACTCAATTGAACTTTGAGTTTTCTCCGTGAACGCGAGAGTGAAGTAAGGCGTGACAATAATTTTTGATGCGCCAATTTCATTAGCGATTAAGCATGGATGACTTCAGGAAAAATCTCTTGGTTCTTGCCTCGGCGGGTTCTGGCAAAACCTTTTGCCTGAGTGACCGCATCATCGCGCTGGCGGCGATGGGGGTTCCACCCGAGAAAATTGTCGCCCTGACCTTCACTCGCAAGGCCG
>JANMGO010000095.1:0-37277 GCA_031374665.1 Akkermansiaceae bacterium | reverse complement strand
CATCGAAGTCCCCGCCGACGGCGAATACGAACTTACTTCCATGGCAGCGACGGTCTCCCCGAATGTCGAAGTTCTTGTGCGCGTCAACCGCGACGAACCAGTCCTATTTGAAATGCCGTACTCCCATGGCTTTTGGGATGCCTCCAAGCCGCTGAAGCTGAAACTGACGCAGGGTCGCAACGTGATCAGCATCACCGCCCGCACTCCTAACCGCGGCGTTAGCATCAAGAGTTGGCAGCTCAAGCCGGTGAAGTAATCATCGGTCGAACTAACGACTTTCTAGATTCGAAATTTTTATGATAGAAAAATCTAACATGCCGCGCTCTTTGTTTTGTGGTGTCCTCTGCTTGGTTCTTTCCGGACTACTTGCTCCGCAGCTCATCGCTCAAGATGCTGCCACGCCTATTTCCAATGAAGTCATCGCGGAACTCGATAAACAACTGAACGAAGCCAAGGTAGTCTCGTCTGAAGCCCGTCAGAGGCTTGCCGTGCGCCGGGTCATTAGTGACGCGGAGGATTTGGTTGCGGCCCACGCGACCGACACGAGTCGATTTCTGGCACTCGAGTTTCTTTTCCGCGCTTACCAGCGAATGCTCGCTCTCGACAAGGATGCGGAAAATCGGAAAGCGTTTCTCGCCATTTGCCAAGAGCTAGTCAAAGCCCCCGATGAACTCGCTGAATTGCGTCTCGAGGCGGATCTGCTCCTTTCACAGGCGGATCTGTCGAAACAAGGCGCCAACGCCGAAGCGCGCGGCGAAGCTCTGCGCCCGCTGGTTGCTCGCTACCTCAATACGCCAGTCGCGGCAAAAGTCCTGCGCATGACCATGCTCATGGCACTCGAACTCGGCGACAACCGACTCGTCACCGACCTGCAAGAGATCATCGAACAGCGCTTTTCCAGCGACCTAGAGATGATTACATTCCAGCGCGACAAACTGGGAGGTCAAGTGCTTGGGGCTCCTTTTGCCGGCATCTTCAAGAGATCGGATGGCAAGGTGGTGCGTTTGCCGATGGATACACTCGGGCGCTCGACGATGCTGATATTTTGGTCGAAGGAAAATGGAGGCGAAGAACTGCTTAAAGGAATCGCCGCCGCTGCATTGGAAAAGAAGGATGATCTGAATGGTCGACTTGAACTCATCAGTTTCAATCTCGATGAGCTACCCGATGCTGGCGAGTCGTTCATCCGTAGCTTGGGTGTGAAATGGCAAGTGCTGCATCTTCCAGACGGCAAGAAAAACCCGATCTACAATGCATTTGTTAGAGAGGATCCGCGCATCCTGACGGTGAATGCGACCGGATACACCGCATTGATCATGGCCGGAACGGGCCGGACTAAGATGAAATCCGATGGCAAGCCCGATTACACGCAGATGTTCCAATCCGCCCTAGCGCGTTCTTGGACCGAGCCACGCTACGTCATGCAGATCGACTCATTGATGACAGGCGATTTCTTGGTGTCCGATCCAGAGGGACGGCTAGATCCAACCTTACCACCCGAGCTCAAGGCCTACACCATGGGTGAGAAGCCTCAGCCGCTTGCCCGTGTCGCGACATCCGTGCCCGAGGAAGCTCTGCAGGCGATTCAGGACTGCTTCGTCGCACCGCCGCTCCGCTATCGCATGAGTCCTGCCGAGTCGCGCACGAATTATACAAAAGCCGTCGAGCTTTGCCGTAAGGCCATCAAAGACCACGCGGCTGCTCCGGATCTATGGATCGTCCGCAACCGCCTTATCATCGCTCTAATGGGATTATGGAAAACCGAGGCCGACCTCGGAAAACGGGAAGAGGCTGTCGCCGAGGCGAAGACAGCACTCGCCGCAGGCTACCCACCAGGTTGCGATATCGTCGCCCGTTTTTGTATCGCCCGTGAGGCGCTTCGCGACTCCGCCGCAAATCCGCAGTCCGTCATCAGCCAATTCGTTTCCGAAAACGGCGGCGACAAAGCACCCGGCGCAGTTCTGTCGGTGGCGGCTCTGCTTTCGCTCGATGTTGCCGACCGCAAGGGCTTCGAGGATTACCGGAAGGCGATTCTCAAGAGCCACACTGAATACTCGATGATGTGGACTTTTACGTCCTTCTTACTGGATCGTCATCACAGATACTGGTTGTTCCAAGTGCCCTTTTCTGCAGGTTGGTCCTATGGCCGCCGGGAGGGCTATTTTCTAGGCAAGGGCGATGTTGAGAATGCTCATCGCATCCTGCGCACCGAGTTGAGCACGGACCAAGGTAAGCCATTGCGCATCCCCGAAGATCTCGACAGTGAATGGACGGCAATCGTATTCGCTAAGGGCGCTCCTTGGAGCATTAAACGTGATGACGGGCTCCCAGCGACACCCAAGAATACACTGAAATCCGTCATCAATTTTGCCTCAACGCGACCCGCAGGTGATGTAAAGGTTATGCTCGCCCTGTTAGGAGGGAATGTTGAGCCCACTCGCGCGGGATTGAGCGATCCAAAGAATCCAACGAATAATTTGGAATGTCCCATTCTCACGGTTCCCGGGGGGATGAACAACCCATTGATTCAGAGGCTCGGAATTCTTTCCGAAGATATTCAGCTCAACTCCGTGCTGGTGAATAAAGATGGCCGCATCGCAGTGATGCTGTCGGGAATCGACCATCGCGAAGGTGTTATCATCAACGTCATCATGCGCGAAGATGAAAAAGCCATTTCCGCCTTGTTAGAGCGCGGCGAGATTCAGGTCGCCAAGGATAAGATCTTCGCGCTCGCACCACCGTTCGATGCGAATGCAGTTGACTCGAAAGGCCGCAAACTTATCAAACCGACCATCAGCCTTGCTCATCTCCGCGCCCGCGCAAAAGTTTACATGGCATTGAAGGATTATGACGCAGCACTCGTAGACGCGGAAGAAGTTGTCCAGCTTCAGTTGGGCACCGATGGCGGTATGAGCCTGCGTACCGATGAACTGGATGAATCCGAGGCGTTACGCGACGAGGTGATCAAGCAGCGTGATTTAGCTAGTGGGAAAATTAAGTGATTGGGATATTAGCTATGGGTTATTAGGGGTGCTTTCGCGCCTAACCTTAATATCGAATAAGCTATAACTAATAACTCTTCATTTACTTAAACAGTGCATCCATTCCCATCGCAGATTTTCTCAGTAGCTTGGGAATTTTTTTAGGATCACGGGGTTTAAAAATTCGATAGGCGAAGCCGAGGAGGTGAAGAGTGAAGAGGTGATCAACGATGCGGTAACCGCGTTGTTTTCTCAGGAGAATAGATGAGGCCCAGGAAAGAGTCCGGCGTTTGATATGGAAAGGCGTGAAGGAAACTTTGATCCTATAGCGCTCGCGTTCGGTGGAGGGATAACGTTTTTTGTAGGCTTTTTTCGCGAGACTGATTTGTTCTGCTAGAGATTCATCGAATGGAAGAAAATAGTAACGTCGCGCGAGGAGGATTATGCCGAAGAAGTCGCGCATGTGTTCGATGTCGTCAACTGGCAGATCTGCCTTGCGTGCAAGAGCGATCATTTTTGGAAACAAGAGTGAAGCTGACTCGGCGGAGCGTAGTGAAAATTCGGGATCGGGGACGAAGTGACCGAGGATTTTTGAGACAGCGTGATTAATGAAAAGGCCGTCCCAGTAGAGATGGAGGAGGGGAGGGATGCGCACACGGCGGAAGAAGATTTTTTGGCGCGCGAATTCCTCGATGTAAAATATTTGTTTAATCACGGTATCGGCGTGGCGCAGGAGTTCCAATGCTGCGGGCGCGCGTTGTGCACCGAGGGTTTGTTCGATGGATTGCTCAATGCTGCGTTTGTAGCGAAACACATGGATTGCCACAGCTACGTTGAGGCGGATCCAGATATCCGAATGACGATTGCCACTTAGAAAGGTGAGTCGGTGAAAGCGGTGCCAGCCGCCAGTTTGACACCATATCGACATACCAACCACGTTCTCAGCTTTTTCAAGTTCGCGAGCGAAATGTTCACAATCGGCTCCGATGAAGGAGGGAAATTCTCCAGCTCCTTCATATTCACGGCGGGCTTGGAGCTCGATGATTTTGGCTTGTTTGACGTGGAAGAATGCTTTGTTGAGCGGGATGTGACGGAAGAAATCGCTTTCCCCATGTTTCATTGAGACGATGAAATTTGGAGAATCGATACCGGCTAAGGTCTCAGTTAAAGTTCCACGGTGCCAGATGAGATCGCCGATACGATGTGCGCCTACCGTCCACGTGCGTAGGATGAGTTTTTTGTTACGCTTTTCAAACTCGGGGAGAAGTTTTTGGATGAGTTGATTGGTTTCCCGAGGGTTGCGAAGGTGGAGGCGAGTGCGGATGGGGTCTTTGACATCGACGCCATCACTCTCGCCGATGCGTAGGATGATTCCGGAGAGTTGCGGAAAATCGTCGAGTGTATTTTGGATGAGCGTGAGGTAGTAACTTTCGAGCTCGGAATTTTTATGGGAGATGGATTCTTCGATCGCTGGGGTGAGCGGGATGACATCGCTGGTAAGGAAAACTTTGAGTCCGAATTCTTCGGTGAGGAGATCGAACAGAGACGAAAATTGTTCCCGAAAGAATGCGATATTGGCAGCGATTTCAGGCTCGTGCAGTGGGTGGGTTGCAAGGTGAGCGAGGTCGTCGAGTGTGACGGCATTGTAACCTAGCGAGGAGACTTCACGTGCGAAGTCGCGCATGTCTTGGTGAATGCGCTGCCATTGTTGAGTCGCCTCAGCGCCTGAGGTGAGTAGATGAGAAAAGGGAATCTTCGACCAGTTGATACGGCTTTTTTTATAGTTCCGGAAAAACGGACCGATGGCATCAATGATAAATAGCTCCATGTAACGCTGTGGATAAAGCGTTGGTAGGCCGAGCTTTGCGAGTGAGTGGGTGTGACGGGTTCGTCACGTGGGAGCGCCGTCGTCCTCGTCGGCTATCATCTCAATAACAGCTTTCTCATCTGCATGCCGACGGGGGCGTCGGCGCTCCTAAGGGATGTCACCAACCAAACACAATAGGTGGAACGATAATTTTTAGGTTGCCTGGGCCTTTGTCTTCCATTTCTTCGAGGGCGCTGACTGCACCATCTGTAAATTCGATGGTTGTCTTACCGGTTTCTTCTCGGGTGACGTGGGAAAGTTGGCGGTATGCTTGTCCCGATGTCTGGTCGACCTTTGTGATGTAGTGTTTGATTTCGTCGTATTTGATATATTCCCAAGATCCCGATTCACCAGTGGGTGTGACACGCATGGTAGTTTTCGTGGGTTTGCCGCGGGATAACTGGACTTCGTTTACAGTCATGCCGATTGCGATGCCTTTGTTTTTGATGATTTCGTTTACGGTTAATTGACGCTCGAAAACTTGTTTGAGTTTTTCGACGAAGTCTTTGTCCGAGTGTGAAAATGCTTTGGGAGAAACCCAACCAGCGATGCCATCATTGGTGCCTTGACCACGGACGCGGTATGCTTTTTCGGTCATACCTTCGAGTTCAACGACTTGATCAGATTTTAAGAAACCCAACCGATGTTTTCCGTCTTTGTCGGAAAAGACCTGTGCTTGCTCGATTACATTCAGTTTAACAGGTTTAGTGAAAACTTGATTAAGATAAACGACACCGGGTTCTGATTCTAAAAGTGAATCTCTGTCTCTTTTGATCTGGCCATGTGAGGTCAGTGTTAGAGCAAAGGTGAATATTACGGAGATCGCCGTTTTCATGATTTCAAAATAGGAGTCGTTGGGAAAAAAGAAAGGTATAATTCTTCGCCTCAGACGCAGGTAAGTAAGGATCCATTCAAAGCAAAATGAATTTTATGATCGGGGTGAAACGGTGTGATTACTGACTTCAAAAATGGGTAGCGGGGCGATGGGGCTTTGGGATTCCATCCAGCCGAGATGGGTTGTGGTGATGAATTTCTGGGCGTTTGCGGGGAGGTGGTGAAGGAGGGCGTTGCGGCGGGCGGGGTCGAGTTCGCCGAAAATATCGTCTAGTAGGTAGATGGGGGTTTTGGTGCAGCGTTGTTGGAGGAGATCGCCTTGGGCGAGTTTAAGGGCGAGGGCGATGGTGCGTTGCTGGCCTTCACTGGCGTAATCTGAAGCGGGCATGCCGTGGAGTCGGATGGAAAAATCATCGCGGTGGGGACCAACGACGGCTTGACGGGTGCTGGTTTCGCGTTGTCGGGCTTGAAGGATCGACTCTTTCATCGAGGGGCCGGAGGCGGGAAGGTAGGAAAGGGTGAGTTCTTCGTTTTTACCGGAAATGTCGATCTGTGCTGCGGCAGCGAGGGGTGAGAGATCTGCGATGAGTTGTTGGCGGGCTTGGGTGAGGTATTCACCGTGCTCGATGAGGATGTTCTCGTAAGCAAGAAGTTCGGGAAGGCGGAGTTTGGGTTCTTTGAGAAGAAGGTTTTTCGCTTTCAGCGCGCGGCGATAGCGGGTGTATGCGGTGCGGTATTTGGGATCGAGCTGAGCGCCGAGGAAATCGAGGTAGTTGCGGCGCGATTCACCAGGGCCGCGGATCAAGCCGAGATCTTCATTTCCCATCCAAACAATTAGACCTCCATCGGCGAGGTATTCGGTGCGAGAATGGCGCGGTTCACCATCGGTTTTGAGCAGGAGTCCTTTGGATGTTTGCTGAATTTTGCGTTCCTGTCCCCATGGATTTCCGGCGATCCCAAATCCTGGTGCTGAAATTTTGGTGAGAGTATTGAGTCGGTTCGTACGGGGAGATTGGAGGCGGATGAGCGTGCAAATAGCTTCTAACAGAGAAGTTTTTCCTTGGGCATTTTGACCGGTGAAAATGGCACCAGAAGGCGATGCATCCAGAGCAAGAGAGCTGAAGCAACGGAAGTCTAGGAGGCGGAGGTTTTGGAGCACGCGAAGGTAGATTATGGCTTATCGAGAGCGGGGACAGGGAAGAGCTCTGAGGAAATACGAGCATTGTCGATGAGTTTCAGTAACTCATCGGTCTTTTCGGGCAATTTTTTGGAGAGATCCGTTGTCTCGCCAATGTCTTTGCTGAGGTCGAAGAGTTCGGTGGTGGTTTTGTTGGGGAGGGCTAGGTTGGTTTGGACGAGTTTCCAGTCGCCGACTTGAATCGCACGGCGGATGTTTTGTTCGTGGTGTTCCCAGTAAAAATGCGGGTGTTTGGGTTGATTGCCTTTTCCTAGGAGAGTGTTGGCGAGAGAGATACCTTGGATTTGTTCGGGGACAGGTTGATTGGTAAGCTCGCAGACGGTAGGGAGGAAATCCCAGAAAGCAGATGGATGGTCAGATGTTTGGCCGGGTTTGATCGAGGCTGGCCATGAGGCTATGAAAGGAACGCGGATGCCGCCTTCGTAGAGATCTCGTTTTCCTCCACGGAGTGGACCATTTGAATCGAGGAGTTCTGGGTTGAATCCACCTTCTGAGTGAGGGCCGTTATCACTGGTGAACATGATGAGCGTATTTTCTAACAGATTCTGTTTTTTTAATGAGGCGACGATTTCGCCGATGGAGTCATCGAGGTATTTCATCATGCCAACGAAGTTGGCTTTGACTTCTTTGGTTGCGGTATAGTGCTTTTCCTTAGGGGCCCCGATTTCGTCTTTAATCGAGGGTCGGACGGCTTCTAGTTCTTTTTCACGAGCTATGATAGAGGCGTGTGGGGCGGGGTAAGAGAGAATGAGGAAAAAGGGTTTATCGGCGTTTTGTTGGGAGAGGTAGTTCAGGGTTTCTTTAGTGTAGAGTTCGAGATCGTAATCGGTGCCGGTGTGGAGTTGGTTGTTAGGAAAGTTGATTTTCTCGGTGTTTTTGTAAACGAATTGAGGATAGCGGAAGTGAGCATCCACATGGCTGGTGGTTCCGTAGAAGAAGTCGAAACCGTTATGGATGATGGATTCTGGGGTTTGAGTATTTCCGGTGACGCAAGATTTACCAATCATGGCGTTGTGGTAACCTGCGGTTTTGGTGATTTTTGCGACGGTGAGTTCTTTGTCTGAAATGGAGAACGCTCCGTTGCCGCGAATCGATGCGTGGCCGGTGTCTTTTCCAGTCATCAAGGTGCAACGTGAGGGGTTGCAAACCGTGGCACCAGAGTAGTGGCGAGTGAATCGTATGCCGTTAGCTGCGAGTTGATCGATATTCGGCGTGCTGAAATTTTTCTGACCGTAGCAGGAGACGTCATTGTAACCAAGATCGTCTGTGATGATATAGATGATGTTGGGTTTCGCAAAAAGCGGGGTAATGAGTAAGAGCGATAGAATCAGGGTTCTCATAAAGTCCGTTAGGTTAAATAGAGAGATGGTCGAGGGCTTTTTGGTAGGAAGAGTTGGAGAGATAATGGCGGAGTCTAGCATCTAACTCGGAGCGATGAGTCTCGGCGTAGGAATCAATTTCTTGGGAGACTGCTTTCAATGCTTCCAGATGCGCTTCGGGATCACGATCACGGAAGGCGTGGTCCGCGATAATGTTGAGGCGATTTTTAAGTAGGGTTTGGAGTTCGGGGTGCATAGGATGTTCATTTTTCCACCCCCGACTTCATCGAGGTAGGCGCAGAGACGGAGAGGACGCCGAGGGACGTAGAGGAGAATCTAAAGTTTGGAGGTTTAAGCCAACAAGAAAGCTGAGTGGATAAAATCATTGTCCGAGCTGGGTTTGCGGGATCATGCTCGTTCCATGATTTCATTAGTGATTGTTGTGGAGGTGAATCCTGAGCGGGTGGAGATGTTTGCTGCATATCTGAGCGAGGAAGCGGCGGATGCGATTGCAAATGAGCCTGGGTGCCGAGACTTTGTGGTTTCACAGAGCGTTACCGAGCCGAATGTTTTCACTTTGGCTGAGTTTTATGAGGATGCGGCGGCTCTCGAGGCGCATCGGTTGACTCCGCACTTTTTGTTGTTCCAGCAAAGGGTGAAGGAATTCGACCTGATCAAAAATAAGCGCGAGGTGGTGACGGGTGAGGTGATTTTCCCCACAGCTTGAGAACGCTAAGGCGGTGCGATGATCAGAAGATTTGCTGGCAGATGAGTGAATCTCAATTTTTTTGAATACGGGCTTGCGGAGAGGCTTAGGGCTCTGTTGACTTTCGCATGGCAGAGATTTCTTTGGGATTGTCGTTTGACGATGTGCTTTTGGTTCCGGCGATGAGCTCGGTTTTGCCGGGTGAAGCGGATTTAACGACCGAGGTAGCGCAGGGTATTTCTTTGAATTTACCGGTGGTTTCGGCGGCGATGGATACGGTTTCCGAGCATGATCTGGCGATTGCGCTGGCGCGTGAAGGCGGCATGGGAGTGATTCATAGGGCGTGTCCGATTGATGAACAGGCGAACATGGTTTCCAAAGTGAAGCGCTCGGAGAGCGCGGTGATCAACAAGCCTTTCACGGTAAAAAGAACCGACACGGTGGAGCAAGTGCTCGCTATCATGGAGGCAAATGGATTTTCGGGTTTCCCTGTGGTGGATGAAAACGGACGTTTGGAAGGGATGGTAACCGGACGGGACGTGCGATATTTGGATAGACCCGATGCGTTGGTGGCTGAAGTGATGACACCGAGGGATAAAGTGATTACGGGTCCGCCGAACACGAAAATCGAGGAAGCACGCAGAATTCTTTATCAAAACCGCATCGAGAAACTTCCTTTGGTGGATGGGGATAATAAATTGGTAGGTTTGATCACGGGATCGGACATTGAAAAACGCATTACGTTTACGAGTGCGGCGAAAGATTTAAACGGACAACTCCGCTGCGGCGCGGCGGTTGGCGTGGGTCCGGATGTCGAAGATCGTGCGTTGGCATTGGTTGCGGCGGGAGCAGATGCACTTTTCATCGATGCAGCGACAGGGCACACACGACACGTGATGAACGTTATCGAGAAACTTCGTTCTATTTGTAACCTACCCGTGGTGGCCGGAAATGTCGTGACCGAACAAGGTGCGAGAGATTTGGTCGCAGCGGGAGCTAGCGCTCTGAAAGTTGGCGTCGGTCCAGGATCGATTTGCACGACGCGGGTGATCGCGGGTGTGGGCATGCCGCAGTTTACAGCGATTCAAAACGTTGCGGGCTACTGCCGTGAGCGTGGGGTGAAAGTGATTGCCGACGGCGGGATTCGTTATTCAGGCGATGTCGTGAAAGCAATCGCTGCGGGTGCGGATCTGGTGATGTTGGGATCGCTGCTGGCGGGGACTCGTGAGAGCCCAGGGCAGAGTGTTTTCTATCAGGGACGCCGTTTCAAAACCTATCGCGGCATGGGTTCTTTGGGCGCGATGCGCAAAGGCGCTGGCGATCGATATGCTCAGAACAGTTCTGGCAAATTGGTGGCGGAAGGCGTTGAGGGTCGGGTTCCATACAAAGGGCCTCTTTCCGATGTGATTTTCCAACTTATGGGCGGATTGAAATCCGGCATGGGATATGTGGGGGCATCGACCTTGGCTGAGCTGAGAGAGCGGGCCACATTCGTGCGCATCACGCCGGGCGGGTTGCGTGAAAGTCATGTTCACGACATCGTCATGACCGAGGAGCCGACCAATTATCAGCCGCTGGGTTGATAGAGTAATGAGTTTAGAAATTTAGATTAAGAAATTTAGGATATGCACGATAAAGGACATGTAGCGGTGATTGATTTCGGCTCGCAGTATACGCAGCTGATTGTTAGACGAGTGAGAGAGCTGGGGTTTTTCGCGATGCTGTATGCGTTGGAAGATTTTCCTAACATCGGTGAACCGGGTGCGATCATTCTTTCCGGCGGACCACGCAGCACGAGCGAACCCGATGCACCGGATCTCGATTTTGAAGCTCTCAAAGCGTTTGGCGTTCCGGTGCTCGGCGTGTGTTACGGGATGCAGTTGTTGAATTTGAAATTCGGCGGAACAATCGAGGCGAGCGATCGCCGTGAGTATGGTCCGGCGGAATTGTTTCCAACGAGTCGCACCGGAATCTACGAAGGATTGTCCGAAAAATCCCAGGTGTGGATGAGTCATTCCGATACGGTGAAAGTCATTCCAGCGTGCGCGGAGATTTTGGCGACCAACCAACATAAGACTCCTGTTTCTTTGAAATGGGGTGAAAATTTCTATGGAATTCAATTCCACCCAGAAGTGACCCACAGTCATGAAGGTTTGCGGATTTTGCATAACTTCTTGCTGACAGCCAAAGAATTGATGCCGTTTAAGATCGAGGATTTCAAACGCGAGATGATCGAGGGGATTCGGGAGAAATGCGGCACCAAGCAAGTGGTCTGCGGTGTTTCCGGTGGTGTGGACAGTACGGTGTTGGCGGTTCTCTTGAAAGAAGCTGGCGCGAATGTCCGCGCAATTTTTGTCGATCACGGACTCATGCGCAAAGACGAAGGCGAAGAGGTTCGTAGTAATTTCCATCGCATGGGTGTTCCCATCGAAACTGTCGATTGCAGTGAGCGTTTCCTAACAGCTCTCGCAGGCGTTGATGATCCTGAGAAAAAACGCGTGATCATCGGGAATTTATTCATCGATGTGTTTTGGGATTCGGTGGGTGATGCTGAACTTCTCGCTCAAGGAACCTTGTATCCCGACGTGATTGAGAGCGCATCGAATGCGAAATCCAAAGCATCGAAAATCAAGACTCACCACAATCGAGTGGATCGTATTCTTGAACTGCAAGCGCAGGGCAAAGTGCTCGAGCCGCTGGCTGAGTTGTTTAAAGACGAGGTTCGTGAGCTGGGTCATTCATTAGGAATTGCTCCGGACATTTTAGGACGACATCCGTTTCCCGGTCCGGGTCTCGCGGTGCGCTGCCCTGGCGAAGTGACGCAGGAGCGACTCGATATCATTCGCGAATGCGATGCAATTTTCATCGGTAAACTTAAGGAGCATGGTTGGTATGACAAAGTCTGGCAGTCTTATGCTTGCTTGGTGCCAGTGAAAACCGTCGGCGTCAAAGGCGATGAGCGCAGCTACGAATGGGCGATCTCACTCCGTGCTGTGGTTTCAGAGGATGCGATGACCGCCGATTGGGTGGAACTTCCGTATGAAATTCTTCGCGAGACCAGCCATCGGATTTTGAACGAAGTCAAAGGTATCAACCGCGTGCTGTATGATGTTTCGACCAAACCACCGGCGAGTATTGAGTGGGAGTAAGAAAGAGTGAAGAGTGAATGGTGAAGAGTGAAATACTTTGATCCACGATCTCCAATCTACAATCTCTTCATGATGAGGGGTTGCAAAATGGGCGGGTGAAATTATGGTGTCGGCCTATGAGCGAAGCGAAACCGAAAATCACCGCGTATTTGAAGACTTTTTGTGGCTGGAGCGAGGGCGTGCGCGCGATCATGCGCAAGTATGACCTTCCTTATGAGGAAAAGGATATCATCAAGAATCCGGCGTTTCGTTGGGAGATGGAGCAACGCAGTGGTCAACCACTTTCACCTTGTGTGGAAATTAATGGAGAAATGCTTGCCGATATCAGCGGAGAAGAAGTTGAGAAATGGATGCTCACACAAAGATTGGTAACCGATAACGAAGTCGCTCCGGATGCGCCGATTGATTCCGCCTGCACCGACGAACAACATGCGGCGATGGCGGCTGGTAAGTTGCCGGTTCCTGGGAAGATTCGGTTTTTGGATTAGGGAGTTCTTGGTTCCTTGTTCTTAGTTTTTAGTTGAAGATTTTTTTTAACGCAAAGTCGCTAAGTCGCAGAGGGACGCAAAGCCATCTATGCGAAACAGGAAATGCGTGGCTGAAAAGAATTAGGCTTAGTTTATATTGTTCATATATTATTTATGCATTGGTTGATTAAATCTGAGCCGGATGTTTTTTCGATTGTGGATCTGCAGAAGGTGAAGCAAGAGCCTTGGACGGGGGTGCGAAATTATCAGGCGCGCAATTTCATGTGGCGCGAGATGCAGCCGGGGGAGTTAGCGATTTTTTATCATTCCAACGCCAAACCATCGGGTGCGGCGGGGGTGGCGAAAGTGGCTTCGGAACCCTATCCGGATCCGACGCAGTTTGATCCGAAGAGTGAGTATTTCGATCCCAAAGCGACTGAAGATAAGCCGCGCTGGTGGCTGGTGGATTTTCAACACGTTGCGACTTTTAAAGAATTTATTCCGTTAGAAACACTGAAAGCTGATCCTGCGCTTGCTGAGATGATGGTTTGTCAGAAAGGAACGCGATTATCGATCAATCCGGTCGAGAAGAAGCATTTCAATCGCGTGATGAAAATCGCGAAGGTGAAACTCTAAAAAAGGTAGGGTCAACTCGCCGAGTTGACCGTGATTTTTTGATATGGGGATCGTATGATGTGGTGCTTAGGAAGTTCTCACTTCTGATAGAATGAGCGCGCCTTATCCTTTTTCAAATGGGTCGACTCGGCGAGTCGACCCTACCTTTTAGATTTTAAGCGTCTGCAACACGGGCAAATGCTCCGGGCCGAGTTCTAAACCGGTGAGAGATCTGAGATCAGCTTCGATGGCGTCCAGGACGTCGAGTTCTGGACGGAAATCTGCGGCGTGGTAGGAAGAGCGGACGAGTGGGCCAGACGCGCAATGGCGGAAGCCTTTATCGAGGGCGATTTGTTTGTATTCCGCAAATTGATCTGGGTGAATGTATTCGACGACTGGAAGATGTTTCGGTGTTGGGCGGAGATACTGGCCGAGGGTGAGAACTGTGACGTCGTGTTCTAACAGATCATCCATCGCTTTGAGGATTTCTTCATGACGTTCGCCGAGGCCTAGCATGATGCCGGATTTGGTAGAGACGTGGCCGTTGACCATTTGTTTGGCCTTTTTCAAAACGGTGAGGGATCGCTGATATTTGGCACGTGAGCGGACGAGGGGAGTGAGTCGCTCAACGGTTTCGAGGTTGTGATTAAAAATGTGTGGACGTGCATCCATGACCATTTGCAGGGCCCAGTCGCGATCGTTGAAATCGGGGACGAGGACTTCGATGATGATGCCGGGATTGACTTCGCGGACGGCGCGAATGGTTTCGCGGAAATGCTCTGCGCCACCGTCTTTGAGATCGTCGCGAGCGACGGCGGTGATGACGATGTGTTTGAGATTCATGCGGCTGGTGGCCTCGGCGACGCGGGCGGGTTCGTCGGATTCCAATGCATCTGGCTTGGCGGTTTTGACTGCGCAGAAACCACAGGCACGGGTGCATTTATCGCCAGCGATCATGAAAGTGGCGGTGCCTTGTCCCCAACATTCCCAACGGTTCGGGCATTGGGCTTCTTCACAGACCGTGACGAGCTTGAGATCGGTGATGAGGGATTTGGTCGACCAAAAGGCAGGGTTGTTTGGAAGACGGACTTTAATCCACGAGGGTTTTTGTTCTCGATGGAGTTGAGGATCCATTTTCATTTTCGGGCCGCAGGTGGACATGCGGTCACCATAAATTTCAAATGACAAACTTCAACCCTCAAGGGCGGAAACTTTAAGTTTTAAACTTTAAACTTCAATGAAGAGGTCAAATAGAGAAGCGATGGAGTAGTGAGCGTCTCTTCCTTGAGATTTTTAGTTTAGAGTTTTAGCTTTCCTAGCTGTATAAGAGTTGGCTCATAGCTAGATAGAGTGGGATGCCGAGGACTAGGTTGAAGGGAAAGGTGATGCCTAGGGAGGTGGTGACGTAGGTTGCGGGGTTGGCGTTGGGGAGGGAGGCGCGGACGGCAGCGGGTGCGGCGATGTAGGAAGCACTGGCGGCGAGGACTGCGAAGATGACAGCGCCGCCTTGGCTGAGGCCTATGCTCCATGCGATCAGGAGGCCGAGAGTTGCTTGAATGATGGGTGAGATCATCGCGAAGGTGATCAGGCTTTTGCGGATGCGATTGGCTTCTCTGATTTTTGTGCCGGCGATGAGCCCCATTTCTATGAGAAACAACATCAGGACACCATAGAAGGGCGAGACCAAGAAGGGTATAAGAAGTTCGCGACCGTGGTCGCCAGCGGTTGCGCCGCATATAATTCCGCAGATTAGGAGGATAAAGGTTTTTCCAGTGATTACCTCATAGATGGATTTTTTCAGCGTCGTTTTCGCGCGAACGCTGAAACGTTTCGCTAGTAGCATGGCGACAAAGATCGCTGGTATTTCCATGGCGGCCATGATGGCTGGCATGAATTTTTCGTAAGTGATGTTTTGCTGATCGAGGAAGGTGATACAGGCCATGAAATTCACTGTGGAAACCGACCCGTAATGCGCGGCAAGGGCGGCTGCGTCCGATACTCTTAGGGCGAGAACTTTGTAGCTCCAATCGGGATGAGGCTACCAATGACGAGCGTGACGCCCGATGGGATGAGTAGCTTGCTGACGCTGGAGGAGATCGACCTCTTCGTGAAGTGGCGGTTGATATTGGAATCACGGAGCGGGCGGTGCAACGGATCGTCGCGGATTTGGAAGATGGTGGGTATTTGAAGCGTGAGCGCGAAGGCCGAAGAAATCGGTATGCGCTTATCTTAGATACGCCAATGCGACATTCGTTAGAAGCTGACCACTCAATTGGGGATGTATTGAGGGTTTTTAGCTGCGGAATAAAACAGCAGTTGAGCTAAAAATGAAGTTCGAGATTCAGGCCCGATGCTTCTTAAAGATAGCAAGCGTGCGCTCACGTTCTGTTTTATGGTCAATGCAGGGCATTTGATAGCCGGGTGCAAGGGGTAAGTTATTCTCCGGTGGGGCTTGGAATTTCTTTGGATCTACGGCCTTTAGCTCAGGAATCCATCGTTTGATATAAGCGCCCGTTGGATCATGTTTGGCGGTTTGCGACCAAGGATTTTGAATACGGAAATATGGAGCAGCATCCGCTCCCGTGCCCGCTGACCATTGCCAGCCACCGTTGTTGGAAGCAATCTCGCCATCCGTAAGGTGTTGCATGAAATGGGACTCGCCGAGTTTCCAGTCAATGTGGAGATCTTTGGTGAGAAACATGGCGGTTATCATGCGTACACGGTTATGCATGAAACCGGTTTGGAGTAGTTGGCGCATACCAGCATCGACGATGGGGAAGCCCGTATGACCGGATTTCCATTTCTCAAAATTCTCGTCAGGTTCGTCCCATGGTAAGTCTTTCCAATCTGGATTGAACTCGTGGTCGATGACGTGGGGGAAATGATGGAGGATTGCGAAGTAAAATTCCCGCCAAGCGAGTTCTTTGATGTAGATCTCGATGGCGGTGCGGGATCGACCAGTCGCGGAGGTCAGTGCGGTGGCGACTTTTGAGTAAAGCGTGCGGATAGAGATGAGTCCAAAGCGGAGGTCTTGTGAGAGCCGGGAAGTAGCTTCTAGTGAGGGAATGTCGCGTTTATCGGAATAATAGGCGATGATTTTGGAAATGGCGTGGCGCATACGCTCGCGCGCCGCGCGTTCACCAGACTCTGGAAGGTCAGCGCCGGATTCGGGGAGTTTCCAGTGAGAAAGTTGTGGCAGTTCTAAAGAGGAGATGTTTTTTGGTGTATTCAGAGAACTCGGTTTAGCCAGCGGAAGTGGTTTCTGACGTGAGAGCCAGTTATTCGAATACGGGGTGTAAACTTTATACGGATTTCCCGTTTGGGTTAGGATCTCCGTGGGATTGTGGAGCGCGACATCATCGTAGCCGCAGCAATTGATACCGAGGTCTGCGCAAAGAGCGCTGAGCTCTTGTTCGGTTTTTTTTCCGAAAGGATCGGGATCGCGATTGAAATAGACCGCTGTGGCACCGGTTTCCGCGATGAGTTTTTTCAAAACAGCTACCGCATTGCCTTCACGAATGACCAGCCGTGAATCGAGTGTTTCGAGGTTTTTAGAGAGCGATTCCAAACAACCGCATAGAAACTTCTGTCGGTTTGAACCTGTCCAAGCGTGGTTTTTTTTCCAAGAGCTTAGGATATAAACAGGAATCACGCCCCCAGCTTTGGAGGCGTGATAGAGAGCTGAGTTGTCAGCGATCCTGAGATCACGTCGGAACCAGTGAATAACTAGAGGCATTTCCGAATGAAGCATGAGAATCAGCTAACGGAATCGAAATTTACCTCAAGTTTTGCTTAATATTTTTTAAGAAGAGCTTCGACCTTACGAACGGTTGTTGCTGAAAGCTTACCGTCGACCTTTTTAGCGGAATCGAGGATGGCTTTGATTTCGGTCAAAGCTTTTTGGGCTTCGCTGAGGGATTTCTTCATGCCGCCAAATTTCTTGTCGGAGAAATACTTGGTGAAGCTTGATCCAGCACGGCTGATGCATAAGCGCCAGCCTTCGAATGCTGCGGTTTCGTAGGTGAATCGAGTTAGGTTTTTCTTAGAATTCATGGTTATATTGTTAGGTTGGTTAGATCATTCGACTCTTTTTATGAAAAATCCAAGCATATTTATGAGTTTCATGATGAAAATTAATCATTTTTCTGATTTTTAGAGAAAAAGCATTGCAAGTGAGGCTCTAAAGCATTTTCTTCGCCCCCCGCGAGTGAATCCAAAATCAACCGCCGTTGGTCCTCTAGGTGTGAAAGCACCTCGTCTCGCGTGAGGGAAACCCGGCAACTGAATCCATATATGTCAACTACCACACTAGCTCGTTTCGAGCTCCCGAATCGTCTCGTTCGCAACGAGGATACCGCATCAGATACCTACGCTCAGTTCATCGCAGAACCTTTTGAGCGTGGATATGGCCATACCGTCGGCAACTCACTTCGCCGCGTTTTGCTTTCTTCCCTTGAAGGCGCGTCCATCACCTCGGTGAAAATCGCTGGTGTCCAACATGAATTCTCCAGCCTTCCAGGCGTGGTCGAAGATGTCACCGACATCGTTCTTAACCTCAAGAAGGTCAAATTCAGCCACGGCGAAAAAGAGCCACGCATCCTTTCGATCAAAGTTGAAAAAGAAGGCGTCATCACAGCAGGTGACATCATCGAAGATCACATCTACTCCGTTGTGAACAAGGATCAGATCATCTGCACCTTGGATAAAAAAGTGAAGTTCGATTGCGAATTCGAAGTTCGCGTTGGCCGTGGTTTCTCCACAGGCGACGAAAATAAGCGCAAGGATCAACCGATCGGCGTCATCGCAATCGATTCGATCTTCTCCCCAGTGACCCGCGTTAAATACAGCGTGGATACCACACGGGTTGGTCAAATCACTGACTACGACAAACTCACTCTTGATGTCTGGACCGATGGTCGCATCACTCCACAAGACGCATTGCTTCAAGCATCTGCAATTCTTCGTCACCACCTCGACGTATTCGTTAACTACGACGAAAACGCAGTCGACTTCGAAGAAGCACCAGCAGAGTCTAGCGAAGAAAACGCAGCGCTCAAAAAACTTCTCAACATGTCGGTCAACGAGATCGAGCTCTCCGTCCGTGCGGCGAACTGCTTGAACAACGCAAACATCACTTCGGTGGGACAACTTGCGATGAAATCGGAAGCTGAAATGCTCAAATACCGTAACTTCGGTAAGAAATCCCTCAATGAGATCAAGGACAAGCTCGTCGAGCTCGGCCTCGGCCTTGGCATGTCCTTCGAGCCTTCCCTGCTTGCAGGTGGATCGATCGCTTCACGCGGACCACGCCTCGGAGCCGAAGACGAGACACAAGTTGGACTTGCTGATCTTATCGCTCAAAACCTTGACGACTAATTCCACCCTTTATTTCTAACCATTAACGGAAGCCACCGATGAGACATCGCCGCAATACTACTAAGCTTAAACGCAAAACCGCCCACCGCAAATCTCTGCTCGCCAACTTGGCATGCAGCTTGATTGAACATGGCCGCATCAAAACCACTTTCGGCAAAGCCAAGGCCCTGCGCCCGGTTGCTGAAAAGTTGGTCACACAAGCCAAACGCAACGACCTGCATTCCCGCCGTCTTGCCATCGCTTTCCTTCGCCAGAAGGAAGCCGTGAGCAAACTGTTCGCAGAGATCGCACCAGCAGCAGCTACCCGCCCAGGCGGATACTGCCGCATCATTAAACTCGGTCAACGCATGAGTGATGCCGCTCCAATGGCGATCATTGAGTGGGTAGATCAAGCAGAACTTGGTTCAGAAGAAGTTGTCGAAGTAGCTACCGAGGAGACCACTCCAGAGTCAGCCGCCGAGAAAAAACCTGCAAAGAAAGTAGCTAAAAAAGCCGCCAAAAAAGCAGAAGCTACAGCTGAGTAAGCTCCGCTTTACTAAAATTCATTCAAGCTCTCCAGTGGTAACGCTGGAGAGCTTTTTTTATGATCGCTGAGCTTATTTGCTTTCAGTGAATGGGTATTCCAAGGTTTACTTGTTTGCCGTCTCCCGGACGGTCGCAATGAGAACGCGAGTTCTGGTTGAGGAAAGTCCGGACACCGTAGAGCAACTTGCCCTGTGAAAGTAGGGAACGTGAGTCGAGAGACAAGCGGATGGAAAGTGCAGCAGAAAATACACCGCCGATGGCTCGCAAGAGCACAGGTAAGGTTGAAATGGTGGGGTAAGAGCCCACCGCGCCGAGGGTGACCGGAGCGGCAATGAAAACCCCAAGTGGTGCAAGACATAACAGGGAAAGGACTGCTCGTCCGTTCACTCCCGGGTATTAGTCGCACTCCGCGCAAGCGGGGCGCTCGGTGCAAGCCGAGTTGAGAGAAATGACCGTCCAGCTTCGGGTAAAACCGGGGTGGACAGAATCCGGCTTACAGGGAGACGGCACTCCTTTTTTTGTGGTCGAATGCTGTGCGACTGGAGTCACGCGGTCCTGCTGGGTTGAGAGAAATGACCGTCCAGCTTCGGGTAAAACCGGGGTGGACAGAATCCGGCTTATAGGGAGACGGCACTCCTTTTTTCGCAGATATCTACTTGAGAACTTTCGTTATCGTTTGTGGATACTACCTAGAGGTTTGTGATTTGTGGATGCTGGATTTTTCTCAATGCTGTGACCTTTAGATGACGTGCTTGGGTCTTCTATTGGAAGTAAAGTGCTGGGATCTGCAAAGTTACGGGCGGGCTCTGAGACTTCGTAGCGATTATCCATGTCGAGTTGGACAGCACCGAGTGATTTATCGCTGTTCACGATGGAAGGCTGGATGAAGATCATGAGTTCGTCGCGATCAATGCCTTTGGTTTTGGTAGAGAACAATCGGCCGAGCCCGGGGATGTCGCTGAGGATGGGAATACCGGTGACCGTTTCGGTGTCGTTGCTCGTGATCAAGCCGCCGAGGACGATGGTTTGATTGTTAGGAACGGTGACTGTTGTTAGAAGCTCGCGTGTGCCAATGATGGGGACGCTGCCGATGCCAGCGATATCATCGGATTGTCCAATGACATCATCGCTGAGTAATGCGATCTGGAGGGTGATTTCGTCGTCTGAATTCACAAGTGGAATGACTTCAAGTTTGAGGACGACATCGCGGTATTCGATGTTGGTACTTTGCCCGGTCGCACCGGAGTTAAAGCTATTAGTAGGGATGGCAATGCGGCGTCCTGAAGATATTGTACCTTTTCGATTGTTGGCGGTGAAGATCGATGGGCGGGAGAGGACGGTGAAATCGCTAGAGGAGGAGAGTAGGTTGACGTAAGCGGCTAAAGAGTTGCCGATTTTACCATAGAGTGAAAGACCACTTTGGTTAGGAAATGCTCCTGCAACAACGCCAGTGATAGGATTGACGAGTCCTGTTGGATTGGAGCTAGTTGCACCTTCACCGCCGAGATTAGAAAAGCCAAGTCCACCGTTGTTATTGCCACGGAAGGCGCGGATCCAATCGACTCCGGTAGAAGTGGAGTTGCCGAGTGAGAGTTGTCCGAAGACGGTTGAGATCATGACTTGGTCCGCTTTCACATCGACCTGATCTAGAAGTTTTTCGATGATTTCAACGCTGGATGGAGGGCCTTGGACGATGATGGAGTTGGTGATGTTATCGGCTACGAGAAGTGTGCGTCCGAAGAGGAGAGAAACTGGGGCTGAGTTGACATCAGGATCCTCTAGTGCGTCGGGTGAATTGCCGCTGCCGCCGCCAGAACTACCTGAGCCTCCTAGTCCACCTTGACTGGAGCTTGAAGAATTCCTGCCGCCGCTGTTGTTAGAGAAATTATTCCCTTGTTGGCGGTTGGATGAACCACCTGCACCGCCGGGTTGAATTGGATTCACGGCGTTGGCTCCACCGGTACCTGTTCCAGAAAAAGCACGGGTAAGGGCATCACCGGCGATGGGTAAAAAATCGGCGACTGCCAAGAACTCGAGTTTTCTACGCAAGAAATTGCGTTGGTCAGATTGAATGTCGAATTGGCTGATGAGACCTTCGATGAAGAGGATGTCGACGGGGCGTCCGATGGCGACGATTCTATTCGTGCGGGCATCTGGGATAATTTGAACCGGTGTTTCCTCTCCAGAAGATGAGCCGCCGGGATCGGCGTTCGGAGTTGGAATCTCACCAGCAGGTGGTACTTGGGGTGCGCGTTGGACGCCGCCGATGAGTTTGGTTTGTTGCTGATTTCCCAGCATTTCATTAATCGTGGTGGCTAGCTCGGTGACATCGGCATATTTCACATTAATGAAACGGGGGGCGATAAGGGTAGAGGGCTTGTCGATCTGGGCTTTGATATCGATGAGTTTGCGGATCAGAGAGGTGTTTTCAGTTATTATGACGGAAGCAGCGTTCGGGACGGCTGCGATGGATCCGTAGGCGCCAAATTGACCGATGATCTGAGTGAAAGTCCTGACGGCTTCATCGGGTTTAATGTGATCGAGTTTCATGACATACGAGATCACGGCGTCGCCAACTGGGAGTGGATCGTTTTCGGTGAAAACCGCGACGCCAATATTGGTGGGCCGGATTCCACCAGAGGCGAGTGTTAGAAAATCGAGGTTGGGATCGGAAGCATCGGGGACGAAGATGAAGTTTTCGATGGTTGCAGTTTTTCTGAGGATTTCTGCAGCTTTAGCGTAGGTGAGAGGATTCTCTGAAGACGCGTCGATGTTGAGTGCGAATGAAGCTTTGGATGCTGCTGACGAGACGATGACTCTGCGACCTGTGTATTTGGTGTATAGTCCCGCAAGATCGTTACCGGTTAATTCGGTGAATTCGATTTTTTCCTGAATCAGGATATCGTTGGCTGCTGGGACGATTCTGACTCCTTGACCGATTCTGGGAATGGCTGGGACTTCCTTGTCTTGTGA
Source organism: Akkermansiaceae bacterium (assembly GCA_031374665.1). GTDB lineage: Bacteria > Verrucomicrobiota > Verrucomicrobiia > Verrucomicrobiales > Akkermansiaceae > Luteolibacter. The sequence goes on along the minus strand of JANMGO010000095.1, from coordinate 15,267 downwards.
AAAGATGGGAAGACAAGTGATCAGGAATGCAGATAAAAATATAAGAGAACGGCTCATTCGATATGGAATATGTTAGATGCTGATATTCGACAAAAAAATTAAAAGCTACTTCGTCCGGCTGGGCCGAGATTGCGGATTTTTCATAGATGGGTTTTGCGAATTTTTGTTGGTGGGGGTGACTATTCTGGAGCGGACGGGTGCGTTAGGAGTTGCCTGTCCGGTTGCGGTTTGAGGTGTCTGATTGGGATCGGGTACAGGAGTTGTATTCTCAAGAGGCGGTTGGGTGTTTGGTGTATTAAGAACGACTAGCTTGGGTTCAAATCGCACGATGCCTTGTAGGTTGCCATTGGTAAGAGTGACGGTTGTGCCGAGTTTCACTTCCGGATTGCGATCCACGGAAATGACTTTGAATTCTGAATTCATTCCAGGTTCGATGATATGCTTTTTCTTACTTTTCTTGTTGGTGATGGTGATGCGATATCCGCCTTCAACAGGAGCAATGCCGGTGAGTGAGTAATCATCGAAAGGATTAAGGAGGAGAGTTTTGTCGGGGCCTGTGGGTTTGGTTGTGAAGGGGCTATTCGTCCACAGTTCGCTGTAGTTTTGAAGAGGTGCTTTTTTGGGGACTTCTGCAAAAGAGATTGAGCCGACAATAACGCTCAGACAGGAGATGAGAACGGATTGTTTCATGAATCTGATTTTTCAGCTGGGAACCATTGCGCGATGACGGCGGAGCAATCGATGAGTTTAGGGTCTTGAGTGTTAGGACTCAGGCGAATTTGGATAGCAGATCGAAAAGCACTGGGTTCGTTGATTGTATCGAGCCAGCGATAGAGTAATTGTTCATTGCCGGTAACACTGATTTTGACTTGCGCGCGGTGGTAATGAACTCCATGGGTGTCAGTGGTAAGAAACTCTTGTTTGCCTTTGATGGTGAGGCCAGCATTGCGTGCTTCCTTATCGATGAATGCTTGAAGTTGACCTTTGACGGTTTGTTCGTCCGAGGGAGCAGGTTCATGTTCGGCGAGCCATTGCATCTCAGTAGCTAGCTGACCCGAGTTTTCCTGGATGGTGATGGCACGCTTGAGTTGATTTTTAGCTGTATCGAGGTTGGTTTCGTAGAGGGCTTTTTTCTGTTTAAACTGCGTGTAGAGGAAAAAATTAAGCATCAAGAACCCCGCGAGGAGGAGGAGTGTCAGTAATTTTTTTTCGCGGGAAGACATCTGGGAATGAAAGGGAACTTAGGCTTTTTAAGCTTGATTGTCAGTGGAAATGATCGGGGCAAACCCCAGATAAACGGGATAGTTACGGTGTTGCTTGAGGAATGGTAGCGGTGTGAGTGAATTCCCAGCCGGTATTGGACTGTTGAGGTGCGCCAGGAGACCATTCATAAGCGAGGAGCTCGTTGCTTTTTCTGAGGTTTAGCGCAAACTGGGTAACTGCTTGGGACTCGGGTGCTTCACCGATTAAACGGATTTCAGAGGGTGAAATTTCAGCGGTTTTGAGGCGGAGGCCGGAGTTCGCTGGTATGCATTTGGAAATGCGGTGAAGGATATCGACCGTATTGTAATCACGGCTGATGCCATACTCTAGCTCATCCCATTTTTGAATGTGGAGAGAGAAACTTTTTTCTAGAGGAGCGATGGCATCCGCTCGATTCTTGAGTTTCTGAGTGGTGGAATGTGTTTTCCACAAGTCGAAACCAAAGTAGCCGATGGCTCCGATGTAAAATAGAGCCACGGCTGCGATAGCGAAGATCGTGTTTTGGCGTTGGCGAGCGGCGCGGCGAGCAGCTCTGACATCGGCGGGAAGGAGGTTACTCAGTGGATTGGGCAGAGTAGGGGTAGGTCTTGGGCTGAGATCAATTCTGATCGAGAAAGCATCTGAGAGGGCGGTGGTTTGGGTGTTATCATGGTTTGACCAGACGATGGCTTTATCGGGTTTCACCTCAATGCCCTGCATAGAAAGTTGGGCGATGACGATGCGGATTTCTCGGATGAGATTAGCGTCTGGAGAAATGCCACTCGAGCTGGTGGTCTGGCAGTAGACCAGTTTTCCTTCGTGATGGATAGCAAAGACCCATTGATTCAATTCACACCAGAGTGTCAGGGTGTTGCCCGAAGTTGAAAAAGCCCGCGCGGAAATATCGAAAGCTTTAGGAGATTTCGAAGGGAGCGTCTCGTTGCTGGGATTGCGCAGGACGACGGACAACAAGGTTGATTCCTCATCTGAGGAGGAGACAGGGAAAATATCAGAGAGCTGGCCAGCAAGGGGATCCGGGCGTAGGCCAGATCGTTCGGCATGGGTTGTGGCAAGATCAGAAAATAAGGATGAATCGCCAGTTTGGACTCGCAGGGGAAGAGCGGTGAGTGCTTGAACGGGAAAAAGGAAGATTAGATCACCGGCGGGAAAATTTTCGATTTCGGACGGATATTTAACTGCATGTGATGAATGCAGGGTCGCTGATTGATCGGGTAGGATCGTCCAAATTTCCCATTCGGTTTCACCGGGCATGAGAAGGTAGTTCGAATTAGATTTTGCCATAGCAATAAAGAGTCTGGAGCGATTAGGGGGGATGAAAAATCAAGGAATAATCTCGGTGGTGCGGCTTAGAAGAATAGGTTTTCCGGTGCGATTTCTGACGATGGCTGTGATACGGCGTTTGGCATCTCCTGTGCGGGCAATTGAACTGATTCGGGTTGTGGTGTCGTTGATAGTGAAACGTTTAGCTATGTCTTGCCGTGAATTTGCATCAATGCCAAGCAAGGAAAGTGCGGAAGCAACATCTTGAAATGGCACATCGTCTTCAGTGTTACGAATGCCATCCGTGCCGCGCACTGTTTCAGGAATGATTGAAGCCTGCTCTAAGGTGACATCGGCAGCTGCAGAAATCAGTTCCGCATCAGCTTCATTGATATCCAGAGTTCCACTTGACCAGACGGTGAACCAGTTTCTCCAATCTGGACGAATCGCTTCGATTTGATCCATACCTCGGACGAGTTGCATTTCCTCGATATCATAAAACGGTCGGTTGAAAGGTTGGTTTATACGCCCCATTTTCTTATATTCTTCAAGTTCTGCACCGTTTAGAGCGACCTCTTCATCGGCATCAACCCAATCAGTAAGAGCATCGGTAATAGCTTGTGCTTCATCTAGGTCGAGGCCCCAGTCGATGAAAATTTCCCTAAGAAGGGTTTTGTCCTCAGCAAGCACGAGGGAGTTGATGTTAAAACGGGCGCTTTCTGACGTGAGTGTAACGTGGATTTCCTCATTATTTGCCTCATCAACCCGATGCAGCAGAGGATCATTGCGTTCGACGACGGGGTTCGCACCAATAGCAATTCCCATTTCAGCAAGTTGAAAAGCACGCGATCCGTGGACTTTGGAGGTGGTAATTTCCATATCGAAGGAAATGACGCGCAGGGTGGTGATGGCGGCGAGCGAGAGGATGGCGATCAGCCAAAGCACAGCGATTAAGGCTACACCCTGACGGTGATGAAAATGATGATGAGGCGTCTTCATTCCGTTGGTGTGGGTGTAGGGGTGGGAGTTATATTCGGAACGGCGGGCACACCGGGAATGGTAACTTTAATGTCAGTAGGATTCTGAGTTTTGCCGCCGCCATTTTGCTGGAGTTGGCGCATGAAAACTTCTGGGTTTTGTTTGGGGGGAATCCAGAATACATGACGCATAGGGGAGCCATCTGCACCGAACGCGCAGGTAAGCTCGATTTGTAATGGGAGTTTTCCAGGTTGCTCCCATTCATATTCATACTCCATCTGGGTGGAATCGAGAACTCTCCATTCGAAGTAGCGGACATCGCTAAGCAATACGATTTCTGCAAAGGGTTTTTCCTCGGTAGATGACGATCTAAATCCGCTGCCCGCTGCCTCTGTCGAGTTGGGATTGATGATGGGGTTTTCGTAATATCGAAGAATGATATCAAGATAACCGGAGCGGCGCATGACAGTGGAAAGTTGGATGGCTTTTGCTGTGCGCTCTGCTCCTCCCCATGTGAAAGATAGTGGAACGTTTTCAAGCGTTAGATCACTGAGATAATGCGATGCGGTGTCGGTGACTTGCAGATCGAGATGGGTGTTTCCGGGTAAGGACGAAAAACGCTTTTCTAAAAAATCAAAAAATGCCTGGTGGAGCATTTCTTCATTTTGAGTTTTCACGACTGAGTTGCCGAGTTCCAGCGATGCGCGGGATGTTGTAAAAACCATGCCGAACAATAAGGCGATTAACATAAGTGAGATCACCAGTTCTAATAGAGTGAAGCCTTTCTGGCGCGGTTGATGATTTCCTCGAATGAATTTCATGGCTGATACATCAAGTTGTAACGCCATGTTTCCACGGTGCGGGTTTGTGATGTTCCATCAGCGAACCAATTCGCAGTAATCTGGATACGAAACATTTCTTGGAGGAGTTGGCCGTCTTGGTTTTCTAAGTCCTCGATGGGTGATACGACGACATCAAGTTCGATGTCAGTACCCTCAATCGGAATTTGAGTCGTGCCTTCTTCAAGCGTTGGAAAAGAGAGTTGTTCTGCGAGGGCTGAATCTAGGATACGGGTAATCTGAAGTTCGGTTTGGGCAATGGATGCAGCCTGTGCCATGCGGTGAAACGCGACAACAAGGCCGGTGCATGCGATGGCGAAAATACCCAATGCCAGAACAACTTCCATGAGCAGGAAGCCATTTTGAAGTTTGGGTGTATTTTTGTTAGATTTCAAAAACGAGATGTAGATTTAGAAATGTTAGTTCGCCTCAAGTTCAGAAACTGCGATGGTAGCGGTGAGTGGATGATAGGTGTCTTGTGCATAGCTATCGTCTAAAACGAGGCGTACGGTGATGGGTTCACACAGACCATCTGGATCGAACCGCCAGACGATAAATTTATCCTCTGTGGGAGCGATAAATGATTCCGTGTTCCAGCGGCGCATGGTCAGTGTGATATCAGAGTCGATACTGAGAGTTGATCTCGGATTCGATGTGGCTTTTTCCGTGCTTGAACTGCCGCCGATTGAATTTCCGAGTGCTGTCTTACGCTCAGTATTTTTGGTCTGAGCGAGCGGAATCAGCTCTACAGAATGTTGGCGAAACTCAAGGGCGTAAGGTGTCTGGTGTAAAATCGCAGCGGTTCGGGCTTTTTTTGCAAGCATCTCGATTTCAGCAGATTGGTTCGAGAGCGCACGTTCGTCAGAGTTGAAGGAGATGGCTGCGATTGCGCCACCGATGATTAAGCCGATGACTAACAGAACAACGACAATCTCGATGAGTGTGAAACCCTGTTTAGCGGAGCCACCTCCGACAAGACCTCGGCATACACACAGACGTAAAGGCCGCAGAGAGTAGCGGAAATTGGATTGTGTGCTCGAATGCAAGATTTTGATGTTTCTGGTGATTTCTTTAAGCTCACGGCTCAAAAGAAGATAGTTAGAAACACTCTGGTTTAGTCCTGCGAGGACATATCATCATCAGTGTTTTCCAATTGATCAGGGCCGAAGGTGTAGATTTCAAAATCAGAAGTGTCCTTTTTACCTGGGTTGCGGTAGCGGTAAGCAGCACCCCAAGGGTCATTTGGAACACCTTTTGTTCCTGCAGATGCCCAACGTCTTGGGATGGGAGGACTAGAAGGCTTTACATAAAGTGCCTCTAAGCCTTGTTGGGTAGTTGGCGCACTAGCTGCCAGCATTTTGTAACTTAGAACCGCCGCTCGTAGATTATTGAAGTCGCTCTCTACACGTTGGATTTTTGCACCGTCACCGATTTTGCTGAGCCCGACAATCGATCCAGCGATGATCACTCCGATGATGCCGAGAACGATAACGATTTCTAAAAGTGTGAAACCTCTGAGTTTCGAGTGAGGGATGCTAGGGTTGGGGGAAACTATTTTCATGAGTTACTTATTAAATATGAGCTTATCCTAAAGCGGAAGTGATCTGTGTCAACTTTTGGGGAGTGAGTTGACTGGGCTTAAAACCGCCGATGGAGGGGGAAAGTTACGGTGAAAGAGCTAGAGGATGCCTATCAAAGGGGGATGGGTGTATTTTGAGAATTTAAGGGTTCATTCCTCCTACACGAGCGAAGAGTTTTTTACCAACCCCAGCCTCAGTATCGTCTATAGTGGCTTCAACGTAAAGTAGTCCGTTGCCAACGTCTGAAACATTGAATGCAACTCCATTGACTGTGCTGGTGCCTGGGGCGCCTGGTACTAAAGCTGAGGTCCAATTGATTAAATCGATGCTGAATTCCACCGAGATTGTAGCTGTGCCACGGCCTGCTGTATTGAGAGCGTTAAAGACTAGTGTTAGATCACCAGCGGTCTGACTTACAAGAGGGAGTAAGCCTCTGGCGTCTACATTTGGATTGTTAGCACCTAACAACCATGCAAGGCCGTTGGCGATGCCGTCAGCATTGTCATCATCGTTGAATAGGCCACCACTTACGCCTGACCACAGCAGGTAGGCAGCATTGCCCGCGGTGAACTGGGTGGTGTAGCCACTGACGTTGCCGGATCCGAAATCCGCCGTCTGTTGCACTGTGCTCAACTTGAAGCCCAATGGACCGCTATATAGATCGTATAGGACCCCATTGTAGTTCACGGCACCGCTGGCGTTCGCAATGTAGTATTGGAAATTCGCGCCGGCGATAGCGGCCAAGAAAGATGCGGTCTTATCCGTGTAAAAGCCTCCCGTGAAAATATTACCTGACGCGATCGATTCCACATTGAGGTAGAGTGAGACCAGATTCGCGCTGGTCATCGGGACAGTGATGGGATTGAGCAAATCGGTTAGACGCAGCACATCATTTTGGCTGGCTGTCGGGTTATTCCATGTTGGCAGGGTATTGGAGACTGTGAACTCGAAATTGTAATCCAGGCCGCCTGTCGGATTGGTGGCTAATCCGGTGAGAATGCCCGGGCTGCTGCCGGTGCCGGGATTGACCGAGCCGGAGCCGCTGATGGTCGCATTCGCCATCGTGCCGCTGCCACTGAGGGAACCGTCCACTACCACCGAAGTGCTGGCTACCGCGCCATTGATCACTAACGAACCGCTCGTGACGGTCGTTGTGCCGGTGTAGGTGTTGGCTGCATTGAGAATGAGGGTGCCGCTTCCCGCCTGGGTCAGCCCACCGGTGCCGGTAATAGCGGCGGTGGAGAAGTCGACGCCCTGGGTGACGGTGTCGGTCTGATTGAAGGCCAGTGTGCCGTTGTTGACAATGGTGCCTGAAGTGGACAGTGAACCGGCGGTGCCTCCATTACCGATTTGCAGCACGCCTGCGCTGATGGTGGTTGTGCCGGTGTAGGTGTTGGCTGCATTGAGAGTCAGGGTGTTGGTGCTCAAACTACCTAGAGTGAAATTACCGGCTCCGGCAATCACCCCCGCGTAAGTAGCGGCGGTGGTTTGGTTGACCGTGAAGTTCCGACCTGAGCCTCCATTATTGATGGTGGCGGTGTTGGTGCCGCTGGTGGGCGTGGCGATCGCTCCGCTGAGGCTGCCTACCGTGGTATCCACCGCAGTGGCAAGGTTGAGGACTGCGCTAGTGCCCGCACCCGTGCTGTTGCTATTGTTCACCGAGAGCGAGCCAGTGCTGGCACCCAGCGTGCCGCCGGTGCCGATGGTGAGCGTGCCTTGATTCAGAGTGGTGCCGCCGGTGTAGGTGTTGGCACCAGTGAGGGTAAGAGCGTTAATACCGATCTTGGTTAGACCGCCACCGAAAGATGAGTCATGAGTCAGCAGGTTCTGGGATATCGTGGCGCTGTTGAGAGTCGTGTCGAACTGGGCACCGCCGTCCTGGATGAAGGCATTGGTAAGGCCCGTGATGAAGGTGCCGGTGGCGGAGTTCCTCAAGGTGCCGCCGTCGAAGTGGAGCGTCGCTGTTGCACCACTACCGCGCAACGTTGGCAAGTTGGGCAAGGTTACGACCGCTGCTCCGCCGATCGTCATCGTTACGATGTTATTGGCACCACCCGCAAGGTGAGTGAAGTCGGATGCGTTGAAAGTGCCTGCAGTGACAATAAAGTTTGAGGTCACGGAAAGAGAGCCAGCACTAGAGTTACCACCAATCGTCAAGGTTTGAACTGTCGCCGTGCCGCCGGTTTGTCTGTAGGTGGCAGAAGAAGCCCCAATCAATGAAAAGTCAGAACGTCCGACCATCAGTGCGGCTTGATTGGTGGCTAGATCCAGCACACCTGTTCCGCTAAGGTTGAATGTTCCCGTTGATTCTTCGTTTGCACCGATCATCACCCCACGTGTGGTTGTGGCAGCGCCTGTGTGGGTGATCGAGCCGGCACTAAGGTTGTAAGTGCCTGTGCCGCCGATGCCATGGCCGATGAGCAGTTCGTCAGCACCCGTTGTAAGAGTGACCGTGGCTCCAGACTGATTGACGGTTCCGGTGCCGCCATTGCCCACGTATATTTGGGATGCCGCGCCGAATGTATAAGTTCCAGCAGAGAGATTTGTAACAGCCGTGTTTCCTGCGCTGCCGACGGTCAAGGTGCCGCTGGTGCTATTTCCACCGCTCATCGTAAGAGTCCCCGCATTGACGTTGGTTCCACCACTGTAGGTGTTGCCTGCAGTAAGCGTCAGGAGACCCGCGCCCGATTTGGTCAGTGAGGAGGTGCCTTGGTTGACGATGATTGAACCGATCGTGAGCCCGTTTGCGGTGTTATTCTGAATGATCGCTAAATTACCGTTGTTTGAACTTCTAAGTGAACCACCGGTGATTGTAGAGAGATTGTTGCCAACTCCAGACCCAACCAGAATACCCGATGCGATCGTATTGGTGACGTCTGTTAAGGTCAATGTGTTGGCCGTAGCCGTGCTGAAGCGCAGGCTGTTAGCAGTGATGGCAGCCGCGGGGGCTTGGCTGCTGTTCACATCGATATTGTTGTTGTTATAGTTCCCAGCCGTGTTTCCTGCCACGCTGCTCAGTGTGTAAGTGCCCAAGCCGCTGATGGCGACACCCGCGCCGTTGGCGACCGCCCAGGTGTCGCCAAACGTGAGGCCTGCCATGATGCCATTGGTGTTACTCGTAGCTAGGGCAGCCGTTGTCCCTAAGCCAGCGGTATTAAAATCGAACGAGCCTGCTGCACCACGCACGACTTGGCCCAGATTGAGGATGCTTCCGGAAACCACCGAAATGGCAGATGCTCTTCCAGCATTGATATTGGTGGTAGTGAAGCTCTGAGTCATGCTACCGCGGGTGTAATTGAATGCCCCGCCACCGAGGGTCAAGATGGTTGAAGCGAGCGATCCGTTAACTCCACCCAGGTTGAGCGTTCCGGCATTCACTGCTGTCATGCCCGTGTAAAGGTTCCCCCCCGTAAGCGTTAACGTCCCGAGTCCGGTTTTTGTGAGGGAGCCATTTGTAGCCGCGATTGCACTGGAAATGGTCAAGTTGTTTGAAGTGATGTAAAGAGAACTCGTGGTGTCCGTCGTTAATGTAAAATTGAGATCGGTGGTATCGGTAGAACCTGTGTAACGAAGCGTGCCACCACCCAGAACGAGATTCCCTCGGCCGGTATTGCCAGCCCCGCCACCAAAGGCGAGGGATTGAACGACCAAGGTGCCAGCATTGATGGTAGTCGCGCCGGAGTAGGTGTTGGTGCCGACGAGGGTGAGGGCGCCGTTGCCGATTTTGGTGAGGGCGCCCGAGGACCCGGAGCCGATCGCGAAGCCGAAGGAAACATTGTTGTCTCCGGTATCGAACGTGGAGGTCACGTTGTCGGACATCAAGATGCGGGTCGAGAGATCCTCGGTGTTGCCAGCGCCCCATTGGATGGTGCTGTTGCCCGTGAAGGTGATGCCGCCTGCGGAGCCAAGCGCACCACTAAGAAAGGAGATTGTGCCGTTGTTCAGGGTCGTGCCGGCGGTGTAACTATTGGTGCCGGTGAGAGTGAGGGTGCCGCTGCCAATCTTCGTGATGGCTAAGGTTCCCGTGCTGTTTGTGATGGTTCCTCCAAACGAGCTGCTGGTGTTGTTAGCTCCTATCGTGAGAACCGAGCTGCCGGAGACACTATTGGTGATTCGGGTCGCAAAGGTGCCGGCGTTGACGATCAGGCCGTTGATGGTGTCACTGAAACCATTGAGGTCGAAGATGACGGTGGCGTTGTCGTTGGTGCCATTGATGGCGAAGACGACGTTGCCAGCGTTTGCACCGTCGGGAATCACGTTGGAGGCACCGAGCTTCAAGGTCGTTGAAACGCCAGTCAGATTCGTGGTGTTGGAGTTGCTGTTGTAGATCGTCGTGTTGCCAGTGTAATTGTTGTTCGTGTTGGAAAGCACGAACGTCGGCTTGTGATTGTTGGCGCTTTGGAAACCGTAGAAGTCGATACCGTAACTTCCGGTGATCTGGCCGCTGATCGTGCTGGTCGTGTTGCCGAGCTTGCCGATCCGAGAATTGCTCGAGAGCGTGATGATGTTGGACAGATTGGAAGCGCCATCCAAGCGGATGGCACCGCTAATGTTGTTTTGACTGTCGCCGGACTCTGTATAGCCGGTGCCGCTGATATCGAAAAGATTGGTGAACGTCGCCGCTCCGTTCAAATAAACCTGTCCTGTGCCGGATTGCGCGATTCTGGTGGCTCCGCTGGAGAGGTGAGTCGCCGCAGTGGCCAGAATCCGGCCTGCACTCACGGTGGTAGTGCCGTTGTAGGTGTTGCCGGCGTTGCTCAGAGTCAGGTCGCTGAGATTGGTGTCCTTGGTGATGCCACCAGCCCCGGTGATGGCTCCGGAGAGCGTTTGGTTGCTGCTACCGCTGAAGCGGAAGATCGATCCTCCACCGATGGCGACAGCCCCGGTGTAGGTGCCTCCGTTCAACCTGCCGTTGGCGCTGATTTGCAAGGTGCCGCCGCTGATGGTGGTCGCGCCGGTGTAGGTGTTGAGGCCGTCGAGAACCGTGGTGCCGGTGCCGTTGAAAATCAGAGCATTGGTGCCGAAGGCCAGGATGGGTGAGGTCAAAGTGACCGTGCCCGCGTTGTAGTTGTTGAAGGTGATCGCGTTTCCGGAGAGGACTGACTGAAGACCTGCGGCGCCAGCACTGCCAGTGATCTGATAGGTATTGGTCCCAGAGGCATTGCCGAAGTTCCAGGTGTTATTGCTTAACTGGACACCGGAGTTGAGGCTGAGCACGCCACTGCCTGCGGTGGTGTCCACTGTGATGCTGGAAGCTCCTTGATCCGCAGTCACGGTGAGCGTGGAACTGCCGGCCGCTGCAGCGCCGCCGCCGTTGTTATCGATCCGGTAATCCGTAGCGGAAGTTGCGCCAGTGGCAGGGAGCAGGGCTGTTAAGGTATCGCGGATGATCTGATTGGATCCATTCCGTGCCGCCAGTCCAAAGCCGGTGGAATCGGTGACCGTCCAACTGTCCAGCAGGGTTCCCCCCGTCAAAGTGATGATGGAAGTGCCGACGGTAGAACCAGCGTTGCCACCCGCTGCGGTGTTGAAATTCAGGCCTGAATTGGTTCCGGCGGCGGTCAATGCGCCGAGAGTCAGGGTTTTGTCAGCAGCCAAAAGAATTCGACTACCAGTGTTGGCGGTCGTTGTGAGTCCGTTGACAGTCTGGGTGCTAACGGGCGCGCCGGAAAGCTGCAGGGTGCCGCCGCCCAAGGTTAGGGCTGAGGACGCTGAGATGATGTTCGAGGTGACCGTGCCAAAGCTGAGATTCAGCGTGCCGGCATTGACCGATGTTCTGCCGGTGTAGGTGTTTGCGCCGGAGAGGGCCAAAGTGCCCGCGCCTGTTTTGGTGAGAGTGCGGCCTGCTAAGTTTTGGCCGATGTTTCCGAGGGTGAGAGTGCCGATTCCGGTCCCATTATTGGCCACGTTGAAGGTCGCATTCCCTGTGAGAGTGGTGGCGCCAAACGTGATGCCATAGGCCGTATTGTTATTAACGTTGAGGTCAAGAGCCTCTGATATCGTCAATGTATAGGCACCCATGCTGAGTGTGCCAAATGTATTGACGATCCCATCACCAAGTGTGGCACGATCGGATTCAATCGTGCTATTGCCACCTACCGTGACGTTGTAGGCATTGACTGAAGTATCCGTTTGCAGATCGAGCGTTCCTCCGTTGAGGACAAGAGCGCTGCCTACTGTTCCCAATGCCGCTGTATTCGCCAATCTTAATGTCCCGAAATCAAGTGTAGTGCCGCCGGTATAGGTGTTGGCGCCGGACAGGGTGACTGTGCCGGTATTGCCCGAGTTGCCAACGGTGAGTGCATTGAGCGCGCCTGAAATCACGCCGGAGACGGTGAGGGTCTTGGCGTTGGCTGCGGCCAGGGTACCACCGCCGGCGCCGAGGGTGATGTTGCGGTGGTTTGCGCCCGCATTATTGAGGGCTGCGGTTTCGATGGCCGCCAGGGTGCCGTTGTTGAGGCTGATGCCTGCGCCCGATGCGACGATGCCGATCTGATCATTGTTGCTGAACTTCAGGGTGCCGCCGTTCACCGTGACTCCGGCTGCGTGTTGTGCAGTGGAAGTAAGAACGGTCGTGCCTGTGCCGAACTGGGTCAGGGCGCCGCCGAGTGCGCCCATCTTGAGCACAGCGCCGCCCGTGCCGTAGTTATGCAGGATGGAGGTGTTGACCTTGCCCGCGCCTGAGGTGATGAATTCATAGTCAGCACTTCCGGCAAAGAGGATGGCCCCCAAAGTGAGCGTGTTATCTCTGACATCTAACCATCCTTCGAATAGGTTGGCGATTTTTAGGGTGTTGCTGGTCCCTCCTGTGGTTTGATATAGCTCGTCATAACCACCGTTTTCTACCACAGAGTAGTGGGTATTTGCTGCCATTGCCGTATCACCTAGGTAATCAGTAATGCCATTGGCAACATAATCATAAGCAACGATATTCGAACCGGACTTCATCGCAAAGTTTGCTCCTCCCACTGTGGCGCGCAGATTGAGGATGCCGTTGACGTTCGCTGAGGATGTGGTGGCGATACTGTTTGCAGCGAAGTCGATCGCTCCGCCACTGAAGGTGATGGCCCCCATGGAGAGAGTGGAGGTGCCGCTTGACCGTGTGATGAAGGTGCCGCCGGTGTTGAGGGTGGTGCTTGCCACCGCTTCGATGTGACTGCCGCCAATGAGTTCTAGCGTGCCGCCGTTGAGATTCAGAGCGCCGATCGTGTCGGCCAGTTTTGACGTGTTGTTGGTCGAGTAATTCAGCTTGAGCGTGCCTGCGTTCAGGGTGGTGCTTCCCGTGTAGGTGTTGTTGCCGGCAAGAACAACAGTGCCCAAGCCGTTCTTGATAAGGCCACCGCTACTTTGAATCAAGTTCTGACCCAAGGTGAATGTGTGCGCCTTCTCCACGATGTCCAGAGTGACCGTCTTGCCGCGATTGAAAGTCACGGTGCGGTCGTTCATGTTTGCAAAAGTGTTGCCGGTGATGCGGAGGGTGCCGCCATCGAAGACGAAACTGGACGAAGTGGCCCCCAGGTTTGCGGTAGCGCCTACAGACAGGGTGCCTAATGTTAGAGTGGTTTTGCCGGTGTAGGTGTTTGTGCCGGAAAGACTCCAGGTGCCGTTACCATCTTTGGTGACGCTGATGACAGAACCCGGACCATCGGCAATATTACCAGCAAAGGTATTGTTGCCTATATTATTGCCACCGAGCTTCAGCGCCTTATTGCCTACGCCGGTGACGTTCAGGTTGGAGTTGATGACAAGATTATCGACTGCGGATGTGCCGTTGGCATTGATCACGCCATCATTGGTCGTGCCAGAGAGCGTAAACACGCGGTTGGTGAAGATTTTCGTCGCGCCGCTGCTGCCGATCCAATTGAAAACGCCAGCCGAATTGAGCCCACTGCCGCCCAGTTTGATGGCACCCGAACCGGAAGCGTCGCTTAGGCTGGTGGCTTGGATGCTGCCGTTGCTGCCGAGAGTGATCCCGCCGGTGAAGGTATTGTTGGTGTTCGATAAGGTGAGAATACCGTTATCGTTGTGGATGAGGGTTCCCGTGCCTGTGAGTGATCCTTGGATGGTGACCGTGCCCGTGATGGTGGCGAGCGCTCCGTCGTTGATGGTGAAGGTGCGCCCAGCACCGTAAGTCACCCCTCCGCTGAGCGTGCCGGTGCCGTTGAAGGTGACGCCGTTGCTGCCATTGCCAAGGTGGCTGTCCGCCGAGACCTGCAGGGTGCCACGGTTGATTCTGATGCCTCCGGTGAAATCATTGGTTGCATTATTGAGCACCAAGGTGCCGGGCCCGAACTTGGTGATGCCGGCGCTGCCGGAAATTTTACTGGATATGGTGCTGATGCCCGCGCCGCTGCTAGCGGTGAAGATCGCGCCTTCCGAGGAACCGAAGTTCAGCGTGCCGCCGGTGATGATGGATGAGGTGTTCGTAGAATTAAGAATCACGCCGCCAATACCACTGTTGGTGGCTGATGCCGCGCCGCCGTTGATGGTGGTGGTGCCGCTGTTGGTCAGGGTGAAGCCTCCCACGCGCAGGGCGTAGGGGTTGCTGCCGGTAGCGATGGAGATTGTGGCTGTGACATCCGAAATTTCATTCGCCGCGAGGGTAACTCCTCCGGTCCCCCTTGTTGTGTAAGAAGCCTGTGCAAACCCAGCGGACAATCCTCCGACACCCGTGCCGTAGGAAAGGAAACTGCCGACGTTTGATACCATCCCGACTACCGAGGCGTCGAAAATGCCCGCGGCGCTTGACGCGCCATTCTTGTTAGATGCGGTCGTCTGATTGGTGATGATGAAGTTTTCGGAACCTGCGGCCGAGCCGCCCAAGTTTGCCAGCGCCGTGGGTGCGATGACCATCGTGCCATAGCCGCCGCGAACGAGAACGGAGTTGGCGGTGGCTCCGGCGTTGCCAATGGTGTAGGAGAGCGTGTTGATGCCGTTGCGCGTCAGGCTGATCGTCGTTCCGCCGCTGTAGGTCAGCGTGCTGCCTGCGACTGCATTCACGCCGGTGAAGGCATAGGCGCCTGCGCTAGCAGGTGCGAGCGACAGGGTGCCGTGTTTGAAATCGATACTCTTTGTCCCGAAGGGGTTGGTGCCTGTGCTGGTGCTTGTGGTGTTCAGCGTACCGCCTTGGATCACGATGCCAGACGAAGCATCAATATTCCCGCTGCTGAGGGTCAGTGTGCCTTCATTGACGAAGGTCGTCCCAGTGTAGGTGTTTGCGCCAGTGAGTGCCAACGTGCCCACTCCAGTCTTGATGATGCCGAATCCTAATCCGCTGATGACGCCGGATATTTTGCCATCCACGATCGCGGTGCCATCGTCTGCC
This sequence comes from Akkermansiaceae bacterium, assembly GCA_031374665.1. GTDB lineage: Bacteria > Verrucomicrobiota > Verrucomicrobiia > Verrucomicrobiales > Akkermansiaceae > Luteolibacter. Next base: position 22 of record JANMGO010000095.1, on the reverse strand, counting down.
TGAATCGTGCGATTCGCGCCAG
>JANMGO010000075.1:0-15202 GCA_031374665.1 Akkermansiaceae bacterium | reverse complement strand
CAACCGCGCGGCGGAAGCGATGACGATTTTCGCGGTGATTTGCGCCGGTATTTTCCCGGCCTTCCACGTGGGTCGTGTTTGGTTCGCATGGTTCCTCGCACCCATCCCTAACGCCAACGAGATCTGGCAAAACTTCAAATCGCCTCTGCTCTGGGACGTGTTCGCGGTTTCGACTTATTTCACGATCTCTCTGATCTTCTGGTATCTCGGCATGGTGCCTGACCTCGCGACGATTCGTGACCGTTGCAAACCCGGTATTCGCAAAATCCTCTACGGAATTTTCGCTCTCGGCTGGAGAGGTGGTAACCGTCAGTGGAGCCACTACGAAATGGCTTACCTTCTCCTCGCAGCGCTTTCTACTCCGCTCGTGCTTTCGGTTCACTCAGTTGTTTCGTTCGACTTCGCGACCTCCGTGGTTCCCGGCTGGCACACCACGATTTTCCCTCCTTACTTCGTTGCTGGTGCCATCTTTGGTGGTTTCGCAATGGTGCTTACGATCATGATTCCCGCCCGTTTCATCTACGGCTTGCAGGATATGATCACCATGAAGCACATCGACAACATGGCGAAAATCATCCTGCTCACTGGCACGATTGTGGGATACGCCTACTTGATGGAGCTCTTCGTCGCATTCTACTCCGGTGCGATCTACGAAATGGATGCCTTCAAATTCCGTATCGCCGGTCCTTATTGGTGGGCATACGCCGCGATGATGTCGTGCAACGTGCTTTCCCCACAGATCTTCTGGTTTAAATCGATGCGCGAAAATCTCTGGGTCGTGATGATCGTGGCGATGTGCGTCAACGTCGGCATGTGGTTCGAGCGCTTCGTCATCATCGTCACCACGCTCGCAAGGATGTGGTTGCCGGGTGATTGGAAAACCTACAGCCCGAGCGGAGTCGAAATGATGACCTTCGTTGGAACCATTGGTTTGTTCCTGACCTTGTTCCTATTGTTCCTGCGCTTCCTGCCATGCATCAACATCGCCGAGGTCAAATGGGCGAAGCTTGAGAGCGATCCACACTTTGAGGATAACGAATCCCATCCAGATGCCGGCACCGTTGAAATCGCGGCCTACCAGCACGAGCTAACAGGTAAATAATTTCCAATTTTCAAACTTCAAATCTCTAATTTCTACAACGTGAGCACTACCCGAAAACGAGTTTATGGCTACCTCGCCGAGTTCAAAAGCGCCTCGGCGCTCTACAAGGCTGCGGAAAAAGTCCGCGATGCGGGCTTCCGCAAATGGGATTGCTACACCCCGTACCCTGTCCACGGTCTCGACGCAGCGATGGGCTTGAAACGTTCCATCCTTCCATGGTTCGTCTTCTTCGGCGGCATGACCGGAACGGCTACGGCCTTCACTCTCGCTTACTACACACAAGTAGTGCTCTACCCAACGGTGGTTCAAGCAAAGCCAACTAACATCTTCACCATCCCGGCGTTCTTCCCCGTGATGTTTGAGCTCACCATCTTGTTTTCAGGTTTCACCGTGCTATTCGGTTTGCTCGGCCTGATGCAGTTGCCGCGCCTCAACCATCCTTTGTTTGCCAGTAAACAATTTCACCGCGCGACCGATGACGGTTTCTTCATCGCCATCGAAGCACGTGACGAAAAATTCAGCCCACAAGGCACCCGCGAACTACTCGCAGATATCGGCGGCGAAAGCATCGAACTCGTCGAAGAAGAACAAGACTAACCTTTTTACCCGCACACTCACTCATCAGCCATGCGCTACTTTTTCTTAGCATACGCCATTATCGCAGTTCTCGTTGTCGGGATGCTGGGCTTCCGTGGTCAGCATTTCTCCAAGCCACCTATCCAGATTTTCAATGACATGGACAATCAGGATAAACTCAAAGCGCAATCGCCGAGCGGGTTCTTCGCGGATCGCCAAGGCGCGCGTCAGCCTGTCACTGGAACTCAGCCATTAGGTTTCAACGAAACCGGCAGCAAAGAGATCGGCGGAATTCCTGAATACGAATTCGGCGGTCAAACAGGTTACTATTACACGGGTCACGTCGGCGATTACTTCGGCACCGGAATGCCTGATGAACTTGGACTCGAGAATCAAGAAAACGCAGCCGAACTCATCAAACGCGGCAAAGAGCGTTTTGCGATCTATTGCTCGGCTTGCCATGGTGAAACCGGCAACGGCCTCGGCATCACTTCGCGTTACGGCGTTCCAGGCATCGCCAACCTCCATGAAGATCGTTTCAAAACTGCAGCATATCCCGATGGTCGTATCTTTGAAGTCATTTCCAACGGCAAAGGCATGATGGGTGGATACAAAGCAAACATTCCTGTCCGCGATCGCTGGGCAATCATTTCCTACGTCCGCACTCTTCAAGCCGCTAAAGAAGCAGCAACCGCAGCCAAATAATTTTCCCGATGTCCCACCACGTCACATCCTCAGACATAGCCATCCACGGCGACCACCTCGATAAATCGAAGGTCTCCACGATCAAAACCATTTCACTCATCGTTGCCGCAGTCGGTACTATCGTGAGCCTGCTCGGGCTGTTCGGTGTATTTGGTCAGTGGTTTCAAGGAACCTATGCCTACTCGTGGGTGTTTGCTTATTACTTTTTCCTAACACTTTCCATCGGTGGCGTTTTCTGGACGCTTCTCCACAACGTTTCTAACTCAGGGTGGGGGACTTCTGTTCGCCGAACCTTTGAAAACCTTGGATCCACTTTTCCATGGATTTTCCTCTTCGGCATTCCGTTGCTTTTCCCACAGGTGAATCAATACCTCTTCGAGTGGATGAACATTCATCGTGCCACTCCTGATGGACAGACGGTCAAAGAGCATCTCCACCACGCCGATCACCTGCTTTACAACAAGCAGTGGTTCATGAACATCCCGTTTTGGTTTGGACGTTTCGCTTTCTACGGCATCGGCCTTTCACTTGTGATCTGGTTCCTTCGCAAACTTTCCACCAGCCAAGACACCGATCCTAAGCCAGGCGTTCAGCGTTTGTTCCGTGCACGTTATCACTCAACTTACACTCTGATCATTTTTGCGCTGACGATCACCTTCACCGGTTTCGATTTTCTCATGGGTCAGGATTACAAATGGTTCTCCACCATGTGGGGTGTGTATCTCTTCGCTGGCACCGCCCTCAATTCGATGGCTGTGATTGTTCTCATCTGCACCTGGCTGATTAGCAAAGGTCATCTCAAACATGTCACCTGACCTGAGCATTTCCACATCATGGGTAAACTCATGTTCGCCTTCACCACCTTCTGGGCATACATCACGTTCTCTCAATACTTCCTCATCTGGTATGCCAACATCACCGAAGAAACTTCTTACTTCCTGATCCGTAACACGGGTAACTGGAACATCGGCATGATCTGCCTCGTGGTTTTCCACTTCATCGTTCCTTTTATCGTGTTGCTTCAAGCATGGCTGAAAAAGAATCCAAAATACCTTTCTATCGTCGCGGTTTACACACTCTGCATGCACGCGCTCGATCATTATCTCATCACCATCCCAGAACGCGGTGTGTCTCTCGGAAAAATTAAACCCGAGGTCTTCGGTGATATCACCACTTCCATACCCGGTGCTTTCTGGGGCGATATCTTCGCGTTCGTCACCATCGGTGCTGCCTTCCTTTTCGTTCTCCTTCGTGCCCTCGGTCAACATTCGCTCTACCCGAACCGCGACCCACGCATCCTCGAATCCGCCAACCTTTCTAACTGATTTTTTTACCCAACCGCATGGACCCCACTCGCGATAACTTAATGATCCGATTCAAAGCCTTCATCGATGGCCTCGGAATTTTCACGCTCTTTGCCGTTTTGCTACTCGTCATTCTTGGCGCAGCAGCTGCCTTCGGCTGGTTGAAAAAAGGCGAGGAGCCTGAAGATACTGCGGCGAAAATCCGTGAAGTGACTAAAGCTGAGGTCATTGCTGAACAAGCGAAGTTTCTCTCGAAAGATGCTGTCGACTCCGTGACTCCGAACGTTGCGAAACTGTTAGCTAGCTCCAATCCCATCGCTGTCGAAGTTCCAGCACAAGTGATTCCAGGATCTGCGACTGAGAAGAAACTCGCGGAAGATGTGCCTATCGATCCTGCGCAGATGGAAATCGGGAAAGCTCAGTTTTTGGTTTGTGGCGCGTGCCATGGTCAGAACGGTGAGGGTGTCGAAGGAGCAGGTCCGCCGCTTGCAGGTTCTGAGTGGGTGAAGGGTCCGGTCTCAAATTTAATTTTGATCCAACTTCGGGGTCTAGCAGGTCCGATCGAAGTCAAGGGTGTCGTCTACGATAAATTCGTAGCTGGAATGCAACCCATGGCCTATCAAACCGATGAGCAAATCGCCGGGGCCTTGACCTACGTGCGTAATAGTTTTGGAAACAAAGCCTCCGCGGTGAAACCTGAAGAGGTGAAAGCGCTGCGTGGGGAAGTTGGGAAACCACAAGCCACCGTCCAAGATCTCATCAAACCCTAAGCTTCTCGCTAAACGATTTAACCAGTCCAGATGTCTACAGAAACAGCAAACACCAACCTACAAGATGCTCAGTTGAGAGCCGGTATCGACCGCTCGCTGCGTCATCCTGTGATGTTTTTCCTCGTAAGTGGTGCAGCATGGCTCGCCGTTTCCATGATCCTCGGAATCATTTCCTCTGCGAAAATGCATGCTCCTGGCTTCATTGATGGCTGCTCATGGTTCACTTACGGGCGCACACAAGCGGCACACATCAATGCTTTGATTTATGGCTGGGGATTTCAAGCCGCCTTCGGCGTGATCATCTGGATCATGTCTCGGCTTTCTCGCCAAGAGTGCAAAGCTGCCGGAATCATTCTAACAGCAGGTCATGTCTGGAACCTCGGCGTGATGGCCGGAGTTGTGGGCATCATTTTAGGTTACGGAACCGGTATGCCATGGATGGAATTTCCATCCTTCGCTTGGCCTGTGCTGCTTCTTAGCTACTTCGCCATCCTGACATGGTCGCTAGTGCAGTTCAAAGTCCGCCCAGAAGGACACGTCTACATCTCGCAATGGTATCTGTTAGCCGCGATGATTTGGTTCCCATGGATTTACCTCACCGCGAATCTTCTGCTGCATGTTTTCCCAGGTCATCCTGTGATGGCGAACGGTATCAACGCTTGGTATAAATCCAGCCTGATCTTCTTGTTCTTCACGCCGGTCGCTCTATCCGCTGCGTTCTATCTCACTCCGAAAGTGACAGGTCGCCCGATTTACAGCTACTCACTTGCTCGCCTAGGTTTCTGGTCGCTCGCCATCATCATGCCATGGGCAGGGATGCAAAAACTCGCTGGTGCGCCGATTCCGTTTTTCATGCCTTACATCGGTGCAGCAGCCACGATCTTGTTCTTCGTTCCTGCGTTCACCGCCGCATTCAACATTCTCCGCACTGCCTCGGCTGATATGGAGATCGTTAACAACAGCCCATCTCTGCGTTTCACAATGGCGGGTGTGTTTGGTTTGATCGTGATGGCAGTCGCGGCTGTTTTCCTCAATCTTCCTGGCTCTACTCTTCAACTCACGCAGTTCTCGCTCTCGGGTTACGGCTTTGAAATTCTCGCGATCTACGCGTTCTTCAGCTTTGTCATGTTCGGTGCGATCTATTTTATCGTGCCTCGTATCACACGTCGCGAGTGGATTTCACGCCGTTTAATCAAAATGCATTTCTTCTTGTCGATCTATGGTATCATCACTGTCGCCATCGTCGCGATCTTCGGTGGATGGATGCAGGGCCTTGGCCAAGAGAATTTCGACCAACCATGGGAATCCGCTGCTATGAGAGCGACTCCCTATGTATGGGCAACGACGATCTCATGGTGTTTTATCCTGTTTTCCAATCTGTTCTTCTTCCTTCACTTGACCTTTATGTGGCTGGGACTGGGTCGTCGCAGCAATCACCCAACCTTGTTGGTTTCCGCCCACGGACACAGCCCGCACGGAGAAGAAGGCGACATTGATAACGCCGGCTCCGTTTCCGCACACTAAATTTTCATTCCTCAAATTATCCTCACATGAGCTTCCGCACTTTCTTCCTCAGCCTCTCCGCCAGTTTCGGAGTTGCATGGTTGGCAATTGTCATCGTTCCTTACTTCAAGATGCGTTCTCTGGAACCTGTCTCGATGGGTGAGGACGCGACAGGAACCAATGCTGTCTATATCCCAAAACGTGCCGGCAGGATTGCGGACGGCTCACAAGTGTATGCAGCAAATGGCTGCTACCTCTGCCACACTCAGTTGATCCGTCCTGACTACGCGGGTAATGATGTTTTCCGCGCGGACTTCGCTGGCTTCGTCGATAAAGAAGAAGGCACCGATAGTCGCCGTGAAACCAATGCCTTCGATTACCCATTTGAAAAGTTCGCCCACATCGGCGTCAACCGCATGGGTCCGGATCTCTCCAACCTCGCGGTCCGCGTCGAGAAAAGCTACGCCAAAGATATTTCTCCTGAACAATGGCTTTATCGTTACCTATACAACCCACGTTACGATCCTGCTCGCAGTCACTCAACCTGCCCGTCGTTCCGTTTCCTTTTCGATGAGAAAAAAATCACCGGAAATATCTCTGACGAAGCGCTTCCTTTCCAAGGTGAAAACGGTGAAGAAATTGTCCCGAATCCAGATGCCCGTGCACTCGTTTCTTATCTCTTGTCCTTGAAAAAAGATAATCCTGTGCCACCAGTTTTTGATTTCAAACCAGCCACCGAGTCTTCCGCCAAGCCTGCAGCCGCAACTCCGGCTCCATAATGCGATCGCATCATTTTTGATCCCACAGAACCTTTCAACCATGTCATCGAACAGTCCGCAATCGAATCAGAAACCTGACCTCGACGAAACGATCAACGTCACCCAAGCCCACGGTCGTGTCGCTTCGGAGTCTGCCGCAACCGCACGTGAACATCGGATCGCCGATAACGGTCATGAGCCAATCTCTCTTTGGGTGATTGTCGGATGTGGCTTGGTCTTACTCATCGCAGGTGGAGTGCTCGGAAATGCAGGTTCTTGGTTTGATTACCAAGCTCTCGTGAAACCCAATTACGTGCGTGGTGTGCCTGACGGTGCAGCTGCCTCTGGTCCAGTTGCGAAAGAAGCACTCGCCGCTTACGTTTCAAAAGGCCAGAAAGTTTATAATTCTGCGGGTTGTATCGGTTGTCACGGTCCTGATGGACGTGGTAGTGCTACATTTCCATCTCTTGCCGGCTCTGCTTGGGTCACTGGCAATACTCAGAAATTCTCCATGGTGGTTCTCAATGGTCTAAAAGGCCCGACCAGTAGCGGAAAAGATTACGGTGTGATGGCAGCTATTGGTGCTGGCCTCAAAGCAGAAGAACTCGCCGCGCTCATGACATTCGTGCGCAACGGCTTTGGTAACTCAACCGGTGACATCGTTACGATTGAAATGGCACAAGCCGCAATCGCTGCCTCTGCTGCCCGTGAGAAACACGGCACTGCCGTTGACGCTGATGAACTCACTGCAAAACACAATCTAATGCTCCCTGGTGCACCACTCGATCCGAAAACAAAGGTCGATCCTTCAAAACTCACACCAGTTCCATGATTTTCAAAACTCGGCTAAAACCGATTCCGACTCTCTAACTCTTACCCACACGCCTGAACCAACTTATGAGCGCCCACGCTGCATCTTCTAACAGTCACGATCATTCTCATGATCATGGCGACCATCACCATGATCCAGGTTTTTGGAAAAAATACTTTTTCTCAACGGATCACAAAACCATCGGTCTTCAGTATGGCATCACTGCTTTGCTGTTCCTTGCGTTCGGATTCTATTTAATGATGGTGATGCGTTGGAGCATCGCTTATCCGCATCAGCCGCTTCCAGATTGGATGGGCTGGTTGTTTACCGACAACTGGAAAGCACGCTGGTTAGTAGACGGCAAAGTCACCGGTGAAACTTACAATATGTTCGGTGCGATGCACGGAACAATCATGGTCTTCCTTGGAATTGTGCCGCTTGGCTTCGGTGCCTTTGGTAACTACGTCACGCCTCTTCAGATTGGGGCAGTCGATATGGCGTTCCCTAAGCTCAATATGATGAGCTACTGGATCTATCTCGCTGGTGGTCTTCTCATGTGCGCTTCGTTCTTTATGGAATCTGGCGCTGCGAAATCCGGTTGGACGAACTACTCGCCGCTCGCAGGTTTTGCCGATGGACAAATCGTCAACCAATGGTTGGCTGGACAAACCCAATGGCTGATTGGTCTGGTTCTTTTGATCACCTCATCGCTACTAGGCGCGGTCAACTTCATTACCACCATCATCAACTTACGCGGTCGCGGCATGACATGGATGCGTATGCCTTTCTTCGTCTGGGCGATGCTCGTCACAGGTTTCCTTCTGCTCCTCGCTTTCCCTCCACTTGAAGCGGCCGGTATCATGCAGTTGATGGATCGCGTTGCGCACTCATCCTTCTTTATGCCAACCGGATTGTTCACGAAGAGCGAAGGTCTAGCGGATCTCTCCGGTGGTGGTTCGCCACTGCTTTTCCAACACCTTTTCTGGTTCCTTGGTCACCCAGAAGTTTACGTGCTTCTGTTGCCTGCCATCGCTTGCGTCGCGGAAATCATTCCCGTCAACACCCGCAAGCCGCTATGGGGATACAAGTCCATGGTTTACTCCGTGCTGATCCTCGGTTTCCTCTCCTTCATCGTGTGGGCTCACCACATGTATATGACCGGAATGGGCGCTGCGGTTTCCACTTTCTTCCAGACAACTACGGTGCTGATTTCCATCCCATCCGTGGTCATCATCACGGCGCTGCTAATTTCACTGTGGGGCGGATCGATCCGTTTCACGCCGCCCATGATCTGGGCCTGCGCGTTTATCCCAATGTTCGGTATCGGTGGCCTAACAGGTTTGCCACTGGCTTTCAACTTGGTCGGAAGTCACCTCCACGATACCTACTACGTCATCGGTCACTTCCATTACGTCGTGGCTCCGGGTATTCTCTTCGGTCTCTTCGCCGGCGTTCATCATTGGTATCCAAAGATCACCGGTCGCTACACGAGCCGGATTCTGAATCACTTCCATTTCTGGCCAAGTTTGATCTGCATGAACTTGCTGTTCTTCCCAATGCTAGTGCAGGGAATGGCTGGCTTCCATCGCCGTTGGTATAACGGTGGCGATGCTTACCTCGCCAAAGCCGTCGATAGCACTAACGTTTTTGGTAACACCGTGCGCGAGTATATCGATCTTAATGTTGTCATGTCATGGGGCGCATGGGCATTGGCGATTGCTCAGATTCCTTTCATCCTCAACGTGCTGTTCTCATGGAAAATGGGACGCAAAGTTGAAAACGATAACCCATGGGATGCGACCACACTTGAGTGGGCAACTCCAACACCTCCGGGTCATGGTAACTTCACTTTCGACGTCGCCGTCTATCGCGGACCTTACGAATATTCCCGTCCGGACTGCGATAAGGATTTCTATCCACAATGGCAGGCACCTAAAAAATCAGCGGAGCAATCTAACGATAAAGAAACTCACTAACCTTCAGTCTTCCTGAAAACTGAACTCTAGCTAACTTCAAGAAATGGAAATCCCATACATCGTCAACGCCCGCAAAGACACGGGCCTGTTTAACGCCAAGATCGCCATCTGGCTGTTCCTCGCCTCCGAGGTCATGCTGTTCGGTGGCTTCTTCTCGGCTTACGTATTTTTGCGCCTCGGCGCGGATTATCCATGGCCAGAACGGACGCTTCCCGTGCTTCCAGGTTTGATCAACACCTTCGTCCTCATCGGCTCATCCGTGACCGTCGTGTTCGCATGGGCGGCTCTGAAACTCGGTAACTGGAGACAGTTCCAAATCTACATGTGGATCACTATCCTTTGTGCCTTGCTGTTCATGGTGCTCAAAGGAGTGGAATACAACGTGAAGTTCCATCACCAAGCAGTTCGTTTAGATGATTACTCCGTAGTCGAGGGGCATCTCGCTTATTATGATGGTACACACATCGAGAAAAACCGCATCAACATCCAACTCGAACAAGGCTCCACCATCGGTTATAACAATCTTCGTTTTCATGCGAAATGGGTGGAAGAAATTCTAGCAGAAGCCAAAGCCGCCGGAGCGACCGTCAAACTTGCTGCCGACATAAAAGGCGGAGAAGGTTTTTCCGATGCAACAATAACTTACTTTGAAAAGGATACCCCGCTCACAGTCCAGCTTCTTGAAAAAATTAAGAAAGCACAAATCCGCGCTCGCAATCATAACCAAGAGCTTCGGTCAGAGGCACTTAGCGACGCATGGGTGATTGGTAAGAAGAATAACCCAGGTAAGTCAGATTGGGAGTATTCCGATACCATCAGTATTGACGAAAAAGCTATCAAACCAAAATTGCTCAGTGACATCCAAGGTGCGACCTTCGTAGTCGATAAGCCTTTTGAGATTTCCTTCAAACCACGCGATGTCAAAGAAGGTCCTGAGCAATCCAAGCTTCGCGATGACACAGTGATCAATGGTAAACTTCTCGCAAGCCCCATGGATTTTCACCACATGGATGCGATCGATTTCCAATACTTGGTCATGAAGGCCGAGAAAAAGGGCATAAAACCAGAAGTCGCGATCGCGAACTCATGGTTGATCAAGAACGATCCTTTTGTCCGCGATGCATGGGCTTGGCATGAGGAAAAGATCGCTCAACTCAGAACGCGCCTGATCGACGATTACGGTCTCGATGAAAAGGGTAAACCGAATCGCGAACCGACACATAAAGAGTTGTATCGCATCGGCTGGAAGGAATTTGCGAAATATGCCGAAGAAACCCATAAGATCGAACTTTCTGGAACGGATAAGCTCAAAGAGGAATTCATGGGGCCGAACTATCACGCTCGTGGTGATATAACCTTTCCACATCTCTCCATTCCCCGCGAAGAAATCGGTTTCGCCTCCAAGTTTGCTCCAGCATGGAACACTTATTATGCGATCTATTTCACCATCACGGGACTTCACGGTCTACACGTGGTCGGCGGTGCGATCGTGCTCGCTTACTACTTGTTCTTCGGACGCAGAATGTATGAAGAAAATCCAGAATGGCTCTGTAACCGCGTCGAAGTCGGCGGCCTCTTCTGGCACTTTGTCGACCTTGTCTGGATCTTCGTTTTCCCTATCCTTTATTTGATGTAATCCGTCATTTTTACGAACTTAACAACATTCACTACAAACACGATTTTAGACATGGCCAATTCAGTTGAAGAAATTCAGAAGTCCAAGAAGACCTACTTACTTGTTTTCGGTGCGCTGCTTATCGGCACGGTTGTGACCGTGATGGTTGCTACAGTTGAAGCCTTGGATATTGGTGAGCATGGATTTGATAAATGGGATGCCATTCTGGGTCTTATCATTGCCACCACCAAAGCCACTTTGGTGGGTCTCATTTTCATGCACTTGAATCACGAGAAAAAAGCCATTTACTGGATTTTTATCGGTGCACTTTTGCTTTGCGCGTCGATGTTTGCGATATTGTTTCTCGCCAAATACAGCCCGATTTTTGACAAATTCTTTTACCTTTAATTTTCCATGTCTCTACGCGGTTTCCATATAGTCTTCATCACGGTCTGCACGCTGCTCTGCGCGTTTCTGATCCTGTGGGCTTTTATGCTCGCGCCGGAGCCTTCGACTCTTGCGACTGTTCTCGGTTACACGGGTATTGTCGGAATTCTTTTGATGCCTCTGTACGGATTTTATTTCTACCGCAAAGCTGTGAAACTCAACCTCTGAACTTTTCATGAACCTTTTAAATCTTGCCTGTTCCTCTTGCCGCGTATCGATGATCGAAGGTGGTGGAGATGCTGCTGGTTACTCCATCTTCGCACTCTTGGTGGTGATTCTCTCCGTTCTCGGTGGCGTAGGTTTCTACTTGATTCGCATGATCATCCGCGACGGCAAGAACCTCGATCCCGAACTTCAAGACGACTACGTGCACGAGTAATCTGAAAATTTCTAACCTCATCTATCCCATTTTTCATCTATCATGAGCCCATCCGAATTCATTGGCCTTCAAGAAAATTATTCCGCTCACGGCGACCAAGTCGATCACTTGCTGGACGTTGTCCACTGGTTCATGATCGCCTTATTCGTCGGTTGGACCGTCTTCTTCTTTGTTTGCCTTTTTAAATTTTGGCACAAACGTAATCCAAAAGCCTCCTATGCTGGCGTGCAGAGCCATATCTCCAGTCACATGGAAGTAGCGGTCATTATTATCGAAGCTGTTCTTTTGCTCGGCTTTGCCTTTCCTCTTTGGGCAAACCGCGTGGATGAATGGGATAGAGTCAAAGACATGAACCCAATCCGGGTTCGCGTGGTGGGCTGGCAATTTGGTTGGACTTATCATTACCCTGGCCTCGATGGGAAATACGGTCGCACTGATCCAGATTTGATCAGTGAAAGTAATTCTCTTGGTATCGATTATAGCGATCCGAATGCTCACGATGATTTCACGGATACTACGCTCAAGCTTCCAGTAAATCGTCCTGCTGTGCTTAACGTCGGTACGAAAGACGTGATTCATAACTACGCAATCGTGCCTATGAGGATTCAACAGGATGCGATTCCTGGTAAGGAAATTCCCATGTGGTTCACTCCTGTGAAACTCATGGAAACTTCCGTCGTCTGCGCTCAGCTCTGCGGTGAAGGCCATGCGAACATGGCTGGAGCTTTAGAAGTCATTCCTGAGGCTGATTATAACGACTGGGCAAAGTCTAAGTCTGAAACAGCTGAAGCAAACTTCAAAAAGACTCAACCTGCGGTTCAGTAGTGTTTAGGTGAATTGTACGCGTGCTAGCTTCTCCATCGCTTCGATGTCCGTTAGATGCGAAATTTGTTTGGGGTAGGGTCGCCTCGCTGAGTCGACCCAAATCAAAAATCTCAACGCTCGATTCATCTATCAGTCGCGTGACCTTCTTTTAACAACACCTTATCGGAATCACGGTCGAGCGAGGCCGCTCGACCCTACCTTTTTTGATAGAGATCTTAACGATCTCGCAAGATCTCGTTATTATCTCCCATGAGGAGGTTCTTGGGCTTGATGGGGGTGTCGGTGTAGCCGAACGCCATGATGGCGACGCGTTCGCCTTTTTTGATGAGGTGGGCGGCGCCGCCGTTGATGAGGATTTTTCCGGTTCCGGGAGGTCCTTCGAGAACGTAGGTTTCGAGGCGGGCGCCGGTGGTGATGGAGGCAACGAGGACTTTTTCGCCTGGCCAGAGATCGGCGGCGTCCATGAGGTCGCGAGGGATTTCAATACTGCCTTCATACTCCACATCGGCCTCGGTGATGTGGGCGCGGTGTAGCTTGGATTTCAGGACCTCGCGGACCCAGGGTTTTGATTCTACCTTGCGGAACATTTGTGTGGGGAACGAACACCTTGGAAGGTGTATGGTCAAGTTTAGATATAATGAAACCGGACGGCGGAGAGGCAGAAAAGGGTCGCGGTTTCGACTCGGAGAACAAGACCGCCAAGGGTCACGGGGATGAAGCCGGCGGCTAGGGCGGCTTCGGTTTCTTGAGGGGTGAAATCGCCTTCGGGACCAACTAAGATCGTTACGGATTCGATCTCGGGATGCGCGGCTAGGGTTTCACGGAAATTTTGTGGGTTCTCGGCGAGCGAGGCGATGAGGTTGAGTTCCGATGGGTCAGGTGATTTGATCCATGAGTCGAAGCTCATGGGATCGGCGATGACTGGGATGGTAAATTGGGCACATTGTTTGCAGGCCTCGAGGGAGGTGCGGCGCCATTTCTCGGCTTTCTCATCGCCAGGCGAGACGATGGTGTTGCGAGTGACGAGAGGTTGAATTTTTGAGACGCCAAGCTCGACGGCTTTTTGAACGATCCAATCCATATTTTTTCCTTTCGGGATCGCTTGGGCGAGAGTGATTTCGGGGAGTGGAGTGGGTTTGGATTCGGAGAGCTCGAGCATCAGATCGATGCGTTGTTTGGAAACGGCGAGCACCCGGGCCTCGGCGAAATTTCCGAGTCCATCGAAGACCGTGATCGTATCGCCAGCTCCGATGCGGAGCACTTGAGCGAGGTGTTTGGCCTCGTCGCCTTCTAGGAAAGGGGTTTCGGTCCAGGCGTTGGGTGGGAGGTAGGAGCGGGGCATGAAAAAGTGGAAAGTGCCGAGTTATCAGTGATCAGTGGAAGAGTTGGAAAATTACAGTTTCAAAAACGTTTCTAACATTTTTTTGCCATGTTCTGTGAGGATGGATTCGGGGTGGAACTGGACACCGTGGACGGGATGTTCTTTGTGGCGCAGGCCCATGATTTCGTTTTCCTCGGTCCATGCGGTGATTTCTAGGCAATCGGGTAGGGTTTCGCGTTTGACGATGAGGGAGTGGTAGCGGGTGGCTTCGAATGGGCTGGGGAGTCCGGCGAACACACTGCTGCTGTTGTGATGGATGGGTGAGGTTTTTCCATGCATCAAACGATCTGCGCGGACGACATCGCCGCCGAAAACTTGGCCGATGGATTGGTGGCCGAGGCAGACACCGAGGATGGGAGTGGTAGGGCCGAGCTCGCGGATGAGTTCAAGAGAAATACCTGCCTCGTTCGGGGTGCACGGACCCGGTGAGATGCAGATTTTTTCGGGAGCGAGTTTTTTTACCGCATCCACCGTGAGTGCGTCGTTACGGAAAATTTTCATCTCCACGCCAAGCTCACCGAAGTATTGGACGAGGTTGTAGGTGAAGGAGTCGTAGTTATCGAGGATGAGGAGCATAAAGTTTCAAAATTCAAGGAAGAGGGAAGAGTTGGCGCAATGATTATTTGTTAGTTGCTGGAGCTGGATTTTTTGCGGCTTTGAGGGCAGCGTTGACGAGTTCGGCGTTATCGCCGGTGAAGCCCATGTTGGCAACTTTGTGGGAGAGAATTTCGAGGTCGTTGGCGTTGAGTCTGTCAAGGTGATAATTGGAAGATTCTCCAGATTTCTTCAAAGTGTTGGCGATGAGGAGGGCTTTTTCGTGAGGATCCCTAATAGCGTTTGCGAAAGCGGTTAGGCCATCGGTGCCGCTATAGAGTGAATTTATGGCGTTACTCTCTAGATCCGCAGCGGTGAAGCCTTCGCCTTCAGGGAGAAGTTTGGCAAAGAAAGGTATGGCTTCCGAGCTGTTGTAGAATGAATAACGAATCGTATTACTAATGATTTCCTTCTCTTTGCCGGGGGATGCGGCGAGGGCTTCTTTCATCCATTCGG
>JANMGO010000069.1:0-37492 GCA_031374665.1 Akkermansiaceae bacterium | reverse complement strand
AGATTGAATTTTTCTTGGTTGAGTAGGCGGAGAGAAACGCTTTCACCTTCCACGGTTGGCACGGTGGCGACCCGGACGTCGATGGTCGCGCCTTCAAACTGAAGGTTGATACGACCGTCCTGCGGGACACGGCGTTCGGCGATGTCGAGACGCGCCATGATTTTCAAACGCGCGATCACCGAGCTTTGCAGGGCTTTGATGTTTTCCGGCACCGCAATTTCCAGCAGCCTGCCATCGATCCGGTAACGGATGCGGAGGTTGTTGGCGAGCGGCTCGACGTGAATATCTGTCGCACGCTGGTCGAGCGCCTCGCGAATGATCTGGTTTACGAATTTCACCACGCTGGCCTCTTCGTCTTCGTCGGCGTCGATCACGTTTGCTTCGTCCTCGGAATCGGAAAGCTGATCGTAATCCAAATCCCGACCATCCAAAATCTGCTCAAACGTATCTGCACCAACCCCGTAAAGTCGGCGCAAAGCCTCGTGAATCCGTTTCCGCGAGGCCATCCGCCACTCGAAAGGCATGGATAACTCCTGCGCGGCAGCCTGGTGCGCGACGAGATTGAAGGGATCGAACGTCGCGAGAATGAGCTTTTTCTCATCGCCCTCACCCTCGATGGCGACGGGTAGCAAACGATGTTTCAAAGCCACACGAGGTCCGCAAGCTTCACGCAGCGGCAGAGTATTTTCCTCGTTGGAAATGCTCGCTAACCATGGAATATCCAGCTCTTGAGCCAGTTCGCGGAGGTAACCTTCCTCATCCACGATAGCGGCATCTAGCAAATCATCAATGGGTGATCGCTGACGTTGTGCAGACGCTTTGAGCAGCTCGCTAACGGCTGGTAAATCGTCACATCCCGATCTCCGGGCAGGTTCAAGTAGAAGCTCAGTCATTCGTTCACCGTTAATCTGAGCCTACTAAACCCAGCAAAGGTCGATTTGTCGCTGAAAATCTTATCCCTCAAGCATTTCGGGGCCAGCGGAAAGCGCGGCAGCCCAACCAAGAACTAGGAATTAAGAACCAGAAACTTTCTTTTTCGCCTGCTCTTCCTTCAATCCGCCGATGAAGAGCAACACCGCGGCGATGCAGATGCAGGAATCGGCGACATTGAAAGTTGGCCACCAGCCATGGCTTGCGGGGACGATTTTATCGTAGAAGGGCAGTCTTACCGAAATGAAATCGACCACGTAGCCTTGCGACAGGCGTCCCCAGAAACTGCCGTCTTTGGCATGTTCCAGAAGGAAACCTTGCACCAATCGGTCAGTTAGATTTCCAAAAATCCCGCACAGCAATAACGCGATCGCGAGTTTTGACAGAATGTGCTCGAACGCGCCCTTTTTCCAAAAGTAGCGAATGATGAAAAGCGCGATAATGGGGACAAAAAGAAACACAAACGGTGCCCATGCAGTCCCGTTGCCCAGTCCGAACGCGACGCCTTGGTTGTGGACGCGAATCCAATGAAACCAATCCGGAATGATCATCCACGGCAAGTCGTGCGAACTGAATCCACCAGGAAGCGGCTCGGAAAAATTCGCCACCGTCCACGCCTTCGTGGCTTGATCGAGGATGTAAAGCGGAAGGGTGAGAAAGAGGAGTAGGCGAGGTAGGGTCACAAAATTGAAACGTTAAATTTTAAACTCCAAAGGAGAACTAAGCGACCACGGCTTCGCATCGACCACACAGGCCGGATTCGACGAGGGGCTCGTGTTTGCGGCAGCGGGGGCAGAGGAGAAGTTCGGTTTTGGCGGCGGTGGCGGTGAGTTCGGGGCCTTGGGTTACGGTTAGCTCGGCGATGATGAAGAACTCGGTCGCGAAGTCGCGGTCGTTGAGTTTTTCTAACAAATTTTCATCGCTTGCGGGAAGCGTGAGAGAGATCGCGGCTTCGTTGTTGCGGGTGAATTCTTTGGCTTGGATTTTCGCTTCGATCGCGGTTTGGATGACGGCCTTGATTTGGAAAAGACGATCCACATCCTTGCTGACTTGGCATGGGGCGAAAGCGGGATTCGCGATGGGAAAATCATGTTCGTGCACACTGTCATTCGTAAATGCGGCGTGTTCCCAGGCCTCATCGGCGGTGTAGGCAAGGATGGGCGCGAGCAGGCGAGTGATGCTACTAAAGATCTCGTACATCGCCGCTTGCGAGGCGAGTCGGCGTGGAGAATCCGGCGCATCGCAATACATGCGGTCTTTCAGGGCATCGATGTAGATGGCGGAAAGATCCGTGGTGCAGAACTGGTTGATCGAGTTGAAGACTTTGCGGAATTCAAAAGACTCGTAGGCAGTGAGGCATTCTTTAACGACGACGTGGAGTCTTTCTAAGATCCATTTGTCTAACAACGTGTAGTCATAAGTTGTGCCCGCCGACGGCGTGAAGCCATCGAGGTTTCCTAACAGGATGCGAAGGGTATTGCGGAGACGGCGATATGGCTCGGCGACTTGTTTGAAGAGGTCTTCACCGAAGGGAACTTCGTTTTGCCAATCGACGCTGGAAGCCCAAAGGCGGACGATATCAGCGCCGTATTGATTGTAGAAATGCGCGGCATCGATGGGTTTGCCGGCTTTTTCTGCTTCGGATTTCGAGAGTTTCTTTTTGTCCTTATCGACCACAAAGCCGTGAGTCATCACGGCTTTGTAAGGAGCGTGACCACGATAAGCGGTGGAAAGCATGAGCGAGCTTTGGAACCAACCGCGATGTTGGTCGGTGGCTTCGAGATAAAGATCGGCAGGGCAATGCAGTTCGGGATGCGTGTTTAACACCGCTGCGTGGGAGCAGCCAGAATCGATCCAGACATCTAGCGTGTCTCTGCCTTTTTTCAAACCTGCCGGAAGGCCGAGCTTGGCGGCGAGTTCGTCATCGGAAGTTTCGAACCAAACATTCGTGCCTTCTTTTTCGACGAGATCCGCAACCTTGTTTGCGAGTTCCGCGGAAAGGATGGCTTTGTTGTTTTCATCGAAGAACACCGGCAGCGGAACGCCCCAGGTGCGTTGACGAGAGATGCACCAATCGGGACGTGCTTCGACGGTTCCGTAGATCCGGTTGCGACCCCATGTGGGCATCCATTTCACTTTGTCGATTTCTTCAAGCGCTTGGCCGCGCAGGGTGTCGAGTGAGATGAAGAATTGCTCGACCGCGCGGAAAATGATCGGCGTTTTCGAGCGCCAGCAATGCGGGTAGGAATGTTTGTAAGCTTCCTCGCCGAGCAGGTGACCGCTTTCCGCGAGGATTTCGATGATGCGTTTGTTTGATTGGAAAACGTGTTTGCCAACGAGTTCCGCAAGGCCGACTTCTTCGGTGAAATGTCCTTCGTCATCGACGGGTGAAAGCACGCCGAGTCCGTTCTGTTGGCCAGCGACATAGTCATCCGCGCCGTGGCCGGGAGCGATGTGAACTGCGCCGGTTCCGGTTTCTGTGGTGACGAAATTGGCGAGGATGACTTTCGAAGTGCGATCGAGAAACGGATGTTGCGCTTCCGCACCTTCGAGCTCGCGGCCTTTGATTTCGGAAAGCGTTTCTTTCAGCGCGTATCCGGTTTTTTCCGCGAACGCTTCTAACAACTCGCGGACGATGATGAAGGTTTGTTCGGTTTCTCCGTTGAAAAACTTGCCGACCACGTATGTGAATTCCGGATGCACCGCGATGCCGAGGTTGGCGGGAAGCGTCCACGGAGTGGTGGTCCAGATCACCATGTTTGCTTTGCCAGCGTGCGCGCCGGTGGCGAGAGGGAATTTCACAAAAATTGAAGGCGAGACTTTATCGGCGTATTCGACTTCTGCTTCGGCGAGCGCGGTTTGCGCGCCGTAGGACCATTGCACGGGCTTCTTGGATTGATAGATCGAGCCATTTTCCACCAGCTTCGCAAACACCCGCAGGATGCTCGCTTCGTAGGAAGGATCCATCGTGAGGTAAGGATTTTGCCAATCCGCGAAAACGCCGAGACGTTTGAAGGATGCGCGTTGGATATCGATGAAGCCGGATGCAAATTCGGAGCAGCGTCGGCGGATTTCTGCGGGTTCAAGACCGGCGGCTTGTTTGACGACTTTGAATTCGATCGGCAAACCGTGGCAGTCCCAACCCGGCACGAACGGCGCGTGGAAGCCGGCCATGGTTTTGGATTTCACCACCATGTCTTTGAGTAGCTTGTTGAGCGCGGTGCCCATGTGGACATCGCCGTTGGCGAAAGGTGGGCCGTCGTGAAGGATGAAATCCGGTGCGCCAGCGGCTTTGCTAGCGGCGGTGATTTTATGGTACAGCCCGGTTTTCTCCCAAATCTCTAAACGCTTCGGCTCGTTTTCGACTAAGTCTCCACGCATCGGGAAACTCGTCTGCGGCAGGGTCAGCGTGTCTTTGTAATTTGGGGCAGTGCTCATAGCGGGGCGCGGAAGCTAGCAACCCGCAGGCGCGGGGTCAACCCCATGGGATGGAGATGTGAAATCCCTCCGGAAGACTAGCGCTTGCCCAAAGTCATGATGGGTAGGTAGTTTTCGGCATGTCGAGCGAGCAACGCAGGGTAGCCCATGGTGGCGGTATGCTGGATCAGCTGACGCCGGTGGTGAAAGTGTTGCTGATTTTAAACATCGGGATCTATTTCGCGGATTTGTTGTTTTTTGAGAGCGCGATCGTGGAGTTTGGGAGATTCACGATTTCCAGAGCGATCTACCAAATGCAGATTTGGGAGTTCGTCACATTTCAATTCATGCACGCCAGTGTGGGACATGTGTTGGCGAATTCGATGGGCTTGTTTTTCTTCGGGCCGTTTGTGGAGCGTTGGTTGGGCTCGATGCGGTTTCTTATTTTCTATCTCACTTGCGGGGTCGGCGGCGCGGCGTTTTTTGTGTTGCTGGCATATTTAGGAATTCTTCCCGAGATGGACTTTGGCGCGTCTTTGGTCGGAGCCTCGGCGGGGATTTATGGGATCATCATCGCGGTGGCGTTTATCGCACCCAATTTACAAGTATCGCTGCTTTTTCCGCCTATCACTTTGACGATGAGGAAACTGGCGCTGGCGGTGATCGCGATTGCCGTGGGCGTGATTTTATTTGGGATAGGGGATAACGAAGGCGGCGAGGCCGGGCATCTCGGGGGAGCTATTGTCGGGTACATGTTGATACGAATGGCGCCGGTGTTTGGAGTCGAGATGAAGAGAACACCGAGACGCTCCAAAAAACATTTCGAGCCAAAAATCCGACCACGCACCATCGTAGATTTACAGGCGCAATCCGAGGTGGATGTGATTTTGGATAAAATTTCTCGTGAGGGATTTCAGAGTTTGACGGATGAAGAACGGGAATTGCTTCACCGTGTATCGAAGAACCAACAAGATTGAGCCATGACAGATGACGAGATGATTCATTGCGATGAGCCGGGTGACCAAATAGAGAGGTTGCGCGCGATCATGCATCGCTTGCGCGCGCCGGGCGGTTGTCCGTGGGATGCGGAACAGACGCACGAATCGATCATTTCGAATCTGATCGAAGAAGCCTACGAATGCGTCGATGCGATCCGCTCCGGAGACGACGCGCACATGCGTGAGGAGCTCGGCGATTTGTTGCTGCAAGTCGTGTTTCACAGCGAGATCGCGGAAGAGCAGGGGCGCTTCGATCTCTATCAAGTGGCGGCGGAAATTTCCGAAAAATTGGTGCGGCGCCATCCACATGTTTTCGGTGAGACGTCTGCGGAAGATTCCGATCAGGTGTTAAAGCAATGGGACGCGATCAAGCGCACGGAAAAGGGTGAGAAAGAAGTGCTCTATCTTCACGGCACGGGCAAAGGTTTACCGGCTTTGATTCGCGCCAACAAGCTGCTGAAGAAAGCATCAAAAGTCGGTTTCGATTGGCCAGAGGAAACAGGCGTGATTTCAAAAATCCGCGAGGAACTGGGTGAACTGGAAGCGGCGATCGATGGCCAAAATATGCCAGAGGTCGAAGAAGAACTCGGCGATTTGCTTTTCTCCGTGGTGAATTTAGCGCGCTACCGAAATATCGATCCCGAGGTGTTGATGGCTGCGGCGAATAAGAAATTTGAAAACCGTTTCGGCGCGATGGAGCAGGAGCTGAAAAGCCAAGCAAAGAGTTTGGAGCAAGCCACGCTTGATGAAATGCAAGACGCGTGGCTGGTCGTGAAGGCGAGAGAATGTCTAGAGTGAATCGGCACTCTTCTGAGTCGTGTTGCGATATCCTGCCTGCGCTTCGCGGAGAGATACGGATTTATCACCATTCCGATCATAAAATTCCACGACTTCCGCAGCGGTATATGTGACGGTCCGGTTCGTGCCTTTGAGGCTGGTGATTCCGTCATGAATTTCCTTAGAGCTGAGCAAGCCATTGCCATTATAATCCCAGCGGTCAAATTTTTCCATGAGGCCGAGCATTTGTCTTTCAGCTTTGTTTTCTGGGATGGCAGAGCCGGTGCCAGTTGCGCAAGCAGCAAGTAAAAAAGTGGCGAATGCGGGGATGATTAGTTGGAGGCTCATATGGTTTTGGAGACAAGGGTGGAAATGGCTGAGCTAACCCTAATGATGCCTGAAACTTCCGCCAAGTGATATTATGGCGATGAGATGGTGGGGATTTGCCGAAGTTTCGGAGCTTTCCGGCATCTTTTCGATTGCCCGAAGGTAAAGGTTTGTTAGCTTGTCAGCGTTTTGCTGGGAAAGGATATGAGCGAGCCTCTTGAACTACCTGTGCTTGTGCTGAACCGCTATTGGCAGCCGGTTCATACTTGCTCGGCGCGACGTGCCGTCCATTTGCTCTGCTTGGGACATGCGCATGTCGTGCAAGTGGAGGGCGATGAAAAATTTACGACCCACGATTTGATTTCATGGATCGGCTACTCGCAGCAGAGAGTTTGTGAGGAAATGATTCACAGTGTGAAAGTCGCGCTGCGTGTTCCGAAAATTATTGTGCTGGGGATTTATGATCGCTTGCCGCGCTTGGAGGTGAAGTTCACGCGCCGCAATGTTTTCCTGCGGGACAAGTTTACTTGTCAGTATTGCGAGAAAGTTTTGCCTGAGAATAAGTTGAACCTAGATCACGTGATTCCTCGCGACAAAGGAGGAAAAACGACTTGGGACAACATCGTTGCTTCATGCGTGAAGTGCAACACCCGCAAAGCTAACAAACTTCCCCACGAAGCCGGAATGCATCCCGCAGGTAAGCCGTTCGCCCCACGTTGGCGTCCGCTGTATGGATTGCAGGAAAATGGCTTGGGCGATGAAAGCTGGGATCATTTTCTGCATTTTGAGAATAAGGATCTCAAGTCGGCTTGATCGTTAGATAAGAAATTTAACCACGAATTTCGCGAATGGCACGAATAAGAGAAATGAATCGGTTCATAGGAAGCCGTAGCGGCTTTTCATGAACTAAAAAATTCGGGTAATTCGAGTCATTCGTGGTTCAAATCTTGTGGCAACCGGACTTGCTCAATTCCGGCAATTCTTCAGGAGTGATTCCAAGAAATGCGTGATCTGGAGTAGGGCGCTTTTGTAATCGGAATCTGCCAAGAAAGCGATGTCTTTACGGCAGCCTTCTAACAGTTCCAAAGCAGTATTCACTGCGCTTGCCAGTGCATCGTCGTATTCGGCGAAGCCTGTTAGAGTCGGGAGATCGAATTCTTCTTCGGCTAGAATGCGGCGGTTGATTTCCTCGCGTTGTTCTTCCGATGATGCTTCGAGCAGGTTTAAAATCGGCAAGGTGAGTTTCCCTTTCTCCAGATCGGTGCGCAGGGTTTTACCAACGATTTCCTCGGAGCCGACCAAATCCAAGCAGTCGTCATAAATTTGATACGCGGTGCCGAGTTTCATTCCGTAAGAAGCCAGCGAGGCTTCTTGTTCCGCGCTCAATCCGGAAACGGCGGCGGCGAGACCGGTGGCGGCGGCGAACAACGCGCCGGTTTTCATTTCGATGACTTGGAAATAATCTTTCTTCGACAAGGTCAGATCAAAGCGCCGCTGGGTTTGGATGATTTCTCCCTGACAAACTTCGCGCGCGGCTTGGCCGACTTTTTTGCAAATCTCGATCGAGTTGAAATCCGTCGCCAATGTCAGGGCATGAGAAAACAACGCATCGCCGAGTAACACCGCAAGGGCGTTGCCCCATTTTGCATTCGCGGTCGGCATGGAGCGACGCGCTGTGGCGCCATCGATGATGTCGTCATGCACGAGGGTCGCCATGTGGATGAGTTCAAGGATTACGCCGATTTTACGGTGGTTTTCGGTCACTTCGCCATTGGCACCGCCGACCAGAATTGCAAGGGCCGGACGAATCCGTTTTCCTGCGGTGTTGCAAATGTAAGTGATGTAGGGCTCGACCGCGGAGTCGAAATCCCGAACTTGGGCACGGATTGCGATCTCGACTTTTTCCAAGTCGGGACGAACCAATTCGAAGGGAAACTGATCGTTGTTAGGCGAAGTGGCAGTGAAGGTGGCCATGGCGTGCTGCAAGGTAGCCATGGTTATGGGTGTGGGGCAACCCGCTTTCGTGCATGAGGTGAAAAAGAATCTTGAAAGTTTTCAAGTCGGATGGCGGTTTAGTGGCATATGAAATTGAACAAATGGTCATTATTCGGTGGATGCTTGTTGGCTTACGGGACAGCGCTAGCAGAGGAAAAGCCGGTCGGTTTTAAAGACACTCCCATCATTCCAGGCACAACCTTTCATGTGCATGATGGCGATCGCCCGCAGCCGCGAGTGGTTGAAGCTGGTGGAGCCGTGATCGTGAAACCACCGTCGGATGCGTTCGTCCTGTTCGATGGGACAAACCTTGATGCATGGAAGATCAAAGATGGACCAGCACCATGGGAAGTGCGCGATGGCGTGATGGTGGCGAAAGGCAAAGATATTTCTACCAAAGAAGAATTCGGCGCAATCCAACTGCATTTTGAATGGCGTCTTCCAGCAGATCGCAAGGTGAACGGCCAAGGCGGTGGTAACAGTGGCGTTTTCATCATGGGCCTTTACGAGGTGCAAGTCCTCCAGAGCCACAACAACAAAACCTATCCAGACGGCCAAGCGGCCTCGCTTTATGGTCAAGTGCCACCGCTCGTGAACGCCACCTCTCCGCAGGGCGAGTGGAATAGCTATGACATTACCTTCGTGCCGCCGGGTTACGCCGATGGAAAACTCCAGACCCCAGCCAAGGTCACCGTCATCCACAACGGCGTGGTGGTGCAGAATGGCGAAGCTTTTCTTGGCCAGTCCACCTACCGCAAACTTCCCGTGTATCCCGATGCCACCCATCCTGAAAAAGGCCCGATCCGGCTTCAGTTTCATGGCGACCCCATCGAATACCGCAACATGTGGGTCCGCCCGCTCGGCGAACGCGACAAATAGTAGAAAAATCCGGGGAAATGACGTTTCTACTCAGTTCGTTAGATTGACGACAGGGTCTGGAACGCTATGTTGCTGACTTCATGTTCAGGCCGCCCTCCAAATTTCTTCAAATTTCAGCTTACTTGCTCGCTTCTTGTGTCCTTGCTCATGCGCAGTTGGCCACTTCCATCAGCATAAACAAGCGTGAATACATTGCAGGAGAAGCGGTGATCGCGGAAGTGATTGTCACCAACCACACCGGCCAAGAGTTTACACTTGCGGGAAGCCGCGAGCTGCCGTGGCTGACTTTTGTGGTGACAAATATGCAAGGAAATCCCGTGACAACCTTGCAGACGAATAATTTTGGGGCGATGAAAATCAAGGCCGGCGAGTCCTTAGCGAAGCGAGTTAACCTTGCGGACTACTTCCTTTTGAACAGCCAAGGAAACTTTGCCGTTTCAGCAGTGATCAGAGATCCACAAAAAAGGTTTAACGGAGCATCAACCAATCGCGTTCTTTTCAATCTCAGTCCAGGGCGCACGTATTGGGCCCAAAAAGTCGGCGTATCGAGTGATAAAAGAGGCAATCAAACCCGAGAAATGAAGGTTTTGACCTTCTCCAACGGGGAGAAAAACCAGATTTATGCACAGATTATCGATGGATCCACGGGCGTACCGATGGTGACCTTTTTGCTGGGTGACGCCCTAATGCTGCGTAAACCCATGGTTACTCTCGATGGCGAGCGGCGCATGCACGTGATGTTTCTCAGCACCCCAGCCATGTGGGTGCATTGCCAAGTCGATTCAGATGGCAAGCTAATCAAACGAGATATCCATCAAGCGGCTCCCAAAGGAGATCCGGTGTTGATGACCTACGGCGACGGGTCAGTCAGGGTCATGAACAGCATTCTCTATGACGTGGAGGCGATTGAAAAAGAACGCTCCAAAATCCGCAAGGCCTCGGATCGCCCAGAATAGTGGGATCGCGCAGGTTTTTCTGCGCTAAAATTTTACAAAAATCTTTACACCTCACGAAAATTAATCAACAAATCTTAATAATCTTGGGCGCAGCATCATGAAGAAGACATTCATCACAGCTCTGCTCGGACTGGCTTTTTCTCTAGTTGCGAGTGGTTACAATTTCCGGACGGTCATCATCGATCCGGGACATGGTGGTCATGATAGCGGCGGTCAATGGGGTAAAGTTTACGAAAAGCACCTCGCGCTGGACACATCGATCCGCTTGGAATCCCACCTGAAAAAAATGGGATACAACACAATCTTAACTCGCCGCAGCGATTATTTCGTCTCCCTGCCCAGCAGGATGCAGGCGGCCAATAAATATCGAAACGCGATTTTCATCAGCATTCATTACAACTACACATGGAAGCAGCAGGTCAGTGGCATCGAAACCTTTTATCACAATCAGGCGAGTCACCAACTCGCCAAGGACGTGCACAAAGGCGTGATGAGCCGGACGAAAGTTGTGGATCGCGGTGTTAAATATGCCCGTTACTATGTGATCCGAAACACTCCGATGCCAGCTGTTCTGGTAGAAGGCGGATTTGTTAGCAACTCCAACGAGCGCAGCCGCATGAAAACGGCTTGGTTCCGTGATGCTATAGCTCGCGGAATCGCAGATGGAGTCCAGCGCTTTCGCAAAAGTTACTAAGAGTCCCAGGGACTTTTGCTCAGTTACTCCTCAGGCGGCCGAACAATCACAGTGGCTTTGCCGTCTTTTGGGGCGTCGGGTGCGGAGCGTAGTTGCTCGTCTTGAGGCAGGGCTAACATGTCTGGGAGGCGGAGATCGTTGCGGCGGACTGGAAGCGGTGTAGGCTTGATTGCTTCCGGTGAAAAATCAGCAACCATGGATTGGGTCGTCTTGGTTTTTTTGGGATCAGCGTTTCCAGGAGTATCGGCGACGATCGTAGCTTTTGGGGTAGCGCAAGACGTGAGCCCAATCGCTAACAGAAACGTGGCGGTTTTTTTCACGAGAAGAAAAATTTAGCGTGATTCCATGGAAGGAACTGGGCTGAGGGTTTTAGGTCCGGTGTATAGCGTAAGCGGGCGGTAGAGGCGGTTGTCACGAAGTTGCTCGAGAACATGTGCCGTCCAGCCGGAGGTGCGAGAGATAGCGAAGATCGGAGTGAACAAATCGGTCGGTATACCGAGGGAGTAATAAACCGTCGCGGAATAGAAATCGACGTTTGCTTCGAGGCCTTTGCGATCGCGCATGATTTCTGCGATGCGCTCGGACATCTTGATCCATTTCGGCTCGCCGAGTTCTTCGGTGAGTTGAATCGCGAGTTTGCGGAGATGCGGGGCGCGTGGATCGAGCACTTTGTAAACGCGGTGACCGATGCCCATGATTTTTTCCTTACGCTCCAGTTTTCCTTCAACGAAGGCATCTACTTTGTCGAGGTCACCGATGCCTTGGAGCATGTGGATCACGCCTTCGTTGGCGCCGCCGTGGAGGGGGCCTTTGAGTGTTCCGATGGCGGCGGTGATCGCGGAATACATGTCGGAAAGCGTCGCGACGGTGACGCGAGCGGAGAAAGTGGAGGCGTTCATGCCGTGATCAGCATGAAGGATGAGGGCGACATCAAGGATGCGCGCTGCGGTGTCGCTGGGGACTTCTCCGTTGATGAGGTAGAGGAAATGCTGAGCTTCGGTGAGATCGGTGCGGATGGCTGGGAGTTCGAGGTCGTTGCGGAAGCGATGGTAAGCGGCGACGATGGTTGCGGATTTCGCGCAGAGTGAGAGTGCGATCGCGGCGTTGGCCTCCATGTTGGGGTCGCCGATGGTGGCGCGTTTGTCATACAGGCCGAGCATGGAAACTGCGGTGCGGAGCACGTCCATGGGCGACGCGTCTTTGGGCGCGGTTTTTAAAAAATCGATGACAGCGGCTGGGAGATCACGGTCGTTGCGGAGTTTTGCGGAAAAAGTGGCGAGTTCATCACGGTTGGGCAGGCGGTTATGATGCAGCAGGAAAATGATCTCCTCGTAACAGCAATTTTCGACCAGATCATCGATGTGGTAACCGACATAGCTCAGTTCACCGATATTTCCGATGACGTTACTGAGCGATGATTCATTGGCGATGACCCCTTCAAGGCCGCGTGCATATTCTGACATATTGAGAGTAGTTAAATTCGACTTCGGGAAAAGAAGCGTTTTGTGGATGAGGGCGCAAGGGAGAATCTCTGAAGATCTATTCCAGAAAGGGAACAGGTTCAGCGCTGTTCGATTTGTTGAATCGCGCGTTGGGCGAGTAAGCGGACTTCGGGGTCTTCTTCACTGAGTATTTTACGGAGTTCAGGAAGGATTTTAGCGGTCCCGATTTCGCCAAGCATTTTTATTGTCGCCCTGCGTAGCGGGGGTTTATCGGAGCTGAGTTTCTCAAGCACCAACGCTTCGATGGGTGATCCGAATTTCACAAGTTCGTTATCCCATATAACTGGGTTTGTCTCCCAAATCGACACCATGGTTGGGATCGCCTCGGGATTTTTGTAATCTGCAACTAATCGCACCAAGTGCTCGGGAGGAGAAGTTTTTTTGGAGACATAAGATTTTAAGGCGCGTAGGCCGACCTCAGCGGCCGGGCCAGGATCTTCAGCCCATTTCAAAAGAGCACGTGCGATGGAATCATGAAAGTCGATATTGGGTTTTTCGAGGAGACAGATCAAGATTTGGGTGATATCGCTGCGTGAAAGTGTGGCGTCTGAATCGGCTAGGCGTTCTACGGCTTGTTGAATTCGGCCGAGGTCGATGCTTTGTAGTTCGAGACGATTGAGTTCGTAAAATGACGGATGATTCTTATCGTTCAGTTTTTCCGCAGACCCAGCGATGAACTGTTCGTTATCCACCTTTACAACGATGACGTTGATTTCAGGATAAGTCTCGGTGATATTTCCGAGTTTGCCGGCGATGACTGCGACTTGATCAAAGCTCTTTTCCACTTCCGTTAGAACCATCAGGTGGTTGTTGTTATTGCGGGGAAATGGATGGGAGGCCAAGCTAGCATTAGTTTCACGGATCAGGTAATCGCGCGCTGTGAGCTTGTTTCGACCGAGCATATCGGTAAGAAAAATACCGTAGGCTGATTTGTTGCTGTTACTTGCGGCGAGGCGCTTTTGTTCAGATTCCAGCGGCTGAGTCAGGAAGCGCTCGCGTAAAGTTTGGATCGGATCAGCCACCTGTCCCTCGTTGGAAACGGGAGTAATTTCCGCCGGTTTATCGAGGTCTTTGTTCAATTCCGAGGGAGTTTCTTTGAGGAAAAAAGGGATGGAAAAGATGCCTGCGGCGAGCATTACACCAATGACCCCCGCTTTGATTTTAGTTCTTGGATTGGCATAAACCAAAAAGATAAATCCGAGCAAAGAGGTGAAGCCGCCGATGATTATTTTTTTTTCAAACGTCATGCCGCCCATAGGCGAGCTCGGGTTGGATGAAATAAGTAACAACAGAGCGCCAATCACCATGATGGAAACTCCGAACACGCCAGCAATCACTCGCAGCGGCGATGAGGGGCCGAGTTGTTCAGGGTGATTGAACTCCGCATAATTGATGGTCTGCATGCCGACGGGTGGGGCAATGGAGGAAGACGGGATACGCCGGAATTGATGGAGATCAGGCTCCTTTTTTTCTCCGGGATAAATTTTTTTAGAATGAATGATGACCTCGTCAGTAATCCGAAATTGCGAATCGCATCCGCCGCATTCGACAATTCGATTCATGAGCTCCGGAGCCACGGAGAACCGCAGCCGACAGCTCGGGCAGCGAATGTTCAAATTATTTGGGTCTTCTTTCACTTCCTCCATCTGAACATGAAATTGGCTTAGTTATCTGAGGATTGCAACCCTGCGAAATCGAAGCGAAATTTAGTTAACTAAAATTAATTATTGAGAAACCTTAGGTTTTATATTAAAGGTCACTCAACTCTAACTGATATCCCATGGCTGTCACTCCGATTGATTCTTTGCAAAACTCGTTTCTCGAGACGGAAAAAACCCAAATACGCCGGGAAGGTTTCATTGATGAGGCACTGGTTCAGAAGATGGTGATGAGCAATGCCTATCAACGCCCACACAGGAACCACGAGGAAATAGCAATATCCTCAAGCGAGGACGATTATGCAGGGTGGAATTTACCAACAAGCACCTCGTTTGGTCGGGCTGCATAAGCGCCTGAATCGGAATGTGTGACAAAATTGACTCGTCACGAGCGGTTGATTGATTTGAAACTGCGCAAGTGATCCACCCTACTGCCATCATTTCACCTAAAGCCGAGCTTGGAAAAAATGTCCGCGTCGGCCCGTATTGCGTCATCGGAGCCAACGTCACCCTCGGCGATGAATGCGTGCTCCACAGCCATGTGGTGCTGGAAGGCACCGCGACCTTTGGAAAACATAACGAGTTTTTCCCCTTCGCGATGGTCGGCGGTAAGACCCAGGATTTGAAATACATCGGTGAGCCAACCGCACTTGAGGTGGGTAATCATAACGTCTTCCGCGAAAACTGCACGGTGCATCGCGGCACGCATCAAGAGCTCCCGACCCGGATCGGCTCGCACAATTTGTTTCTCTGCTACTCCCATATCGCGCACGACTGCCAGCTCGGCGATCACATCATTCTTTCTAACAACGGCAGCCTCGCGGGGCATTGTGTGGTCGGAGATCACGCGATCGTTTCCGGCCTTGCCGCCGCGCATCAGTTTTGCCGGATCGGGAAACATTCGATCATCGGCGGGCTTTCCAAAATCGTGCAGGACGTGCCGCCTTTCATGATCATCGATGGCAACCCCGCCGTCACCCGCGGCCTGAATTTGGTCGGCTTGCAACGCCGTGGATTTTCCGAAGATGATATCCGCGATTTAAAATCCGCTTACAAACGCCTGTTTCTCAAAAAAGATATCAGCCTCGCAAATGGTATCAGCTCGCTGAAAGCCACCGCCGCTGCATCTAATCCACACGTCGAGCATCTCATACATTTTGTGGAGAACTCGCAGCGCGGGGTGACGCGGTAATCTACGGCTTTAGAATTTGTTTGGATTCTAACAGCTCTTTTTCGAGCGAAGCGTAATCCACGTCCTGCACGCTGGTGTTTTTATCAATCGCCAAACCAGCAGCGATTGCAGCACTTTGGGAAAGAGCCATGAAAACGGGTTCCATGCGCATGGAGCCGTGGGCGACGTGTGAGGCGGAAAAGCAGATGGGCGAGAACAGGTTTTCGCATTCGCCTTTTTTCGGAATGATGGAGCGGTATGAAATGCCGTACGGTTTAGGCGGCACGCGCCAGATGACTCCTTCGTTTTGCACGTGGCCGGATTCGGTGACGATATGCTGCACGCAATGAGAGTCCATGCCGAAGGAGCCCAGCCCGACCGGATCTGGGGCGCTGTGTTTACCCTGGCAATCGTTTTGGGTCATTACGTAATCGCTCACCATGCGGCGTGCTTCGCGAATGTAAATCATCCATGGCCAACCGCCATTGTCGGTGAACTCATCTTTGGATAGTCCATATTTAGAGGCCTCTTTGCGGATAGCTTCCGGCACGCGTGGGTTTTTAGACAATGTCCAAAGGAAACCACGGATATAAGTTTCATGAGCTTTTTCGATTTCGATCCGTTTTTCGTAACTCGCTTCTGGATACTCCCAGTTTCCACCCGCGAGATCGGAACCCACGGCATGCATGTTGTTCCAATCGACCTTTGAGCCTGTCCCTGAAAGCGGCTCGATGAGTGCAGGAAGTCTGTGGTCGCCAGCATCAAAATTCCGCAATAGCAACTCGTGATCGAGCTCGTTGTAGCCCTCGGGTTTTTCGATGGGGATGTGCAGTTTCGGATCGCTTGTTAGGCAGACGCGATAGTTGTAAGCTTGGATTTTTTTATCACCTTGGCCGTTTGTTAGATTCTCAAGTTTATGAATTTTAGGAAGCAAACCACTCTCGGGTTTGCCGGGAGTGATGTAGGGATCTACTTCTTTTGTGAAATGATCTTTGTCGCGCTGGGTGTAGTGGAGACGTGGCTTAGTGTCGCCGCGGCGCACGCCCGCCATGTCTTCCTTGTATTGGCTTTCCGGCTCGCGCCCGACGGTGTAACTCACGTCTGCTGCGGCCATGAGATCGCCGACGTAACTCGCGTCGATGAACATTTTGGCGTGGTAAGTTTTTCCACTAAGCATCGTGATGGACTCGATTTTTTTGCCATTCATCTGCACACCTTTTCCTGGGGCGCGGTCGAGTCGCTCGTTGTAAACGACCTGCACCCCGGCATCAGCGATCATTTTTTTAAAGACCTGCAACCCGACCTTTGGTTCGAAGCTGCGCACGTATTTCTCGCCGTAAGCAGCAGCAATGGCGTCGTAAAATTCCGAAGCGATGCCGCCGAAGGTATTGCGTCTGCCGAGGAAATCCGTCGCGCCGAGGCCGCTTGAGCTCATGCCACCGGGAAATGAGGTTGGGTTGAGCCAGATCACTGAACGGCCGTCACGCTTCGCGGAAATAGCCGCAACCGCCGCGCCCGAGGAATCACCGTAGACGACAATATCGTAGATCGGCTCCTTGCTGCTGGAAACGCAGGTAAGAAATAACGATGCCGTAAGGGCGAGAAAGAGCGGTTTGAAGAAAATCATCTACGGGAATACGCCACGAATGATGGGGATTTTCCAAAACAAAGGAACCGCGATTTTCAATCGCGACCTCGTGAGCGAAATATCTCTGGCATATGCGGCGGTTCCTTTCGGGGAGTGGATCCCGTTGGGATCGAAGTAGATTTGCCTTAATAAGGCAACGGAAACGCGCGATTGAAGGCGAAGACTTTATCCCTCAGCTCATGGAGCTTCTTGATATTCGTATGATCCGTGAGAGCCTCCGCAATGAAGTCTGCGACTTGCTCGACATCTTTCTCCATCATCCCACGAGTGGTGACAGCTGGAGTCCCGATGCGGATGCCGGATGGTTTCATCGGGCTGCCGGTGTCGAAGGGGATACCGTTTTTGTTGACGGTGATGCCGGCTTCGTCGAGGGCGTGTGAGGCGTCGGTGCCGTTGAGGTTTTTGTTTCGGAGATCGACTAGCATGACGTGGTTGTCGGTGCCACCGGAGCAGATGCGGAAACCGTGATGCGTGAGACGCGCGGCGATGGCTTGCGCGTTTTTCACCACCTGTTGTGAGTAGGTTTTGAACTCCGGCTTGAGTGCCTCACCGAAGCAGGCGGCTTTCGCAGCGATGACGTGCATGAGTGGTCCGCCTTGGATACCGGGGAAAACTTGCGAGTCGATTTTTTTCGCGAATTCCTCCTTGCAAAGGATGATACCACCGCGAGGTCCGCGCAGAGATTTGTGCGTGGTAGAGGTAACGAAATCTGCATGTGGGACGGGGCTAGGATGGACGCCAGCAGCGACGAGTCCGGCGATGTGCGCCATATCGACAAACAAGTAAGCACCGATCTCACGGGCGAGTTTCCCCATGCGCTCAAAATCAATTTCGCGTGAGTAAGCCGATGCGCCAACGGTGATCAGCGCGGGGTTGAGCGAACGCGCGGTTTTTTCCAGTTCAGCGTAATCGATGCGCTCGTCGTCAGGAGAAACGCCGTAATGCGTGACATCGTAGAAGCGACCCGAGAAATTCGCTTTGTGGCCGTGAGTGAGGTGACCGCCGTGCGCGAGATCCATGGTGAAAATTTTATCACCTGGCTTGAGCACGGAGAAATAGACGGCAGTGTTCGCTTGTGAACCGGAGTGCGGCTGCACGTTGGCGTGATCCGCTTGGAAAAGTTCTTTCGCGCGTTCGATGGCGAGAGTCTCGACAATGTCGACATATTCGCAGCCACCATACCAACGCTTGCCCGGATATCCCTCTGCATATTTGTTGGTGAGCAAAGATCCCTGCGCTTCCATCACGGCGGGCGAGGCAAAGTTTTCCGAAGCAATTAGCTCGATGTGATTCCGCTGGCGGTGCTCCTCACCGACGATGGCTTCGTAAAGTGCTGGATCGGTCACCGCGATGCGGCTGCCGGAGGATTTGCAAACGCGTGCTTCGTGGCGTCCACCTTCGAATGCGGTTGCGACAAAGGCATCCGCCATTTGCTTCGCGGTTTCGATGTCCGTGTGTTTTCCGGAAAGGCAAAGCACGTTCGCATCGTTGTGCATGCGGGTGGTGATGGTTTCCTCAACATCGCGGACATTCGCGGCGCGGACGTGGCGGAAACGATTGGCAGCGATCGCCATGCCGACTCCTGAAGTGCAAGCAAGGATGCCGAAATCAAACGTGCTGTCGGCGACGTTGCGGGCCACTGCGTTTCCAAAATCCGGATAATCCACCGATTCGTTAGAGTCTGTGCCGAAATCTTCGACTTCATGGCCGGCCGCACGCAAATGGGCGACGATGGCGTTTTTCATTTCGAACGCGCCATGATCGGCGCCGACGGCGATGCGGTAGGTGGATTTGCTCATAAGCTCGTTGGGAGACCAGCATTGAACGCTGGCAAACCTCGCTTGCAAACCGGAAATTTCAGGAATTTCACGCGAACCCCGCGGGCAGGACACATTTAAGCTAATTCCTGTCCTCATTGTGATCGCCATCTACCTAGGCTTCGCTTAAATCTCCCGAAATCACGTTTTCATGCTCTCACCCAACACGCCCATCGCGTCTCTCGCGCAACAAGCTCTCGAAACGTTTCGTGAGCATTTCGGAAACGAAGCCACACACGTTGCCGCGGCTCCCGGGCGCGTGAACTTGATCGGTGAACACATCGATTACTGCGATGGCTTCGTGCTCCCGTTTGCGATTGAACGTGCCGTGCTGATCGCTGCCGCAACCAACGGCACCGCAGAAGCACGCGTCGCCACCGCATTCGATACCGAGCCTGCGACGTTTTCTGTGAAAGTAGATCAGGAAATTGGCGATCCAAAATGGTCGAACTACCTGCGCGGCGTCGTGCAGGGTTTTAGCAAACGCGGGATCGACGTCCCGGGTTTCGATGCGTTCATCGTTTCCAGCCTGCCGGGCGGCGCGGGACTTTCTTCTTCTGCGGCACTGGAATGCGCGGTTGCGACCTTATTAGAAAGTCTCACCGGTGCTCAGACCAGCACACGTGAAAAAGCCCTGCTCGCGCAGAAAGCCGAACACGATTTCGCCGGCGTGCCCTGCGGGATTATGGATCAGTTCGCTTCTGCTTTTGGAAAAGACGGCCAACTCGTGCTGATCGATTGTCGCTCGACAGAGGTTGAACTGGTTCCGTTCACCGATCCTTCGCTCACCATTCTCGTTTCCAACACCAAAGTTTCTCATGAACTCTCGGATGGCGGCTACGCTGCTCGCCGGAAAAGCACCGAAGACGGTCTCGCTGCGATTGGAAAATCGAGTTGGCGGGATGTCACACCAGAAGATCTCGAATCTGCGTCTTCCGCGATGAGTGAGGTCACCTTCCGTCGCAGTCGCCACGTGGTTGGTGAAATTGCGCGGACGATGGGCGCGGTTGATGCTCTGAAACAAGGCAGATTTCCTGAACTCGGCCAGCTTATGTATGAGAGTCACAACTCACTCAGAGACGATTTCGAAGTCTCATGCCCCGAGCTCGATCACCTCGTCGCAACCGCTTCGGAAATCGGCACCGCTGGCGGCGTCATCGGTGCCCGCATGACCGGCGGTGGCTTCGGCGGCTCGACCGTCACTCTCTGCGAAACAGCAAAAGCGGAATCCATCGCAGCCGCTCTCGTCAAATCCTATGAAGCCACTTTCGGCTTCGCTCCAGAAATCTTCGCTTCCCGTCCCGCGGAAGGTGCACGGATGATTTCGGTGTAAGCATCGCAAAAGCGCCGCAGGCTCTGGACTGCAGGGTATTTTCCCGAAGTTCAATAAAATATAGCCAACCCAAAGAGCTGCAAATAATTGCAGCAGTCTAGGGCCTCCGGCGGAATCAATCCTCTTTTTCCTCCCCCGACATCTCCTGCAACTTATCCAAGTAAGCATTTTTCGGACGTGGTTTCACGGGGCGTTCTTCTTCGGCGAGCATTTGGGCGACTCGGGGTTTGCTAGATTCGATGAGTTCTTCGATGAGCTCGGCTTCCGGGAGGCTTTTCCAGTAACGCTTGGGCATTTCGGTTTGCATGGCTTTCACCTTGAGGCGGGCGGGATTGAAAATGCTGCGGTAGTAGGTCAGCCAAGCGGTTTCGAGTTCGTCTGGGTTATCGATGGGATTTTTTGCGATGCCGAGAGTGAAGACTAAAGATTTTCCATTCCAATGCGCGCAACCTTTTGGGGTGAGGATGCTCCAATCCATGTTAGAAAAACGCTTTTTGAAAAAGGTGGAGCCAGGCTCGACAATAAAGTGATCAGGCTCGAACCATGCGGCGTAGCGCTCGCGACCGCTTTCGGCATCGGTGTCGATCAGACGAAAGCGAACGAAGGCATGCATTTTATGGATTTCGCGTCGCACAGATTTTTCCATGAGACGCACGGCGGCCATATCTGGATCACTGGCTATGGCGGGGAGGTGGCGCTCGCCGCCGTGGGTGATGCGCCATAAAATCTGATAGAGAAGCGACCAACGGGCAGGATCGTTGTGATAGGCGACGGTTTCTGCGAGATCGAGAAAAGCGGCGGGGACTTTTGGGATGCGGTAGGGCGAGGGTTCTTCGCGAACGACGGAAGAACCAAACAACCCACCCGTTTCCCATAAAACATTTTGCGGAGCGACGCGCCGCTCTAATAGATCGCGAGCGGCCTCTCGCCATGAATTAAAGTTTTTTCCGGGATCAACGCATTCCATCGGCAGAAAAAAGTTCGAGTTGCACCGGCTTTGGTAGAAAACGAGCGCGGAGTTTATCTGAATCTAACAGCATCGAGTCCGGATGATGATCGGCGGTGATGATGAACGGCTGAACCTTTGAAATTGAAACACGCAAGCGGGTGAGGTCGGTGAGGCGGATGCGCGTGAAGCGGCGAATTTTGATGATGCGGTCGGCATTGCGCACGCCGAGACCGGGAACGCGCAGCAGGATTTCACGGCTGGCGGTTTGTAAATCCACGGGGAAATCCTGACGGTTTCGTAAAGCCCATGCGAGTTTTGGATCGAGATCCAGATCGAGGTTCGGCATTTCCGGAGTCAGGATTTCTGAAGTCTTGAAACCATAAAAACGCATCAACCAATCGGCTTGGTAAAGCCGGTGCTCGCGGATGAGGGGAGGAGCTTTGAGCGGCAGGATTTTCGATGGCTCGGGAATCGGACTAAAGGCAGAGTAATAAACGCGCCGCATTTTAAAGTTGCTATAAAGATCATCCGAGCGGGCGAGGAAATCGGCATCGGTCGATGCATCCGCGCCGACAATCACCTGCGTGCTTTGACCCGTCGCGTGGCGCAGTTTTTTATCTCCGTTTTTGCGACGGTCGTGCGCTTCATCGAGTTTGTGGCGGATGTTACCCATCGCAAGGCGGGTGCGTTTCAGGCTTTTTTCGGGAGCTAACAGATCGAGACTTTTCTGAGTGGGAAGCTCTAGATTGATGCTGATGCGGTCGGCATAGCGTGCGGCGGTTTCGATCAATTCCGCCGATGCCTCGGGGATGGTTTTCAAATGGATGTAGCCGCGGAAATCATGCACCTCTCGCAAGGTGCGCGCGACGGCGATGACTTGTTCCATGGTGTAATCCGCATTGCGAATGATACCGGAACTCAGAAATAGACCTTCGATATAGTTCCGTTTGTAAAAATCCAAGGTCAGCTTCACGACCTCGTCCGCTGTGAATGCCGTGCGTCTCACATTACTGGAGCGGCGGTTGATGCAGTAGTGGCAATCGTAAATGCAAACGTTGGTGAGCAGAAGTTTCAGCAGCGAGATGCAGCGCCCGTCCGGTGCGTAGCTGTGACATATACCCGCTCCGCCCGTGGAGCCCACGCCTTTTCCATCCAACGAATTCCCCCGCACCGCTCCCGAGCTTGCGCAAGAGGCATCGTATTTAGCCGCGTCGGCTAGAATGGCGAGTTTCGATTGTAGCTCCATGCGTTCTCTTGAACAGTATTCGGATAATCCCGAATGCCAACGAAAAATTTATCCCTATCAGATTGGTGGCGCCAAAGTAGAACTTCACCCCATGGCGGGTTGTTTAGGAGCTGACTAGTCTCCAGCGTTATCAATCATCTAAATAAGAATATGAGCAATCCCGTAAAAGAATTTTTCAAAGACCATAAACCCTCGAATATCCATGCTCCA
This sequence comes from Akkermansiaceae bacterium, assembly GCA_031374665.1. Classification (GTDB taxonomy): domain Bacteria; phylum Verrucomicrobiota; class Verrucomicrobiia; order Verrucomicrobiales; family Akkermansiaceae; genus Luteolibacter. The sequence continues at coordinate 14,985 of JANMGO010000069.1, read as the reverse complement.
GAATGGGTTTCGGCCCAGGCGGATGCCATCGAATCAGCCTACGAAAAAGCGGGTGATGAGCTGTCATCGGCGTTCGAGCGCGGTAAGGATTATTATAAAAATGTTCAGAATCGCGTAAGCAGAGAGGTTAAGGATGTTGATGCTCATTTTCACAACAATCCCTACCCAACGATCTTGATTGGGATCCTCGCAAGCAGTGTCATCGGATATCTCGTTGCATGTCGGATCAATAGCTGCTCCGGCACGCGTAGGCGTTACGAGGAATAGAACATCCTCTGGCATTCCCCTAAGTCAGAAGCGGGAATTGTTATTTAACCACTTCGAGAAAGACGAGCATCACGCCATCATTCTCGAAGTGGAATGGCGTTAAGGGTAGGTGTTCACCCCATATAAATCAATTTCTGTTAGGTCGATCACTCGGAGTAGGGATACACCCCATAGTTTATCGTTGCCGATTAGAACAGCTTGCTACCGACCCGACGGAGACCGCAGTGAAGCGAACGAATCAAAGCGGGAGTATTCCAACAGAAAGTAGATTATGAAAAGACGCAAATTAAGCCATGTATTCGAACCCCGCAGTGATGGTGATCATCACGCAGGATCTAGCCAAAGATCCCGCCGCTTATTCCCATTAGGTATATCCGTTGGTTCAGTGATCGCTAGTTTTGGGATGTTCGTTCTTTCAGGAAGTGCCCATGGACAAGCAGTGCCTTTAGGAGATGCCGGAAATTTCACTATTATCGGTTCCTCAACGATTACCAATACGGGACCTTTTACCATTGTGAATGGGAATGTCGCTCTCAGCCCTGGCAGTTCGATCACTGGATTTCCCCCAGGAACCATCACGGGCGATATTCATATAAATGACACGATCGCACAGAACGCCCGAGCAGATGCGTTCACTGCCTACAACACTCTTGCGGGCTTGACTCCTACAACCAATCTAACGGGAATGGACTTAGGCGGCATGATACTCCTTTCGGGGGTTTACCATTTCGACACTTCCGCTGGTCTAGGAGGATTACTAACTCTTGATACCCTTGGCGATGCCAATGCAGTTTTTGTTTTTCAAATCGGTACCACACTGACAACCGCCTCAGCTTCTTCAGTCGTGGTGGCAGGTGCCCTCAACGCTCCGAACATTTTTTGGCAGGTTGGCAGCTCTGCCACGTTCGGCACTACAACTACATTTGCTGGCAACGTTCTTGCCCTTGCAAGCATCACCATGAATACAGGTGCCTCCCTGACCAATGGCAGACTGATCGCTTTGAATGGAGCCGTCACCTTAGATGACAACGCTAACATCTCCGCTCCAGCGGCACCGCCAGCGGCACTAGGTCGTTACTGGAATGGCGCGGATCCTGTGAATGGCAATTTATGGACAGGCGATAACTGGTCCTCTGGTGTGTCCATAGGTGACACAATCCCTCTGGGCGCTAACGTGGATGTGTTCTTTTCCGTCGTTGCCCCACCACTCATACCCATCAATCAAAACACGCTTCTCGGAGCTGACGTGACGATCTCCAGTCTCACAGTAAATGATTCCGTGGCGGTAACCATCGGCGGCCCCAATACACTCACCATATCATCCACGGGGTTGATCACAGGCATCAACGTCAACAATGGCGCGGGTTTGGTGACAATCAGCAGTGGCTTGGAACTAGGCAATTTGTCCCAAGTCATCGACGTCAACAATGATGCCGGGATGCTCATCAGTGGAGTCGTTAGCGGCACCAATGGCCTAACGAAAGCAGGGACAGGCGTATTGGCCTTAACTAACGCGAATATATACACTGGAGCCACAGTCCTTTCAAATGGAACCCTCCTCGTCGGCAACTCTCTAGCTTTGAGTTCAGGACCGCTGACCATTAGCGGCGGCTATATCGATACGGTAGCTTCACAACCGCTTCAAATCAACGTGGGCAACTACGACCAGACTGGTGGCACACTCGGAATCCGTTTATCAGGTCCCGGGGGAGCGGTTAACACTTTTTATAGCGTGACTGGCACGGCTGACATCAACGGTGGCACAGTGTTTCTTTACGATGGAAACGATATATACGATCTAGACGGCTATACTCCTTCCGAAGGAGACATTCAGACGATCATTGATTCCACTCTTGGTGTAACAGGCACCGGATTTGCTGATAACACCCCAGACTCGCTAATCCAGGGCATTAACTACAGTCAGGGTAATACACTGCTTTATCCAACCCTCAATTATGATGTTCTGGATTCAGTATATGTGCTCTGGGTTCAAGCTGCGTTTGCATCCATTCTCGATTTGACTCCCAATCAAACGGCGGTTGCAAATTCAATTGATGCTGGAGACGCGCCGACTGCTGTGACGGATTTCCTCATCACACAGAATATCGCAGCCCTTCCCGGACTGTACGATCTCATCGCACCCGATGAGTTGACTGCCATTTATCAAATGGGTTTCGCGGCTGCTGAAATTCAAAACGCGAATATCAAACGCCATCTTGAAAGAGTTCGCCAAGGCTCATCGAGAGAAACACAATACACGGAAACCACAACCGACAGCAAAGGCGGTATGGTTCAGCAGCAATCCACCATGATGAGCGATTCAAAACGTTGGACTGCGTTTTTCGAAGGGACCGATGGATCCGCAACTATTGAAGGCGACTATAATTCCAGCGGTTACGACTTCGATACTCGTGGCGGAAATTTGGGAGCAGACTACCGCGTCAGTGATCGTCTCAGTGTAGGCATCATGGGTTCTTATGCAGACTCCACTGCGAGCCTCGTGAATGGTGGATCGATTGAAGCCGAAAGCTTCAAAGGTGCGATCTACGCGACCATTTATGATGAGGAATTCTATGTGGATGCGCTTCTCGGCGCGGGTCAACACTCTTATGACACGAGACGTGTAGGATTGCTGGGCTTGGCCGAGGGCAGCACAGACGCATTGGAGATCGATGCGATGCTCAATACTGGATATGACATCAAAAACGGTAACTGGACTTACGGCCCAATGGCTTCGGTCGCTTACACACGCATGATGATGGATAGCTTTACGGAAACAGGCTCCCTGGCGCCGTTGCATTTCCCTTCGCAACATCAAGATTCGTTACGCTCAGAGTTAGGTGCAAAAATAGCCTACAATGCAGACGTCAACGGCATGAGAATCACCCCGCAAGTGAGACTCGCATGGCAGCATGAATTCCTCGACAGCAAGCAAGCCATGGAATCGAGCTTTGTCGGCGGCACAGGCTCAACCTTTACGGTGCACGGACCCGATATGGATAGAGATCGTGCGGTGTTGAGTGCGGGCTTAACCGTCCAAATCACCCCAAATGTCTGCGTCTACGGATTCTATGACGGTCATGTGGGTAGCTCGGATTACAAATCCAACCAAGTCACCGCTGGTATAAAATTCGACTTCTAAGAAACATCAGATCTCTCTGATTCAATCAGCACCTCGTCAGTTTATGGCGGGGTGTTTTTGTTTTATCAATCAACCTGCAACTCTACCTCAGGCAAAGGAATGATTCTGCCTTTGCTGGTAACGACCTGTTTGGGTGAAACTAAATCTAACAATCCATCTCGCTGAACTGCATCTAGTTCGAGTCCAGAATAGTATAGCGCGGCGACGACGATGGTGGAGCAAATGTAGTCATGCCCGATCTTATGGGAATGACTGGGTTTCAAATTCGAGTTCCAAAGCGCAAACATTCCGGAAAAATCATACCCCGCCCAGTGACCGGCCTTCGCTTGCGCCAGCTCCACAAATTCGTAGAGCCGCTTCTTATCGACGCGTTGCCATTGATCCAGCCGATACGAATCCCAGCTATGATCTTTGAGCGTATCGATGTCCTCGCGGATGTTTGCTCCTTTGAAACTCTGGCTGGAAAATAAACGCAGCTTGTTTTTGTTATCCGGATCTTTAACGACGATCGCCAAATGCCCGTAACTCAGCAAGCGGTAGCCGACGCTGTTGAAATTACCTTTTATAATCGCGCGCCGTGCTTCGCTCTTTTTCATCCAGTAAGCAACCAGATCACCTTCGCGCAATGTGGCTTTGCGCGCTTCAAACGTATCCGGTTCTGCCTCATCAAAACTCGTCACCTTATCGAACTGCGTGCGGTCTTTCGGATCAGCTTGTTGGGAAACTCCGCTTGAAGCTGGTTTCTCAACCCAGCGCAGCGTGTGCCAGCCTTGGTTCTTTTCGTCCTTGGCACTGGGCGCACACGCAGCAAGAGCAAGCAGGCAGAGGGCAGCGATAAATTTCATGATGGTTGGTAGATGAAAGTAGAGCGGGGGAGGAGTCGAGTCAGAAAGAGTCGTGTCATTCAGCCTCATAAAATCCGCGATCTTGCAGTTACGAAATCGACCACATTGACACCATTGGCGCCCTCTGATAATCAGTTTTTATGGAAGAGCCCGAAAACTCAAATACTTGGTTTATCATGCACGATGGCGAGCGCTCCGGCCCGTATTCGATGGAAGATTTAAAAGCCAAGGTCGAGCTTCATGAGATCAATCCTCGGTTAGATATGGCATGGAAAGAGGGGATGGACGATTGGATCCCAGCGGGAGAAGTCGATGGCTTGTTTGAAATAAATACCAAGGCCGAAGCCGCAGAGAAAAAAGAAACGCCAAAGCCAACGGCAGGGGCCTACACTTTGAGAGAATCCGAGTACAACGATAACTTATTTAACAATGTTGAAGAAAAACAAGAATGGGAAGGTGTCTCGCGCGGCGGCTTCTTTTTCTTCTGCTACATCTTTCCGATCATCTGGTGGGTCGGGCTGTTCTACGGGTTTAAAATGCTACAAGGCATCTTGAAAGATGAAATGCTACCGCTCGTGATGGGTTGTTTCGCACTACTGCCCTTTTTGCTCCTTATCTTTGCCATACTGAAACGTTTCCAAAACCTCGCAATGTCACGGGTTTGGTTTCTTGGCTTGTTCGCTCCGCTTATAAACCTCTGGCTTGGTTATCGTTTGTTCGCCTGCCCTCCGGGTTACGCCGAACACAAAAAACTTGGAGTGCTCGGTTGGATTCTCGCCATTATCTATTGGTTGCCGCTGCTTGGAGTCATGGCACTTGGTGGCATCGTCGCAATCAAAGGCCCGGAAATGTTTAAGGACGTGATCGAAAAAAATCGTGCACAATATGAAGAGCTCAAGTCGAAAGCCGAAGAGCTGACACAAACTCCCGAAGAGGCTGAGAAGAAAAAAGCCGAGGAAAAAGGCCCGTCTATCATTCCGATTCGCAAGTGATCCATATAACGAAACAAACCGATGAGCTTCTTCAAGCTGCGAAGCGCGCCGCGAAAGCTTCCGACGAAGCCGTGCGAACCACTGAGTGCTGGTGCTTGCACGGCGCTGTCGGCGCGGCGGCCGATTGGCGTTCGCTAGCTTCAGGTCTCGCCAAACATGGAATCTCCACCCGCGCGGTCGATCTCTGGCGTTTTCTCCAATGCGAAAGTGTGACCATGCCTGAGTTCGGAAAACGTTTGAACGCAGATGCCGAGGGCGAAGTTCCAAGAAGCCAGCGCCGCATTTTGATTGGCTACTCGATGGGCGGTCGCCTTGCGTTGCATGCGTTGTTAGAAGGTGGGCCGTGGGATGCTGCCGTGATTATTTCCGCGAATCCCGGCCTGCTGGATCCGCAGGAAGCCGCCCAACGCCGCAGCCAAGACGCGCATTGGGCAACTCGCGCTTTAACCGAATCATGGTCAGATTTTCTTTCCGCATGGAATGCCCAACCCGTCCTCGGCGGCGCACTGCGTGACGAACGGGAAGATAAAAAACTCATCCAGCGCCGCCGCGAAATTGCACGAAGCTTTGTCGATTGGTCACTCGGAAATCAGCAGAATTTATGGGATCGCCTAACAGAAATAAAAATCCCCGTGCTTTGGATAGCAGGTGAGACGGACCCGAAATTTTCCGCCATTGCTCAGGAAGCCGCCGCGAAATCCCCAAACTTTTCCCTAGCCATCGCACCCGCCGCTGGTCATCGCGTGCCATGGGAAAACGAAGTATGGCTTACTGAAAAGATCTCTCATTTCCTAACAGAATCATAAGCATGCCTTCCAAAACTCAAATTCTCCTCTTTATTGTGATCAGCGGCGTTGTGGTCGCAGTCATGCCTTACCTCTATCATACTGAGAAACCCATCCGGGAGCCTCTTCCAATAGATTCAACAAGTCCACCAGATGGACCGCTCCGAATTACGCAAACGCAATCCACAAAGCGCGAGCCTGAGCCTAGCGACTTTCATATGAGGATCCCGAAAAATATTCCGCAGGGAAAAAAATCGATTTATGAAGACGTTCTAAATATTTTTAACAAACCTAATAAAACCGATCTCGAGTCACAGCGGCTTGATTCGTTAGATTTGCCTACACTTATGAAAGAGAAAAATATGAAAATGGGCTCACCTGTTTTCATCCGCGCATTCAAAGAAGAACGCGAACTTGAGTTGTTCGTAAAAAACGAATCGACCGAAAAGTTTGAGCTGCTCCGCACTTACCCCATCGTCGCCGCCAGCGGAGTGCTTGGACCGAAACTTACGGAGGGGGACGCTCAAGTTCCGGAGGGCTTTTATGCTTCCAGCCAGCAATCCATGAAACCCGATAGCGACTTCCACCTCGCATTCAACGTCGGCTACCCGAACGCCTACGACCGCGCTCACGGCCGCACCGGCTCCTTTATCATGGTGCACGGCTCGAATGTTTCCATTGGCTGCCTCGCCATGACCGATGCGAAAATCGAAGAAATTTACACTCTTTGCCAAGCCGCCCTCGATGCCGGACAACCCTTCTTCCGCGTCCACATTTTCCCTTTCCGCATGACCGAGCAACGCATGCAAGAAGCCGCCAAAGACCCATGGTTCGACTTCTGGAAAAACATCAAAACTGGCTACGACCTCTTCGAAAAAAACCGCATCCCACCCAACACCGGTGTCAAAAACAAGCAATACACTTTTGAGTGATGAAAAATCCCATGCGCATGCTGGAACATGAAGTATTAGGTCGGCTTGGGAGTCGCGCTGCCTATCCTAGTGTTTCTCTACATCAATCGCCTTTCGCCCGTTAACGGCAGGGATTATGGTTCCAACTATTTCTTCTTTGTCTTTCCCGGTCTGCATCTCAGCGCCTTGCTGGCGACCCTGCTGCTCGCGCCCGCCATCGTCACGCGTTGGCGCCTGACTCGCCGCGCTGCGGCGTTTCGATTTACTCTCACTGCCCGTCATTGGCTTGATGCTGATTTACTCGCTCGTCGCTTATCCAGTGTTAGTGAAATTCGGGCTCAACACATACACCCAGATCGGCCTAGCTGCGCCGCTGGTCGGTTGGCTCGGTTTTGTTTTCTTCAATGGCCTGCGCATCATTTTGGGCAACGCCCGCTCACGCATCATCCAAACCGCCACCGCCATCGCGGTGATTCCCGCTTATCCGCTGGCGATCATCTCGCTCTGCCTCGCCTTGCCTCCATACCACGCTCGGGAAAAACATTGGCTTGCTAAAGATAAGCTCCACCTCATCGATCCCAATGCCCCAGACCTCGGAGCCTACGAGTTCCGTGTCGCTACGCAGAAACGCAAAGAAGTCAACGCGATCATGGGGATTGAGTGACTTTTTTGTTTCACGAAAAAATGAAACCGAATGCCGTTGCTGTAGAATCTAAATCCATCGAAAATCACGCAGGTTGCATTTGAGAAATTTCTTGACGCCCAGAAGCCGGATTCTAGGGTCACCAACCTAAATCTCAAAATTTATCATTTAGAACTGTGCTTGCATCTCGATGATAATAAAACCAACAGCGTAGCGTATTCCAATCTCTTAAAATTCACTGATTTTCCATCGCCTCAAAGTAGCCTTCCCATGTTTAGATCGATCCGCGTCATACCTTTCCAAATCATCAGCGCATGGTTGCTCGTCTCAGCTTGCGTTTCTGCCCAGAATCAAGCGGGTCAGGAAATTCTCTATCCCAGCGCGGCGTTCTCGAAATTGGACACCTTCGAAGGTGTGAACTTGGAAGATGCAGACAAACTTTTTAAAGCCGCCGACTTCAATGGCGCTTACGCCGCTTACAAAGCTTACTCCTTTGAGTTTCCAAAAAGCAAGGCGATGCCCTACGTCCTGCTCCGCCTCGGCCGTTGCCTCCACAAACTCGACAAGCGCAACGCCGCCATCAAAGCCTACCAGGACGTGGTCGATTACTATCCGGACGATATCGCTTACGCCGCCGCCGCGCTTTATTACATCGGCGAATCTCACGGCCAGAACGGGGAAGAGGATAAGCAAACCGCTGTCTGGGCCCGCATGGTGAAAGACGACGGCTATGTCACCCAGCCAAACTCCGGCACCGCCCTCATCCATTTGGGCACCGCCATGCAGAAGCTCGGGAAACACGAAGAAGCCGCAGAATATCAATGGCGCACCGCCGTCGCTTTCCTCAAAACCAACGCTCCCGCCGCCGACGCCGCGCGCAAAGCCGTGATTTCCCACTACGTCGGCCGCAATCCCAGCCACGACAAACTCAAAGAATTCTTCACCGCCGCCAGCGGCTTCGATGGATCAGGGCGCAATATAGACAAGCCAGAAGAAGACGGCCGCTATTGGACCACCATCCTACAAACCGCGCTCGCCATGATCGGCGATGCCCCAGCTCGTGAAAAAGCCTGCGCTTACTGGACCGCAAAAATGGGCGACCGCTTCACCGATAACGATGAACTCCGCCGCCTTTGGTGCGATGCCACTTTGGTCCACGAGAAAAAACAAGATTCCTGGCAAGCTCGGATGGAAAAACAATTTTCCCTCAAACCCGCCACCATGGAACGCATTCTGCAATGGTGCGGCTACTACAAGTCCAACCCAAAACTCCGCTCAGAATTTTTCGCCAAACACGCCAAATCTATGATGGCTTCCATGAAGCCTAAGGAGGTCATGGATCTGATCAGCAATCTCCAGAGACCTCTGGAAATGCACGAGGAAGCCCAAACCGTCATTCGTTCATTCCGTGGCGATTCGCTTACCGATCAGGAAATCCAACGCTTCGCGATGCTCGCTGCAAGCTACCAAACTGAAGAGGAAATCTTGCGCCACCTCGCTCGGATCAAGGACCCGATGTTCGCCACCAAAGCACGCTTCGACTACTACATTTCCAAAAGCCACCGCAATCCTCCCTACATGGAAAAAGCCCTCATCGAAATCCCCGAGCTCGCGAAATCCGCTCAGTATGCCGAGGGCCTGACATGGACCAAAGCCACCTTGCTCCAAAACCTTGGCCGCCACGAAGAAGCTATCGAAGCCTTCCGCTCCGCGAACAAACAACCCGATTCCACATGGGAAATTTCCAAATGCCTCGTCGCTCTCAAGCAATACCCACAAGCCATCAAAACCGTCAGCGAGCTCGAATCCGTCGGCGGTGCCATCGCCTCTAAGGCCGGCCTTGAAGTTGCGAACATCTATAAAATTTCCGGCGACAAAGCCAACGAGGTTTCCCAACTCCGCACCGTCCTGCGTCGCTATCCAAAAACTCCAGAATCCGGCGCCGCTCACGACCGCCTCGAAAGCTACGGCGTCGCCCTCGTCGGTGGCGAAGCGGAAGCAAAAAAATAATTTTCCCTCCTAGAAAGATCGCCCCGCATGTCCTCAGTATCCGACCCGCTACAAACTCCGCCTTTTATCACCGGCATGAAGTCCCTAAACCCTCATCTCACCCGCGCCTCAGCAGCATTTGTACTGGCCGCCATGTTTTTCCCCAGCCTCGCATCCGCTCAGGAAGCCGCTGCTGAAGAAACAACTTCCGAACGCCCGCGCGTCTCAGCATCCGAAGTTGATCCACAGGCAAAACACCTTTTCGACAAAGCCATGGAACTCATGGACTTCAAGCAATACGAGCGCGGGCTCGCCATGCTCAACTCCATCGTCCGTGACAACCAAGGCAACATCCTCGCCCACCGCGCTCACATGGCCATGGGCAAACATTTCCTCGATCAGCGCGTAACCGCAGACGCCCTCAACCATTTCATGCTCCTTACTCGCGTGCTCGCCCCCGTTCCCGGCGAGAAACAAACCGAAGACGAGATCGCCCTCTACAACGAATCCCTTTTCCAATCCGGTTTCGCCCAATACTCGGCCGGTCAATACGCCGCCGCGTTCCCCATGTTCCGCCGCCTGACAGAAGTCGCCGGAAAAACCACCTGGGCTAACCAAGCCTACTACTACATCGGCATGAGCCATTACCACATGGGTAACTGGAACAAAGCCATCGACTCCCTTTCACTCGTCGGCACCGAAGTTGCAGACACCGCCGCCGATGATCTCGGTCGCATCGAAATCGGCCAGCGCTTCTACGCCAAAATCGTCGATGCCGATGTCCCCGTCATGCGCAAACTTGAGCAGCCCATTCAGGCTATGGTCAAAGTCAGCAGCGGCGACTCCGAAGTCATTACCGGCGTTCCCGTTCCAGGAAAAACCGATGAAATGCTCGCCTCCGCCCCAACGATTCTCGGCATCGCAAAACCCAACGACGGAGTTTTGCAAATGGTTGGCGGCGATACCCTGGAAGTCACTTACCTCGATGACAGCACGCTAGACGGACAAAAAGGCGTCGCCCGCAACGGTAAAGTCCGCGCCGTCAGCACCGGAACCGTCGGTTTCTTCCTGGGCGATAACTCAACTCCCGCCTACATTGCTTACCCCGGTCAACCCCAAGTCGTCATGCTCCGAGATGCCGACCTCGATACCTCAGCTTCCGCCGAATCGATCACTCTAACCGTGAAATCTCTCTACAAAGCCGAGGCCAAAGAAGCTGCCGAAGGCGATGGGATACTTGATATTTTTGCCCTCAAAGACGACGAAAAAGATCAATGGATCGAGCGCGACAGCATTACAGTCACTCTAACCGAAACAGGCGAAGGCGCAGCAATCCGCACCGGTAACTTTCTCGGTAAAATTCCGCTCTCTCCTCTAACAGAAGGCACGGAGCCAACCACGAAAGACCAGATCCTCCACACCGCCGAACTCGATGAACTCTCCATTTCCTACACCGATAAAGTCCACCTCTACGGCGATGAACCCCGCGATTCGGAATCCCGCATCAAAGTTTCTGGCTCTGTGAACTCCGGCGTCACGGCTGACCAATACGTCGTCTTCGAAGAACTCCTCAAAGCCCGCAAAGGCTCGGTCGAAGCCGAGGCTCTCGTCGGTCTTGGACGAATCTACAAGGATATGGGCCTCGACCAGCGCGCTGCCGAACGCGCGAACGAATCGTTAAACAAAATCGATCCCATCATTATCAACCGCCTGAAGCTACCCGGCGATATCGTCGAGCAAGCCTTCAAACTCAAATGGGAAAGCGAACTCCTTAAAAACGATTTCACCTCCGCCATGGCAACCTGCCTTGCGTTCAACCGCCTCTACCCCGAGTCCGTCCTCGCCGACCAAGCACTCATGACTCTCGGCCGCAGCCTTGCCGACCGTGGCGATTACAAACAAGCCGTCGATGTTTACGGCCGTGTGCTACAACTCGAAAACCCCATCTCCGCTGCCGAAGCGCAGTTCCGCATCGGTGAAGTGCTCGCCAAAGAAGCCGAGGAACTCACCGTCGCCGCTGATGAACACAACAGCAAATGGGGTAAAGCCGGCCTCAACCCAGCCACCGCTCTGCAAGCCCGCATGGGACCGGCCATCAACGCATACCAAAAAACCTATCAGACTTATCCCGAAAGCTCATTTGCCGCAGAAGCTCTTGGTCGCGTTGTCCGCCACTACGTTGAAATCGATAGCTTCGCCCAAGCCGCTGGTCTGTTAGAAAGCGTGTTCGACGAATATCCGGACGCCGCCTTCCTCGATGAAATGCTCTTGCTCTGGGCAAACGTCGCTTTCCGCATGAACGATACCGTCACCGCCAAGGCAAAGCTCCAGCAATTGCTTTTTGATTACCCAACCAGCCAATACGTCGCCGAGGCTCGGAAACGCCTCGCGGGTCTCGGAGGAGAAGCTGGAGCCAAAGAAGAATAAAATTTGTCCTATAGGTTCCATTATTAGTCCTATCTGCGCCTCTCTCGGAAAAAATGTCCCATCCATCCAAACATCTTCTAGCTCTAACAGCCATCCTGCTGTTAGCCCCGTGCTATATCCACGCCGCCACTTTCGACGAACAACGCGCCACCGTCGCCGCTTCTGTTGAATCCCAATCCGAGGCTGCCATCCTCAGTTTGCTCACTGCTGGCATCGCGGAAAACCGACCCGCTCCCGCTGTTGCCCTCGCCAGTGAATGGCTGCGCCGGAACATGCCGAAAAGCCCCGCACTCCTTTTCCAAGCCGCTCGCGCCGCCGAGCTCAGCGGCGAAATGAAAAACGCCGTCGCCTATCACCAACAAGCCCTCAAGCTTGCCGATCCGAAATCTACCGAAGCCAGCGAATCCATCACCGCTGTCCACACTCTCCTGATCTACCGCCTTCTAGATCCTTCAGGCGCTTACGTCTTTTCCCAAAACGAAGCGGAACGCCTCTCCGTTAACCCTTCCTTCCGCCAGTTTGATCAATGGTTCCTCAACGAGGCAATCAAGCGCAATGATCCCACGTCGGTGGCTGAACGGCTGAATAATTGCATCACCGCCGGGGTCTCTCCGGATCTCTTGAACACCGCCTACAGTCAGTATTTTATCTGGCTGCTGGATTCGGTCGACGGCTACTGCGATCAACCCGGAAGACCTCTATCTCAAGACCTTTTCGATGCGATCAAGGATCTTTGTGGCGTGATGACCCACAACGAGGAAATGAAACTGCGCCTCGACTGGGCGGTTTCGGTCAAGGCCTACAATCTGGCAAAAGTTGGCGATACAACGAAAGGCAAGGTCAGCGTTCGTGGCTCCGGTAAGAAAAAAAATGGCAAGAAGTCGTCCGAACCTAAAGCAGTCGAAGAAAAGAAACTTGAAGTCAGCGATGACGTAGCACCACCCATCGCGGAGGCTTCTGCGCTCCTTGAGAAATATCCTCATTACGCGATGTGGGTGATGACTGGTTGGGCTGGCGGCGGGAATGGCCCACATTATCGTTATGATTTTAAAAAATACTGGCCGCATGAGGCCGATGCCAAGATGGCACCTATCCTCTCGGCTCTGTCTAAACTACCTCCAGCTGTAGCGGCAGAAGTGCTGTATACCTCAGCCTATGGCGGCTACGTTGGCAGTCCTGGAATCACTGAACTCAAATCGGTGCAGGCTTACATGAAGGCGAATCCGGCCTTGTTGAACAACCGGAATGGCATCATTGCCCTTGAGAAAGAATGGAACAAGCTGACCCCAGAAGAGGCGGGGCAATTGACACTTTCACTGGCGCAGAGCTCTCACCCCCAGGCATCGTTGATCCGCGCGATCGCATCCGGCGGCAAGGATTTGGATAAGGTGACCGCCGCATACCTTGGTCCAGAAGCCTGGCGCCTCGGGCCAAATGAACTGAACCATGTCTATGCCCAATTGCTCTGGCAATACTGCGGTTCTCCTGGTGGCAATCAGAAGCGTGATGAGTTGAACAATAAGTTCAAAGCGGTGGCTGCGCCTCTCGCTGCCGCTGATGTAAAAAAAGAAGATCCGGCTGACAAGCGCATGGCAGCATTTCGGAATCTGTGGGCGGATTACAAGTCTCCTCAGCCAAAAATTCCCGCCGTGCGCTCGCGCTTGGCGGCTGTTTTGAAACTCACTCCCGAGGTTATCACGGAGCTTCTCAAGGATACGCACCCTGATGCCCAGGGCTTGGTGCGCGATGCGATTGCTGCAGGGATGGAGGATGATAAAGGACCCATGGGGATAGATGCGCGTATGAATAGCGTTAGCCTCAGCGTGTATAATCCATGGTTCTACAGGATGGCTCAAGGCACATACGGTGGACTGAGCAGGATTAAGGACGATAAAGAACGGTACAAGCCCCACCGGCTTGAGCCAGTGTTGCGCGCCGCTGTGTCAGAGCGATTGGCACAGGGAAAAATCGAGCCCTGGCTTGCGATGGCCTGGATCAACGTGCAGTTCCCGGAGAACAATGTCGAGCAGGTCAAGTTGATGCAGAATTTGTTCAAGACGCCAGCTTGGGCGGGGCTGCCCTTCCAAGTGCAATATGCTGCCCGCGAGTGGTTCGGCAAGCAAGCAATGACCCCAGCACAGATCACTTTGCTCGATACTGCTACCCCAGCTCTGATTTTCAAGAATCTCAACGAACTCCCCAAGGAAGCCGATGCCACCGCCGCAATCGCCGCGCTTAACAATGCGGTCGAGGGCATTCGCAAATCCCCAATTTTTTGTGAAATCCAAGGATTAGCAAACCTCGCCGCGATTTCCGAAGAAGCCTTCGCCGACGAGAAACTATTCAAGCTATGCGTGGAACTCATCGACAAACGCCTCATCATCGAGCCCACGCAGCTTTTTGCTGACCGCCTTTTCGCCGCCCTCTCAAAACGCAACAATCCCGCCGAACTTCTCCGCACCTCCGGCTATCTCTGGCGTCACGTCGCTCTCACTCACCGCCCACTTCCAGCCATGCTAACCTTGGCCGAGTCCTCTCTGGAAGCCAACCCTTCCGTCTCCTACATCCTCGCCAACGACGGATTGGGCGTGATCGAACGCCACGCCAGCGGCCACACTTGGTTTAAAACTGATTCCGATGTCCCACGCCTCAAATCCATTCGCGGCAAGTCGGCGATGAAACTCGGGCTCGTCGTTATTCCCGTGCCGCCAACACATCCCGCTTACCCCGTCTATCAAGCCCAAGCGGAATGGATATCCGGCAACGAGGACAGCGCATGGAAATCGATCGATGCAAACTGGGACGCCTTTGCTACCTCTCACCGCGAGCTCTCCATCCCGTTCCTCATGTGGACACTTCAACGCGCCATCTTCAGCCGCAATGACGCCCGCCAAGAAGTTCTCGTGAAATCACTCATCGCCTGGGCTGGCGATGCAAATTCCCCTCTAACAGCGAATGAAAAAGCATCCGTCGAACTCGCCTAC
>JANMGO010000059.1:0-34166 GCA_031374665.1 Akkermansiaceae bacterium | reverse complement strand
TCTCTCCAAAGAACATCCCGCCACCGTTCTTTCCGAACTCCTAACAGAAATGGATTACCTTCCTTGGATCCAACGAGGTTGTAAAAACGATTCTGAACGCCAGCAACGCGGAGAAGCCATTCATTCTTTGGAAGAATCTCTACGCCAACACATCGATCGCGGTAAAAAACTGCAATCGTTCCTCGACGATTCCGCCCTCGCCTCCGAACGCGAAGACGATGACCTCGAGAAAAAGAAAGGCGCCACACTCATCACTCTCCACGCGTCCAAAGGTTTGGAGTTTCCCATCGTCTATCTGGTCGGGCTCGAAGAAGGTTTCCTACCTCACAGCCGCAGCATCACCGAAGGCACCAAAGACGAAGAACGCCGCTTACTTTACGTCGGCATCACTCGCGCCCAAGAATCTCTGACGCTCACCTACTGCACCACCCGCGTCAAATGGGGCCAAAAAACCGGCTGCCAACCTTCATCGTTCATCTGCGAACTCGACGACAAACACCTCACCCACACTTCATTCGACGAGATCCAGAACACCGAAATGAGCGACGACGATCTGAGTAATTTCTTCGCGAGTATGAATAATATTTTTGCGGATGATAAATAGGCGGCTCCGACCTGTCGAGGTCGCCTTAAATGAAGCTCGACTCAGCCCTCCCTGCATTGTGTTAATCTGAGCCATGCCTCGTTTCGCACGCATTTTTCTATGGATCTTCATTTCCCTACTTGGAGTCGCCGCCGTCGCTGTTGCGGCATTTCAACGTGGTGAACCCGTAAACGCCTTGTGGCTCGTCGTGGCTGGCGTCTGCACGTTCGCCGTTTCATACCGATTCTATTCCGCGTGGCTGATGGCCAAGGTGCTGACCATCGATGACAACCGCGCGCCCGCCGCTGTCACATGCAGCGATGGCAAAGATTTCGTCCCCACGCCGAAATGGGTGGTCTTCGGTCACCATTTCGCAGCCATCGCTGGGCCGGGTCCGCTGGTGGGTCCTGTGCTTGCTGCTCAGTTTGGTTACTTGCCCGGCATGATCTGGATTCTCGTGGGTGCAACCCTTGGCGGTGGGGTTCATGACGCGGTCATCCTTTTCGCTTCGATGCGCCGTAATGGAAAATCGTTAGGCCAGATGCTCAAAGAGGAAATGAATCCTGTCATCGGTCTCATCGCGATGATCAGCCTACTCGCCATCATGACGATTTTGTTAGCGGTGCTGGGCCTCGTCGTCGTGAAAGCCCTTGCAGAAAGTCCGTGGGGACTTTTCACCATCGCCGCCACCATCCCACTGGCGTTCATCATGGGTTTGGCGATCAAGAGCGGAAAAGTTTCAGTCACCGCCGCCTCTGTGTTTGGCGTGATCGGATTGATGGCAGCGGTGGTTGCCGGAAAATACCTACCACCCGCCATCACCGAAGCGCTCACCCTGAAGCCAACGCAACTCGCCTGGGCGATCATGATCTACGGCTTTGCCGCCAGCGTCCTGCCAGTTTGGATGTTGTTAGCCCCGCGCGATTACCTGAGCACGTTCATGAAACTCGGCACGGTAGCGATCCTTGGGATTTTCATCGTCATCCTTGCCCCGCCTCTGCAGATGCCGGCCATCACGCCGTTCATTCACGGCGGCGGATTCGTTGTGCCCGGTCCCGTGTTTCCCTTTGTCTGCATCACCATCGCTTGCGGTGCGATCAGCGGTTTCCACTCGCTCATCGCCTCCGGCACGACACCGAAACTGTTAGCTCGTGAAAAAGACATTCGCCTCGTCGGCTACGGTTCGATGATTGTGGAAATGCTCGTTTCGCTCATGGCGATCATCGCTGCCTGCGCACTCACTCCCGGAGAGTATTTCGCCATCAACTCGCCCGTGCCTCCCGGCAACACCGCAGCTCTAAGCGCACAGATGGAAAAGATCAGCAACATCGATGACAAGGGCACCTATAAAGTCACTGAAGCCGATATGCTGCGCATGACCCGCGATATGGGCGAACCCACCACCGTGAAACTCGCCGATGGCACGGTCGTCCATGACTACCCGACCATGGTAGGCAAAACCGGTGGAGCCCCAACCTTCGCCGTCGGCATGGCACATCTTTTCGCGAAAGTCATTCCCGGTAAAACCGCACTAGCGCTGTGGTATCACTTCGCCATCATGTTTGAGGCGCTGTTTATTCTAACAACCCTCGACGCCGGAACACGGGTTGGTCGCTTCATTCTTCAAGACCTGTTAGGAAACATCTCCCCGAAACTTGGTAAAACCGACTCATGGCTCGGCAACGTCCTCGCCACCGGTCTGCTCGTTGCCGCATGGGGTTTCTTTCTCTATCAGGGAGCCCTCGATCCCGCCGGCATCGCTAAGAGCCTCTGGCCCATCTTCGGCATTTCCAACCAACTCCTCGCCGTCATCGCCCTCTGCCTCGGAACTGTGGTCATTATCAAAATGGGCAAAACCCGCCACTGCTGGGTCACCGCTGCTCCCATGATATTTCTCACCATCGTAACCTTCTCTGCTGGCTACCTGAAAATCTTCTCACCCGGTGCCGCCGGCTTCATCCCGGAAATCGAAAAGCAACAAGCCCTCATCGCCAACGGCCTCACCGGCCCTGCCCTAAAAGCAGCTGAGACCTCACTCTTCAACGCCCGCATCGACGTCGCCGTCACCATCACTTTCCTGTTCTTCGTCACCATCATCGTCCTCGGCACCGCCCGTGAATGCTGGTTACTCATCACCAAACGAAAAGTAAGCGTCCTACAAGAAAGCGAATACACGCATCATATCTAACAGTAAAAACCAAGGACCGCGCGACTCCAGTCGCGCTATGAGAGGATTAGTATAATCAACATGAAATACACACAAACTATACTAGCTCTGCTATTTATACCCTTCTTGGGTAGCGGATGTTTGATGATAAAACCTTGGAGATCCGATTGCGTTACCCACTCAAAAAACCAAAAAGAATGCAAGTTCGAGACAACAGGAACCATCTCATTTGAGAAGAGAGACGGTAAATTGTTAGCCATTCTGCATCCAATAGGAAAACAACAGAGCAGTAGTATTTATTGGCCTAAGTCTGCCGTACCATACCAGAGCCTAGATACTAACCGATATTACACATTTCATTACCTAGAATCCGTGATCCACGTGGACGCTTCTTCTCGCGATTGGATTGACACCACCTTAATCAAAATTGTGGACGGCAACCAAATTCTCTATGATGCATCGATTTGCCCTGTGCATAAAGTGGGGATGCGGCGTCAGACCGAGGAAGGGGTTTCGGCAATCAATTATCCTGACCATTACTTTGAAGGCGAGCGCGCTCGACTGTCTCCGAATGACGGCAAGGCTTATCTTTTCTGCGGATCCGGCTTAAGACACATGACTTGGAGATGTGACACTTGCTACAAGATTTCCGAGGAATGGAAAGTTCAGCACGGAATTAACTAATTTTAATACAGACTTACACCTACCCCTCCTTACGCGCCAGAATCCACATCAGATCTGAAGTGCGATTCAGGAAAAGCCTCACCACCTCCGGCACTCCGCCCTCGGCTTCATGAAGTTCTAACACATGCCTCTCGGCACGCCTTGCTACGGTGCGGGCAAAATCCAGATGCGCTCTCGCCATCGATCCCTCAGCTCCCGGCACTGCCCAATGGGTGAATCTGACTCCGCCTTCTTCGATCTGTTTCGCGGTCGAGGTCAGCCAATCTAAATCCTCCTCGCGTACCATCGCGTAGCCTTTTTCGGCATATTGCGCCACGTCCTCTGGCAAACACGCGAGCTGACCCATCAAACCAAATAACAAATTCTGCACTCGGTCTAAGATTTCCGTGTGCCGATTCTCCACATCCGCCGCCCGCGCCAGCCCAATGGCCGCGTTGAGTTCGTCAATCGTCCCCAGAGCTGCAAACCGGAGCGAGGTCTTGGCGATGCGTCGCCCGAACATCAAATCCGTCATTCCATCATCGCCGCGTTTTGTAATGATACTCATTTCCTTGAAGATGTACGTTGAATCTCTGCGAGCAATAACGAAGATACACCTTAAACATGAGAGAAACCGAATTAGCGATTCAATTGGAGCAGACTATTGGCGAGGTGATCCGCGGTCAGCAGGACACGATACGAAAAGTTTTGGCCTGCATGTTTGCGGGCGGTCACGTGTTGTTAGAGGATTTTCCAGGAACCGGAAAAACCACGCTAGCTAAAGCCCTCGCCAAAGCCATCAGCGGTGCCGAGTTCAAACGCGTCCAGTTTACGCCGGATCTCCTGCCCTCTGACATCCTCGGCGTCTCCGTGCTCGACCCGAAAACCCAAGAATTCCGTTTCCACAAAGGCCCCGTGTTCACTGATATCCTGCTCGCAGACGAAATCAACCGCGCTTCCCCCCGCACCCAGAGCGCGTTGCTCGAAGCAATGGGCGAACGCCAAGTAAGCATCGAGGGCGAGCGCTACGATCTCGATGGCTTGTTTTTCGTCATCGCTACCCAAAACCCAGTCGAGTTCCGTGGCACCTATCCCCTGCCAGAAGCCCAGATGGATCGCTTCTCTATGCAATGCCAGCTCGGCTACGTCAGCGCCGATGAAGAAGCGAAAATCCTTCAAGATCAGGTCGAATCTCATCCGGTAAACTCCATCAAACCGATGATCACTCGTGAGCAGATTATTGAAATTTCCGCAGCTTCGAGAAAAATCCGCTTCAGCGATGAACTCCGCCACTATGCGGTTTCACTCGTCGCAGCCACCCGTAACATCCAAGAAGTTCAACTTGCCGCCAGTCCCCGTGCGTCTTTGGCTTTGATGAAAATTTCCCAAGTCATCGCCCTATTCGAAGGACAGGAATTCGTGACTCCAGAAGTCATCCAATCCGTCGCGCAAGATGTGATCGCACATCGACTCGTGCTCGCTGCGGAATCCAAATACTCGGGCGTCAACGCCCGCCAAATTGTTGCTGACCTAATCAAAAACACTCCCGTCCCCATCTGATGAGCCCAAGCGACGTATCACGGCGTTTCCGATTGCTCTACTGGTTCTACTTCCATGGCGCCAGAGTGCAATTCTGGCTCAGCCAAAGGATCCGACCCGCCGGAATCTGCGCACTAATCGTCACTTCCGTGGCGAGCTTCATGTGTGTCGGGCAACCTAAGAACTCCATCTTTCAAATCTTCTGTTTCAGCTTCGGACTCCTCGTCCTCGCTTTGATCTGGGCAATGTTTCGACGTGCGACAATTTTCGCTGAAATCAAAGCCCCTAAATACGCCACGGTCGGCGAGGAACTACGCTACTCGGTAACACTCAGCCATACTCATCGCACCACCCAACGCGGATTTCGTGTGCAGCAGGTTCCGCCCGATCCCAGACCTAGCCTACTGGAATTCAGCCAAGTCGAGGAACCCTGTGAACACACCCGCAACGCTTACGACCGAGCCATTGCCTATTACCGCTGGCGCTGGTTGTTTTCCCGTCATCGTAGCTTCACTTCGAGTGAATCCGAATCAGCCTTCAATCTCCCG
Source organism: Akkermansiaceae bacterium (assembly GCA_031374665.1). Taxonomy (GTDB): domain Bacteria; phylum Verrucomicrobiota; class Verrucomicrobiia; order Verrucomicrobiales; family Akkermansiaceae; genus Luteolibacter. The sequence continues at coordinate 28,666 of JANMGO010000059.1, read as the reverse complement.
AGCGGAAAAATCACCACCGTTCCCATCACCCTCACCGTTCAAAAAAGAGGCGTTTACTTGCTCGAAAATCTGCGCCTGCTCATGCCGGATCCGCTAGGGTTTTTCCAAAAATGCAAACCACTCCATCCATCTGCTTCTCGCCTGATTGCCCTACCGAAACGCTACTCCCTCCCACACCTCGAAATGCCCGGCTCATCCACTTTCCGTATCGGCGGTGAAGAAACCAGCAACGCGATCGGAAACTCCGGCGAATTTGTAGGTCTCCGCGAATACCGACCCGGCGATTCCCTCCGCCAAATCCATTGGAAAAGTTGGGCGCACACCGGAAAGCCCATGGTCAAAGAACTCGAAGACACTTTTTATCCGCGCTACGCCCTGATTCTCGATACGTTTCCGGGTTCGAGCGATCATATGGTTTTTGAGGAAATGATTTCCATCGCCTCATCCTTTATTTCTGGGCTAGATCGCCACGAAGCCCTGCTCGACCTGATGTTCATCGCGGAAAACGCCCACACCGTCACTGCAGGACGCGGCTTGGAACGTGCCGAAAAACTCCTCGAAGTGCTCGCAGCCGTCCAAATCGAACCCAATCCACGCTTCGATGTCCTTTCCTCCACGGTCATCCAACATCGTGATCACATCACTTCCTGCCTCTTGATTCTCAATGGCTGGGACGAGGAACGAAAGGAGTTCGTCCGGAAACTGCGAAGCTGCGGCATTCTCAGCGTACCCATTATCGTCGGAAATGGCGAACCACCCGCAGCCCTCCAAGGCTATTGGATCGATTCCAACCACGTCGCCCGCGACCTCATGCGCCTACCCACCCAACTTTCCGGCACCTGATTCCACCTTCCATGATTAGCCAACACATCCAGCCACCTCCGAGATTTCTGCTCGGTGCAGCGCTCCTTTTTTGGGGCGCCATGACTGGACATTCTATACTCGCGCTGATCATCGCCCTCATCATCGAATGCTCACACTGGATCCGCTCCCGCTGGAATTTCAACGACCAATCTTGCACCCGCGCTTGGCACTTGAGCCTCATTTTAACCCTCCTCGCCATCATCCCCATCTGGCTCGAGGGCGACCGCTACACAACCCTGCCCAGGCTACTCACTTGGCTTCCCCTGTTATTGTTTCCAGTTCAGTTCTTGCAGTTATATGGATTTCACAACTACTTAAACCTCAATAACTTCTATTTCTTCTCACATATTTATAATAAAAGAAACGCCGAGCTTGGAATAGAGCAATCAATCGTTCGTTTTAATTTTGGAAACATCTATTTAATCGCAATACTCATCGCCTCAAGCCTCGGCCCTTTGGCACAACACAAACTCTTCTTTCCCTGTCTGATCCTTCTTACAGCGTGGCTGATTTTGGCTCACGTGGGGAATCGATTCTTCGCCATGATAACCATTCTACTCTTCGCCGCGGTCATCGGACTCAGTGGCCAGATCGGGATGTCAAAGCTGTATCATTGGGCCACCAATCGCGGAATCGGCGATGGCTCAATCCCAAGTGCCGACCCGACTTTTAAAAGAACCAATATCGGCTCACTCGGGGAAATCAAGCAGTCGCCAGAAATGATCTGGCGGCTACAGCCGAGAGCCAGACAGATGCCGCCAAGATTGCTGAGGACAGCATCATACAATCGTTACAAAGGTATCAACTGGAGAAATGCATACCCCGGTCCTCTGATGAACGAGGAGGAGACTTTTCGGCAATTGGGATCCATGAACCTATCCGAGGACGATTCCTTTTACCTGCTGCACGAAAACATGAGTCGCCAGGATCTCACTAAAAACCTGCCTGTATTCGAAATTCGCGGAGCAGCAAGACCCGGCGATCCCCTACCGTTGCCCGGTAATACCTCGACCTTGCAGAAATTCCAGCTCGAGGACGCCGATATCAACCCCCTCGGCACAGTCCGTATTTTTCCTCAAAAATCCATCATCCAAGGCGCGGTGCGTTGGGACGATGGTATCACCACCGAAGCGCCACCATTTGCCAGCGAGGATCTCGCGATCGACGAATACGAAATAGATGGTATTCATGAAGTCGCCAATGCACTGGGCTTAAAGCAACTCGCGACAACAAACGAGAAAATCAAGCGTCTCAAGGATTTTTTCAATACAGAGTTTCAATACACACGTTATCTAACGATTGGACGCGCATATACCGTCCAAAAACGTCCCTCGGTCATCGAAACGTTTCTTACCACCAACAAAAACGGCCATTGTGAGTATTTCGCCACCGCCGCAACCTTACTCCTGAGAGCCACTGATGTTCCGGCGCGTTACACCATCGGCTTTGCTGTCATGGAAAAAAATCCACAGAAAAACGAATGGATCATCCGTGGAACACATGCACATGCTTGGACGCGCGTTTGGGATGAGGAACAACAGCGCTGGATCGACTTCGACCCAACGCCTGGCGACTGGTTAGCGGTCGAAGCTCCAGTTGCCAGCCGATACCAGGCGCTCTTCGATACCTATCAGCGCCTCAAAGAAGATTTTTTCCTCTGGCGTAATGAGGCATCCAACCGACTCACCGTGACCATCGTGTTGTGGGTTCTCGGATTCTCAGTCATTCTCTACATCGCGTTTCGTCTCAAAAAATCCCGTGTCATCATCCATTCTGGAAAATCTCCGCAAGCTTCGGCTCAATCAGCGATCAAAACCCCGCTGCACGAACTCGAAAAAACAGCGCTCAAGATATTAGGTTCACGCAATCGCGGTGAAACCTTGGTGGCATGGTTGATGAAACTAAAAGCTCACGCTATTTCCGAAACCGAACTCGAAACTGCCTGCGCCTTACACCAACAACTGCGCTTCGACCCCTCCCCTGAGAAAGCCGGGATCGATGAACAACTCAGCGAAGTCACTGAGTCACTACGAAAACAAATTTTACGCGTAGGCAAGGCGAGATCTACATCCCGCTGACCTCATCCACAAGTGGACGAGTGAGCATGTCCTCATAGATCGCAATGTATCTTCTCGCGACTTCTTCGTGACTGTATTCTTTGATGCTTTCTAACATCACCCTGCGAATCTGAGCGAATTTTATTTCATGCGGCAATCCATGAAACTCCATCGCTTGATCTACCGCCCAGCGCAACGCGCTCGCATCGTAGTGATCGAAACGGAATCCATTGCCGGTAGAACTCCAGACATCGATCGGACGGATCGTGTCGTATAGACCACCTGTTCCGTGCACGACCGGCAGCGAACCATACAACGGAGCCGTCATTTGCGGCAATCCGCACGGCTCGAACAACGAAGGCATCAACATGAAATCCGATCCCGCATAACCCAAGCGCGACAAGCGCTCGTCGAAATCCACAATCGCCACGCGATTTCCCAAATTGAACTTCTTGATAATTTCCTTGAAATGAAGCTCATGCGGGCCGTTTGCCACCACAGCAATCTGCAATCCCCTATCCCAGTAATCCGACACCATTTTCACCATGATATCGGTCACTAATTGCGGACCTTTCTGAACTGGATCCAAACGCGAAGGCCAGAAAAACAACGGAGCATCCGGGTTTTGATCCAAGCCCAGCTCGTGCTGCAATGCTTGTTTGTTTGCACGCTTCCCTTCAAAGAAATCTTCCGCACCGAACTTTTGCACCAAGGAATCATCGGTCGATGGATCATAAGATGCATCCGGCGCATTCAAAATACCCGAAGCACAACCCGCATAATATTTATTCCGAATCTCCTGCCTCACCGACCACGGAACTACCGAATGCCAGCCTTCCACAATTTCCCAAAGAAACCTCGGGCTGACGGTGTTGATGAAATGCGAAGCGAAAATTCCAGAGGTCAATAAATCGATCGGAACTTGCGAGCGGGCATGATCGTAACTCACTGGATTACCCGAGAAATAAAGATTCATCCAAAATTCCGCGGCGTCGACTCCCGTATCCTCCACCTGCGATAAACTCGCCTGACGCGTGTGGATGTTGTGAACGGTGAACAAACTTTTAATGCCACGGCGTTTCGCCATCGCGGGAATCAGCGCGGTCATCCAGTCATTGCAATGGATCAAATCAGGCCGCGCTTTAGGGACGATGTGATTGATCACTTCCCGCTGGAATACCAAGGCAATCCGCATCGCCTCATCTGAGTGACTGCTGTAAACCCGATCCCGATAGTAAAAAATTCTATCCTCCGCGAGATGGATGTGATCCTCAGGGAGAACCTCATGGTATTTTTTTAACTCCTTCTCATGCAGGTTAAAAACGTCTCCTTGAAACAGTTTCCGATAATTCGGCATCGCCACATGGACGTCCGCACCCAGATTGAACAAGGCCGAGACCAAAGACGCCGAAACATCCGCCAAGCCACCCGCTTTCGCCGACATCCGCTGCGCCATATTCCCCATTCCCGCTGGAAGATAAGTGATCTCCGGCGTTACGATCAGGATTCTGGGGTTTGTGGATTTGGGTTTTTTGGCCATGGTTAAAGTAAAATCAAAGGCATCTATACAGTTTTAGCGTAGTTTCACACACACTCTTTAGGCGCTGGCGTCTCCTATCAAGAAAATCCATAACAATGTTATAAATTATTCACCGGCACGGGCAGCGCTTTGCAGAGATCGTGCCAACCTGGGAAATTCCACGTATTTGGAAAGCCCGCACATTGGGCGGGTTTCACCGAATGAATCCGGCACCCCCCGTCCTCTAGCATGCTGCACTCATGATTCGGCTTTTCAATGATCGAGAGCCCCTGACGATTGGATCGTAACCGCGTGTATTTCGCGATGAACTCGGCTTCATCCATTTCCAAAAATGCCGAGATCGCCACGACATCAGAATCCTCGATCCGGACATCGCCTGGCCATTTACAGCAGGCATTGCAACGCTGGCAGACATAATGGACATCCGGCTCAAGCACCGTTTGATCATTGATCGGACTACCATGTGAAACACGCTCTTGGCTCATCTCACTCAAGACGCTGATAATAATAATTCACCCGCCCCTGAAACCATCTCCACTTCTTGCCTGGCTTACCGTTATCCATGAGAAAGTGCGGGCAATTCTTATGCAGTGGACTAGACCCTGTACGAGGCCAATGATAATGCGGAACCACGTTTTTCAGAGGAATCCCATTTTTCTTCATCAAGATCGCGGTGAGCTTCGCGGTGCGTTCAATGGTGGCCTGTTTATTTGAGCCACGCTCTTCACACATCTCGATGCCAATCGAATACCGATTTCCCGGCCCATCAAAATCCGCATGCTCACCCTGCTCAGTTGTAGGCATGTGCTGGATCGCCAATCCCTGATCCACCGTGAAATGCCAGATCAGATAACCGATCCGATTTCCACCTCGCCGTTTCGTAGCCCTCAACGCACCACGCTTCAATGCGAGTGAATGCTGCTCTGCTCCTGCCGAATAATTCTGAGTGCTATGGATCGTGATATAACGAGGCCTCATCGGGCGCACCACTCTCCGACCATGCGTGCCACGCGGAACCATATCCACTTTCAATCTAACTTCACGCATCATCGCCGATGACGAAATTTTATTTCCAGATCCCGATGGAGGTCTTGAATAAGGCACGGGCGCGCAGCCTGTTTCCCCGAGGAAAAGCAACAATACAACCGCGATACCAAGATTCCGAAACACAGCAAGAACCTACCGCTCTTACAGTGTTTGTGAAGATAAAATCTCAGCGCCGCGGCCGCCTACCCATGATCAGCCTCATCACGAACAACGGAAGCGAACCAATGATCCAACCCGCGATCGCAATTTGCGTCCCCGGAAACACGCGAGCTCTGCCATTTTCAAGTCCACTCAACGCCTCAGACACGACCTGTTCTTTACTCACATAGAAAAACCGCCGCGCCGGCGGCATACCCGATGACGCGCCCTCACGGCGGGCGACTTCACCAAACTCAGTCTTCACCGGCCCCGGACAGAGCGACGTCACTACAACTCCGGAGTCTTTTAACTCGATCCGCAGCGCTTCGCTGAAACTACTCACATAGGCCTTCGTCGCCGCGTAAACGCCGAAGTCAGGAATTGCCAACGTGCTAGCCAACGAGGAAACGTTCAAAATCCATCCGCGTTTTTGCTTCGCCATACTTGGCGCAAACAAATGTGTTAGATGCGTGAGTGCGTCGATATTGACCCGCAACATCTGATCAAGCGCCCCCCACTCCGCAGTCACGAACTCACCGTAATCTCCCAAGCCCGCATTGTTGATCAAAAGATCCGGAACCAACCCAGCATCCGCCACTTTTTTTCCTAACAAAACGCGCTCTTCGGGATTCGATACATCCACCGCAACCACCATAACCTTGGTCTCAGGATGCGATTTTCGGATTTCATCCGCCGTGCTCTCAAGTCGATCCAAACGACGTGCCACCAAAATAAATTGATGCACCCGCCCTAAGAGCTGTTTCACAAATTCCTCACCCAAGCCCGCAGAGGCTCCGGTGATCAGCGCGCAGTTGTATCGCCTTTCCATGATCGTTAGACCTCGGCATTCACTTTCACAACTCGCAGCGGCAACCGCATCAACAACTCGCCGTCATAACCGATATCAATCGAGTAAATCCCGTCTTCATTGAAACGAAGCCCCTGCAAGTTCATCACCATGTTGCGGGTGTTGAACGGAACTTCTTTTGGCATTTTCACATCAAACTCCGGTTCGATCGGCATGTTAGCCGGATCCAATGCCTCTCCATCTTCATTGATAATCGTGATCGAAAGCTTATGCCGGCCCACATCTTCCTGTGTGAAACAAAACCGCATCGCCAAAGCACATGACGGATGCACCACCGGCAAAGCCCTCGCAGCTAACGTGTCAAAAGTCCCTGAAATCACCAGCTTGCCATTGTAGTCAGCCGCAAAGTCACAAAGTGTCGCAATTTGAATATCCATGTCGAAAAAATGTTTGAACGCCCAAGAGTCAGGCAGGTCTTGTCTAAACCACCCCATCGTTAGGTAAAGCCCAAACTCTAAATCTCAAATCTCAATCAACAAAAAAGGGGCAGCCTCGCGGCCACCCCTTCTTTTTCTATCGATTCAACATCCAACTACTGCTGGATATCAATCGCTGCGTATTCGCCGTCCTTCCTTCTGTAGATAATCGTTAAACAATGGCGACGCGCGCTTTTGTAGAGCACGAAAGGTCGCTCCGAGAGCTCCAGCTCCATGATCGCATCTTCTTTGAACATCGTTTTCACTGCAATTTTATCAGGGAAAACAATGAACGGCTCCGGATCGTGCGCGGACTCCTCCGGGTGATCCATCGCTTCTTCTTTGAAATGTCTCTCATCGAGATAACGGATCGACTCATTCCGATGCGGCCGGTTTTTCTTCATCAAACGCGTTTTGTGTTTGCGCATCCGACGAGCGATTTTCTCAATCGTCTCATCTAGGGCAACATACATGTCACGCCCTTCGGAATGAGCTTCAATGGTGATGTGGTTGGTACAGAAAAGGATAATCTCCGCAATTTGGCGGTTTTTCTGAACGTCTAGGATAACTTTTGCCTCAATGATTTTCGGGTAATCTAAATGTAAGCTCTCTATTTTCTTATGTGCGTAATCACGGAGGGAATCGGTCACTTCTTCATGCCTCACCGTTACGGTGACAGGCAAATTGACGTTTGCAGTTTGCATATTTCTTTATGGTTTTAGGTTAGATATGAGCACAGAAAATTTCTATGCCCATCTATGAACTTGAAGCATGATCCGCAAAATTGCCATGCAGAAATCGCTAAAACCTCACTTTTTTAGATTATTTACCGGATTCCAAACGAATACGGCGTTTCACCTCATCGAGAAACGTGTCGCTACCCTCTAATGTATCCGCCACCGCACGGATCACCTCCAGCGTAGGCCTTGAAACATGGTGCTCCATGCCCTCGACATCTCGATAAATCGTATCCTCATCAAGCCCGAACAACCTGAGAAATCGGGTCAAGGTTTCATGCCGCTCCACGATGGCTCCGGCGATCCGCAAGCCTTCTTCGGTCAGAACCGTGCCTCGGTATTTCTCATGTTTCACCAAGCCCTCACCATCCAGCTTTTGCAGCATGTTGGTGACGCTCGCTTGAGAAATCCCGAGCTTTCCGGAAATATCCACCGCGCGCGCGTAACCCTTCTCCTCGATCAAATGCAAAATCTGCTCAAGGTAGTCGTCCATCGCTACCGAGCCACTAGTACGCTTTGATTTGGGTTCAGTCATCGCGCACCATCCTTTCCAGTCGTAAAGAGAGTTTCAAGAACAGATCTCGGCGAATACTGATATCCTCAACTCATCGCCTTCCGCAGGCGATACCACGCCCCCGTGTTCGGTGCGACCAATGACCATAACGGCAAATCCTGCAGCCCGTATTTGTGAACCATCCATTCTAACAAAACCAAAGAAGCCACCGCATCGAACAACGCATCGTGCCAATCCCGCTCCGGCACCAACTCCCGCACTTTATCACCCAGCCCCAACTCCTCACACAACGCACCGAGAGAATGCTTTTTCTGATCCGGCATCGCCGCACGCGCTAACAACAAAGTATCGACCCATGGATCAAACGGATTGCCGGGAAATTTCCGCAGAAATCGTTTCTCCGTGCCCTTCGCATGCGCCACCGGAACCGCTTCATCACCCAACCGACCGTTCACCTCCGGCCACAACGAGAGCAAACTCGGTGCTCCGGTTAAATCACCCACATCGATCCCGTGAATCTTCTTCGCATACCAATCCACCTCGCCCTCGCTCTCCAAAAAGGAAACATAAAAATCCCCGTAACCCTTTTCCAGAGACCAAGTCGCCATCCCAATCTGCACCGGCCAATCCTCCTTACCCCGCTGCGCCCCCGCCCCCTCGAAATCAATCCCCGCAAACACCACATCCCGCACTTTTCTCTGATCCTTCACCCCCCCATCATCCCCAGCAGAAATAATTCCACAACCCAGATGTTTTAAAAATCAATTTTCAACCATAACCAGAGGGATTTTTTTGGAATTTGAGATTTGGAATTTGAAATTTCAGTGCCCACCATCCTCCTACATGTCCGCAACCACACCCATGATGGCCCAATACCTCGCGATGAGGAAAAGCCTCCCTGCTGACATCATTCTCTTTTACCGGCTCGGCGATTTCTACGAAATGTTCTTCGAGGACGCGAAAACTGCCGCGCCCATTCTCAACGTTGCCCTGACCAAACGCGGCGGCACGCCCATGTGCGGCATCCCCCATCACGCCGCGCAAAACTACATCGCCCGCCTGCTGAAAGCTGGAAAAAGGGTCGCCATCGCAGAGCAAACCTCCGAGGCCATTCCCGGAAAACTCGTCGAACGTGAAATCGCCCGCATCCTCACCGCCGGTTCGATTGACGATCTCACCCTGCTCGACGACCAGCGCCCGAACTACCTCGCCGCCCTTTCCAAAACCACCAAATCTTTCGGCCTCGCCGCCATCGATCACACCACTGGTGAGTTTATCATCGCCGAGTTCCCAGATGCAGCCCAGCTCCTCGACGAAATCGCCCGCATCTCCCCCTCCGAGCTCCTCATCCCGGATCACCAGATCAGCGATTTCTCAGCAAACTTCCCCCACGCCCTTCCCTACGATGGCTACACGTTCCTGCCCGAACACGCGATCGATCTCCTGAAATCCCATTTCAACGTCCATTCGCTCGATGGCTTCGGCTGCGCCGATAAACCCGCAGCATCCTCCGCCGCTGGCGCCGCGTTGCATTACCTGACTCACCAACTCCGCCGCTCCTGCGAGCATCTCAACCCGCCACGTCTGTTAGAAAACGACAAACACGTCCTCATCGATTCCGCCTCCCAACGCAATCTCGACCTCATCGAATCCCGTGCCGGTAAATCACACACCTTGTTAGGAGTGTTGGATCGCACCCAGACTCCCATGGGCGGACGACTCCTCCGCGATTGGTTGCTCCACCCCCTCCGCGACATCCGCGCACTCAACCAACGCCAGGAAACCATCGCCGCCTTCCTCGCCGAGCCTTTCCTCCTCTCAAAAATCCGCGAGTCACTCAAAAACATCCGCGACATCGAACGCACCACCTCCCGCCTCTCCCAAAACTCCGGCAACCCCCGCGACCTCCAATCCCTAAGCCTCTCCCTCCAACAAATCCCCACCCTAAAAGAACTCTTATCTTCACTGATCACTGCTCACTCGGCACTCGGCACTAATCTCCACCCCCTCCCCGAACTCACCGAACTCCTCGAAACCGCCCTTTCCGACGAACCCCCCGCCAACATCAAAGACGGCAACATTATCCGCGACGGTTACAACCCCGAGCTCGATGAACTCCGCTCCGCAGCCAGCGGCGGAAAAGATTGGATCGCCCGCCTCCAGGAAGACGAACGCAAACGCACGGGAATCGATTCCCTGAAAATCAAGTTCAACAACGTCTTCGGATATTTCATCGAAATCACCACCTCCCAGCTCGCCAAAGTACCCGACGACTACACGCGCAAACAAACCATGTCGAATGCCGAGCGCTACATCACTCCGGCGCTTAAAGAGATGGAAAACAAAGTCCTCGGTGCCGAGGAGCGCTCCAAACAACTCGAATACGAACTGTTTCTTCAACTCCGCCAACAAGTCATCGTCCACCTCGCCGAGTTAAAAGAAACCGCATCTGCCATCGCAAACATCGATACCCTTTGCGCACTCGCGGAAACCGCACAGATCAACCGCCACACCCGCCCCACCCTCACCGAAGGCACCGAACTCATCATCAGCAACGGTCGCCATCCCGTTCTCGAACAAACTCTAACCGATACCAAATTCGTCCCCAACGATACCGAACTCCTCCCTGATTCTTCGCGCCTACAAATTCTAACAGGCCCCAACATGGCGGGAAAATCCACCTACATCCGCCAACTCGCCCTCATCACCCTGATGGCACAGATCGGTGCATACGTCCCCGCCGACGCCGCGACTATCGGCCTCTCGGATCGGATCTTCTGCCGCGTCGGTGCCTCCGATGACCTCTCACGCGGCCAATCCACCTTCATGGTCGAGATGTCGGAAACCGCCCTTATCCTCAACCACGCCACCGAAAAATCGTTGGTCATCCTCGATGAAATCGGCCGCGGCACCGCCACCTTCGACGGACTCTCCATCGCTTGGGCCGTCGCCGAGCATTTGCACGACGAGATCAAATGCCGCACCCTCTTCGCCACCCATTATCACGAGCTCACCGACCTCGCCAACACCCGCCCAGCCGTCGTCAATTGCAACGTCGCAGTGCGCGAATGGAACGAAGAAATCATCTTCCTCCACAAAATCCTCCCCGGTGCCGCAGACAAATCCTACGGCATCCAAGTCGCTAGACTGGCAGGTTTACCCAAACCCGTCCTAGCCCGCGCCAAATCCATTCTTTCTCACTTGGAAATGAATTCCTCCAAACCCGAGTCCAAAGAAAAACATCCAAAGCCTAAGACTACCCAGTTGGAAGACTCCCTCCCAAAACCCAACTCACCACAGATGAGTTTGTTTGATTTCTAACCGTAGCTGCTGCGTCCCGCAGCAGGCCGTTGCCGAGGCGTCTCGCCTCGGTTTTTCTCTGAACGCCATGCCCGTAAACCAACAGTAAATCGAAAGCGAATTATCGTTAGCGACTTCACACCTCTCAGCTACTCACTGAGCAGCGGCCTCTGCATCGAGCCTTTTAAGCTCTTCACGCCTTCTACGAATTTCGATACTGTGATCGGCCGAATCAATTTCTTCGATCACTTTGACTTCACCGGATTCTCATTATAGATTAGCAGGATTGGATGCGGAAAATAAAATCATTGGTTCATCACAACCGGAAGAAAATCTCCACGAGCTACTCGAAGCTGCGGAACGACGTAAGATTACGGAAATTAAACAAACCTCAAAAAACTTTAGCCTCATAGTAGGTGTGCCCATTGTCTTACTCATAGCATGGGCTTCGATTTTCTTACTCACCTATGAACAAGGCCCTGTAAAAAAAGCAGAAGCACCCACTCCTCCAGCAATCACGAATGAGCTAACAGCTGAGCAGACGGATAATGCGAAGTATGATATGTTTCGTAATGAAAAAGATCGTGTGGTGAAAACCAACGCGCTGGGACTGGAAGAAACTTCGGGTAAGCTGGTTGATAAAGAGGATATTCATTTCGCCATGGAGCTTTTAAACTTCATGAAAGCTCCGGAAAACGAGAAGCAAGATAAGTAAGCGTTTCAAGCTCGACCAATTTTATTGGCTCACCTTCTCCAAAGGCAACTCTGCCTCACGCCACGCATTAATTCCCATAGTGAACACGTAAACCTCGTAATCGCGTCTCGCCACTTTCTGCGTAAGATTACGTGCCTCTGTGCAGGTAATGCCGAAACAATAAAATACCACTTTTTTACCTGCGGCTTGGGCTTTCTGGATCTCGATATCACGCATCTGAACTTGCTCCTCGTATTTGTCATGAGGCCAGTTGATCGCGCCGGGAATGTGATCGATCGCGTAGAAATAAGGAACCCTCACATCGTAGATCAAAACATCTCCGGATTGCTGTAGTAGATAAAATTCTTCGAGCCCCATCCCAGTCGACTTTCCTAACTTCTTCACCCTTGGTGGAGTCTTCAACGGCTTACTTTTGATCTCCACCTCATGGGGTTTCACGGGTGGCTTTGTCTCTGGTTTCGCACAGGACACGATAGCCAGCGCAAAACCTAACAAAATGAGGTTAATAAAGTTTCGGTTCATGATATGATAAATTTCAGCATTTACCCAACAACTACATCCATCCGGACATCGTGCTCTTCCATGACAATATCATCCACCATCTGAAACGGAAAACATACACCTACCTTCACCGCATCAGGTTTCGCTTGTTTGAGCATCCGATCATAAAATCCTCGCCCCCGTCCCAGCCTGCCGCCGTTGCGATCAAATCCCAGACCGGGACAGAGAAAAACATCCACTTCCTCAACCGCCACCTCTTCTAAGCCGTCCCTCGGCTCCATGATTCCGAAAGCTCCAACCTGCATTTCCTCATTAATATTTTTCACCCGATGAAAATGCAGATTCTCTCCCCTCACCCGTGGAAACACCCATGTTTTATTAGTTCGACCGAAGATCTCCCGCAAATCCACCTCACCCGGCAAAGCCATGTATGCTGCTACGATACGGGCGTTCGGAAGACAATCCAACTCCTGAACCAATGATTCCACCACAGCCGCTGAATCAGCAGCGTGATTCACCAACGCGATCCGTCTCAACTCCTCACGCTGTCGTATTTTGGTTAAGTCGCTCATCGCCAGTTAGGATGCCTTTCTAAAGCAAACAGGGACACATGGCAAATCACTTCATGTGTTTTGAAATCCCAATCACTAAGACACGAATAAGTTACAAATGAAGTGCAATAGCTCCCTCTGTGATCTTTGACTACACTCCGTTCCGTCCAAACTAATTGGCTTCGCTATATTAATCGGTTCGCAAGTGCTCACAGGGTTTTGTGGTAAATTCTCTTCAACTCAAGCGAAGAAGCCAGCCAGAGGCAGGCTCTCCATCAAACCGGAGCCTTATCCAGCTCGAACGCATCATGCACCGCGCGAGCCGCATCTTCGATATGCACTTCATCAACCGTCACCGCGATCTTGATTTCCGATGTGGAGATCATGCCGATGTTGATGCCTTTGTCGCCGAGGGCTTTGAACATGGTCGCTGCCACACCGGAGTGCGAACGCATGCCGATTCCGACTGCAGAAAGTTTAGCGATGCCAGCTTCCGTTTGGATCTGCGCATTCGGTGAAAGCTCTGCTAGCAAAGGTTTCAGTGCCGCCTGTGCTTTTCCGAGATCGGTGGAATGCATCGTGAATGAATGCCTTGAGAGATCGTCATCATTTGATGTGTTCGACACAATCATATCGAGATTAATTTCCGCCTCAGCCAGCACGCCGAGAATTTTTCCGGACATACCGGGAAGATCAGGGATACCGGAGATGGTGACCCGCGCTTGTGAGCGCTCGATCGAAATACCACGGATGACGACGTTTTCCATATTGGGATGTTCTTCTAACACGAGAGTTCCTGGGTTATCATTAAGTGAGGATCTAACCTCGAAAACTACGCCGAATTTTTTCGCGAATTCGACCGAACGCGATTGCATGACTTTGGATCCAGACGATGCCATTTCCAACATTTCATCATACGAAATTTCCGGCAATTTGCGGGCGTTCTTCACCACTCGCGGATCGCAGGTATATACCCCGTCCACATCGGTGAGAATCTGGCAGACATCGGCTTTCAGAGCAGCGGCCACCGCAATCGCGGTCAAATCCGAACCGCCTCTACCCAAGGTATGGACCATTCCGTCCACCGTGATCCCTTGGAATCCCGCCACAACCAAGGTTTTCCCCTCCTCGATAAACCGCTTCATCAGCGATGGATCCATGTTGGAAATGCGTCCCCGAGTGTGACTTCCTGTCGTAAAAATTCCTGCCTGCCTGCCTGTAATCGATGCCGCTTCCACCCCCTGCGCTTGCAGCGCCATCGACACCAAAGCAATCGTTTGCTGTTCACCGGTCGCTAGCAAAACGTCCAATTCGCGCTCCGAAGGATTTTCACCCAATTCTTTCGCCATCCCAATCAGACTATCGGTTACGCCAGACATCGCTGAAACCACGCCGACCACCTGATTTCCCTCATCACGAGTCCGCTTCATCCGCGCAGCAACATTGCGGATGCGATCAATGGAACCCACAGAAGTTCCGCCATATTTTTGAACAATTAAAGCCATGGTTTTGGGGCGGGCGGATTCAAGAGGGTTCTTTAAAAAACATCAAACCTTAACTTAAGGGGAGAGTTTTTCTCAGTGCGGGCAGGGAATGCACCTAGCTACAAGCCGAGGCTCTTTACCAATGAATCCAGCTAAACAGAGTTTTGGTGCCCTTTTTGATCACATAAGCCTTAACTAGATGTGACCCATCTTGCGCAGCTTCCTTACCGTATGAACTGAAGTTCAAAGATACGATGTAGAAGCCATCTCGCTCCAGAATTTTAACAACAACATCTTTATCTTTGAATTTCTGAGGACGATCATTTAAGAGTTCGGTCACATCCTCCAAACGATTCACCTCTTTTTCGAGAGTCACACATTGAGGATACCCTTCAAAATACTCCTTTGGCCAACCTGCGTGATTGGTTACTTTATCGCTCAACATTTTGTAGTGTTCCAGCGCGATAGAAACATCCATTTCTAATAACTTCTGATCTTTCTCCTCTCCCTGGACAAGAGAGCAGACCGCGAATAAAAACACGGACAATGAGCTGAGGGTTTTCATACGGATGATCAAGATCAGGAGCGACTGTTTTGATCCTTACACATGCATGCAACTCACGCAGTAAAGGATTTGTAAATTAATTGAGCGTATTGCTTCCAACTGATCACTGATCACTCGGCACTTCACCCCGCCAACCCAAAATTCCGTCTCGGGCTCCGCACTACGCTTCAAATAACCCAAGCCGATTTTCCCATCAACGCTCGTGACTTCCCCGCAGACTTTTCCTTCTGCATTCGAAAACTCACCCAACACGCCCACGCCATCGAACGCGAGTTTCACCAATCGGCGATTCACCTTACCTGCGCTTTTGATTCGAGAAATGACTTCCTGCCCGATGTAGCAGCCTTTGTTGTATGAAATATCCGTAATATCCAAAGCCGCTTCTGGTGGCAGCATTCCTGTTGTAATCTCATTACCCCAACGCGGAATGCCTTTTTCAATTCTCTCCCGCTCACTCAGATCCGCGTGCGGAAATTGAAAATCATCCAACGCAATTTCAGAACTAACATTTCTCACCTCCACGTCATCAGCGATCAGGTATCGGGTTAATCTTGCTTCCAGCTCTTCTAACATTTCTCCGCAACAAAACACCAGCACCGAGTCGTCGGCATTTCCTTTCGCGATCCAAACCCGGAACTGTAGCTTGCCTTTGGCATCGGTCACGCAGCTTGGAAAAACATCGCCACTCGCCATCACTTTACGCACATCCTGAGTCACTTGCCCGTTGAGAAACCGCACCGCATCCGGTCCACGAAATTCTAACGCCCCCGCATAATCCCCAAGCTCATTCATAAGCTTTGATCAATGCAGAGAAATCCAAATCTGCCATTCCACGTTCGCACAATTCGTTCATTTGCTGTGAAACCACAGCCATCGCCGGCAATTCCACGCCCGCCGATTCAGCGAGCGCCAACGCGTAGCGACTGTCCTTAAGCATGTTCGCCATCGTGAAATGCGCGTCGAAATCGCCCTTCATCATGCCCGGATATTTCATCGCCATCAGCGGCGAACCCGAACCATTACGGATCGCCGCCTCAGCGAAAACCTCAGGTTTCACCCCGTGCTTTTTCGCAATCGTCATCGCCTCGCTCATCGCTTGGATCGTGCAGGCGGAAATCAAATTCGTTCCGATCTTGGTAACAGTCGCCGCACCGATCTCACCACAATGCATGCAGGCCTTCGAGCTAACCGCGAGGAAATCAGCAACTCGCTGCATAGTCTCCTCACAGCCGCCAATGTAATAAAGCAACTGCCCCGCGCCCGCCGCCTCCTTGCTGCCGGTGAATGGCGCATCAAGAAAATCACAACCTCTCGCCGCGCATTGCTCCGCCAGCCATAGCGTGGTCGGCAAGTCAACGGTCGCGTGATTCAATACCAAAGCGCCATTACGCAGCACCTGCTTCGCTATACCGAAAACCTCCCGCACCATCGGCGCGTCTTTTAAATAAATCGAAACGATATCCGCATTCGCGACCGCTTCTTGTGGACTGCGAAATTCTCCGTCCAGCCCACGAAAGGTCCGACTCCAACACGAAACCTCGTATCCCGCCTCTAGCAATCGCTGGCGCACTCGAGAGCCAACAATTCCTAAACCCAAAATCGCAATCGACTGCTTTTTCATGATGATAAAATCCAACTAACTGATCAAAAAATCAGTCCTGACGTTGCAGCGCGAGTTTCACTAACTTAGCAGCCTGCTCTCTGATTTCCTTTACCTTCGCATGAGTTGGATCCTCTTCTTTAGGAATGACCATCTCGTTTCTCAAACCTGAAAGCACATCACGTATCGAGATGTAGTTGGGTCGTTCAGAAATTCTTGGCTCCAAGCCAGAAACGATCTCCGTGTAATAATCCGCGATGTCCTCGCGCATGATCTTGGTCGCACGCTCAGCGGAGAATTGTTTATCAACCGCCACCGATGAAACTTCCAGCGCCCGGATCCAGCCGCCGAGAGAAATCAAGTGCGCCAAATCCGCATCACGCAGCGTGACCAACTCCGCCTCCACATCTTTCTGCGTGGAAGCGAGTTCCTTTTTCAATTGTTCAATGTTCTGCTTTTTCGCACTTTCTAACAAAGCCGCCGCATGACGATTCATTCTATCCCCCGCGCCTAGGGCTTTGCCGTAGCGAGTGAGTTCTGACGCAACGCGCTCCACTTGATCCATCTGGCCCGCTTGCACGATCAGGAAACCATCCGCGATCAGGAAACCTAGCTCGATCGCGAGATCCGCCCGATCCAATGGCATGCGTTCGCCAAGTTCTCGTTGTGTTTCAACCAATGGCAATGGCGTCAGAAATTTCAGAGTATCGAACAACTTAGCAATCGATGGTGCGGTAAATTCATTCACCCCCAGCTCCGCACGCAAATGTTCGTCTTCCAACAAATCATCGGGAATCTGCGCTTCTCCATCAGGTTGCTTTTTCTTCTCCTCGGCAACCTCTGGTTTTTTCTCGTCAGCTACAGCGGGTTTCTCCTCAACCTTTTCTGGAGCTTTCTCCTCAACCTTTTCTGGAGCTTTTTCTCCGGTAACCGGCGGCTTCACCTCTTCTTCGCCAAAGCAAAGACCACTCACCGTTCCACCAATCATCAACGCAGCCCAGAATTTCATGCGCGCAATTTGACACCAACCCCACAACTCGGCAATCGCCAATTCATTCACCCTGCAACTCTGCCGTGTTCCTTGGAGTTTAAAACTTAAAGCTTTCCCCCCTCTTGACCCGCCCCTCGCATTCCCCTATGCACTGCGCCAACGAATCACTCCATGTCCAACACGATCATCTACACCAAGACCGACGAGGCCCCAGCACTTGCAACCTATTCCCTCCTTCCCATCGTCCAGGCTTTCGCGAAACCCGCTGGAATCAACGTGGAAACCCGCGACATCTCGCTCGCCGGTCGCATCATCGCCCAGTTTCCCGATCTCCTCGCCGTGGACCAACAAATCCCCGATCACCTCGCCGAACTCGGGAAAATGACCCTCCAGCCGGACGCGAACATCATCAAGCTCCCTAACGTTTCGGCATCCGTCCCTCAACTCAAAGCCGCGATCAAAGAACTCCAAGGCAACGGTTACGCGATCCCCGATTTCCCTGAAAACCCAGCCAACGATTCTGAAAAAGATATCCGCGCTCGCTATAGTAAAGTGATGGGTTCCGCAGTGAACCCTGTTTTGCGCGAAGGAAACTCCGACCGACGTGCCCCGAAAGCCGTCAAAGACTACGCGAAAAAGCACCCACACTCGATGGGTGCGTGGTCGAAAACCTCGAAAACCCGTGTCGGCTCCATGGACGGCAATGGCGATTTCTTCTCCAACGAAAAATCCGTCGTCGTCCCGAAAGCCACCGATGTCAAAATCGAACTGATCGGAAACGATGGCTCGGTAACCATCCTCAAGGAATCCACCCCACTGTTAGAAGGCGAAATCTTGGATGGCACATTTTTAAGCAAAAACGCCCTGACCGCATTCCTCGAAAAGCAAATCGCCGAGGCGAAATCCGCCGACGTGCTTTTCTCCCTGCACATGAAAGCCACCATGATGAAGGTCAGCGACCCCATCATTTTCGGCCATGCGGTGAAAGTATTCTTCAAAGACCTCATCGCCAAACACGCCGCTGTGCTCGCGCCTTTGAACATCGATTTCAACAACGGCTTCGGCGATCTGGTTTCGAAAATCCAAACCCTCCCAGCCGATCAAAAGGCAGCGGTTGAGTCAGATATCCTCAAAGCCTACGAAAGCGGCCCAGATCTCGCGATGGTGAACAGCGACAAAGGCATCACCAACCTCCACGTCCCATCGGATGTGATCGTCGATGCCTCCATGCCCGCCATGATCCGCACTTCCGGACAAATGTGGAATGCCGCCGGAAAAGCTCAAGACACCCTCGCGGTTATTCCGGATTCTTCTTAC
This sequence comes from Akkermansiaceae bacterium, assembly GCA_031374665.1. Taxonomy (GTDB): domain Bacteria; phylum Verrucomicrobiota; class Verrucomicrobiia; order Verrucomicrobiales; family Akkermansiaceae; genus Luteolibacter. Next base: position 9,461 of record JANMGO010000059.1, on the reverse strand, counting down.
GCAGGTATCTATCAAACCGTCATCGATTTCTGCCGCGAAAATGGCGCTCTCGATCCGCAAACCATGGGCTCGGTGCCAAACGTTGGCCTCATGGCGAAAGCCGCTGAAGAATACGGCTCCCATAACAAAACTTTCGAAGTCCCAGCCGATGGCACAGTTCGCGTGACGGATGCTTCCGGAAACGTGCTTTTCGAACATAAAGTCCAACAAGGAGACATCTGGCGCGCTTGCCAAACCAAAGATGCCTCAATCCGTGATTGGGTGAAACTCGCCGTGAGTCGCGCGAGGATATCTAACACTCCAGCTATTTTCTGGCTCGATGAAAGCCGTGCTCACGATGCCCAGATCATCGCCAAGGTGAAAACCTACCTCGCCGATTACGATACCACCGGACTCGACATTTCCATCCTCCCGCCTGCCGAAGCATGCCTCGTGACCCTGCAACGCATCGTCAAAGGTTTGGATACCATTTCCGTCACCGGAAACGTCCTGCGCGATTACCTCACCGACCTCTTCCCTATTTTAGAAGTCGGCACCTCCGCAAAAATGCTCTCCATCGTTCCACTCATGAACGGCGGTGGCTTATTCGAAACCGGTGCCGGTGGTTCCGCACCCAAACACGTCGAGCAATTCCTTGAGGAAAACTACCTCCGCTGGGATTCACTCGGTGAGTTTTTTGCTATCGCTGCATCCTTCGAGCACCTCGCATTCACTCAAAACAACGCCAAAGCAAAAGTCCTCGCCGAAACCCTCGACGCCGCAACCGGCCTGTTTCTAGAAAACGACAGATCCCCCGGTCGCAAGCTCGGCACGATCGATAACCGCGGTTCGCATTTCTACCTCGCCCTCTACTGGGCCAAAGAACTCGCCGCACAATCCAGCGATCCCGAACTCAAAGCAATCTTCCAACCCATCGCAGAAAAACTCATCGCTAACGAAGCAACCATCGTCGCCGAGCTCATCGCCGTCCAAGGCAAAACCGTCAACATCGGCGGCTACTACATGCCGGATGATGAAAAAGCGTTTGCTGCGCTGCGTCCGAGTAAGACCTTGAATCAAATTCTAGCGTAAAGCGTTTAGAAAGGTTCTGGCTTTCTTTTACAGGAAGGAGGAGAAGAGATCAGAAATGGTAGGGCGCCATCGCCGATGGCGCCGCATGCAATGTGGTGAGACTAAGTAGCTAAGCAATTTGTAATAAGTTCCTGCTACTTTCCAAAACCAAGTCTTCTTCAAGGACCGCGTGAGACCACTCGCGCTTCTTCTGCCTCTCGGTCGTTTTATCAAAACAACCCTACCATGCCATAATACCACGAACCAACCGCTTCTAGTCTTCTTCCCTCTTCTTGAGATTTAAAATTTAAAGTTTTAATTCAACCTTATCCCCGCATCTGTCTGCGTAATCAATCGCTTCTTCAACAACGCTCCCAGCGTTTGCTTGAACGTCCGTTTTGAAACCCCAAGCTCGCTGTAAATTTCTTCCGCCGAGCTTTTATCAGTCAGCGCCCAAAAACCGCCGCGCGCGACGAGTTCGCCGATGATCTGTTTTTCTAAATCATCCACCCGCGCGCGACCCGGAGGCGTGAGAATGAGATCGATCTTTCCATCTCCTCTAACAGCAGCGACCCAGCCCTTAAGTTTTTCTCCGAGCGAGAGCTTTTGAAAAACCTCATTTGAATACAACAAGCCGGTGTGTTCATGGTTGATGATCGCTTTGTAACCCATAGGCGTCTTACCATAAACCGTCAGTTCCACTTCCTGGCCGGATTCATAAATCGCTGGAGTGATATCAATGTGACGCGCGATACGTGCGGTCGCCATCAGGCGTTGGCTTTGTTCATCGACCAACACTTTGACCAAATAACTTTTCCCCGGTTCCATCCGGGTTTTCTGCTCACGAAATGGCACGAGCAGATCTTTCGATAAACCCCAATCCATAAACGCCCCCACCGCAGTGGTAGCCACACATTGCAGTTTCACGAATTGCCCCGGCATCGCACGCGGCGTTTTCAAAGTCGCGACCAATCGATCCTCGGAATCGAGATAGATAAAAACATCCACTTCCCCACCGATCGCCCACTCTCTCGGCATCTCCCCGCGCGGTAGCAAAATTTCACCTAGATTTTCCGCATCAAGAAACAACCCGAACGGTTGTTCTCTGACGATTCGAAGATTCGCTCTGGTGCCGATTTTAATCATGAATGGTTAAGGCGTGAAATCTTTCGGAGCGAGGAGGATTTTCTCAATCGGATGTTTCGTGACGATATTACCCAAGCTGCCACGAGCTTTGATCCCGAACTCCGCGAAGTGCACCGGACGCGTGAGGTTGCGCAGGCGCAGTCCGGATTTCATGTGCACGATAAGCATCTGCGCCGAACTCTCCTCGTTGGTGTTGTGCCATTTGAAATACAGCACCTTACTGCCCGGCGAGCCTTTGGTGAGATCGTATTCTTTATCGCGTGTCGTTCCACCCACAGTGAAACGTTTGGCCATCACGTTGCCGTCTTTGCCGTCGCGATAAATCATCGAGTAAATTAAATCCTCATCCTTGCGATAAACCGCCACTCGCAGTGGCTTCGGCCCGACGAACAATTTGTCCGCGACCTTGGTTATCTTCATTTTTCCATCCGCACTGAAAATGATGATGTCATCTAACATCGAGCATTTCTCCAATGCTTCTTCTTTTTTCAAGCTCGTTCCAGCGAAGCCGTTCTTCGCATCGAGATAAAGCGTCTCGGTTGCAGCGACAACCTGTGTCCTGTCCACTCGTGAGAACGATGAAATTTCCGTCAGGCGCTTGCGGTCTTTACCGTATTTTTTTCCAAGCTCTTCATACCAACGAATCGTGTAACGCGTCAGGTTGCGGAGGTTCTTATCCGTCTCGGCGATTTCGCCTTCAATCGCTTTGATCTCTTCGTCAGCTTTGAAGGCGTTGAACTTGGAAATGCGTTTGATGCGGATCTCGGTCAGACGCACCAAATCCTCTTCGGTCACCTCGCGTTTGAGCAATTTCTTGTATGGCTTCAAACCATCATCAATCGCTTTGAGAACAGCCTCCCACGTCTCAGCTTCTTCGATGTCGCGGTAGATGCGTTTCTCGATGAAAATTTTCTCCAAGGAAGAAAAATGCCATTTGTCGCCGAGTTCGGTGAGCTTGATTTCGAGCTCCAGTTTCAACAACTCACGAGTCAAATCCGTGGAGCGTCTCAGGATTTCTGTCGCCCCAAGAAACGCCGGCTTGCCATCCACGATCACACCCGCATTCGGTGAAATACTCAGTTCACAATCAGTAAACGCATAAAGCGCATCCCGCGTGTTTTCCGGATCTGCACCTGCTGGCAGATACACCAAAATATCCGCATGCGCTGCGGTGTTGTCCTCGATTTTTTGAATCTTGATCTTGTTTTTATCCGCCGCCGCCACAATCGAATCCATCAACCCACCGGTCGTCGTCCCAAATGGAATTTCCGTAATACGTAGAATCCCCTTCTTATCGCTGTCGATCCGTGCGCGAACCCGAACTTTCCCACCGCGCAAACCATCGCGATACTCACTCGCATCCATGATGCCACCGGTCGGAAAATCTGGGAGTAACTCAAACGGTTCTTTCCGCAAACAAGCCACCGCAGCGGTGATCAGCTCATTGAAATTGTGTGGCAAAATCTTACACGCAAGACCCACCGCGATCCCCTCCACACCCTGCGCGAGCAAGAGCGGAAATTTCATTGGTAAAGTCAGCGGCTCTTGATTCCGTCCGTCATACGAAGGCAGCCAATGCGTCGTCTTCGGATTAAATGCCACCTCCAACGCAAACTTCGTCAACCGCGCTTCAATATACCGCGGAGCGGCCGCGCCATCCCCGGTGAGCGTGTTTCCCCAGTTTCCCTGGGTATCGATCATCAGATCTTTCTGCCCGAGCTGCACCATCGCGTCTCCGATCGATTGGTCCCCGTGCGGATGATATTTCATCGTGTTTCCCACCACGTTCGCGACCTTGTTGTAACGGCCGTCGTCAAGCTCACGCATCGAATGCAAAATGCGCCGCTGCACCGGTTTCAACCCATCATGCAAATGCGGCACCGCCCGCTCCAAAATCACGTAGCTGGCATAATCCAAGAAATAATCAGAATACATCGTCCCAAGGGAAATATGCTGGTCCGGATCGTTACTCATAGGGGCAATGTGCTAGTGGACAAGCCGACCCCGTGCAAGCATTGCTTCGTGGGAATCTGACGGAATCGTTAAAACCCCAGCCTTGAAACATGGGCCGCACCCCCTACGTTCCTTCCCCAATGAGCGAAACACGAATCGGACGTAGAAATTTAATCAAACTCGGCGGCCTCGGGGCGGTCGCTTCTTTGCTTGGAGGTTGCGAGAAAAAAAACGAAAATAGCGTCCAAAAAGTCAAAGGCGTGGTCTTCATGGTCTCGGACGGCATGAGCCACGGCGTCCTAACCATGGCGGAAAATTTCTCCCAAATCGTCCACGGCAAAGGCACTCGTTGGTGGGAACTCATCAACGATCCAAAATCAACCCGCGGCCTCATGGAAACGAGCTCCGCCGATTCCTACGTCACCGACTCCGCCGCTGCGTCCTCTGCATGGGGCGGTGGGGTAAAAATCAATAACAACTCCGTCAATGTCCGACCCGACAGCAGCGAATCCACCCCCATCCTCCGCCATCTCAAAAAACTCGGCCACAGCACCGGACTCGTCACCTCCACCACGATCACCCACGCCACACCCGCCGGATTCGCCGCGGTCACCAAAAACCGCCAAGACGAACACCTCATCGCTCCCCAATACCTCGGCGTGGTCGATATCCTCCTCGGCGGAGGAAAGAAATTTTTTGATCCGAAACAACGCGTCGATTCCCGCGATTGGCTAACACCTTTTCAAAAATCCGGTTACGAAATCCTTCTTGATCGCGACTCACTTTTAAAATCCAACAGCCAACAAGTCCTCGGTCTCTTCAACGACAACCACCTCCCTTTCGAAGTGGACCGACTCAACAACGCCGACCTAAAAAGCAAAACCCCCACTCTCGCTGAAATGTCAGAGTTCGCCCTCAAACGTTTCCTCGGCGGAAAAGAAAAGTTTCTTCTCCAAATCGAAGGCGGAAAAGTCGACCACGCCGCACATGTGAACGATGCCGCTGGCTTGCTATGGGATCAGCTCGCGTTCGATGATGCACTCGCGAAAGTGTTAGAAATGATTTCGGATCGTGATGACATCTTAGTCATCGTCACTAGTGATCACGGCAACGCTAACCCTGGCCTCAATGGAACCGGAAAAAATTACACAAAAACCAACGAAGCTTTCAAATCCATCACCCGCATGACGGCTTCTTATGAAACCATCATCAACCAATGGGGCAAATCCGAGAACAACACCGCCGAAAGCCTCGCCTCACTCATCGAAGAAAAACTCGGTTTCAAACTCACCGCCGATGAATCCGCCGCCCTCCACTCTAGCATCACCACAGGCAAAGCCATCGAGTGGAGCGATCAGTTAGACAATCCTAACGGCCTGCTCGGCCAGTTCGCCGGAAACCACACCGGCATCGGCTGGACCGGCGTATCTCACACCTCCGATCCCACCATGCTCTCCGCCATCGGACCACAATCGGATCGCTTCTCCGGCATCGTCCCGAATCACGAAGTTCACAAACACTTTATCGAATTACTGACTTAGAAAAATTTCAATGATGAGGAGATTTCGACTGAGACTTTAGCTCCTCAAAAATCATCTCTCCGCGTTCCTCTGCGACCTCTGCGCCTCTGCGGTGAAAATATTACGTTATATTCCCCAGACCAATCCTTGCCCCCACTTCAGAATCCAGCTTGAATCCCCGCTATGAAAATCAAAGGAAGCTCTTTCCAAGCATTACAAATATGGGTCGATGAGATCACCGCCCGTTGCACACCTGACAACGTCGTCTGGTGCGATGGCTCACAAAATGAATGGGATCGCCTCACCCAACAGCTCTGCGATCACGGAACCTTCACCCGCCTAAATCCAGAGAAACGCCCGAACTCTTTCCTCGCTCGCTCCGCCGTTTCGGATGTCGCCCGCGTGGAAGAGCGCACTTACATCTGCACCAAACGCCGCGACGAAGCCGGCCCGACCAATCAATGGGCGAATCCAGCTGAAATGCGCGAGATCCTAACAGAAAAATTCAGCGGCTCGATGCGCGGTCGCACGATGTATATCATCCCGTTCTGCATGGGACCGCTCGATTCACCCCTCGCAAAAATCGGCATCCAATGCACCGACAGCGCTTACGTCGTCGTCAACACCCGCATCATGGCACACATGGGAACCCATGTTTTAAACCGACTCGAAGACGAAGCTTCCGGAATCGCACCGAAGCTCCGAGACGGTCACGGACAGTTTATCAAATGCCTGCATTCAGTCGGCGCACCGCTCGCCGATGGTCAAACCGATATCCCATGGCCTTGCAATGAGGACAAATACATTTCCCATTTCGTCGATACCCGCGAGATCATGTCCTACGGTTCCGGCTACGGTGGTAATGCCTTGTTAGGAAAAAAATGCCTCGCTCTGCGCATCGCCTCTAACATCGCTCGCGAGCATCGCTGGATGGCGGAACACATGCTCATCCTCGGCCTGCACGCTCCGGATGGTTCCACCACCTACGTCACCGCCGCCTTCCCATCTGCTTGCGGAAAAACCAACCTCGCGATGTTGGTTCCACCCAAACCCTATTTAGAAAAAGGCTGGAAAACCTCCATTGTCGGCGACGATATCGCGTGGCTCTGGCCGCACCAAGACGGCAAGCTCCACGCCATCAACCCCGAAACCGGATTCTTCGGCGTTGCTCCCGGCACATCGTGGGACACCAATCCTATCGCCATGCAGTCGATGACCGAAAATACCATTTTCACCAACGTCGCTCTAACAGATGATGGCGATATCTGGTGGGAAGGCCTCACCAAAGAACCGCCCGCCCATCTCATCGATTGGAAAGGCAACGACTGGACACCTGCCTCCGGCACTCCTGCCGCCCACGCCAACGCCCGCTTCACCGCCCCCGCAGTGCAGTGCCCGACCATCGATCCAAATTGGCAAAACCCCGAGGGAGTCCCCATCGACGGCATCATCTTCGGCGGCCGACGCGCCACCACCATGCCGCTCGTCTACCAAGCGTTCAACTGGAGCCACGGCGTTTACGTCGGCGCGACCATGGGCTCAGAAATGACCGCTGCCGCCGCCGGCACCATCGGCAAAGTCCGCCGCGACCCCATGGCGATGTTGCCTTTCTGCGGCTACAACATGGGTGCGTATTTTGGCCACTGGTTAGAAATGCAACGCTACCTCACCCACCTCCCCCGCTTCTTCCACGTCAATTGGTTCCGCAAAACCCCCGAAGGAAAATTCATGTGGCCAGGCTTCGGCGACAACATGCGGATCCTCGAATGGATCGTGAAACGCTGCACTGGTGGCGCCGCCGGCCACGAAACCCAAATCGGCTGGACCCCCGATTATAACGATTTCAACACCGAAGGCCTGGAAAACTTCTCCTCTGAGGACTTCGATCAAGCCATGAAATTCGACCGCAACGAATGGCGCGCCGAACTCGTCTCCCAGAGCGAACTTTTCATCGACCTCTACGATCACCTTCCCAAAGAGCTCATCTTCCAGCGCGAACTACTCGCCGCAAGATTAGTATAAACAGGTAGGGTCGCCGCGCCGCCGGCGACCCAAATCAAAAATCTCAACGCACAATTCATCTGACGGACGTAAGGCCTTCCTTCAACGCCACTCTATTCAATTCTATGGTCAACACGGCGTGTTGACCCTACCTTTTTCGTAAATCTTCCCCCTCCACCCACCAATTTCCCCCAAAAAAAGATTTCTCACCCTTATCCTTGCCTTTCCCGATCAGGCTTTCCAAACTATGCGCATGCATCCTGATGTTGAGAAATTAGTAAAAGCCGGAAAATTACCTGCACCTGTCGGAGAACGTCTTTCACAACTCGCTCCTGGAAATTTCTGCCTGCACAAATCCTTTGGAGCGGGCAAAATCGTTGATTGGGACTTCGGCTCCAAAAAACTCACGGTCGATTTCCAAAACTCCAGCGGACAGGAGATGGATCTCCAGTTCGCTATGCAGAAAACCGAATGGATCGCTGCCGATGACTTCCGCGCAGTGAAAATCGAACAAATCGAACAACTCCGCGAGCTGGCGAAAAAAGACAGCGTCGCACTCGTCGTTCACATTTTGGAAAGCCACGGCGGTTCCGTCACGGGCGATGCCATCGAGCAACTCGTCAGCGGCGCGGTCATTCCAACTAAAGAATATAAAAAATGGTGGGATGCGACCAAGAAGGCCGTCAAAGAAAGCCGCAAAGCCGTTGTCCCAACAAAACGCACCGAGGCCATCATCCTCAGAAATTCTAACATCACCGCTGCTCAAGCCCTGCTCGCAGACTTCGAAGCCGCCCGCGACATCAAAGGCATGATCAAAGCCCTCGAAGCCATCGCAGCTGACATGGGTGCCTTCGATCAAGATTCCGAAGCACTCAAACAACTCCTCATCGACATCGATGACGGTGCGAAAAAAGCCGCCCGCGTCCAACTCGGTCAAGCTATGCAACTCGTCGCCGCTCGCGACGAAGTTATCGGCAACAGCAAAGCTCTTGAACTCGACCCCAGCGCCGTTCGTCTCAGCGACCTCATCGCCGGTTCCAATCTCGATAAAATCGCCGAAGAACTCGTCGCCCTTCCATCCGGTCGCCAACGCGCCGTCTTCGAAGCGTTCGAATCCGCCTTCGGTAGCGAATGGATCGATAAAATCGTCACCGTGTTCGATCAAGTTGGCGCCCGCGGCGTCACCGAGATCGCTCGTATCCTCAACGACAACAACGGCATGCCGAGACTCATGGAGCATCTCAGCTCCGCGCTTGCCCGTCGCGCTCTTGGTCCAGACGCCTTGATCTGGGTTTGCCGCGAGCGTAAAGCCTCCTCCGAGTCCGTCTTCGGTGCAGATGTCGGTGCCTCCATCCTCAACCTCCTCGAAAACGATCACCTTTCCGACGGACCACGCAAAACCTCACGCCTCCAAACTCTTCTCAACGACGACAAAGCCCTGCTTTCCGATCTCGTGAAGAACATGGATCTCAACGAAGCCAAAAACTTCGCCCGCCGCATGCTCGACTGCCCAGTCTTCGGCGACCTTGAGAAAAAATCCCTCATGGCGCGCATCATCAAAGTTCGCCCAGAAACCGTCGAACTCGTTTCCGGCCAGAACGCTGCCAAACGTGAAGAGCCTCTGCTCGTTTCGTGGGAATCTCTCGAAAAGAAAAAAGAAGAACTCCAAGAACTCATCCGCGTCAAAATCCCGCAAAACCGCGAAGACGTGAAAATCGCCAAATCCTACGGCGACCTCCGCGAGAACTTCGAATACAAGTCCGCCAAAGACTTGGAAAAATATCTCAATCA
>JANMGO010000001.1:0-19192 GCA_031374665.1 Akkermansiaceae bacterium | reverse complement strand
TTTTTTTTTTTTTTTTTTTTTTTTTTGCGCGGGTAGCACCCCCCCCCCCCCACCGCCACCAAATCAAATCCTTGACCCTACCCCAACACCCGCCTAAACCCAGCGCCTCATGGGATTTGACACACTTGGCCTCTCCGCACCCGTTCTCGAAGCAGTTCTAGAAACGGGCTACACCAATCCAACACCGATTCAGGCACAAGCCATCCCGGTGATTTTGGAAGGCAAGGACGTCATCGGCGCGTCGCAAACTGGCACCGGCAAAACCGCTGCCTTCGCACTCCCTTCTCTTTCCAAGATCACGAAAATGGGCAAACCCCAGATCCTCGTCTTGGAACCCACCCGTGAACTCGCCCATCAGGTCGCCGAGCAATTTGAAAAATACGGCGCAAAAACCGGGATGAAAGTCGCACTCCTCTACGGTGGCGTAGGCCTCGGAACTCAGATGGAACAACTCCTTTCAGGTGTCGATATCGTCGTCGCCACACCGGGTCGGTTAGTCGATTGCTTCTACCGCGCCGCGATGCGCTTCGGCGAAGTGAAAATCCTCATCCTCGATGAAGTCGATCGCATGCTCGACATGGGCTTCCTCCCGCAAGTCCGCAAGATCGTCAATCTCTGCCCATGGGAAGGACGCCAAACCTTGTTCTTCTCCGCCACCATGCCACCGGCGATCCAAACCTTCGCGCAATGGTGCTTGGTCGAGCCAGTGAAAATCGAAATCGCACGCCGCGAAGTTGCCTCCACGGTTTCCCACGCGTTTTATCCCGTCTCCATCGATCAACGCGACGAGCTGCTTCTCGCCCTGCTCAAACAAACCGATTATCATTCGGTCATGATCTTCACCCGCACGCGTCGTGAGGCCGATGAAGTCACCGGCATGATCAAAAGCACCGGCCAAACCAAAGTTGCCGCCATGCACTCAGACATCAATCAGACCGACCGCATGAAAGCCCTCGCTGGTTTCAAAAGCGGTGAGTTCGAAATCCTCGTCGCCACCGATGTCGCAGCTCGTGGTATCGATGTTTCGGGCGTCACTCACGTCATCAACTACCGCGTCCCAGAAAACGCCGAGGACTACGTCCACCGCATCGGCCGCACCGGTCGCGCCGAAGCCGAAGGCGATGCCTTCACTATTCTAACAGCCGACGAACTCGATTTCGCAAAATCCGTAGAGATCTACGTCAACCAAACCATCACTAGACGCAAGCTGGAGGATTTTCCCTACACCTACACCGCCCTCCTAGACGACGAACCTTCCAAACCGATTCGTAAGAAGAAGGTTGGCGGCAAGAAGCGGAGATAATTTCCTACCTTTGGGAGGAGCGCCGACGCCCCCGTCGGCACGCTGATGCGAAAGCTGTTAGTGAGGCCTATGAGAAATATTAGCCGACGAGGACGTCGGCGCTCCCATAAAAGACGCTCCCCCGCCTCTTTCACCTACCACTACGCCGCCAATTCCGCATCGCATCCCCCAAGCTTGCAGCCGTATCACTCGCGGTGCAAACATCGCCGTGTGCTTCTTGTGAGAGTTCCGCCGCGTGACCACATAACCATGCACCGAACGCCGCCGCATCAAACGGATCCATCCCACCAGCAAGCAGCGCGCCGATCACTCCTGAAAGCAAATCGCCCTGCCCACCATTCGACATCGCGGGTGTTCCGGTGGAGTTGATGCGCAATGGTTCACCAGCTTTCGCGATGATGGTTCGTGCTCCTTTAAGCAAAAGCACGGCATCATTTTTCTCAACAAACTTTCGCGCCGCTTCTTCGCGATTGAGCCCTGAAAGCTCCGCCGCCAAACGAGCGAACTCACCCGGATGCGGTGTTAGCACGTGAAGCTTGTGAGTTTTCAAACCATGCTGCGCCATGAAATTCAGCCCATCCGCATCGATCACCGTTGGGACGCGGGGGTTAGCAATCAGCTGAGACAAACCATAAGTGAAATCCTGACTCATCTCGCCCAATCCCGGCCCGATGACAATCGCATCGAGATTCTCCTCTAACAACTGTTCCAGAAAATCACAGCGTTTCAACATCACTTCCAGAGGCAGACGTGAAATCATGGAATCATGAATTTCTGACCTAACATATAAAGTCACCAAACCCGCACCCGCGCGAATCGCACCGAGAGCGGAAAGCAAAGCTGCCCCAGTGAAAGAAGACGATCCCGCCACGATCCCCACCCGACCCGCCTTGCCTTTGTGAAAATCAAACGGCCTCGGAGATTTCCCGAAATACATGCTCTGCGGACAAATCAATTCCATCTCGCAAACACCCTCAGCGCGCAAAACATCCACTTCCACCAAAGCGAGCTGACCCGTGGCATTCGCCGTTTGCGAAAACAGCAACCCACGTTTCGCAGCACCTATCATAAAGGTTCGATCCGCCACCACGGCTCCGGGAAAAATCTCACCTGAATCGGGATCGACACCCGAAGGAAGATCCACCGCAATGACCGTCGCACCAGATTCGTTTCGCAACCGATTCATCTCCGCCGCCATTTCCAGCAGCGAATCCCGCAGCGCACCTTTCGCGCCTATCCCAATCAATCCATCGATCAGCAACAGCGGCGCGTGAACCTGCTTTTCAAATCCATTTTCTAACAATTCATCCGAATCTAAATCAGCCCACTTCGCCCGCGTCAGATATGCCCATTGGTCGATTTTAAAACCTGACCTTACTCCAACCTGCCAGCCAAACTCTTCTTGCAGCACCCGCAGCGCGATCAACGCATCGCCGCCGTTATGTCCTTTTCCCACATAAGCCGCAGCCGTCCCGACTTCTCGATATTGATTTCCGATCGCACGACCGAGCGCCACACCCGCGAAGTCCATCAACTCTGCCTCAGAAATCCCCGAGTCCATCGCTCGTTGCTCGATCTCTCTCATTTGTTGGGTTGTGACACTGGCCATAAATCAAAATTAGCTCAATATCCTCGTTGCCCCAACATGAATATTATCCAAATTTCAAACCACGGAATGCACGGAATACACGGAGAAAATGTACATCGAGATTCCGATAATAATCATCTCTCATAGAATTGATTATTTTACATAGAAACCTTTTCCAATTCTGTGTACTCCGTGCATTCCGTGGTTAAAAATCGTATTTTACCCAATTAGGTATCCCAAGATTATTTCCAGCCCTTGAGAGTCTCACTCAAAATCGTATCGATCCGTTTTCGTTCGGATTCTTTCAAATATTCAAAACCTTCTTCATCCCCAGCCACCACCCGCTTCATCCGCGCGATCACTCTTTGTTTCAAAACATCCGGCATACCTTTGAACGCCTCTGAGTAAACCATGTAAGAGCAGCGATTCTTAAAAATCCGTCCATACAGTCGAAACTCCACCAAGCTCTCGCCGTCTTTGCTTTTTGGAAAACGTTTCACAAATGCCTGCTGAAATCCGGGATCGCCCTCCACGCCATCGCCGAGATCCGTCTCATCTTTGAAAAACAGATAATCCACAATGTCTTTAGCGCCGCTGTCCGCGATATCGCCCGCCGAACCCAGAGTCGGATCCGCATCGGGATTTAGCGTCTGCATGAAATACACTGAGCGCCGATAGTTCATCGCTGCTGCGTTGAGTAAATTATGCATCTTCACTTGGTGCTCTAACACCAACAAAGACACCACATCACTGGTCGGCCTTAGATAATTTTTCACATCCACCATTCCCGCCACCGATTTGATCGGGATGCTCGAAGGTGTTAGATCGGATTCCTCTTTGAACACCCGATTCCCCAAATGCGGCAACGAGCTCCTACCTGTCACAAACCACCCACCCCATCGATCCGCCAACGGCGTTTCATGCGCCACATCGTGCGTTCCCAACTGCAAGATCGGATGTCCCTCTTCTTCCGCATAAACCGACCGAATCAACATCCCCGGAACATTTTCTGTGCGCGATGTCGCATGACACGAAAGACACCGATTCGTATCCCGCTCGATCCGCATCGCTCCGTCTTTATCGGGTTCAACCAAATAAAACACCGGACCTAACACCGCATCGTGCGCAATCACTTCCACTGCCCCACCCGGCACGTAACCGACATACGCGTTTTCGGAAAAATACAAACTCCTCGGATTTCTCGGAGTGATGCGACTGTTCTGCAAACTCGTTTTGGAAAACACCAAAACCTGCGATTCTTTCGGCACATTCAAATAATCCAAAACAAACTCCAACGCTTTCAACCCCTGTCCCGGCTGACCCTCCAATTTCCTCTCCTCCAACATTTTCGCCAACCCCGCTAACCGATCCGTCGGCAACGTATCCGAATACCGGATCGGCTCCAGATCCCAGAAATCCCGACTTCCCTGCGCCAAAACGCCCTGAACCAATAATAGGCTCAGTGCTAATAATTTCAGCACAGCGTTTTCAAAACTCATCTTCATCATTCTACGCACCCAATCGATCCCTGCACACCCCATTCCTGCCATAAATCGCGCATATTTTGATCAAGATTTATTAGCCCCAGCCACTCAATCCCTCCCTGTCCTCCATTTCCTCTCTCCTTGTCATCTTAGCCGGAACCTATCACTCAGCCACTTAAGATCATCGAAAGACTAGCCAACTTCATTTCAGCCGTCTAAAACGCCGCCATGACTTCACCCGTTATCCTCTTCTCCGGACAAGGCGCTCAAAAAATCGGTATGGCTCGCGATTGGATCGAGTCCTCTAGCGTCGCACGCGAACTCGCAGAAAAAGCCGATGCCGCTTTGGGTTATTCGCTCACCGACATCATGTTCAACGGCCCCGAGGATGCGCTCACTGCAACCTCAAAATGCCAGCCAGCCCTCTACCTTCATGGCCTAATCGGGCTCGCGTTGTTGAAATCTCGCTTACCCAATTTCAATCCAGTCGCCGCAGCAGGTCTCTCGCTCGGTGAATTCACTGCCCACGCCGCCGCCGGAACGTTTTACTTCGAAGACGGCCTGCGCCTCGTTTCACGTCGCGGCACATTCATGGAAGAAGCCTGCAACGCCACGGATGGTGCAATGGCCGCCTTGATTGGTGGCGATGAGGAAAAAATCCGCGAACTCGCGAAAGCCACCGGAGTCGATGTCGCAAACCTCAACGCCCCAGGACAAATCGTCATTTCCGGCTCCAGCGCCGGCATCGACGATGCAGTTGCCCAAGCCAAAGATTTCGGCATCCGCCGCGCGATCAAACTCAATGTTGCCGGTGCCTATCACTCGTCGCTGATGGCATCCGCGCAGGAAAAACTCGCCGGTGAACTTGCTTCCACCAACATCGTTTCCCCAAAAATCCCCGTCATCGCGAACTTCACCGCAGCCCCCGTTTCCTCCGCTGAAGAAATCCGCTCCACCCTCACCTCACAAGTCACAGGCTCCGTCCGTTGGATCGAATCCATCCAACACCTTGTCGCCGCTGGCCACACCGAGTTCATCGAGATCGGCCCCGGAAAAGTCCTCGCCGGCCTAGTTGCAAAAATCGCCCCTGAGGCGAAAGTCATCTCTATCGAAGACCAAGCTTCGCTAGAAGCAGCTATCGAACAACTTTCTTAACAAAGAGTTCTAACCACGAAAAACACGAAGCTCACGAAAGGAAGAGTAGAATTTCAAAAATTTGAGGTTCTATTAGTTTCATCAACATTTCGTGCCATTCGTGTTTTTAGTGGTAAAAAATTCTTAACTCTCCGCTCTCAGCTCCCCGCTCCATGCTAAATCCATCCCTTAAAGCCGATTTCCCCATCCTTTCCGAAAAGGTGAATGGCAAGCCCTTGGTCTATCTCGACAACGCCGCCACCACCCAGAAACCGATCGCGGTTTTGGATGCTTCGCGGCGTTATTACGAGAAGATCAATTCTAACATCCATCGCGGCACCCACCTCCTCGCACGCGAAGCCACCGCAGCCCACGAGCACGCACGAGAAACCATCGCGAAATACATCAACGCCAGCTCACCCGACGAAGTGATTTTCACCTCCGGTTGCACGGATGGAATCAACTTGGTCGCCAACATCCTTCCGATTTCCGCTGGAGATGAAATTCTCATCTCCGCCCTCGAGCATCACTCGAACATCGTCCCATGGCAGATGCTCGCCCAACGCTCCGGCGCGGTATTGCGCGTCATTCCCTGCGATGATCACGGTGTTCTCGATCAAGAAATTTTCCATCAGCTCCTTTCTGAGAAAACCAAAATCCTTGCCTTCACTTGGGTTTCTAACGCTTTTGGCACGGTCAATCCCGTCAAGCAAATGACCACCGCCGCCAAGAAATTTGGCACCACGGTGTTAATCGATGCCGCCCAGGCCATGCCGCATCTCCCGGTCGACGTCCAATCGCTCGGGGCCGATTTCATCGTCTTCTCCGGTCACAAAGTTTACGCACCCACCGGCATCGGCGTGTTGTGGGGCAAGAAATATTTGTTAGAAGTTCTCCCGCCATGGCGCGGCGGCGGCGAGATGATCAAAGAGGTCACGTTTGAAAAAACCACCTACAACGATCTCCCATTCAAATACGAAGCCGGCACTCCTAACATCGAAGGTGCCATCGCCCTCGCCGCAGCGTTCGATTACATCCACGGCATCGGCCTAGCAGAAATCCAAGCCCACGAGGAAACCCTGATCCATCAAGCCGCAGTTGCCCTTTCCGAAATCCCCGGCATCCGCCTCTACGGCCCAGCCGATCGAATCGGCGCGATCTCCTTCGCCATCGAAGGTGTTCATCATTACGATCTCGGAACTTTAATCGATCAAATGGGCATCGCTGTCCGCACCGGCCATCATTGCTGCCAACCCCTCATGGCCCGCTTCGGAATCACCGGAACCACCCGCGCCTCCTTCGCCATCTACAACACCGAACAAGACATCGATTCCCTAGCCCAAGCCCTGAAAAAAGCAGCGATGATGCTGCGTTAGTTTAAAAAATCAAACCGCTAATGAACGCAAATCCAATCAGTTGAAAAATGAATTTCATTTTTCAACGAACCATATGTTTTTAAACCTATTCCATTCGCGTTCATTCGCGTTCATTCGCGGTTAAAAATTATCATCCCATGAAAATCATCCTCGGCATTACCGGATCCATCGCTGCTTACAAAGCCGCCGATCTTGCATCGCAGCTCGTCAAAGCTGGGCATGATGTGCATGCGGTCATGACGAAATCCGCTTGCGAGTTCATCACCCCGCTCACCCTCCAGACTCTCACCCGCAATCCGGTGTTGGTCTCCTTGGAAGATGAAAAGCAATCGTGGAAACCGGGCCACATCGAGCTCGCCGATACCGCGGATCTTTTCCTCATCGCCCCCGCCTCCGCCAACACCCTCGCCCTCCTCGCTAACGGCCACGCACCCGATCCTCTAACATCCATCTACCTCGCCCTCCCACGCGAAACCCCCGTCTTCATCGCCCCCGCCATGAACGGAAAAATGTGGCTCCATCCCGCCACCCAACGCAACCTCACCACCCTAGAATCCGATGGCTGCCACTTCATCCAACCCGCCACCGGCGACCTAGCATGTGGTTACCAAGGAATAGGAAGACTCGCGGAAGTTTCTGATATTATGGCGGCGGTGAAGGGATGAAGCGTATTAGAAAATAAACCTCTACCGCCGGAGGCTCTAATAGGGGTAACGAAAATCCCTCTTCATTCGTGTAATTCGCGTAATTCGTGGTTTTCATTTCTAGATTTACCCCGAATTATCCCCACATCCAACGCCGACACATCGGAACTAGGAACCACGAACTCAGAACTTTTCCATGTCTAATCAACACATCGATGTCAGCTACGTTGCCAAATTGGCGCGCCTCGATCTCACTCCGGACGAGGTCGTCACGTTCCAGTCCCAACTCAATGCGATCCTAGAGCACGTCGAATCCCTTTCATCCATCGATCTGCCCAACGACCTTGAGCTCGACGATCACGGAAAACTCGGCCTGATGCGCGACGACACCCCAATCCCCAGTCTCGATCCCGAACTCTTCCTGCGCAACGCCCCGGATCAAGCCCAATCCCAAATCCGAGTCCCAAAAGTCGTCGCCGACGCCTGATCTTCCACTGCTCACTGCTCACTCGGCACTAGCAACTTTCCCACTCTCTTATGACTCTTACCCAGCTCCGCCAGCAATTCCTATCTGGTGAAACGACCCCAACTCAAGCCCTCGAATCGCTCGCCGCAGCCATCGCCGAGCGCGATTCGCAGACGAAAGCTTACGTTTCCTACAACCTCGAAGAGGCACTTCAGGCCGCTGCCCAAGCCGACCTCTCAAAACCGCTTGGAGGGCTCCCCATCGCCATCAAGGATAACATCAACACCTTTGGCCAGCCCTGCACCTGCGGCTCCAAGTTTTTGGCCAAAAATTACACCTCGCCCTACGACGCGACGGTCATCCGGAAACTCAAAGAAGCCGGAGCCATTCCCTTCGGCCGGATGAACATGGATGAATTCGCTATGGGCTCCGCCACGGAAAACTCCGCCATCCAGCTCACCCGCAATCCGCGCGATCCTGCTCGTATTGCCGGCGGTTCGTCCGGTGGCTCCGCCGCCTCAGTCGCCGATCTCACCGCCTACGCCGCCCTCGGTTCAGATACCGGCGGCTCGATTCGCCAGCCCGCTTCCCACTGCGGAATCGTCGGACTCAAGCCCAGCTACGGACGCGTTTCCCGCTACGGCCTCGTTGCCTTCGCATCCTCGCTCGATCAGATTGGACCGCTCACTCAATCGGTCGACGACGCCGCCTTACTTCTTCAAACGATCGCTGGATACGACTCTTTGGATTCAACTTCAGTCAACCTTCCCGTTCCCAACTATTCCGCCACGATCAACGATGGAGTCAAAGGTTTGAAGCTCGGAATCCCCGCCGAATACTTCGCCGACGGCATTCATCCTGGCGTTCGCGAAAATGTGGAAAAATGTATCCAACACCTTGAAAGTCAAGGAGCTGAGATAATTAAGTTATCTTTACCATATACCGCCCACGTGGTTGCCACCTACTACGTAATCGCCCCAGCCGAAGCATCGTCGAACCTGTCCCGTTTCGATGGCATCCGCTACGGAAATCGTGCCATGGGAGC
Organism: Akkermansiaceae bacterium; assembly: GCA_031374665.1. Classification (GTDB taxonomy): domain Bacteria; phylum Verrucomicrobiota; class Verrucomicrobiia; order Verrucomicrobiales; family Akkermansiaceae; genus Luteolibacter. Next base: position 10,152 of record JANMGO010000001.1, on the reverse strand, counting down.
CTCGGACATCATCGATGTCTACCACCAATCCCGCGAACATGGGTTCGGTCCCGAGGTGAAACGTCGGATCATTTTGGGAACCTACGTGCTCTCATCCGGCTACTACGACGCCTATTACACCCGAGCCCAGAAAGTCAGAAAACTGATCACCCGCGATTTCACACAGGCGTTTGAAAAAGTCGACGCCATCCTTTCCCCGGTCACTCCGACCCCCGCTCGAAAAATCGGCACCTGTTCAGAAAACCCGCTCGAAGATTACCTCGCCGACATCTTCACCATCGCCGCCAACCTCGCCGGCATCCCCGCGATTTCCGTCCCCTGCGGAACCACCGCCTTTGACGGTGCCCCAGTCTTACCAGTCGGCATCCAAATCATGGCACCCAACTTCGGCGAAGCCATGATGCTGCGCGTGGCAAAAGCGATCGAAGCTAGCGCATGAACGTCGTTGAACCGCGTCACGCAACTTTGCAAAGACTCTCCATTGAGGTTTAAAGTTTAAAACTTAAAGTTTCCCATGATCTTAGGCTACTGCACCAACATCCACCCAGCCGAATCCTGGCTGGAAACTCTGCATGCCCTTGAAAAGCATGTCCTCGCGGTGCGCGATCGGCTGCTAGCTTCCGGTCACCAACCTGCCAACCAACCTTACCCCATCGGCCTGCGGCTTTCTGCCCGCGCGGCGGCTGAGCTGCTTGAGGGCGATCAATTGGAGCGCTTCAAAGATTGGCTCGCCGCGAATCACTGCATGGTTTTCACCATCAACGGATTCCCTTACGGCGCGTTTCACGGCACTTCCGTGAAGGAAAAAGTCTTCCAGCCCGATTGGACAACCCAAGAGCGAGTGGTTTACACCCAGAACCTTTTCCAAATCATCGCCCAGATTGCCCCGAAAAGCTCCGGTGGATCGATCTCTACCCTGCCGGGCTCTCATAAAACCTTCCATGCCGATGAATCTCTCATCCGCAAAAACCTCATCGAAATGGCCTATTTCATCGAGGATCTTTCGCAGAAACACCAAATCGATCTCCACCTCGGCCTCGAACCCGAACCGCTCGGCCATTTTGAAAACACCGCGGAAACGTTGGCGTTTTTCGAGCGACTCCACATCGATGCCGCCAGCCCCACCATCATCCAACAACGCATCGGACTGAACTACGATTGCTGCCACTTCGCGATTGAGTTCGACGACGCAAAGGAATCGCTCAACGCCATCGCGGTCGATGCGAACATCCGCTTGTCGAAAATCCATCTCTCCAACGCCCTGCGCCTGAACCCAGCCGATCCCATCGCGCTGGAAGCGATCCGTAAGTTCAACGAACCGACCTATTTTCATCAAGTCATCGCGCGTCGATCCGATGGCTCACTCGAACGTTTTAAAGATCTTCCGGTGTTCTTCGAAGCCGTCGATTCCGGGAACCTGCAACCCACCGAATTCTGTGAGGCACGTGTGCATTTCCACATCCCACTCGATGCCAAACCCGCCAGCCCGCTCGGCTCCACTCACGCCCACGTCGAGGAAACCCTGCAATGGTGTGTTAGAAACCCCAACGCCTGCCAACATTTCGAAATCGAAACCTACACTTGGGGAGTTCTTCCCAATACGTTGCAACGCCCTGTCGAAGAACAAATCGCCGCAGAGTATCACTGGGTGTTAGAAAATTTGAAATGAGGACTAGGTCATTTCAAGAAACCTTCAAACCACCAATTCGAAACCTTTTCGTGTGTGCTTGCAGCGAAAGGTTTTGCCCTCCTCGTTGGGCTTCCAGCCATTCGCATTACAGAAATCGATCGCTTCGGTAACCATCACCAAAGTGACCACGCGTGGCAGTTCAGCAATCAGTTCCTGACCGCCCACCGCCGCATTGGTGTAAATGGATGCCTCATTCACTCCACTGCGGTTCTTCATCATCCAGCGATATTGAACATCACGATGATTGAGGGTTTTGTAACCTTTTGTTGATAGAGACATTTGAAAAGTGTTAGATCAACCCCGACCATATCGGGGTTGATTTTTGAGGTGACGAAAATCACTTACCGATCTCAAGCAGCTCGATGTCGAACACCAGCATACCGCCGGGACGACCGCTGCCTGGGACGGCTGGACCGTAGGCGAGTCCTTCCGGGATCCAGAAGCGACGTTTTTCGCCGACCACCATGAGCTGAACACCTTCGGTCCAGCCTTTGATCACGCCGTCGAGCGCGAATGAAGCAGGCTCGCCACGGGTGATGGAGCTGTCGAACATTTTGCCATCAGTTGTCCAGCCAGAGTAGTGAACTTTCACGGTGTCTGTGGCTTTTGGTTTATCTTTGCCTTTGCCTTCCGTAAGCAACTTGTGGGCGATTCCACTTGCCGTTTTCACTGCATCGGCAGGAGCCGCTGCGACATCTTTGGGAACTTCAGGTGGTGCAGGCGCTGCTTTAGAAGCAACTAACTCAATATCTGCAACAATGAATCCACCCGGAGCTTGGGGCTCTGGCAACCAGCACGTGCGCTGCTCACCCACTTTCATGTCGGCAAAAACCTCGCTGAGTTCTTTCGGCAACTTGTCCATTGGCACGGTCGGAGGTGATGCCTCCTTGCGACTGTCCTGCACAACTTCACCTTCCATGGTCTTGGCGGTAAAATGGAACGTGATAACTTGATCCGCAGCGGGCTTTTCGCCAGCACCTTCTTTGGTGATCTTGTATGCAATCCCACCAGCGGTCTTCTTCGTATCGGCGGGTGGTTTTGGGGCTTCCTTGATGCCAAGGAGTTCCACATCAAAGCAAAGCATACCACCTGGGCGGCCGCTGCCCGCGACAACTGGACCGTAGGCGAGTTCTTCTGGAATCCAGAAACGACGCTTTTCTCCGACCACCATCAACTGAAGACCTTCAGTCCAACCAGCGATCACTTGTCCTAACGGAAAGCTGGCCGGTTCACCGCGCTTGACGGAGCTATCGAACATTTTTCCATCTGTCGTCCAGCCGGAGTAATGAACCGTCACGGTGTCGGCGGCGGTGGGTTTCTTGTCGCCGGTTCCGGCGTTGAGAACTTTCGAGGCGAGACCGGTTTTGGTCTTAACGGCATCGGCGGGAGCGGCGGCTACATCAGCAGGTGTTTCAGGCATTTTGTTTTCAGGTTGAGCAGCATCTGCTGCTGGAGCTTTAGCGGCCGGAGTTACCTCGGAGCGCGCAAGAGTTGGCATCGCTACCATCACAGCAGCAGTGAACAATGGAGTAAGGGGACGAAATTTCATGAGAGAAAGGAGCATCCACGCGAGAAGCCATCTGTCAACCCGCTACTGGAGAGCCGCGCCTCCGGCCGGCTTAGGCGCATGTTGTTTGGACCGCGTGAGCCACTCGCGCCCATCTAAATAAGCATCCCACCCTATTAAAAAAAAGAGACCTCCTCGCGGAGACCTCTCAAATTCATAGGCGGAGCAATCGTGGACTAGCGTCTTCTGCCATAAATATCGCCAGCTACGCCGCCTGCCGCTGCTCCGATTAAAGCACCTCCAGCCGTATTTCCGGAATTGTGACCAATCAGCGCGCCAGTTCCCGCGCCAATCAGAGCGCCGGTTTGGGCCTCACGGCTTAAATTTTGACAGCTCGAAAATCCAACCGCGACAAACACTCCAATAACAACAGGTAATAATTTTTTCATAATTTTTTTAGGGATTAAAGGATCAATGTAGAGGGTATCAATACTGATTCAAGATCGTTCACAAAACGAGTTCTGGGGTATTACCCTCATAAATAAAATTCTAACGAATCATAAGGAGCTGCCGTGTCTCACGGCATGAGGATAAACGGTGTCCCACCGTTCGTTTAGAAAAATGAGGGTGAGACACCCTCATGCCTCAGGGGGTGATGACACCCCCGCTCCGCCTCACTCCTTCTTATTGCCGAATTCCCGCAAGCGCTCCTCACCCGACTCGACCTTTTCCCGAATACCTTTCTGTTCCTCCAGCGCCTCAAGCATGAAACTTTGTTCGTAATCGGGATTGTCTTCAAGCTTGGCTCGCTCCATCTGAACGAAAGCCTCGATATCCTCGATATGTTGCCGCCCCTCATGGATCTCACGTCGGAGTGTGGTGATACGCTCATCGGGTGATTTCTCTTGTTGGGTCACCGTGGGTTTGGCTTCGATATCCATCTCGTCCGCTTGACGAGGATTTTCACGGCACGCGCAAATCCACAAGCCTGACGACAACAGCAACATACGAGCGGACGCGGGGAGAAATGTGGAAAGCGATTTCATGGATTCCCCAGCATAGAAGCCAATCTGGAAAATGCAAAGATGGCAGTCAGCGTTTCTCTGAAAAATCACCGCGGAACCGAATGTAACGCAAATGAACTGGAGCTGCCGTGTCCCCACGGCATGAGGCTAAACGGTGTCTCACCGTTCGATGAAGAAATGAGGGAGAGACTGCCTTATACGAGTCGGTGGTCGAACTACTTTTTAAATATATCATCAAAGTTGATCTTTTCTCCATCGGATGCTGGCTTAGAGCCTCCTTCTTGAGCTGATACTGGCACGATCGAAGCCGCATGCTCGGCAATGTAAATTTGGTCTTCAGGGGTCAGCTTCGCGATTGGGAGCGTGAACTCTTGCCCATCGATCCGACGTATCGTCACCTTAACTCCATCAACCGCTACCAACTGGGCATCAATGATTTTGCCGTCAGCGCGGCTGGTGAATTTCCTCACGACAATTGGCTTTGGCTCAGGACGCTCAGGACGCGCAGGCTCGACACTTTTCGCAGGCTTCGCACCGGTTTGCTGTAACGCAGCGATATCCGCTTCAAGCTTCCCAATTCGCTCCTGCATGGCTTTCACATCTACACGATCTTGATCTTTGCTCTCAGGCTTATTTTTAACAGCCGCCTTGCCCTGAGTTTGCTTGTCAAACTTCTCAACTTTTACACCCAAATAATAGACCTGTTCGTCCAAGGCTCCAAACTTATTCAGACCCACCCAGATCGCACCCAGAAATAAAGCGACCAGACCACCAAGAAGATAATTAGACATGCGGAAGACCCATATTGGAAATAAGGAAAAATCCAATAAAAATCACCTGATGGATGATTGTCATCTCCATGGCGTCTCTCAATAGGCTCAGATGCTATGCTAACAATTTCTCAAGCTTCACAAGTTTGAGAAATTCATCTCCGTCTGGAAATGTTAGCCCAACGTAGCAGCGATCTTCTGCCTGCCCCGATAAGTCGGGGGTCGCCGTCTTCCCTATCATAAATGGTAGGGTCAACCCCGACTTGTCGGGGTTGACCGTGATCCGCTTCATCTAAGGTGTCGCATCAAGGATAGTCTCGCTTCTGAATAAGTGATCGAACCAATCCGTTTTTAAAGTCGAACGACACGGCGTGTCGTCCCTACCCTTTTAAAGGTAGGGTCAACCGGCCCGGTTGACCGTGATTCGCATCTATCCTGTCGCATCAAGCAAGATCCCCTCTTACTGCATAGAGCATCCAGTTTACACTTATTTTACAGTAGACGAATTGACAGACAAGCGGCCGACATCGAATCATCATGTCATTTAAAAAAGTAACACAAATGTGTCTACCCCTTTACGCTGATGACCCCATTTAGAATCTTTTCCTCACCCATCGCAACTTGTTATACCAAGCCTATGCAACCGCTGCGCAGTCTCGTCTTCATTTTCATCTTTAGCATTTTTGCTCTTCCTGCCACTCAGGCAGAGGAAAAGGCCAAGCCACTCGATTTCATGTGGGTGATGCGTTCATGGGATGTGCCGGAAGGCAAGAGTGTCACGGCTTTATCTATCACTTCTGACGGCGGGCGTATCGCTCTTGCGGGACGAAACTATATCGCATTGCAGGAACGCGAGACCGGTAAGGAAATCTGGCGCGTTGGGGATACCTCGAACATCATCAATGCGCTTCATTTTTCGCCTGATGGTAACGAACTGTATGTCACGCGCGGCTATGTGCCGGAGCAAAAGCAACAAGGGGGAATCGCTGTGATTGATACGAAGACAGGAAAGGTGCTTCGTAAAATCACAGGCAATGCCGATGGTAATGGTAAAGCTCTGCTATCTCCTAATGGTAAGCTGGTCCTTTCCAACGGCGGTTCGGATTTCGCCTCAGGCCGCCATGCAGACCTCTGGGACGCACAGACCGGCGAGTGGCTCAGCCGTCCGGCAGGAAAATACCTTTCTACTGATGACATCGCATTCATGCCGGATGGGAAAAGCTATCTGTGTACTGAATACGCTTCAGTCAAAATGCACGAGACTCTAACTGGTAAGTTACTCTGGCAGATCAACGAGGCAGATCTTTCTCAAGACATCGCAGTATCCCCAAAAGGTGAATACGCTATTCTTTCTGACGGGAGAAAAATCGATGTGTTGAACATTGCCGAAAAAAAACTACGAGTGCTTTCAAATTCTCAGCATACGACAGGCGCAACATTTGTGAGTGATGAACACTTTCTCACTTGGGGTGGTGAACTCCGGATGTGGAATGTACGCACGGGCGAGGAAATATCATGGTCGGGCACGTATGAACAAGATGTGAAGATAGGCGCGGCTGGAGGTAACTATTTCGTCGGAGGCACCGAAGGCCATCTCTCCGTCTGGGGGCTATCTGGAATTGGTGCCGCTCCGAAAGGTGCCGCTCCGTTGGTTGGAATCGCAATAAACGAAGGGAATCGTCCGAATCCCCCGCTGGTGTTAGCAGCAAAACGCGGCGATGAGAGTCGAGTCTTAGCCTTGCTATCTCGAGGTGCGGACGTGCATGCCATGATGGGTATGGCAGATCGTAGCGGAACCACTGCACTTCATGTCGCAACCACCTACACAATGTGCAAGGCCTTGCTGGACGCCGGTGCTGATGTCAACGCCGTTAGCGTCGACGACTGGTATCGCGCCCCCATCCATTTCATCGTCGAACTTCAGTGCCTGAAAAGACACTCAGAAGACTTGATGACCCATGTCGATTTACTCAAGACCATCGATTTATTGTTGGATAAAGGTGCCGATATCGAAGCTACCTTCGGCTACAAAGTGACCCCACTCCAGATTGCGGCTAAAGACGGAAACAAAGAGCTGTGCGCTCACCTTATTGTCAGAGGCGCTTATTACGATATCTTCTCTGCCGCAGCCTTGGGAGACATCGACCGCCTAACAGCCCTGCTTCGAGATAAGCCAGAGTTAGCAAAAGAGCGCAACCCAGTCACCAAAGAGAATGCTCTTTATTGGGCTTCCACTAAGAAGGTGATCAAGACTCTCATGATCGCGGGTGCGGAAACCGATATCGAGGACGCTTGGGAGAAAACTCCAGCACAATCACTCCGTGGCAACCGCCACGAAGATCTGGCTGATGAAATTGATAAATTCAAGCCCTTCGTATCATCTCTTCGCGAAGAGTGACCGAGCGTATCCGTTCTTAATATCGGACGACACGGCGTGTCGTCCCTACCCTTTTAAAGTAGGGTCAACCCCGACTTGTCGGGGTTGACCGTGATTCGCTTCACTCCGCCACATCGCGATCGCACCTGCTAGCTTAACTCTAGACGAATTCGAATACAAACCCTTCCGTGGCAAAGCCGTCGTGGTTTGGACAGATGGCAGCGTTTCTTCCCTGCCTATCGATCGCTCCACAAACCATGTCATGCTCGATGGAAAAAATCTGTTTGATCCAATGCATCCAATCTGGGGCGGTGTTGAGCCTAGGTTATTGATGCCTGAGAGGAAGTGATAGTCGGCAAATAAAAAAAGGGCGGCTCGTTAGAACCGCCCTTTGTTATCTTCTATCGCAAGGTTTACTGACAAGCCTCGCACTCGCCACCGTTCATCATGGCATCGATGGAGCAAGCCATTTTCTGTTCAGCGTCGAACGTCTTAGCAGCAGCGTTGGTCGCGGCTGTTGCAGCAGTAGTCGTCGCCATGTGACCGCGTTGTTCTTTTTGGACGTTGAGGGTGGATTTCTCGACGCCGGAGGCTTGCATGGTGCGGAGGTAGTAGGTGGTTTTGAGGCCTTTGTCCCATGCACGACGATACATGTGTGAGAGAGTTTTGAGATCCGGAGTTGCGAGGAAGAGGTTGACCGATTGGGATTGGTCGATCCATTTCTGGCGGCGGGCTGCGGCATCGATGATGTATTCGTAGCCAACGCCGAAGACCGTTTTGTGTTTCTGTTTGAGAGCTTCCGGGATGTCGTCGATGTTCTCGAGTTCACCATCGAAGTATTTCAATTGATCCACCATTTCTGGGTTCCAGAGATTGGCTTTCTTGAGGTCACGAACGAGTTCGGTGTTGAGGATGGTGAAGTCGCCGGAGAGGTTGGATTTCACGTAGAGGTTTTTGTAGTTCGGCTCGATGCACGGAGTGGTGCCCATGATGTTAGAGATCGTCGCTGTCGGAGCGATCGCGAGCACGTTGGAGTTACGCATGCCGTGTTTTTTGATTTTATCACGCACGACTGACCAATCCATTTTACCACCGCGTGGGACATCGATCTTGCGACCGCGCTCGTCTTCGAGGAGATCGACTGTGTCTTGTGGGAGAAGTCCCCTGCTCCATTTGGAACCTTCGTAGGTGGAGTAGGTTCCAACTTCAGCTGCGAGGTCGGAAGAAGCGCTGTAAGCGTAGTAAGCGATGGCTTCCATCATCTCGTCATTGAACTCGACTGCGGCGTCAGATGCGAAGGAGAGGTTGCGTTTGTAGAGGGCGTTCTGGAGACCCATCACGCCAAGGCCGATGGGGCGGTGGCGGGAGTTTGCGGTTTTCGCGGCTTGGGTTGGGTAGAAGTTGATATCGATGACGTTATCGAGCGCACGGATCGCAACGGTGATGGTTTCCTTCAACATTTCGTGATCGAGAGCACCATCGCGATTGATGTGTGAATCGAGCACGACGGAACCGAGGTTACAAACAGCGGTTTCTTCGTCCGAGGTGTTGAGGGTGATCTCGGTGCAAAGGTTACTGGAGTGGATGACACCGCAGTGATCTTGTGGGGAGCGGACGTTGCATGGGTCTTTAAAAGTGATCCATGGGTGGCCGGTTTCGAAGATCATTTTCAACATGCCTTTCCAAAGCTCGATGGCTGGGATCTGGCGGGACCAGATTTTGCCTTCGGCGGCCATGGTTTCGTATTGCACGTATTTTTCTTCAAAGGCCTTGCCGTAGAGATCGTGGAGATCCGGGGTTTCGTTGGCGCGGAAGAGAGTCCAGTCTTGGCGATCTTCCATGCGTTTCATGAAGAGGTCAGGAACCCAGTTCGCGGTGTTCATGTCATGGCAGCGGCGACGGTCGTCACCGGTGTTTTTGCGGAGCTCGAGGAAGTCCTCGATGTCGTTGTGCCATGTCTCAAGGTAGGCGCAGCCGGAGCCTTTGCGTTTCCCGCCCTGGTTGACGGCGAGGAGCTGGTCGTTGTGGAGCTTGAGGAATGGGATGATGCCCTGGGACTCGCCGTTGGTGCCCTGGATGTAGCCGCCGGTGCCGCGGACGGATGTCCACGAGCCGCCGAGTCCGCCTGCCCACTTGGAGAGGTAGGCGTTCTCCGCGATGCCGCGCTGCATGATGGACTCGATGGAGTCGTCCACCTTGTAGAGGTAGCAGGAGGAGAGCTGGGAGTGGAGGGTGCCGGAGTTGAAAAGGGTGGGAGTGGAGGAGCAGAAGCGGCGGCCTTTGTAGAGGTTGTAAAGGCGGATGGCCCACTCCTCGGCCTTGGTTTCCTCCGTTTTGAAGAGACCCATGGCGACACGCATCCAGAAGAACTGCGGGGTCTCGATGCGGCGCGGCTTGTCGCCGGTTTTATCAACGATGAGGTAGCGGTCGTAGAGGGTCTGGATGCCGAGGTAATCGAAATCGAGGTCGGCGGAGGGATCGAAGGCGGCGGCGAGCTTGTCGAGGTCGTATTTCTCGAGGAGCTCGGGGTGGAGGCGCTTGATGGCGACGCCGTGCTTGAGGTAGGACTTGAAGCCCTGCTTGTGGGCTTGCTTGAGCTTGTCCACGCCATCTATGGAGATGGACCAATCGAGGACTTCCTCGTAGATGTAGGAGAGAAGGATGCGAGCGGCGAATTTCGCGAAATCGGCGTCTTTCTCGATGAGGGCCTTGGCGTTGAGGATGATGGTGGATTTGAGGTCCTTTTCGGAAATTTCGTTGCCGACGGAGCGGCGGAGTTCGCG
>JANMGO010000064.1:0-33971 GCA_031374665.1 Akkermansiaceae bacterium | reverse complement strand
CATTCCCCAGTTTAATACAAACTAAATCATCATGAAAACTAGTATCCTAATCCTTAGCCTCAGCGCACTTGGCCTTCTTTCAAGCTGCACTTACGTCGCACCACGTAGCCCAGCCACACAAACAAGCACCTCGGATGTCGTGGTGCTTGTTTGTGTGGCTGGGCTACGTGGTGCGACGTAAGTGCAGCTTGAAAGAAGGCCAAGTGCGCTGAGGCTAAGGATTAGGATACTAGTTTTCATGATGATTTAGTTTGTATTAAACTGGGGAATGATTTCCCCAACGGCTGAAAATTAATTGACTACGCCCTGATTCGCCATGGGGAGTAACCCGTATGAACCGGAAGGATTGTGGTGGGCTGCATGATGGAGTAGAATGCGGCTACGCGGGCTTGGGTTACGCCGACACAGCGGCCATGGCGTTGACTATGCTGACACTCGCGGAACGAGAGGGATTGAGGTTTTTGCTAAACCTCCCTGCAGTTTGCGCTTCGCGTTAGTAGGAAAGGTTTTGCGAGATCGCAAAACTCGGCAGTCAAACCCCGTTTCGCCTTCGGCTCAAGGGGTTCTCGGCCCTCTGGTTCCGGAAGTAAAAAAGCTCCCGGTTGGGAGCTTTTTTAAAATGGCGGAACGAGAGGGATTCGAACCCTCGGTAGAGTCACCCCTACGTTCCCTTAGCAAGGGAGTGCTTTCGACCACTCAGCCATCGTTCCGTTGAAATTGAAGAGTCGACCCGCTTTGAACCATAGGATGTGGTTTGCGTCAAGGTCGGCGTTGGAGAAATATCTGTTGGAGAGCCGAGTCTTTGACCTGCTTCTTGGATTTATCAGCCGGCCGTAGGCGCGGCTCTCCAATAACGCTTCACAGTGAAAGTCTCATGGGTTTCGACAATTTCGACGTTTGGGAAATCGGCTTCGAAGGCAGCAAGGTGGGTGTCGCCTTCGTAGGCTTGGTGGACGTGGCTGACTAACCATTCGTCGATTTGGTCGGTGAGGGCTCGGTAGATTTCGGCGCCGCCGATGATGAAAATTTTCTCATCCGTGACGGGGATCTCGGTGGGGCTGTGGATGACATCGACTCCGTCATGGGTCCAATCGCGATCCCGAGTGAGGACGATGTTGCGGCGTTTGGGGAGGGGGCGGCCGATGGATTCGAAGGTTTTTCTACCCATCAACACGGGATGGCCGAGGGTGGTTTTTTTGAAGAACGCGAGGTCTTCAGGAAGATGCCACGGCAAAGTTCCGCCAGCTCCAATCAGGCGGTTCGGATCCATGGCGACGACGGCGATTAGCATTTTTTAGGGAAAAGTTAGAGGTGGAATTAAACCGCGAATGAACGCGAATGAACGCGAATGCTCAGCCTGATGAAAAAATCTTTAGTTTTCGATATCCAGCTATGAGTCATGATTTTCATAATGAATGAATTTTTTTATTCGCGTCCATTAGCGTTCATTCGCGGTTAAAAATTCCTAAACCGCGATCGGAGCTTTGATGGTCGGGTGAGGATCGTAGCCCTCGAGGGAAATGTCATCGAAGGTAAAATCGTTGATGGATTTAACGTTCGGATTCAGGCGTAGGGTAGGGAGGGGACGCGGATCGCGGGTGAGTTGGAGGCGGGCTTGCTCGAGGTGGTTTTGATAGAGATGGAGATCGCCGAAGGTGTGTACGAAGTCGCGTGCTTCGTAATCGCAAACTTGCGCGATCATGTGAGTGAACAGCGCGTAGGAAGCGATGTTGAATGGCACGCCGAGAAAGAGATCGGCGCTGCGTTGATAGAGTTGGCAGGAGAGGCCGGGCTTGCCGCCGTCTTTGGGTTCGTGAACGTAAAACTGAAATAACAAGTGGCAGGGAGGAAGAGCCATGCGATCGACGTCGCCGACGTTCCATGCGGAGACGATGTGGCGGCGGGAATGTGGATTTCCTTTTAAACCATCGATAAGCAATGCGATCTGATCGATCACTCGGCCATCGTTGGTTTCCCATGCGCGCCATTGTTTTCCGTAAACGGGACCGAGCTCGCCATCGGCATCTGCCCATTCGTCCCAGATCGTGACTTTGTTTTCTTTGAGGTAAGCGATGTTCGTTTCACCTTTGAGAAACCACAGCAGCTCATGAATGATAGAGCGAAGGTGAAGTTTCTTGGTGGTCAAACAGGGGAAGCCTTTGCGCAGATCGAAGCGCGCTTGTCTTCCGAAAACTGAGAGTGTGCCGGTGCCAGTGCGGTCGCCGCGCTCCTCGCCGTTTTCTAAAACATCGCTCAACAGATCTTGGTAGGCTTTCATTGCGGGAAACTCTAAATTTTAAACTTTAAACCTCAAGGAAGATGCTCGCTGTTGCGTTTTCTTTTCGCAAATAACTGGGTTTCGCGGTAGCCGGCGGCTTTGGCTAGCTGGCGGGCTTTTTGGAAATCCCTGGCGACTTCGTTGGGTGCATGGGCATCTGAAGATATCACCAAACCGATCCCCGCAGAGGCAGCGAGCTCGAGGAAACGCGGTGCGGGATAAGCCTCGGCGCACGGCTTATGTAGGCCGGCGGTGTTGAGCTCGATGACCGATCCGTTGGCGGCGATCGCTTCGATCACGGGATCGTAAAACCGATCCAGATCGCCAGCCGGTGCGTAGGAAAACTTTTTGATCAAATCCGGATGAGCGAGGATATCGAACAACCCGCTCTCCGCCATTTCCGCGTAGGCTTTCCAATAGGTTTTCCAAACGGCATCGACATCCGTCTCCGCCCATTTGCCCAGCCATTTTGGATTATCGAAATCCCAATCGCCTAGATAATGAACCGACCCTATCAAATAGTCCCAATCCGATTTCGCAGCGAGTTCTTCGATGAAACTCTCGCAACCCTTGATCCAATCGCACTCCATCCCGGAGCGGATGATAAGTTTCTCTCCAGCCGCTTGCTTGGCGCGCGCGATCCACTCGAAATACTGCGGCAACTCGCTTTCCAGCATCCGCCAATCATCGAAGGGCTCGGGCCGACAAGGCGCGTGATCCGAGATGCCGTATTCCGTCAGTCCAGCCGCGATCGCTGCCGCCACGTATTCCTCGGGGCTGCCCGTGGCGTGTTTGCAAAGCGGTGTGTGCGTGTGGTAATCGGCAGGCATTGGGGAAAATGTTGTAAAGCGGGTCGTGAACTTTTTCCGCGGGATTTTAAATATAGAACATCGGGTCAGATGTTGGGCTAGCAAGGGATTCTAGGGTGATTTCCTCGAGGGTTTTGGTGAGTTGAGTGGAAACATTCTCCCATGCGCGGCGGACGGAATTACCGGATTCGCCTTGATCCAGAGCGGTATTTTGAAGTTGGGACGGTTCCACGGCCTCGACGATTTGGCGGAGGGTGATCTGGTTGGCGGGGCGGGAAAGCAAATAACCGCCAGAGGCTCCGCGGCGGGAATCGATCATTCCGCCACGGCGGAGGTCATTGAGGATTTGAACTAAAAAGTTCGCAGAGATAGCTTCGCGTTGCGCTAAGTCGTCAAGGCGGGTAAGAGTCTTGCCGTCATAGGTTTTCGCGAGTTGAGCGAGGGCTCGGCAGGCGTATTCTAATTTTTGGGAAATCTTCATGAGCAACAAACAACAAACAGCGGTGCAAGAGAGTGGAACGAAGTTGTGCGGTGGGGAAGCCGCGAATTTAGAAAACCTCTGGGCGAAACTCCGCACCGAGGCCGAGCGGCTGCATGAAGAGGAGCCTGGATTGCGGGCATTGGTGGACGATGTAGTGCTTTCACGCGGGAGTTTTGCCGAGGCACTTTCGGTGCGTTTGAGCCGCAGGCTGGCGCGTGAGGACATGCCGCGCGAGATGATCGAACCGCTCATTGAAGAAATCTTCACAAAACATGACTCGATCGCTCGGGCGTGCAGCCGCGATCTTTTGGCGATGTTTGAACGCGATCCCGCCTGTTTTTCTCCGCTGGAGCCCTTGTTGTTTTTCAAAGGCTTCATGGCGCTGAGCACCTACCGCGTGAGTCACCAACTCTGGAAAGACGGCCGCCGCTGGTTGGCGCTCTATTTGCAGAGCATTTCCTCGGAGGTGTTTTCCACAGATATTCATCCGGCAGCTACGATTGGTTGCGGGATTTTGCTCGACCACGCGACCTCATTTGTGGTCGGCGAAACGGCGATCATCGAAGACGACGTATCGATTCTTCACGAAGTCACGCTCGGCGGAACCGGTAAAGACACGGGTGCGCGGCATCCGATCATTCGCTCAGGTGTCTTGATCGGCGCTGGCGCGAAAATTTTGGGTCGGGTCGAGATCGGCACGCACGCGAAAGTTGGCGCCGGCAGTGTGGTGCTGAACGATGTTCCGCCATACACGACCGTGGCTGGCGTTCCGGCGGTGATCGTCGGCGAGGCACGTGAGTCCAATCCTGCCTTTGAAATGAACCAGAAGCTCGATTGCTTGGGCGGAGGTATCTAACACTTTTTACACATGGAAACCGATACCCCCGAAGGCGAACCGACCAAGCGACAGTGGCTGGGTTATTGGAGCATGATCGTTCAACAGACGCAAAACGCGTTTAATGATAAGGCTGCTCAGTTCATTCTGATTCCGTTAGGTGGTGCGGTGGGTTACGCGGTGGAATCGTGGGCGGGTCTCATGATCGCATTGCCGTTTGTGTTGTTTGCTCCGCTCGCGGGTTGGATGAGCGATCGTTTTTCGAAACGCAATGTTCTGTTAGGCTCAGCGATTGCGCAGATTATCATCTTGGCGCTGATTGCTGCTGCGGTTTGGATTAAAAACATGCCGCTCGCGTTGGTTGGATTTTTCCTGCTTGCCACGCAAGCCGCGTTTTTCAGTCCAGCAAAGTTTGGGATCAACAAAGAATTAGTTGGATCAAAGCATCTTGGGTTTGCATCGGGCGTGCAGCAAATGATGGCAATGCTTGCTCTTTTGGTGGGTCAGATCATCGCGGGATGGTGGTATGATAAAAGATACATCGCGTTGGATTCGCTGCCCGAAAATGCATGGGCTGCGGCCTTTTTTCCGCTCTTCCTTCTGACCTGCTTATCGGTTCCAGCGATAGGCACAGCACTTATGATTCCGAAAGTTCCGGCGCATGGGAAAACACCGGTTTCCGTGGGATTGTTGTTCAGTCATTTCCGTGATCTCGGCGAACTTTGGAGAGAGCAGGGGCTACGTCGCGCCTCGTTCGGGGTGGCATTTTTCTGGGGCTTTGCGGCATTTGTGAATTTGTGGTCGGTCAAAATTGCGAAAGCGATGACCGAAGGCGGCGAAGGCTTCGGAACTTTATCTTCCATCTTCATGGCCGCCGCATCGCTCGGCATGGCGATAGGTTTTGGCTTCGCTTCGTGGTTGTTGCGGAAAAAAATCGAACTCGGCTGGGTGCCGCTAGCGGGATTTTTGATGACGATCAGTGCACTGGCTCTCGCGTTGTTTCCAATGGGAAAAGCGGAAGCTTATCTAAAGCTGTTAGATGGGCAGTTACTCAAATTTATTACCGACTCTCCGCACGAGGCGCTGTTCTTGTTGACGCTAGGCGTATTGGCACTTTCCTCCGCGCTGTTCCTTGCTCCTCTCAATGCTTGGATGCAGGATCGTTATCCCGCTGATAAACGCGGCGAGCTGCAAGCTGCCGTAAACTTACAAGATTGCTTTGCTGGTATCCTCTCTGTGGTGGCGATTGAAGTGATGTTTCTGATTTCGAATTCGCTCGGCATGTCTCAACTCGCCGGTTTCCGCATGCAGCTCATCGTGATCGGCTCCGCTTGCGGGCTCATGACGATTTATGTGCTGCGGATTTTACCTGCTGACTTCATTCGCTTGTTCGTTGGCTCGTTGGTGAAATCCATTTACCGCATCAAAGTTAGTGGACTGGAAAACATCCCGAAAACCGGCGGCGCGTTGTTGCTGCCGAACCATGTGACCTTTGCCGATGCCTTCTTCCTCTCAGTCATTTCTGATCGTCCTGTGCGTTTCGTGATGGATGAAAGTTTCATGGTGAACCCAACCATTCGCCTTTCCGCAAAATTATTCGGCACGGTGACGATCCGTCGTTCACAACCGTTAGAAGCCATCCGGACGACGATTGAAGCTCTCGCCAACGGCCATCTCGTGGTGCTTTTTCCAGAAGGCCAACTGACGCGCACGGGCGGTTTGTGTGAACTGGAAAGGGGATTTGAGCTCATCGCAAAAAACGTCCAAGTGCCAATTCTTCCGGTATGGGTCGATGGCTCTTGGGGTTCGATATTTTCCTTCGAGCGCGGCAGGTATTTCAAGAAAATGCCCTACGGCATCCCTTACGGTTTGTCGGTCGCCGTGGGCGAACCGATCACGACTCCCAAGCCAAACCGCCAGATCGTGCAGGCAGCTATGTTGAAAGCCTCAGCTCAGGCGATCACTCATCGTTTGTCTAACAAGGCGAACCCGCAAACTCGCAACGCGTATCAGCTCATGCAACTCGACGCTCTGCCGCGCCGCTCGACTCTCCATATTTTGGAGCACGATTCCGAGATCGATGCGATTCGACCGGTCTTGGAAAACTTCGTCAAATCCTCCGGCGGAAAATTGATCCTTGAGAAGAATTTTGTCGCACGTGAAGGTGCGATGTGGATTGGAGCAGCTGAGCTCAGAGCGCAGATTGAACGCGAAAATCGGATGGATACGGAATGTTCCTTCTTCGATTTCAGTCAGCAGGCAACCGAGGCTTTGGGAGTTTCTAAAATCACCCATCTGCCCTGCATGGCGTTGAACGGACAAGTGGTTTCCATGTCCATGCCGCATCCGCCGTTGCCTAAAGCAGATAGTTTTTTCCAAGCGGGTCACAAAACCGGATCGTTCGGAAAACTTTTGCCTGGATGGTATATCGAGAACGGTCAAATCATGCCGCTTGAGACTCCGTGGCCAGAAGAGTTAGAAATCGATTCCGAGAGTTTTGTCATTCGTGCGGCGGGCGTTGAGGTTGTCTAGGCCTTTGTCTAAATAGTGGAATTAGGCAGGGGAATAATGAAAAAAGTTAGATAGTGGTCATGAGTGCCTAAAGCATTCCTTTACCAATCATTCCTTTGCCTTTAATATTTCCCAGAGGAACAGCAAATTAAAGGTGATAGCATTTAATGATTCAGCTTCAGCTTTTTCAACTTCGGCTCAACCACAAACTGGCAGTAGCTGTTGCGGGTCTTGTTTAGGAAATAATAATTCTGATGATAATTTTCCGCAGGGTAAAAAATCGAAGCCGACACAATCTCGGTGACAATGGGTCGATCAAAATTTTCCTGAGCCGCATGCTTGGATTTTTCTGCTAGATTTTTCTGCTCCTCGTTCTCGTAAAAAATCGCCGAGCGATATTGTGTGCCGACGTCGTTGCCTTGGCGGTTGAGTTGCGTGGGATCATGTAAATCCCAAAACCACGCGAGGATGGTTTCGTAATCGATTTTCGTTGGATCGAACACCACCTGCACCACTTCCGCATGCCCCGTGTTTCCGCCGCAGATTTGCTCATAAGTCGGACTCATAACCTCGCCACCCATATAACCCGAAACCGCAGCGTGCACGCCATCGATCTGATTATAGGCAGCCTCCACGCACCAAAAACAACCTGCGCCTAAAGTGACGACCTGTGCGCCTTCAGGGATTTCCGGTAAACTTGCCATTGGTGGTGTTTCAGCATCGCTCATGATGGCCGCAGCTTAATTCCGATTTTCTCGCAAGCAAGCCACAGAGTTTCAGATTGTAACTATGCTATTTGTGGTTTCAAAAGCTCAACGGCTTCGGCCAGAGACATCACGATTTCATCCGCACCCGATTCACGTAGGACGTCGAGGTTCTCAGGCGATAGTTTCGGCCTTCCCCACAAGCCGACAACAATCTTTATACGAGGTGAGATTTTTCGAAACTTCGCGCACAGATATCGTGCGTGAATGATGGTGCTTGGCGTTACTGTTGAAATACAAACGACATCTGCTTTAGTTTCTCTTACCCAATTTACTAATTCTCCCAATGGTATCTTAGCTTCTGCGCATTTCGCAGATACTCCTTCTTGAAACAACAGTCGCACAAGCATATCGCCCGCAAGTTGATCTCGCTTCGCCCTTGCTGGCACACAGCAAACACGGAATGCATTTTCATCCTCATTCGAATCATAAAAATCAGGGGAAACCGCATCCACAATATCACTAAGCGCCTGTTCTGCTAAATTCAATTGGCTGGTATCGATAAAGCCCGAGCGGTGATCCGTCCCAGTAGCGGCGACCGCTGGTATTAGTACGGAATCAAAGAGTGAGCTGATTGAGTTCGTTTTCAAATAGCTATCTACCAATTCAATTTCATCGTGTTCACCCGATCTAAGTAGCCGTTGGTAACAATCCTCAGCAGGACTCAACGCTTCGTCGTCGCTCAGTATGATACTGAGAAACGCTAGCTTTGGAATGTGACGACCCATGACTACTAAACAAACTGTTAGAGGAGTTGCTAGCACAAGGCCAACGGGCCCCCACAACCAAGTCCAGACCACGGCAGCCACGATCAAAGCAATTGGAGTCACTCCGGTGCTGGATCCGTAGAGTAATGGTTCCATTACATTGTTGCTGACCAATTCCAACACGATGAAAAGCGCCATGGTGAGTAGTGGAGTCATCCATTCTGGAGAAGATGCAAGTGAGAGTAGGATTGGAAATGCGGCGGCGATCCAAGGCCCTAAATATGGAATAAAACGCAGCACTGTTGCCAGCGCACCCCACAGAATGGCATTCGGCACACCTATGAAATAAAGCCCGATGGCCAACGCAATTCCGTAGGTTACGTTGACCACGAGTTGCATCAGTAGATATTTGAAAACTCTAGTCGCAGCATCATCCATCGCACGAGCCGTTGCACTCATGCGCCCTTGTCCAATCAAACGGATCATACGATTCCTTAGGTCCTCCCTCTGAAGAAGCATGAAAATCAGTAGAATAAGAACCAATGCCGCAGTTCCCAGTGGGCCGAGTACGGGACTAAGGAGCATCTGCATCAACTCAAGTGGTTGATCTTTTCCATCGACGATCGTCACCGGCATGACTTTTGTCTCTTTGCGTTCGTTGGATTTCGTTGTTGTAAGCTCTTCGTCCGTTGAATTTCCGGGCAGCTCCTTTTTTAGATCATTGAGGGTATCCGTGAATCTTGAAAGAGGCCCCTCGCTCGGCAATTGAATTGCTCGCAATTTGGTTTGGATATTGACCTTGTAGTCAGGTAATTGATCGGCGAGATCGATGGCCTGACGGGTTAGCACCCAACCTACACCGCCGGTTGCGGCGAACATCATTAGCACCACTAGCAATACCGCTCCGATCCGCCCCAGCCAATTTTGAAGGAATGTAGCTAACGGGGATAGCATGAAAGTGAGAAGTGTGGCCAACGCCAACGGCACCAGTATTTCTTTACCGAAATATAAAGCCAGTATGATGGCGGCACTTAGAATGACATTGGATAGAGTTGCCAGTGATTCCGAAGAAGTTGGTTTAGTGGATATGGCCATACGGATTTCGAAGTAGCTTGAAAAAATAAAGGACTCTGAGACAGGGATCCTCCTACAATGCATAACCTCGTGATCGCTCGTGTAATTGATGGTGGTTACCTACGTTGAAGTATTTTTACTCGCATTATTTTAAATTAAAAAATCGATCCAAGTAGTGGGGTAAAACCCTACGATATCCGTAAGATTTGTCTCGTTTCCCGCTACAAGCCACAGAGTTCCGGATTGCAGCGCGGTGGATTCCGATGTTTATTAGATCATGCAGAAAACCCGTATTGAACACGATTCCATGGGCGAGCTCGCGGTTCCGGCTGATGCGCTTTACGGAGCTTCTACCCAGCGCGCGGTAGAGAATTTCGCCATCTCTGGTCAAGCGATGCATCCCGCGCTGATCCATGCCTATGGTCTGATTAAAGAAGCTGCGGCATTAACGAATGGGAAAATCGGGGTTCTTGATCCTGCGCTCGCTAGCTCCATTGCCGCGGCTGCAAGGGAGGTTGCGGAGGGGAAGCACGATGCGCATTTCCCGGTCGATGTTTTCCAAACGGGTTCCGGGACTTCGACGAATATGAACGCGAACGAAGTGATCGCCACGCTCTGTCGTCGGCGCGGAGTGGACGTTCATCCGAACGATCACGTCAATCTCGGTCAATCCTCCAACGATACGTTTCCGACCGCGATCCACATCGCCACTTGCCTGCAAATCCGCGATGTGCTGATGCCTGCGCTTGAATTGTTAGAAAAATCGCTTTCAGGAAAAGTATCCGAGTTTCACGATGTATTGAAAATCGGACGCACGCATTTGATGGATGCGGTGCCGATGCGGCTTGGTCAGGAATTTTCCGGCTACGCGAAACAAGCGGAGCGCGGAGTCGACCGCTGTCACAAGGCGATTAAAGCGTTGTTAGAAATTCCGCTTGGCGGCACAGCAATAGGCACGGGTCTGAACTGTCATCCGGATTTCGCTGAAACGACCATCGCGCTGCTGAACGAACGCACGGGATTTCGATTTCACCGTGCGGAAAATGCCTTCGAAGCCCAAGCCGCGCGCGACGCTATCGTCGAAGCTCACGGCCAGCTCAACACCATTGCGACCTCGCTTTTCAAAATCGCCAGCGACCTCCGCTTGCTTGCGTCCGGTCCGCGATGCGCGATTGGCGAGATCAATCTTCCAGCGATCCAGCCGGGTTCATCTATTATGCCGGGAAAAGTGAATCCGGTTCTGTGCGAAGCATTGACGATGGTTTGCGCACGCGTTTTTGGAAATCAAACCACCGTGACGTTCTGCGGCGCGAACGGCCAGTTTGAGCTCAACACGTTTATGCCGCTCATGGGCCAGACGATGTTGGAGTCAATCCAACTCCTTGCGAATGGCGCGAGGGCATTTTCAGAAAAATGCGTTTCTGGGATCACCGCTAACCGCGAGCGCTGTGAGGAGCTGATCGAACTTTCTTTTTCGATGGTCACTTCGTTAGTTCCACTCATCGGCTACGACCAAGCGGCGGCCATCGCCAAAGAAGCCAAAGCCTCCGGAAAAACCATCCGCAGCCTGTGCATGGAGAAACTAACCACTCTCGGGATCACCGCGGAGCAGCTCAACGCCGCTCTCGACCCGATTTCCATGGCCGACAACGGAGCATAAGAAAGATTGTCGATCGCTCAGAGAATCTGTAGGAAATCGGCGTAATGAAATATCCGACCCGATTTCAACAGAGGACCGTCTGGAGCGCGGCCACTGGAATAGCCATGCTTGTGCTCGGCACTTTGCTTGTTGGCCTAGTCTGGCTGATCGGCCAAATCTTCGGTTTTCTCCAGCCCGTGCTGGTTCCGCTTATCGTCGCGGGCATCATTGCATACTTGTTGGATCCTGTGGTTCGGCTGATTGAAAAGCGCGGGCTCAGTCGCGTGTGGTCGGTTATTGGCGTCTTCATCGCCACCCTCGTTGTTGTCACCTTGTTGGTCGCTGCGGTTCTTCCAGCCATCCAAGGCGGAAAAAAATTCTTCCGACAAATCATCAGCACGCCAGCTCCGACGGAATCCGTTGAGAACGCCGAGACGGATGATTCAGAAGTTGAGGTGCCAGAGCCGGAACCCAATCTTGTGCCAGCACTTGCTCGGTCTTTGCACAAGCTTCGCAATGAAAATCACAAGGGGCCGATTGGTTGGGCGCTTACCGAAATCAAACCTGACGGCGATGCGATTCCTATCGATATCGAGGCAGATAGTCCCGAGTCGCTAGAATTTTTCTGGCAAACCCGCGCAGGTAAAACTCTCTATGCCTACAAAGACGAGCTCATTCAAATGGGTTCCCGTTGGCTTTCGGTGGGTTCGTCGAAAATCATCGGTTTCCTCGGCTTAGTTCTCGGGATGATCATGGTTCCAGTTTACTTGTTCTTTTTCCTGAAAGACTCGGTTTCCATCCGTGAGCACTGGCATGAATATATGCCACTGCGTGATTCACGTTTCAAAACGGAACTGGTCGCCACGCTGCAAGAAATCAACGGCTACCTCATTTCCTTCTTCCGCGGCCAAGTCCTCGTCGGTGTGATCGATGGCATTCTGGTGGGAATCGCCCTGTTTTTCTTCGATCTGCCTTACGCGATTTTGGTCGGCGTGTTCATGGCGATTCTCGGAATCATCCCCTACATCGGAAACATTCTCTGTCTCATTCCGGCTTGTATCATCGCCTACTTGCACGCCCAAACAGAAACAGCCAATATTCCCTTTGATCTTGAGCCATGGCCGTATGTCGGTTGTGTGGTACTGATTTTCGTGGGTGTGCAACAAATCAACTCGCTCCTGACCGCTCCGAAAATTGTCGGCGATTCGGTGGGTCTCCATCCGCTCACGGTTATTTTCTCGATGTTGTTCTGGTCCGTGGTGCTGGGTGGTTTCGTGGGTGCTTTGCTTGCGGTTCCTCTCTCTGCAGCGGTGAAAGTTATTTTCCGCAGATATTTCTGGGATAAAAAGATACGTGATGTGGACTCCGACTCTGATGACGACGTTTCATTTGCCTGAAATTTAGGATTTTTGAGGAAAGACAAGCCCAGCTAGAGATGCTAGATATCACTGTAATGTCCGATGAAATCGACAAAGAAGCCTCAAAAGAGGATCCCATCATCCAACAAGCCTATGCGAAAACTCGCAAAAGCCTGATCGCTAGGTTGGATAATTGGGAAGACCAGCGCACGTGGGATGAGTTTTATCAAACTTACTGGCGGCTGATTTATGCGGTCGCCATTAAAGCCGGACTGCGCTCTGAGGAGGCTTTTGACTGCGTCCAGGAAACCATTCTTTCCATCGCCAAGCAGAGTAAGAAAAAACTCTACGATCCCGAGCAAGGTTCTTTCAAAACGTGGTTGATGAATATGACGCGTTGGCGGATCAACGACCAATTCCGTAAACGCAAAAAAGACACCGCAATGATAGAGGGTGAATGGGCGGACGATCGTAAAACTGCGGTGATCGATCGCGTGGAAGATCCGAATGGCGATGTGTTAGAGCGCTTGTGGGATGTGGAGTGGAAACAAGGCATCGCCGATGCGGCCCTATCTCGTGTGAAGGCGCAGGTTTCCCCGAAGCAGTATCAAATTTTCGACTATTACGTGATTCGCCAATGGGATGCGGACAAGGTTCAGGAAAAACTGAATGTCAGCATGGCGCAGGTTTATTTGGCGAAACACCGTGTGGGTGCGGTGCTCAAGAAAGAACTAGCAAAGCTCGAAGACGAGACAGAGTGAACCATGCCAGCACCGATACGCAGCCACCCGAGCATACCCGATCACGACGTCCTGCGAAAAATTGGTGGCGGCGCTTACGGGGAAGTTTGGATGGCCCGGGGTGTCACGGGTGCGCTGCGCGCGGTGAAAGTCGTTTGGCGCGAGGATTTCGATGATGAAAGAACGTTTGAGCGCGAGTTCGAAGGTATCTTGAAATACGAGCCAATCTCCCGAGATCATCCTGCTCTCGTCAACATTCTCCACGTCGGCCGCAGTCCAGATTGTGGTTCATTTTATTATTACGTCATGGAGTTGGGCGATGACGTCAACACCGGTCAAGACATCAACCCCATCGAATATGAAGCGCGCACCCTACGACCCGATGGAAAAGTCGGCGTCCGCTGGGATACGTCGGTTTGTATCGATGTCGGTTTGCGTCTCGCGGAGGCGTTGAATCATCTTCATCAAAACGGATTGGCGCACCGCGATGTCAAACCCTCGAACGTCATTTTCGTAAACGGCAAAGCCAAGCTAGCAGACATCGGTTTGGTTGCCGCACGAGATCAAAGAACGTTTGTTGGCACTGAAGGATTTGTTCCGCCTGAAGGTCCCGGTTCTGCGCAGGCAGATATTTATTCTCTCGGCAAAGTGCTTTACGAAATCGCCACCGGAAAAGACCGCTTGGATTTTCCTGAACTTCCCGATGAGTTGCCGACCGGCTTAGAGCGCAAACGTTGGCTCGAGCTGAATAAAATCATCTGTGATGTTTGCGATCCACGAATCAGCAAACGCAATATTTCCACCGCAGGTGAACTCGCTGAAGCGCTCCAATGCATCCAGCGTGGCAAACGCAGACGCCGTCGCGGGCTTTCGATGTGGGCAACTGCCGCAGTACTTTTTGGCTTTTTGGCGTGGACTTCATGGAGCGCATTCAAAGACAGCGATTGGTTGCCATGGAATCGAGTCGCGCCTCCCAAGTTGATCACTGTTGAACGAATGATCCGCATCGTAACGACTCCAGAAGGAGCAGAAGTTTACACTCCAGACGGTGAATGGATCGGAAGCACACCGACATCGATCGGAACCCTTCGCGCCATCGCCGGTAGCCAGGTCGACTACGTGATCCGGAAAAATGGTTTCAAAAACGTGGTGGTTTCGGAAACGGTTCTGCCGGAATCGGGTTCTGATCCGATGTTGATTTTCCGTGAGTTACAAAATTTTTCACCACCACGAGTTGGCGAAAAATGGCAGGATCATAATGGTTTGACCTATCTACCCGTCGAAGAAAAACACGTATCAACTCGCTACATCCCGCGAGAGATATGGAATGACTTTCTTAAATTTTCAAAACGCCCGAGAACCTCTGTTGAATTCCTGCAGGTTTCCGAAAATGGCGAAACTTCACACGTGGTTCTTGCTCAACAGCCTGACATCATCGCCTTCATCGACTGGGTGCGAGTGAATGGAGTTCAACAAGGATTTTTCAGCCAAGATAATCAAATCACTGCGCAGGTAGATCAGGGCTTCACCGATCCTGCTTTGAGCGAGCGCGCCAAACGCGAGAACCTAAAACCGTTTCGACTAGTGGTCGGGGAATACAAATACGGGGCAGTTCAGCTCATCTCCGAGCCACCCGGCGCAGAGGTTTATATGAACGGTATCCACTCTGGCTCCACCGCGAGCACGTTACTCATTTCTAAAGTAAAACCGGGCTCTGTCGAACTACTGATTATTTTAGAAGGATACAAACCGCTCACGCTTAACGCTCGGGTGAAAGAAGGAGAAAACCTTTCACTCACCGCCACTCTACAACCCAGCGAAGGAGTTGTTTTCGGAAAAACATGGCAGAATGGAATGGATATGCGCTTTGAGCCTGTTGGCACGGATCTCATGGTTTCCGCCTACGAAACTAGAGTCACCGACTACGAACTGTTCACGCAAAGCGCGAAATACGAACGCCCGCGCGAACCAGAATTCCACCACAGCAAATATCATCCTGTCGTTTATGTTTCACGCGATGACGCAAAAGCTTTTTGCAAATGGCTAACAGAAAAAGAACGTGACGAAGAGCTCATCGGACAAACGCATTATTACCGTCTCCCAACCGATCTCGAATGGAGTAGAATCGCAGGTTTGAAAACAGAAGTCGGTGACGGCCCCAGCCAACGTGATGCGAATAAATCCATGTTCTATGCATGGGGAGCTTATTGGCCGCCGCCGGAATCATATGGCAATTATGCGGATACTACCTCAGTAGATAGCGAAGACGCGACATCATCATCGCGTATCATTTCAGGCTATTCGGACGGCTTCGCTAGAACTGCTCCTGTGGGTAAATTCTACGCCAATAGATTCGGACTTTATGATCTGAGCGGAAACGTTCATGAATGGGTTGAGGACGATATTTCCCTCGGCGCCGAGAGCTCGCTCGGTGTGCTTCGTGGCGGTGGATGGAATACGTATCGCGAAGAAAATCTTCTGTTAGGTTGGCGCAATCCAGTTCCGCCAACCGCCCGCACCGACTACTATGGCTTTCGTGTCGTTCTCGCAAAAATCGATCCATCCAAAGACTCCACAACCCTCAACGACGAATAATCCTACCCATGGTCACTATCCAACTCAGCTATCAAGGCGGTCTCCGCTGCTCCGCCACTCACGTTTCCTCTGGCAACACTCTCTGCACCGATGCGCCAGTCGATAACAACGGCAAAGGCGAATCCTTTTCTCCAACCGATCTTCTCGCCACCGGACTCGGCGCTTGCATGGCAACCGTCATGGGCATCGTCGCCGAGAGAAAACAAATTTCGTTAGAGGGTTTGAAAGTCGAAGTCCGCAAGCACATGTCTACCGACACGCCGCGCCGTATCGCGAAACTTGAGGTCGATATCGATATGCCGCTCGCTGCAGATCATCCCGAGCGCGCGTTATTTGAGAGTGCAGGCCGTGGTTGTCCTGCGCATCATTCGCTTCATCCAGATATCGAAACGATCTTCAACTGGACTTGGAAGTGATCCGTCGGAAGAACTTACTCCGCTTAAAATTTTCACCTCTTCCCCATGCAACGACTCCTCATTTTCATCTCCATCCTCATGGTCACGCACGTCGTGGCATCCCCAGTTGAGGCGGAGCGCGTCAAACGCAGTTACGAGCTTTCCCAAGAGAGCTTTGTGCTGAAAATGAAGATCGCTACAACGCCTGCGGAAAAACAAGCGCTCTGGGAAAAGCGCCCATCTTCCACAGACACAGCGGCACAGATTTGGAAAAACATTGCCAGCTCTCTTCAACAGGATTGGAGCATCCCATATTCAGCATTTTATCTCAACCTTACCCATCAGGCCGCGCCAACCGATACGGAGACGTTCAAGCACCGGAAAGAAATCATGGATAGATTCGAGGAGCACCATATTGGGAAACCCAACATCGGCGCGTTTTGTATCGCGCTCACTCAAAGCGGTTCGCCGCGCGCACTTCCGTTTTTGGAAAAAATCATCAGTAAAAATCCCGATAAGAAAACCCAAGGCATCGCAGCTCTTGGCGCGGCGCTCTTGCTGAAAAACTTGGGCGATAGCTCGGAAATCCTTGAAAAGCGCATCACCCATTTACGAATGGCGATCATCCAAGCCGTTGATGAAAAAATCGGCGATCAGAGTGTCGCCACAGTCGCCGCCGATGAGCTTTTCATCATTCGTTATCTCATCAAAGGCCGCACTCCACCCGAATTTTTAGGCACGGACGTGACGGGCCGTATTACCAAGAGCAGTGAGTTCAAAGGCAAAATTACCATCCTGATTTTCTGGGATTCCAAATCTCCGGAAATCCAGAAAGTCATCGAGCTAACCAATCAGATGGTCGCTAAATACGCCAAGAAACCTGTTTCAGTCATCGGCATCACGCCCGAGCCTCTGGCCAGTATCCGGGAACTTCAGGCCAACGACTCGATCAAATGGAACAACATCATCGATTCAAAAGATGAAATCGCCACCCTCTACCGCATCAGAAGCCGACCTTCGGTCTTCATCATCGATGCCAACGGAAAACTCGAATACTCAGGACTCCCGGGCAGCTTCGTCGAACTCACCGTCGACGCGCTCATGAAGAGTGAATGATGAAGAGTGAATGGTGAATCTCGCTGCGCACTCTTTTTTCACTCTTCACTATTCATTATTCGCACCTATAAAAAGGGGCGATCTCGGAAGATCGCCCCTTTTAGAACCTTAACTATGAAAACAACGGCTCGGGAAATTATTTCACGCCTTTTTTGGACATGCGGGTTCCTTTGGTCGCGCCTTGGCGGGCTTTGAACTTCGGATTGGTTTTGCAGATCACGTAGTTCGTGCCTTTGCGGCTGACGACTTGGCAATCAGCGTGACGGCGCTTAGCGGAAGCTAGTGAAGAAAGTACTCTCATGACAGAAATTGGTTAAAATTTAGCAGCCAACTAGGCGGCGGGGCGCGGAAATTAGAAAATCAGGTGGATTTGTAAAGT
Organism: Akkermansiaceae bacterium; assembly: GCA_031374665.1. GTDB lineage: Bacteria > Verrucomicrobiota > Verrucomicrobiia > Verrucomicrobiales > Akkermansiaceae > Luteolibacter. The sequence goes on along the minus strand of JANMGO010000064.1, from coordinate 16,290 downwards.
GATTTCTTCATTTCATTCTCACTTAATTGTGAAATGGAAGATGCTGCCGCGTTGAGCAGGGGGGCAAGGCCCGGAGGGAGAGTAATGGTGATGGTGGGTGGGGGAGTAATAGCCGGAGCCAGCAGGGTAAGCATATCCACCATTGTTATAATAATTGGTGCTGGAGGGGGAATAACGCCGCGTTCCATAAAGAACCGCGTTGTTCGATCCTCTGATGACGGGATAAGTGGGGATTTCCAAGGTGGATTCAATCTTCGAGGAGATGATTTTTTGGGGCCTGACCGCCTTTTCCACCTCCAAAAGTGCCGCCGTTTGCTTGGCGAGTAGCTCGTCTTTAGCTTTTTGCTGCTCTTTTTGCTGCGCCTCCACCTTCGCTTCATAAGCCGCCTGCGCCTTCATTTCCTCAGCATAAATCGCCGACGCTCCTTCCTTCGTGATCCCAAAATCTTTTCTTTGCTCAGGCGTCAGTTGCTCAAATCTCAGCCGCGCCAAGCCATCGGTATGCGTGATGGAAATCCCCGCATCAGAAATTTTCGTGATCGTTACGTCCCGGTAAATTCGACCGCTCACCGTCTCAAATTCCTTATATTTCTTGCCCGTCTCTTCCGCGCGGCGCTTCTCAATGTCCTCAGCACTTGCCGCTATCACCGCAAATCCAAAGAAGAGAATGCTGCATAGCTTTTTCATAATGGTGAATTTAACCTAAAAATTCGAAGAACGCCATAGGGTTTTACGGGCTGCCATTGCGCTCATAAAATGCTCAAAGACGGTTTGCCAACTCGTTCGGATTGGTCAATCATCGCCGCCCGATGAACGACGAACAACGCCCCTTTTCCAGTTTGATGCTTGATGGACCCGACCGCGCCCCTAGCCGCGCGATGCTTTATGCCGTGGGTTTTAAAAAAGACGATTTTGCCAAATCCCAGATCGGGATCGCTTCCACTTGGAGCGAGGTCACACCCTGTAACATCCACATCGATAAGCTCGCGATTGAGTCCAAGAAAGGCGTCGATGCCGCAGGCGGCAAGGGCATTATTTTCAACACAATCACCATTTCCGATGGAATTTCCATGGGAACTGAGGGGATGAAATACTCGCTCGTTTCCCGCGAGGTGATCGCGGATTCCATCGAAACCGTGGTCGGCTGCGAAGGTATGGACGGCTTCGTTGCGATTGGTGGTTGCGATAAAAACATGCCGGCCTGCGTGATGACCATGGGCCGCATGAACCGCCCTGCGGTATTCGTTTACGGCGGAACCATTCTTCCGGGTTGCGGCAAAATCAAAGGCGAGGAAAAGGATCTCGATATCGTTTCCGTTTTCGAAGCAGTCGGAAAACACGCGAACGGCGAATACACCGATGAGGAACTCGAGCACGTCGAGTCCTGCGCGATCCCCGGCCCGGGTTCTTGCGGCGGAATGTATACCGCGAACACCATGGCCAGCGCGATCGAAGCGCTCGGCATGTCGCTCCCTAACAGCTCCGCACAAGCAGCCATTTCCGATGACAAGATGCGCGATTGTTTCGACGCCGGCGCAGCGGTTCTGAATCTCATCAAGCTCGGCATCAAGCCGCGCGATATCATGACGAAAGAGGCTTTCGAAAACGCGATCACCGTCCTCATTGCTCTCGGCGGTTCAACCAATGCCTGCCTCCACATTCCCGCGATGGCGCATTCCGCTGGAGTCGATATCACTTTGGACGACTTCGAGCGCATCGGCAAAAAAACTCCGGTTCTCGCCGATCTCAAGCCGTCTGGCAAATACGCGATGGCGGATCTCGTCCGTATCGGCGGCACGGTGCCACTGATGAAAATGCTTCTCGAAGCTGGCCTCCTACACGGCGATTGCATGACCGTCACCGGTCGGACGATGCGGGAGAATTTAGAGAAATCTCCTATCAACTACCCAGCGGATCAGCAGATCATCCGCCCGGTTAATAACCCGCTCAAAAAAGACAGCCACCTTCGCGTGCTCTACGGAAATCTCGCGGAAGGCGGCTCAGTCGCTAAAATTTCTGGAAAAGAAGGCGAAGTTTTCAAAGGCAAAGCCCGCGTTTTCAATTCTGAACCAGAAGCGATGACTGCCATTCTCGCCAAGAAAATCGAGAAAGGAAACGTCATCGTCATCCGCTACGAAGGCCCGAAAGGTGGCCCGGGTATGCGCGAAATGCTTGGCCCAACTTCCGCCGTCATGGGCATGGGCTTAGGCAAAGACGTCGCACTTATCACCGACGGTCGCTTCTCTGGCGGCAGCCACGGTTTCGTGGTCGGTCATATCACTCCAGAAGCTTTCGAAGGCGGCACGATCGGAATCCTCGAAGAAGGCGACGAAATCGAAATCAACGCCGTCGAGAACCGCATCTCCGTCAACCTTTCCGACGCAGAAATCGCTGCCCGCAAAGCCAAATGGGTACGCCCAGAACCTCGTTACAAATACGGAGTTTTGGCCAAATACGCCAAACTCGTCACAAGCGCCAGCGAGGGCGCAGTGACGGATAAGAATCTTTAAAATCATGATAAAGTCCGCTATCCAGCTTTTCGGCGTCATCCTCGGGGCATCGCTGCTCTCCGCATTGCTGGGAGGTCTGTTTGCTATGCTGATCGCGTGGGTTTCGCCGGAGTTTGTGGACAATCTTTTCAGCGTAACCAAAGGAGCAAGCATCGTGCGTTACGCATTCTCCGTCGGAATGATCTGGGGGCTTTTCATTGGAGCCGGTGTCAGCGGTTTTGCCTGCGGACTTTCCGTCTTGATGAAAATTATCAATCTCTGGATCAAAGTCGATAAGACCTAGATCGCTCTCCAACAACAGTATGGACAGGTATGTCTGTGGATTCTAGGGTCTCACGAACCCATGAGCCAAACTGAGAAAATCATTTGTAAACCCACTCCGTGGTTTCTATTTCGTGCTGGCGTGATTTTGGCGATGTTCAGTGTGTTCAGCGTGCTGTTTTACATCGACGGCACGACGGGATATCGGAAAAAGAACTACGAATATTACGTTCACGCGACCTTTGAGAAAGCGACCACGACCTTTTCGAAAATGGATGCGGAGATTCCGTTGACTGAGGAAAGCTGGCGTGAATTTGCCTCCAAGCAAACGGTGGATTTTCCGAATGATCCGGCACTTCTTCCCGCGAACCTCAAACTTCCCGTGCCATGGCCAGAGGTTCTCACCGATTACGCTCGGGTTAAAACCCTGCAACACAATCATCTCTGGTTGGAGTATTCTGAGAAAAATCAGCTCGATGAGAAACCTGCGGAGAAGCCCTTCGACTCTGGAAAAATCGACGAGCAAATCCGCGTGTTATATATCTGCGTTACCTTATCGGTCATCACCCTGTTTTTCCTGATTCGTACCAGCCGCCGTAGCGTTATTGCTGATGAAAAATTTCTCACCACCGCAGACGGAAAAACCATCCCTTACGATAACATGCGCGTGCTCGATCTCCGCAAGTGGGCCACGAAAGGCATCGCCTTCATCGAGCATGAAACGCCATCCGGCATGAAACGCGCTCGAGTCGACGGCTTAACTTACGGCGGCTTCAGCCAAGAAAAAAACCAACCCGCCGAACAACTCATGCGCCAAATCCGCAGCAACTTCACAGGAGAAATCATCGATTACGGAGTGGAAGAGAAGGGTGAAGGGTGAAAGCTACTGATTATGGGCTCGGGAGGATTTTAACCACAGAGGAACGGAGTCAGAAAAGGAGGACACGGAGAGAGAATAAATGCTTCTAGCATTCCTTTCCCTTGGGTAAAACGGCCAGTGACAACAAAATTTCTCATTATTTCAATAATGATCTAGCTCTCAGTGTTCTCACTCTTTCTCTGTGACTCAGTGGTCTTAAAAAAGCCCGAACACCTCCAAGCCTGTCATTTTTTCCTATCGCTTTCCGAGTTTTCAAGTTTTCATAGTTGCCAACCAAGGCGCCTCCGCGCTAACCGTTTCTCACACCAACACACAACCACTCAACACATGTCAGACAAATCGATCGAAGAACGCGTCAAGGAAATCATCGTAGACCAGCTCGGCGTCAGCGCCGATCAAGTAACTCTAGAAGCCAAGTTCGTTGAGGACCTCGGTGCCGACTCACTCGATACCGTCGAGCTCGTCATGGCTCTCGAAGAGGAATTCGACGTTGAAGTTCCAGACGACGAAGCTGAGAAACTCCAAGCGGTCAAAGACGTCGTGACGTTCATCACCAGCAAAAAAGGCTAATTCGTTAGACTTTCAGTTTTTTCCGAAGGGTGGTTGTCGCAAGGCATCCACCCTTTTCTTTAACTTTGACTCCACTACTTTCCGTCTTAGCCTCTAGGCTTAGCTTATTTTAAATCATTAGTTAGCACTCAAACTGCATTGACTCCGCTACGCTCCGTCCAAACTATCACGCTCCGCTAAATAAACCTGCTCGTTAACACTCACACCGCTTTGACTCCGCTTCGCTTCGTCTAAGCCATCACGCTTTGCATTCTATAATAATTCGCTAACGCTCATCCTGCTTTCAGCATTTACCTTCCCCATGCCCACCCAAGACGACATTCAGTATGCCATGGAAACCACTCGGGTACTCCATGAACCAGATCATCGCATCCAGACGTTTGGTGAAACACGTTTTGAATTTCAACTTCTGAGTGAACCGATGGATCAGGTTGGGAAAGTTAGAATCCGCACCGGTGAGGTTGAGGCGATGAAGCCGCGCATCTTGCGCCCCGAGCCGTATCGTGAAATCGAACTCGAAGGGTTTGATGACAGCGCTCGCGCTCGTTTCGATGCATTGGTGGATAAACTCAAAGAGCAAGGCCGCGACCTCGCGTTTCTCCAATACGGCTTCCGCTTCAAGCGCGGCGCAGTGAACGAGGAAATCGTCCACGACACCATTGAAGCTGTCCGCGAGCGCGTGCTGGAAGATATTCGCCGCACTGGTAATCCCTCGCGCGCCATCATCGAAGGGGTGGATGACACATGGGAAGTTTCCATCCTGAAATTTTCTTTTGAGATGATTCTTCGTTCGCATGAAATCAATGCCTTCGATCTACGTAGAAAAGGGCTGATCTAGTGAAACACTGCCCACGCATCGCCATATGAGAATCTGGCTCATCATCAAAATCATCGCCGGCATCGCCGTCGCTGGCATCGCGACGTTTACTGCCATGCTTTCCTATCACATCGCGGTAAAGCCTTTGGGTGGAGTATTCGCGAAAATCATCCCAGAGGCAGGAACAGTCTTGCGCGTGACCAAAGAAGAAGATTTCAGCAAAGTGTTAGAAGCTGCGGAAATTCCCGACTTCGAGCCCGGCGACCGCGCGTTTCAAAAAGCCCACGAACTCATTGCCCTCGGGAAAATCCGCGACGGTCGCGAAAAACTCATGGCGATCATCAATGTCTTTGCCTCTTCGCCCGCCGCGCCTCAGGCTCGCCGCATCGTCAGCATGATGAATCTCGACGAAGTGCTTTCTTCCGATTTCCGCACCGGAAAAACCACCTACAAAGTGAAATCCGGCGATTCTTATTTCGCCATCGCAGGTCGCAACGAAACCTCGCTCGATATGATCATGCACCTCAATAACATGATGGAGCTGAAAAATTTAAATGTCGGCGATGAACTGATCCTGATACCGCTCAACTACCGCATCGTCATCGATCCGTTACGCAATTCCCTCTCGCTCTGGGAGGACGCAAAATTTATTTGCGATTATCCCATCCTCAACATCCAAGGCGCAGCCCCGCCAGCTGGCACCACGGTGATCGCTTCGCGGCGCGCGGATCTCGACGGAAAAGCCGTACCGCCGACCGCCATTGAATACCGATCCACCACAAAAAGCCTCGCCCTCAAAAACCCGGCCGTGCAGATCCTTCCCTACAACAAAGACGACACAACCCCACCTCGCGGCATTTTCCTAAAAGAAGCCGATATCGAAGAACTCTTCCTTCTTACCCGCACCGGAAACGTCGTGGAGATCAAGACACCGAAGAAATGAGGAGACGCAAGACTATGAGAAACAAGACTGAAGACCGGAATTAGCTTATGACTGGACCGCGTGTCTCCAGACGCGCATTTTTGGAGCAGCTTACTACATGAACCGCCGCTCCAAAGGTCTTCTGTCTTATGTCTCAAAGTCTTGCGTCTTTCTCCGTAAACCTTAAACTCTCCCCAGTTGAACTTCTGCTCCGTGCTCGAAATTTGAATTTTTTCCATCATGCAACTCCTCGAATTTGAAAAACCCGCCGCTGAACTTGAAAAAGAGATCGATAAGCTTCGCGCTAAATCATCGGCTCAGAATCTCGACTTATCAGCTGAAATTTCCACGATGGAGCGTAAACTTGCCGAAACCCGTTCAGCGATTTATCAAAACCTGACCCCGTGGCAACGCGTCCAGATCGCCCGCCACACCCAACGTCCTTTCATGCTCGATTACGTTTCACTCGCCTTCACGGATTTCAGTGAACTCCATGGTGATCGCCACATCGGGGATGATGCGTCGATGCCCGGCGGCTTCGCCATGTTAGGTGAACACAAATGCGTGGTGCTCGGGCACCAAAAAGGCCGCGACACGAAGGAAAACCTCAAGCGCAACTTCGGCTCCGCACATCCCGAAGGTTATCGCAAATCTCTCCGCTTGATGAAAATCGCCGAGAAATTTTCCATGCCCATCATCGCACTCATCGACACCCCGGGAGCCTTTCCGGGAATCGGCGCAGAAGAACGCAACATCGCCGAGGCCATCGCATTTAACCTCCGCGAAATGATGCTGCTCAAAACTCCCATCATCGCCGTCGTCATCGGTGAGGGTGGATCTGGTGGAGCACTCGGAATCGGCGTCGCGGACCGCGTGTTGATGATGGAGAACGCGTACTACTCAGTGATTTCACCCGAAGGTTGTGCCGCTATTCTCTGGAAACATCGCAAACACGCACCGGAAGCCGCAGAGGCCATGAAACTCGTCGCTCCAGACCTGATGGAACTCGGCCTCATCGACGGAGTCATACCAGAACCCCTTGGCGGTGCCCATCACGACCACGCTGCAACCGCTCTCTCTTTCCGTGAACACGTTTCCAAAGAGCTCGATCATCTCTGTTCGCTAAGCACCGAAACGCTACTTCAGGAACGCTACGATAAATTCCGTAAGTTCGGCGAGTGGAATGAGTGAATTCTGTTAGAAGTTCACTCGTGACGTAACGCGTCAATTGGATCAAGTCCCGCAGCGCGGCGGGCTGGCATGAAACCGAAGGCAATACCGATGGCTGCGGAAAACACGAAGGCAATGATGTTGATTTTAGGATCAAAGATGAACGGCGCTCCGACTTCTTTCGCAAACATGATACAGACTCCATAAGCGAGGATGATGCCCGAAATACCGCCGATACAGGAGAGAGTGACGGCCTCAACGAGGAACTGCAACAGCACCTCACGAGCGCGTGCGCCGATGGCGAGGCGGATGCCGATTTCGCGGGTTCGTTCTGTCACGGAAACGAGCATGATATTCATGATGCCAATGCCGCCAACGAGCAAGCTGACACCGGCGACCCAGGACAACAATGATGTCATGACCTGTGTGCTGGAACTAACAACTTCCGCGAGTTGCTGGGAATCGAAAACGTTGAAATTGTCCTCCTCATTCTGGCGGATACCACGGCGCTCACGCATCAGCGCGCTGACATCGGCGACGATGTTGATACCTGGGTAACCATCCATCCCGGAGATCATGATTTGATTAATGTTTCGCCCATCACCGCGCCCAGTTAGTCGGAGCTGAATGGTAGTGTAGGGCGTAATGATATTGTCGTCCAAATCATCGGCCATGCCGCCCTGTCCCTTGGGTGCGGTAACACCTACGACTTCGAAGGAAATCGACTTCGCGCGGATTTTACAGCCGATGGGATCTACGCCTTCTCCGAAAAGCTCTTTGCGAATGGTTTCTCCGATGACACAGACCGGAGCGGCTTCTTTTACCTCCTCTTCAGTGAAGAAGCGGCCGAGCGCGATGTTCCAGTTAGCGATCTTGAAATAGTTGGCGGTGGTGCCTTGGACATCAGTGGCGCGGTCGTTTTCCTGATAGACGGCTGGCACATTGGTACGAATGAAAGGGGCGATGCCAGAGATACCGGAAACTTGATCGCGGATGGCATCCACATCGGTCATGGTGAACTGGGGAGCACCCCAAGAACCCCAGCCCTGGCCGGGCCGTAGAATGAGTAGATTGCTACCCATTTTTGAAATCTGATCCTTGATGCTCGCTGTCGCGCCACGGCCGAGCGTGACCATGGTGATGACAGCGGCAACGCCGATAACGATCCCGATCACTGTTAGAAACGAACGCGTCAGATTGCGACGAATTTCACGAATAGCGATGAGAAAGGCGTTAAAAATCATAACTCAGTGGATGGCGGTGCGTTGGGTGGAATCCTCGGAGATCAAGCCGTCAATGACATGGATGACGCGTTTCGCATGTGAGGCGACATCTTCCTCGTGGGTGACCATGATGATGGAGATGCCGCGTTCGGTGTTGAGTTGATCTAGCAGTTCCATGATCTCGCGGGTGGTTTTCGAATCCAGGTTTCCGGTTGGCTCGTCGGCGAACAGCGTGTCTGGGTTCGTGACGATGGCGCGGGCGATGGCGACGCGTTGTTGCTGGCCTCCGGATAGTTCGGCAGGAGTGTTGCGCTCCTTGTTGATGAGTCCGACCCGGGTGAGCGCATCGCGGGCGAGTTCGTGGCGCTCTTTGCGGGAATAACCGCGATACAGAAGTGGGAGCTCAACATTTTCCAAGGCCGAGGTCCGAGCAAGTAGATTGAAACCTTGGAAGATGAAACCCAGAGCATGGCGGCGGATCAGCGAGCGTTGGTCTTTGTTGAGAGTTTCCACCTCGATGCCTTTAAAGATATAAGAGCCAGAAGTGGGGCTATCGAGACAACCTAACAGATTCATCAGCGTAGATTTTCCCGATCCGCTGGGCCCCATCACCGCAAGAAACTCACCACGGCGAATCTCCAGATCCACACCGCGAAGAGCGTGGAATGAGGCGTCTCCGCTGCCGTAGACTTTGGTGAGACCGCGCAGTTTGATGAGTGTTTCCGTGGTCATTCGGATTTTTCAGGGGGCTTGATACTGACGATGATCGGCGCGCCTTCGGATAGTGCGTCTCCGGTGATTTCGGTCCGTAATCCGTCGGTAATGCCAGTTTTCACAATCACCATCTCAGGTTTTCCATTTTTCAATATCCAAACATGCGGGTCTTCGGTGCGCGCACCACCCTTGGGCGCAGCAGGGCTGCGAAAGCGTCCGCGACTCGGCATGAGAGTCTCAACGATGGTGCGGTCGTTTTTTTTCGGCTTGCCGATGGCTACGGCAACTTCCGGATCAAACCTCAGTGCGGTGTTAGGAACCACCATGATGTCCTTCTTGTCTTCGATGGCGATGTCCACCGAAGCCGTCATGCCGGGTCGCAGGGAGAGATCGTCGTTGGCGACATTTAGCTCGGTGCTGTAGATGACGATGCCTGTGGCTGCAGCGGAGCTGTTAGATCCGCCACTGCTGTTTGTATTGTTGTTTGCCGATCCGAATGCGACTTTTTTCACGGTGGCGGTGTAGGAGCGTGTGGGCCAAGCATCGACACTGAAGGTTGCCGTCTGGCCTACTTCGACACGGCCGATGTCTGCTTCAGATACGGAAACTAACAATTCCATTTTCTTCAGGTCCTCCGCGATCGTGAAAAGCGTAGGAGCGGTGAATGAGGCGGCGACTGTTTGCCCGACCTCGATCGAGCGGGAAAGGACAACTCCATCCACTGGCGAGCAGATGGTGGCTTTTTTTAGATCGCTTTCAAAGGCGCGAACATCGGCTTCGGCTCCCGCGACGGAGGCTTTCGCGCTTTCCAAGTCTGCTTCGGAGCGGGCGACGGTGGCGCGAGAGGTTTCCATGGTGGCTTTCGACGGGGTTTTGCCTTCGCTGAGTTTGTGTAGCTCCTCCTGCCTCGCGAGAGAGGCCTTACTCTCAGCAAGCGTCGCTTCCGCTTGGCTGACACGTGCCTGAGCCGCGAGGCGCGAGGCGCGACTACGCTGAGTCTGTTGTTCGAGCTTTGAGGTATCCAGCTTGGCGAGAGGCTGATCCTTTTTTACCGTATCATTGGTGTCGATGTAGAGTTCCTTGACGGTGCCTGAAAGTTCGCTGCCGACGATCACTTGGTTGGTAGGCGCAAGGTTGCCGGCGGCGGTGACGATGAGTGAGATGCGGTCTCGCTTTACGGTCTCGGTGATGAATTTGGGTTCACCATTTTCATCGTTGTTGCGATTGAAAAAATACCAAGCACCACCGCTTATGAGGGCGATTGCCACCAACATGATGAAACTTTTACGGATCGGCTTGGAAGCGCCAGCGCGGACGATTTCAGCGAGGTCTTCGTTCGGTTTTGGTTTTTGCATAGAGAAACGGATGAGAGTGTGAAAGTTGTTAGGATGCAGACGACCAGCCGCCGCCAAGCGCCTGATAGAGACGGATGTAGGCTATGGTTCGGTCAGCGCGAGATGAAATCAAGCTGTCTTCGAGGCCAAGCAATGTGCGTTGGGAATCGAGCAACGCAAGAAAATCGATTTCACCTGCCTCGTAGCGCTGGCGGGCGAGTTGGTCGGACTCACGGGCAAGGCGGGTAGCTTTTTCGAGTATTTCGAGACGCTCCGCAGAGCGGCGGCAGGCGATGAGCGCGTCCTCCACCTCGGAGAGTCCTGTTAGGACTGCGGAGCGGTAAGTTTGTACGGCCTGTTCCTGAGCCTCGCCAAACGCCTCAATATTAGACCGGATGCGGCCAGCATCAAAAATCGGGCTGGTGATTCCAGCGACGAGTCCCGCGCCTGTGGTTTGGGGATTAAAAAGTTTCCCAGCGCTGAGAGCGTTGATCCCGAGGTTTCCTGTTAGATTAAGAGAGGGAAAGCGCGCGGCTTCAGCCGAGCGGGTGCTGGCCACAGCAGCGACAAGCTGCCAACCGGCGATGCGAACGTCTGGACGTTGGCGAATGGTGTCCGCTGGGATACTGATGGCGAGACTACGTGCAGGATGAGGAATGGTCGACTTTCCGGATGTTAGAGCAGAGTCAAGCGAGCCAGGCGTGCGCCCACAAAGCAACGACAGCAGATTTTTCCCCTGACCAATGGCTTGCTCCAGCGCGGGAATACCGGCGCGTGCCTGTTCGAGGCTGCTGAGTGCTTGGCTAGATTCGAGCGAATCCGTCTCGCCGGCCTGTTGCCTCCAAGTCGCGAGTTGGGCGGTTTGCTCGCGGGTTTTGACGATATTTCGTAGCACCGAGATGCGTGTTTCGTTTGCGCGGAGGTTGGTGTATGCGGTGGCAATTTCAGCGGCGAGCGAGGCTTGAACCGAATGAAAGTTTTCTGCCGCCGCACTGATTTGCGCGGACGCAGCTTCGACGCTGGAGCGGTTTTTTCCGAACCAGTCCACTTCCCAAGATGCGTTTAGATCTGCAGAATAACTCGTGTTGGAAACCTCGGAGAGTCCGCGAGTTTTTAGCCAACTAGAATTAGAAGCCACGGCTCCACCGACAAATGGGAAAAGTGACGAGTTCACTTCGTTCCGGCGGGCGCGAGCTTCACGGATGCGCGACGCCGCAGATGCAATGTCTGGGCTGTTGGCTAGTCCGTCGGTAATGACGCGGTTGAGTGTCGGATCGTCAAAATGTTTCCACCAACGGCTGAGGTCGCGCTGTGCGGAGACAGAGGGAAATGCCGCAGCATTCTTCCATGCCGTTGGAATTTCCAGCGCAACATTTCGAGGGTCTGTGTTGGCGCAGGCAGCTAGTCCGAATGGGACTAGGCAGTAGATTAGATGGCTTCGACTAAAATTCATTCAGGTAAGTAACAGGTAGGCGGCACAGCTTCCACCCATATACTGTCCTGTCAAAGCAAGCATTTCAGCGGATGTAGAAGATCACGCCCGAAGTCAGATTCCCAGCGGGAAAATGCCCTGATTCATTGCCATAAACGCGGGTTACTACCCATGGAAGAGTTACGCCCGGAACTAATAATTCGGTTGGAGTCATTTGGATCCAACTCATCAAAGACGGGATCGGCATCTACGGCAAACGATCCCACTACGATTGGACTAGCCAGCAGCCATGGTTGCGTGCGCTTAGCCAACTGGGATGTCGTTCGCTTCACGGAAAAGATCGATCTCAACGTGCCAGTGACAATTCAAGTGGGTCTGCACTGAAGGAGCTGTCTGGTCCCATAGACTGCATGCCAGTTAGGCGATTCAAGCCGCATTAAAAATGCGACTTGTTTCAGCTAACCTGAGCCTGCTTTGACGATCAGTCCACCTTGCGATAAAGAACACCTTTGAGGATGTCGATTTCGTAGGTCGATTTCACGTCGTAATTGAATTCCTCCATAAGTTTCTTCGCAACGGTTTGAGCCTCGGCGGGATTTCCTCCGTCCTTTTTCGATAGCTCGGCGTATTTACCGCGCATGGCTTGCAAGTTGAGGTGTACTGCTGGTGAATCTATCCTTTTGATGAGTTCCTTTTTACCCTCAGTCACTTTGACCAAAGCGGACCTGGCTGGAAGGAACATATGTTCTTTGTCGGCGTTGTAGCCGTAGAGTTTAAGCATGATAGCGATGTTTTCATCGAGCTTCTTTTGAACTTCCTCAGCCTTTTTCTTAACTTCGTCGGTTTGCTCCTTTTGTTCCTTGAATTGCTTAATCGCCGCGCGTTGGGCCTTTAAAAGCTGGAGGTTCTTGACGAACTGCTCGGTAGCATCTGGGCCTTCAATGATCGCCAGCAATTCAAATGCTCCGGCCTTATTTACCAAACGTGGTGCTATGACGAATGGATCGTTTGATTCTACGGACGCTGCAGGAGCTTTGGAGTCAGTTTTAACTTTCTGTTCGCAGGCTGCTGTCAGCACGAGTGCTGCGGTAACCACTAGTATGGATGTGATTTTAGGGTTCATATATATTTTGAATTTACTACTGATAGAGGTTAGTTGGGATGATACTCTGTCACGGCTACCTATCTGGCATCTCTTCGCAGTGCAACAAAAACTAAGCCAGTTAAGAGGTTTGTTTATCCAAGGTCGTTTCAATTACGCCCCTACCACGGGTTCGTCAACAGCTCTCGGGATTTCTTCTTGCTCCGTTCGGTGCCTGCGACTAACGACTTCTGATAATGAATATCGAACTGCGTGGCCGTAAAAATGGGTGGATTAGCGGTGGGTTGGCTTTGTTTGTCCTCTTGGCATCGGGCTGCACGACACAAATTGAAAAGCCTAACTCGATAGCTTGGCATTCGGTTTACCAACCGATCAATGATGCTGAGGCAATTGACTTTTTGAATGCCGGCATCGCGTTACTAACCAAAACACATGGAGCTCCAAAAATTCAGATCAATAAAGTCATTCTGCGACATACCGTAAAAAATGAGGAATCCGCCCATTTTCGTGCCGCCACAGGCTTTTCAAAAACAGAAGTGGTCGATCGCAAGAACGGAGTTTTTTGCATTTATCTAGCCGCAGCCCCTACCCATGAAAGGTTTTATTACCTATTGGGGCACGAAATCGGTCATTTATTGCGCCCGGATATCGTTGGCTCCGCCGCGGAGGAGCGCTTTTGTAATGAATTTTCGCGTCTGCTCTGTGCACAAGAAAACCGTCCTTGGAGCGATAAGTGGGAGACGCGCGATTGGGTTAGATTAGATTAGATTAGGGAGCCTGCCTTGTGCATGGATCGTGTCAAAAATGACACCTGGGAGCAAAATAGTTGACAGAATTCAAAAAATTCAGTTTCTGACACGAGTCATCTGAATTTCCCAACGCAAACCATATTAGACAACAAATGAAAAAGTATCCTTTAGCAATTATAGCTAGTGCCCTCGGGCTATGTAGCCAAATAGATTTGGCGCAAGCTCAAGTAATATATGACACGACAGTGTTAGATGGCGGCACGCTGAATTTATCATCTAATCTAAATGCGACGAACATAGCTGGCCTGCATACTGGATATGCTGGAATCGATATTCAAGCGACAGCAACCCTTACCGGCGCAGCAAACCTCTCGGTTCAAAACAATACATCCGGAATCGAGCCAGGAGTTCAAACGATTTACGGTATCTACAGTGATGCTATCTTACCAGTTTTGAACACCAATGGTTTCACTGGCAATATTACCGTGACGAACAACAGGAGTTTAGCTCCGCAAACCGGCAGTGACAATAATGTGAGTGCCTATGGCTTTTATGGTAGCACATGGGATGGTAACGTCGTTGGCAATATCAATGTTACCGCTATTGCAGGATCATCAACCACTGGCGATGACGCCTACGTAGATGATGTTTATGGTATCTCGGGCTATTTAGATGGTGATCTCTTAGGTAATATCACGCTAGTCGCCACGGCCGGAACGTCTTCTGGAACAACTGCAGATGCTGGAGTTTACGATGTTTATGCTGTGGACAACGATATCAATGGGGGTCTCGCCGGTGCAATCAATATCACCGCAACGGCTGGTAACGCGACAGCGACAGCTGGCACAGCTTATGCCTATGTGGCAGACGTATACGGTGCCGATGGTGGGCTCTCTGGCGATCTGACAGGCTCTATTACGATTAATGCTACGGCTGGAACTGCTACAGCAACTAACGGTAGTGCTAATGCCTATGTAGAAAATGTTTATTCACTTTATGATGACATTGACGGTGATCTCTTGGGGACAATTATCGTTAACGCAAATGGTGGCACTGCTACTACGACGAATGGCGCTGCTTATGCCTACGTTGATGAAGTTTATGGTTCATATTATGGCATGACCGGCGATCTCTTAGGATCCATTAGCGTTACCGCGTTAGGTGGAACCGCAGAAGCAACAACTACGGGCTACGCAGGTGCTTATGTTGAAGATGTATACGGTTACGATGATGATCTCGGCGGTGATCTATCAGGAACGGTTACCGTTTACGCAAAAGCTGGAATCGCAACCTCTGCTGGCGGCGGTGCAGATGCTTATGTTCAAGATGTTTACGCAGCATATTATGGTACGGAACAAGATTTAACAGGAACCGTTAGCCTCACCGCTTTAGGTGGCAACGCAACGGCAACGAATGGCTCCGCGAATGCCTATGCTTATGATATTTACGGTGCTGATGATGATATCGTCGGTGATCTATCAGGAACGTTCACCGTTTACGCAAAAGCTGGAATTGCTTATGCAACAGATGGCTACGCAGGTGCTTATGCTGAAGAAATCTATGGTACTGATTACGAAATCGGCGGTGATCTCTCAGGGACTCTCAGCGTCACAGCAATAGGCGGTAGCGCTACTTCAGCGAGTACCGTTCTTTTGACGCCTTACACCGCAGATGCTTATGTTGAGGATGTTTATGGTGTATATGACGAAAATATCTTAGGCGATCTCAATGGAACACTTACCGTTTACGCAGAAGCAGGAACCGCTATTGCAGAAGATGGCTACGCAAGTGCTTATGCCGACAGTATCTATGGTCTCTATTATGGTGTTGAAGGCGATCTCTCTGGAACCCTCAGCGTCACTGCTTTAGGCGGAATGGCCACTGCAACGAATAACACCGCAGATGCTTATGTTGATAATATTTATGGAACAGCTTATGATTACATCTATGGTGATCTCTCTGGAACACTTACCGTTTACGCTAAAGCTGGAATTGCTGAGGCTGCTGATGGCTACGCAGGTGCTTATGCTGAATATGTCTATGGTTCTTATTATGAAGTCCAAGGTGATCTCTCCGGGACTCTCAGCGTCACAGCATTGGGAGGTGACGCTACTTCAACGAATACCGTTCTATTAACACCTAATGACGCAGCTGCTTATGTTGAGTATGTCTATGGTATATATTCCGATAATATCGAAGGCAATCTCAGTGGAACACTTAGTGTTTACGCAAAAGCTGGAACTGCTATTGCGGAAAATGGCGGTGCAGATGCTTATGCTTACGAAATCTATGGTTCGTATTATGGTGTTGACGGCGATCTCTCCGGAACTGTCAGCGTCACTGCTTTAGGCGGAGCCGCCACTGCAACGAATGGCACCGCATATGCCTATGTTGATGGCGCCTATGGTTTGGGTTACGATAATATCTTAGGCGATCTCAGTGGAACACTTACCGTAAATGCAATAGCTGGAAATGCAGATGCGACGGATGGCTACGCAGCTGCTTATACCGAAGATGTCTATGGTCTCTATTATGGTGTTGAAGGCGATCTCTCCGGAACTCTCAGCGTCACTGCTTTAGGTGGAACCGCCACTGCAACGAATAAC
>JANMGO010000014.1:0-9341 GCA_031374665.1 Akkermansiaceae bacterium | reverse complement strand
CATGAACTGGGAAAGTTGTGAACGTCCGAAGAAATCACGCACGACAGCGGAAAGCGCTTTCGGGTTGATGAGTTTCTGTGGAGTCATGCCTTCGATGTTTACATCGAACAAGGTCATGCGCTCTTTCACCAAACGTTCGGTACGGGCAAGACCGACACGGCACTGGTTAGCGAGAAGCTCACCGACAGCACGCACGCGGCGTGAGCCAAGGTGATCGATATCGTCGATGACACCCTCACCTTTTTTCAGTTTGAGGATGTAACGCACGGCGGCGAGGAAATCCTCAGGAACCATGATGCGTTGATCGGAGTCCACGGAGATACCGAGCTTCTGGTTGATTTTGTAACGACCGACGCGGGTAAGGTCATATTTCTTCGCATCGAAGAACAGACGCTTGAGCAATGCGCGAGCATTGGAAGCTGTCGGTGGATCACCAGGGCGAAGTTTGCGATAGATGTCTTTGAGGGCTGATTCCTCGTCTTTCGCAGGATCTTTGCGGAGGGATTTGAGAAGGATCTCGTCTTCGCGTCCGTCGATGACCTCAAGTTTTTTATGACCGAGGCTGACCAGTTGTTTCACGATGCCAGCGGTAAGCGGCTCGTAGGCTTTGGCGATGACCAGTTCTCCGTCGAGGATATCTTCGAAAGGAACTTTGTGACCGAGTTCTGCTTCGTCGATTTTGCTACCGAGAGCGAGATTTTCGATGGAGTAGAAGTGGCTGACGATATCGCGGTCAGTTGGGTAACCGAGAACGCGAAGGAAAGTGGTGGCGAGGAATTTACGACGACGGCGACGGCGGTCGAGGTAAACGTAGAGAAGATCGTTGGTATCGAACTGCACTTCCAACCATGAACCACGGTCAGGAATGATGCGGAAGCTGTGCAGCATTTTTCCGTTAAGGTGCTGGGAAGTCTCGAAGCAGATACCAGGTGAACGATGGAGCTGAGAAACGATAACACGCTCTGCACCGTTGATGATGAAAGTACCACGGCGGGTCATCATTGGCAGCTCGCCCATGTAAACGCGCTCTTTTTTGGTGCCGGTTTCGTCCTTCAATTTAAAGGTCACGTAAAGGGCAGCGGAGAAGGATTCGCTATTGCGAAGGGAATCAAGCGAAGTAATTTTTGGGTCTTCGATGTCGTAAGAGACGAAATCTAATTCGATCGCTTCGTCATAAGATTTGATCGGGAAAACTTCGCGAAAGACTGCTTGCAGGCCTGCGTCGGAGCGATCTCCTGGAGCGACATCTTTTTGTAAGAAATCGTCGTAAGACCTGCTCTGGACTTCAATGAGGTTAGGTGGGTCAATGACCTCTTCAAATTTACCAAAATAGAGACGTTCAGCCATGGTGTGCGGTGGTGTGGGAGTTACGAGTTTGAGCCCGAGCCGGTTACGGTTCGAGCGGAGTTGGGATCAGGAGATGTGAGAAGGATACAAATGGTCGAAAGCGACGCGTAATGCCGCGATTTTGAGTGGTGTCACGCGTCGGTTCCGGTTTTGCAAAGTGTTGAATGATTTTTTTGAGAAAATGCCCGGAGCGGCGGAACCGCTCCGGGTAAAATCCGTAACGAATTACTTGAGCTCGATTTTCGCGCCAGCTTCTTCAAGCTTTTTCTTGGCGGTTTCGGCAGCGTCCTTGGTAACACCTTCGAGGATGTTAGTAGGTGCGCTTTCGACGAGTTTCTTGGCGTCAGCAAGGCCGAGACCAGGAGCAACTTCACGAACTGCCTTAATGACAGCGATCTTGTTAGCACCACAGTCGGTGATGACGACATTGAACTCAGTTTTTTCTTCTGCGGCTTCAACCGGACCGGCGGCGGCAGGGCCAGCGGCCACAGCAGCTGCGGCGGAGACGCCCCAGGTTTCTTCGAGTTGTTTAACGAGGTCGACAGCTTCCAGAACGGTAAGCTTGCCGAGTTCTTCTACGAGGTTTGCAATATTTGACATGTTATTTTCTCCTTTGCGGTATCGTCGCCCCCGGAGCTTCCGGAGATTTCAATTTCCCTGCTGGGAAACCGACGAGGAACCATTTTAATCAGGTCATTGCGTGGAGACGCGACAGACCATCCATTCAGATTGTTTATTATTCGGCAGCTGCCGCTTCTTCAGTTGGTTCGGTTTTAGCTTCTTCAGCAGAATCTTTCGATCCCTCCGATTTGAAATGCGCGCGCTCCGGATCGAATTTCTCGAGCAAGATACGTGCGATGCGAGTTGCCGGCTCGTTGATGAGACCGAGAAGTTGCGAGAGAACCGCTTCGCGAGAAGGAATGTCGGCAAGCATTTTGAGCTTAGCGGAATCGAGGATATCGGTTCCGAGGATGCCGACCTTCATTTCAGGTTTCTTGAATTCCTTTTCGAAATTCTTGAGAACTTTTGCAGCGGAGAAGACTTCGGAATTTCCGGTTACGAAAGCGGTTTGACCGACGAGATCGGCACCGACATCCGGAAGACCAGCTTCGGAAAGGGCTTTGCGCATGTAGCTGTTCTTGGCAACGGTGCACTTGGCTCCGTTGTCACCCAAGCGGTTGCGAAGCTCGCTGAACTGAGGAACGGTGAGGCCAGTGTAATCGATGACGATCACATAAGGAGAGTCGTTGACGCGTGACAGCAGTCCATTGATGATGATTTGTTTGTCTGGATTCATGGTCGTTGGGTGCTGGGGTTATGCGGTTGCTTTGGCGGTGTAGGATGCTGCCTCAAGTGGCAGACCCGGAAGCATCGAGGCGGCGAGAGTCACGGCCTGGACGAAGTTTCCTTTTGCGGATGGTGGTTTGGAACGAACCACGCTGTCGAGGAACGCACGAGCGTTTTCTTCGAGTTGTTTGTCGTCGAAGCTAGCTTTACCGATGGCTCCGGAGATGTTGCCGTTTTTGTCGAGTTTGTAATCGATACGACCGGCTTTGACTTCTTTGACGGCTTTCGCGACGTCGTCGGTAACCGTTCCGGTTTTCGGGTTAGGCATCAAACCGCGAGGTCCGAGGACACGAGCTATTTTACGGACTTCGGCCATGGCATCTGGAGTGGCGATGGCGGAATCGAAGTCGACGAAACCTTCTTGAATTTTCTTAATCAGATCTTCGTAACCGACGTGTTCTGCACCTGCAGCAACGGCGGCCTCAGCGGCAGCACCTTGTGCGAATACGACAACGCGGACGTTTTTACCTGTTCCGTGAGGAAGGGCGACGGAGCCACGAACCATTTGGTCGCTCTTCCGTGGGTCGACACCAAGCTTGAACGAGAGTGTCACGGTAGGAATGAACTTCGGTGCTGGTAGATTCTTCATGGTGCTGATCGCATCCTTGAGAGAATAGGATTTATCGGAGCCAACCTGTTCGGCGGCCTTTCTGTAGCGTTTGCTGCGTTTAATTGACATGTGTTTTGTTGGTTTGCAGTGATAACGGATGAGTCGGGTGACTCACCCTCTTGCGGTGTCCGCTGGCCGATTTGAAACGGCCCGTGGACTGAGAGTATTACATTCCTTCGACTTCGAGTCCCATCTGACGAGCGGTACCTGCAAGGATGCGGGCTGCTGCTTCTGGATCTTTGGTGTTAAGGTCAGGCATTTTGATGTTCACGACTTCCATAAGTTTTGCTTTGGAAATTTTGCCAACTTTTTTCTTGTTCGGCTCGCTGGAACCGGAAGCAAGGCCTGCTGCTTTCTTGAGCAAGTTGCCTGCGGGTGGACGCTTGGTGATGAAGGTGAAAGATTTGTCTTTGTAGACAGAAATCACGACTGGAAGGATGTCGCCAGACTGCGATTGAGTCGAAGCATTGAACTCTTTGCAGAATCCCATGATGTTTACGCCTGCTTGACCGAGAGCTGGTCCGACTGGTGGTGATGGGTTGGCTGCTCCAGCAGGGATCTGGAGTTTGATGATTTTGATAACTTCCTTGGCCATGGTATTAGTATTTAAAAAGTGGGTAGCAGATTGTCTTAAAAGGTGATTTGAAATTCAGAGGGATCATTCGCGCTCGACCTGCCAGTATTCGAGTTCGACTGGGGTGGTGCGTCCGAAGATATCGACGGCCACACGGAGCTTGCCGCGCTCTGGGTCGATTTCCTCGACCACGCCGTTTTGTGATTGGAATGGACCATCGGCGACTTTGACCGTGTCTCCGACTTCGAAAGAAATCGCAGGACGAACGGTTTCTTCACGCTCTTGGATTTGGGAAAGCATGGCCTCAACTTCGCGCGGACGCATCGGAGCTGGGCGGTCTTTGGTGCCAGCGAAGCCGATCACTCCTTCGATCTCCTTGATGAAGAACCAGGTTTTTTCAACGAGTTGGTTATCCGCCGTAGCGAGATACATGTTAACGATGATGTAACCGGGGAAGAATTTCTTCTTGGTTTCGGTTTTTTTGCCACGCTTGATTTCAGAGACGATCTCAGTCGGGACTAGCACCTCGCGGATGTAGTCTTGCATTTCCTCAGCTTCAACCTGACGAGCGATGCGCTCACGCACCTTGCCTTCCATGCCTGAAAGCACTTGGACAACATACCATTGGTCTTTATATTCTTTGGAATTTGGCATTGGGGAAAAGGAGTTAAGCGGAAAGAGTGAAAATTAAACGAAAAGTTTGGTCAGAACGCCGACCACGTAAACTTGCACGAAGTCCCAAAACTGAACGAAACCTGCGAGTAAAATAACGGCGATGAGAACGACGATGGTGGAGTCGATGAGCTCCTTGTATTTTTTGAAGCCGCGCGCTTTAGGATCGGAATCCCATGGCCAGCTTGCTTTGCGGAGTTCTCCTTTAACCTCACTGATGAAGCTGGATACTTTCGCGAGATTGCGGATCAATACGATGAGCAGAACCAGCAGGATCGCATAAACGATTCCGGTGGCGACCCAACTGTCGTTGATCTTGATGTATTCGAGGAATTTCATTCGCTGTGAAGGGGTAACGGAAAGTGGCACGCCAGGAGGGACTCGAACCCCCAACATTCGGTTTTGGAGACCGACGCTCTACCAATTGAACTACTGACGCGTTTGATTGAGAAAATGTTAGGTTTTGAGGCGACTTTAGGGCACCCCGGTTTAGCGGGGTGCCCCAAGTGCTTGGCTCACCTGTTAGTTTTCACTAACCGATGCACCGTTGATTTGTATTACTTGATGATTTCACCAACGCGACCTGCACCAACGGTACGGCCACCTTCGCGGATAGCGAAACGCATGGTTGGTTCCATGGCGATTGGGTTGATGAGTTCAACTTCCAAGTTGATGTTGTCACCAGGCATCACCATTTCAACTCCTTCTGGGAGTTTGATGCTGCCGGTCACGTCGGTCGTGCGGAAGTAGAATTGTGGACGATAGTTCGAGAAGAACGGGGTGTGGCGGCCACCTTCTTCTTTGGAAAGAACGTAGATCTCGGATTTGAAGATCGTGTGACCTTTCACAGTGCCTGGCTTGGCCATAACTTGACCGCGCTCAACATCGTTTTTCTTAAGACCACGGACGAGAAGTCCGACGTTGTCACCTGCACGACCTTCGTCGAGAAGTTTACGGAACATTTCGATGTCGGTAACGGTGGTTTTCTGTGTGTCACGGATACCAACGATTTCTACTTCTTCCATTTTCTTGACGATACCACGCTCAACACGACCGGTGCAGACAGTGCCGCGACCTTCAATGGAGAACACGTCTTCGATTGGCATGAGGAAAGTTTTGTCGATTGGTCGCTCTGGCAGAGGAATGTAGGCATCCACTGCGTCCATGAGTTTCATTACGTTGGCCATGTGCACTGGATCGCCTTCGAGGGCTTTCACAGCGGAACCAGCAACGATTGGAATGTCATCACCTGGATAATCGTATGAGGAAAGAAGATCGCGGATCTCCATTTCGACGAGCTCGATGAGTTCTGCATCATCAACAAGGTCAACTTTGTTCATGAAAACAACGAGAGCAGGAACACCCACTTGGCGAGCAAGAAGGATGTGCTCACGTGTCTGTGGCATTGGGCCGTCAGCAGCGGAAACTACGAGGATAGCACCGTCCATTTGAGCAGCACCGGTGATCATGTTTTTCACATAGTCGGCGTGTCCTGGGCAGTCAACGTGTGCATAGTGACGCTTTAAGGTTTCGTACTCAACGTGTGCAGTGTTGATGGTGATACCGCGCTCACGCTCTTCGGGAGCAGCATCGATATCCGCATAGGATTGCTTCTTGGCTAAACCTTTTTCGGCGAGCGTATTTGTGATAGCTGCGGTGAGGGTGGTTTTGCCGTGGTCGACGTGACCGATGGTGCCGATGTTAACGTGCGGCTTGTTGCGTTGGAATTGTTCTTTGGCCATTTTCGTATTGGTTTCGCTGAGAAGTTTCTGAGAAGTTTTTTGCTAGTGTATCATGGAGCTCGTGGGGGGAATTGAACCCCCGACCTCATCCTTACCAAGGATGCGCTCTACCCCTGAGCTACACGAGCAATTTGGATTGTTGTGAGCTCGTCCTTTCTAGCGACAAAAGAACCGCGTCCTGTCACATGTTGAGTGAGACTGGGCGCGGGACCCCTGCTGCTGTGGGGATGAGCGGGCGGAGACTATCAAAGAGTTGCACTCTGTCAAAAAAAATTTGGTTGTTTCGCAACTTTCTCTCAAACCCTTTATTTTACGGGATTTCGATCATTCAACAAAACGGTAATAATCCACGATATCGAGATAAATGCTCGAAATTTCACCCGCGCGCCCATTTCGCCTTTCGCTATTTAGAAAGGATCGTCGTCCACCCACTCATTTCCGACGTTCCATACCTCGACAAGGTGTTTCGGAAAATCATCTAAAAAACGCGAGGGACGGCAGAGAATATCCCCTGTGTAACTTTTCGGATTCATCATCGGGTAGGATAAATAGAGCTGATCCTTCGCACGGGTCAGCGCGACGTAGAATAAGCGCCGTTCTTCCTCCAAAGCCGCATCGTCATCCGCTTCCAAGATGCGGCCGTTCGGAAACTGCCCGTCCACCAACCAGATCAAAAACACCACTTTCCACTCTAATCCTTTGGCCTGATGGATGGATGACAGGGTCACTTTGTCATCGTCATTTTCGGCCTTTTCTCCAGCCGGCTCGCCGTCCGTGGTGCTCATGAGGGAGAGCTGAGCCAGAAATTCCAAGATATCCTCAAACGTCCCGCTGTATTGGATGAGCTGCTCGATATCGCCGCGCCGACCCTCATAATTCTCGAAGCTCTCCTTCAAATACTCGTCGTAAACCCCTTCGAGCACACTGAAGATCATTTCCGCCGGAGTCGCGAAAACTCCGTTCGGGGTCAATTCGTCGAGCGTGTAGTAAAATTGCTGCCAATGCTTCGCCGCCTTTTTGGGCACGGGGTAGCCTGAAAAAACATCCGACCACATATTTGGCGGCTCGGGATTTCCCGATAACGGATCACGTAACCATTTCTGCCACAGCTTTTCCGCCGCGCCGGGTCCACAACCCGGAAGCAGCTCAACCATCCTTTTAAAACTCACCTCGTCTTTGCGGTTCGTCACGAATCTCAAAAACGCCGCCACATCTTTAATGTGTGCCTGCTCGAAAAATCTCAGTCCGCTGGTGATCGAAAACGGAATGCCACGCCGCGTGAGCTCCATCTGGATTTCCAAACTCTGGAAATGCGCGCGGTAAAGCACTGCCATTTCCGTCAGTTCTATCCCCTCTTCCTCTCTCAACTCCAGCATCCGTTGCGCGACAAACGCCGCTTGGCTCGTCGGATCTTCAACTGGCACCAAAGCCGGTCTTGCACCAACTTCCGACCTCGACGATTTCAGGTTTTTCTCAAACCGCATCTTGTTCGCAGAGATCGCCGCGTTCGATAAATCCAAAATCTCCGGCACACTTCGGTAATTGGTCTCTATCGTATGGATCACCGATTCCGGATAACGTTTCTGAAAATTCAAAATGTGATCCACCTCCGCCCCGCGCCATGAATAGATCGATTGCGAATCGTCACCCACCGCCATCAAGCTATTCGAATCACCGGCCAACAGATCGATCAACTCGCTCTGCACCGCATTGGTGTCCTGATACTCATCGACCAAAATATTCCGGAAACGCTTCCGATAAATTTCCAGCACCTGCGTATGGTTTTTCAAAAGCTCAACCGTCAGTTGCAACATGTCGTCGAAATCCACCGAGTTCGTCGCGCGCTTCTTTTTCACATAAGAGTCATGGACTTTTTCGAGTTCATCCATCCATTCGAGAAAATACGGATACCTCGACACCAACACTTCTTCTAGCGTTGCTCCGGTATTCGCGATCAAACTGTATAACGAGATCAATACATCTGGTTTTGGAAAACGACGTTGCTTCGTATCGATATCGCATCCCGCGACCACGCCTTTCATCAGTGATTTCTGATCATCTCTATCTAGGATCGAAAACGATTTTGTAAAACCGATATCCTCCGCATGCCTGCGTAAAATTCGATTACAAATCGAGTGAAACGTCCCCGCCCATAAATCCGCCACATCACCCGCAACCAAACTTTTTACCCGCTCCACCATTTCACGAGCGGCTTTGTTGGTAAACGTCAGCAGCAAAATGTTCCGTGCCTGCTCGCCTCGATCTAACAACCACGAAACCCGATACGTCAGCGTCCGAGTTTTTCCCGATCCCGCACCAGCGATCACCAACACCTTACCCGGCGGCGAACTGACCGCACGAAACTGTTCCTCATTCAGAGCACGCTCATAATCAATTCCAGAAACCGAAGACGATGCCTTGCGCTGAATTTTATATTCTCGTGCCATGCTTATTACACCAGTTGCTTGCGATCACCTTGATCGCTTTAATCATGGTCATTAAATAGAAACTCGCCTACCAACCCGCAAGCCACAATGCCAATTTGATTCACACCCGCGCATTTATTCATTATAACCCACTCATGCCCTCACTCAAATCCCCCCTCATCGTTCTTTTATACGGGCTACTTCTTTGCTCTGTCGCTTCCGCAGAACCCCTGAAAGCGATGACATGGAACATCAAATGGTTTCCCGGTGGGTTTCAGGAAGCCACCAAAGCCGACGAAACGGAACACATCAAATCCGCAAGTGTCATCCTTGAAAAAGCCAAACCCGATATCTTTCTCGCTCAGGAGATCCGCGACGAAAAAGCATTCAACGACCTCATCAAAGTCTCCCCTGAATTGAAGCTACATGTGATCACCAAGTTCATGGAGTTCGATGGAAAAACACCCGCCCCACAACAATGTGCCATCGCTGGCGAAACTGGCTGTCATCATGTCGCTGCCCCCTGCATTAGCATTGCTGACGATACTACTGCCGTTGCTGCCCACAGAGAGGCTACTCGTGACACCAGTGACAAAGATTTGGTCAGCAGAACCGGTGCAAAT
>JANMGO010000003.1:0-3263 GCA_031374665.1 Akkermansiaceae bacterium | reverse complement strand
AAGCAGAAGCGCGCAAAAAAGGTAAAGAGGCAGGAGCCACCGCTTGCCAACCTGCCGAAGAAAGTCCCAAGCTTTCTATCCCCGATGAAGGCTAAACTCTCGGCGACCATCCCCGAAGGCAAAGAGTGGCTTTACGAAGTGAAGTATGACGGGTACCGGGCGCTCATTTCGAAGTCGAAGGGAGATTTTAACGTTTGGTCACGAAACGGCAACACGTTCAATGAGCGTTTTGCATCGGTAGTCTCCGACGCGCGGAGCGTAGAGGCGGATACATTCCTCATCGACGGTGAAATTGTCGCACAAAGCGAGTCGGAGCGTAAGCGCCCGCCCCGCGGTACTTTCGCATGATTGTCAAATAATGCGAATCTCCCTCAAACTTAACTGAAGGAGAGACCTATGAAGAAAACAGACTGGAATAACCTTGAAGCTGACCGTAAGAAGGAGGGAAAAACCATCCGAGAGTATTGCCATGAGCAGGGAATCCCGGAGTGGCGATACTACCAGCGACGGTCGAGGGGATCTCGCATGGAGAAACGGAGTCTACTTCCAGCTGTAGTTGTGGATCCTGAAAAGCAGATAGAAGTGATCTGCGGCAATATTCATATTCGTTTGCCACTTGATACAAGCCGTGTATACCTGGAGGAGTTGTTTTCGGCACTTCGCGTAGTGCAATGATTGTTCCAGTGGTTCGTCAACTATACGTTTCTGTGAACCCGACAGACTTTCGCAAATCGTATGACGGTCTATCCGGGGTAATATCGTCGGAACTGACTATGGTTCCGACCGATGGTAGTCTGTACGTCTTCTTTAATAAGCGGCGCACCCAAGTGAAGGTGATGTATTATGATAGTGGTGGATATTGTATATGGCAAAAGCGCCTTGAACAAGGGACATTTGCGAACGTATCAGCGACTTCCAATCGTTACGTTACCATTAGCACAACCGAAATGCTGATGTTGATTGACGGAATCAATCTGGCAGGCAAAATGCGATATCGAAAAAGATATAAATTACCTTAGCCAGGGATCGACGAGGGTTTAAATTTGCTGTAAAATGCACGGCATGTTGAACTCTAAACCTAAAGAAGAATCATTGGAAAGCTGCAGCCCTTCGGAGTTGCGAGGTTTACTGTCTACTGCGAACGAAAGAATTGCGTTACTCCAATGGCAAGTCGATCAGCTAACTCGCGCCATGTATGGGCGAAAGAGTGAGCGATTTGTACCGACACCTGGTCCGACTCTCCCTGGGTTCGGGGAAACAGAGATAAAGCGAGATGCGAGCCAGCCAGAAGTCTCAAAACCAGCCCCTGGACCCAAGCGAAAGCGGAATCGCCCTTTGCTCACTTCTAAAGGGCGATTCCCTGAAAATCTTCCCAGGGAGGATGGCGGGAAAATCGAGGTGGCAGAATCAGAACGCCCTTGTCCTGATTGTGGAACAACACGAGTTCCATTTTCGGAAGAAATTTCTGAGAGATTAGTTCATCGTCGAAAATCATCATTGGTGGTGCTTCAGTACCGTCGCGAAGTTTGTCGCTGTCCGCAGTGCAAGGATTCTGTAATAAAGAGTCCTGCACCAAAAAGTCCTATTCCTGGAGTGCAGGTAGAGAGTTCGGTGTTGGCGCATATATTGTCTGAAAAATTTGAGTTCGGAATTCCTTTCTATCGTGTAGAAGAGCGCTTAAAACAATCCGGATTTCCTGTTACCAGAACGACGCTTTGTGAATACCAACAGGCAACATATAAACTTCTAAAGCCTTTGGAATCACTGCTGATTGAATCAATTAAATCTGACCACTATACCCACGCGGACGAAAGTAAATGGAATGTACACCGAAACGATCGAAAGTCAGGAAAGAAGCGGTATCTCCAATCCTGGTGTTGGATTCTTGTCGGTGCTAGTGGAAATGTTCTTGTCAAGTACTCTGAAGCTAGGACGAAGGATTCATTTTGGAGAATTTTCGGATCTTATGTAGGTACAGTAATCTGTGATGGCGAAGATCATTACGACTATTTCAAAACTGTAAACAAAACGAATTTAGGCCGATGCAACGCGCATGCGAGGAGAAAATTTGAGGAATCGCTTCAGGTTGATAAAACAAATGCAGCGATATTCCTTAGAGGCTATGGTGCTATCTACCGAAGGGAAGCATACATCAAAAGACTTCAGAAGTTTGCCAGGGATAATAATCTGGAAGCGATTTCCCCAGAAAAAATAATTTCATTAAGACGAAGATCTCTTGTGATAATGGAGCATCTCAAGAGCCTCGCACTACAGATTATTCCCAGAAATATACCGACATCTCCGATTGTTCGTGCCTCAAAATACTTTATTCGATACTTTGACGAGTTGTCTCGTTTCTGTACGTCACCATTTTTGCCGATTGATAATAATACTGCAGAAAGAATGATTAGAAAGTTCGTGATAGGGCGAAAGGCCTGGATGTTTTCTTCTTCAGAAGAGGGTGCACATGCTTCGGCGCTCCTTTATAGCCTTGTATTGACGTGTATCAATAACGGAATATCCGCCTACGACTACCTTAATGATGTCATAAACCAAATCGGTGTACAGGGAAACACAAATTACGCGGAATTGCTTCCGCTGGCCTGGAAAGCCAAGTCGGTAGCACCCCAATAAATCATTCCACGTTCAGCCCATTTAAGATCCGCTCAAAAACAGTGTCCTTGTTAAAGCACGGGGGCTGTTTTCCGATCCGTCGTATCTTTGCGGTCGCCCTCGCTCGAAATGAACCGGAAAAATTCGTTGAAATTAGATTTCATTGAAATTTTGTCGCGTTCACGGCAGAAAAACCCCTCAAAAGGGGGTTGGGCGGGCGCTTACCCTACAATTACCTTCGAGGTTCGGGATTTTCACCCTATAGACAGTGCCCATGCCGGGCACGCGCGTATGAGAGGTACTACTGTACCTCGCAAGAAGCAAAATAAGGCTTTTGAGGAAGAGATTGGACAACCTGGTGGCGCTTACTACTCTCCGATGGTTGAAAAACCAAGCTCGACCTTCAAGGTATCTTGGTCCTGAACCTGATTTTTTTCCGCCTTGGCATGAGCCTGTAATTTCTGATTCGCACCTACCAGACGATTACTTAATTCCGTTGCAAGCTGCCATAGCAGCCGTACCCCAATCAACGAATCTTCAACTAGCAGCTTCCTTAACGCATCTCCAGGGATTGTTAGTAATCTTGTGTGCGACTTTGGATATACCGAGGCATTTCTGCGCGAATGATTCAGTAACGCCATTTCACCAAA
>JANMGO010000103.1:0-6326 GCA_031374665.1 Akkermansiaceae bacterium | reverse complement strand
GTGAGGAGTCGACCTTCGACATCGTGGTTGAAAAGAGTGGTTTGGCCGGAGGGGTCTTTGGACTGAACGAGTCTGCCGTGTTGATCTTCCCAACGCTCCAGAGTCTGACCCGCGACGTTGATAGATTTGGAGTAGGTGGTGGGCTGACCACCGAGCATGCAGGAACCTTGCTCGACAACGGAGTCACTGAGGTTACCCGGTCGAGTGGTGCGAACGATACGACTGAGTAGATCATATTGAATGGTCGTGTAATTTGGAGTTTCACCAGCAGCAAACGAATCCGAAACCGATGATTTGCGGCCTTGGCTGTCGTAGCGGGTGACGCTGTAAACTTTGCCGTAACGCGAGGAGCCTCCGGCTGTGCCATTTTTGAGGATGGTCGTTTCAGTGACTAGCTCGCGGCCGAGCGCATCGAGGTAGACTTTGCCTATGGGTGAACCGGAGGATTGTTTCGCACGGAAATAAGCGATGTTCTGAGTGGAGTTGAGAGGCCAGACCGAGTTCGGGACTGAGAAGTTCGCCGCGTATCCCGTGACCTCAACGGTCTCGGTTGAGTCGGGATGATTGGTTCTAATGAGAGTCCCGAATGGATCGTAAGCAAAGCTTGTTGTTAGGCCATTGATACCTGTTGCAGAGAGAACGAGGGCTTTGTCGGAATCGTAGTTATACGTTGCAGTGTAGCCGAGGTCGTTGGTTTCCGAGATAACGAATCTACCTCTGGAATCATAGGTTGTGGAGGACGAGCGTGTGAGTCCTGAGCCTGAAACCGTCGTGGAAACCACGTTGCCGAATGCATCATGCGTGTAGGATTTTGTGACCGAGAGCGGATGGCCGGGCTCTACGGTTTCCGATTTCAGGATGCCGGTTCCGGTATCGTAGGTGAATGCAGAGTTTTTCTGGCTGGCTGTGAGTCCCGGCTTGGTCTTGGTGACGCTTGCAGAAGACAATCGACCCAAGTGCCATTTCGTGGAAGTGATATTGTGGTTGTAGACACTATTGGTGGTCACTGAAGAACCATCAAGGGAAGTCACGCTAGAGGCTTTCACAAATCCATAAGCATCGAAATTAGCTAGATTTTGAGTGGTGACCGTCTCGCCTTTGAGGGTGCCATCGAGATCAAAGATTTGATTTACGGATGTGGTCTGAACTGGACGGCGGATGGTGCCGCCCACTCCGACCTGACTTGGCATTTCCGAGTATGTTGCAGTCTGGATGGAAAGATTTTTCCGCCCTGGTGTAAATGCAGGGCAACTCGGATGATTCGGGGGCATGAGTGCGATGTCTGCAGCTGTTAGATTGACGCTGGTTTGGGTGAGAACGGGACTACCTGCGAAAGGAAACTGACGATGGCTGTCGGTGCGGGTGAGCTGGCCGTTGGTTTCATCTAAAGCTTCAACCCAACCGAAGCCGAGAGAAGCTTCATTGGTTTTGTCGTAACGAAGATCGCCGTAGCGCTGGGATTTCCAATTTCGTCCGCCAAGACCGTTCGATTCTGAGTAGCGAGAAACCACCAGACGAGAATCGATGATGCTCGCATGGCCAGCTGAAAGTGTTCCGGTGAATTTCTCGTAAACTCTCGTTCCGAATCCGGGAGTCGGGGTTGGATCGTTGAGGCGGTGATACTGAACTTGGAGTTCCGAGCCAAAGCCGTCGGTGATGGAAGTGATGATTTCTGGTTTGGCTTGGTTGAGGTAAACATCTGGTCGCACTCCATTGCGGATATTTGCTACAATATCAGGAAAGCCATCTCCATTGATATCCACCACTATTGATCTCGGATCAGCTTGATTATCTTTGCCAAGCTTCAATCCATCAGGAAGTCCCCATGATTGATCCTGGATCCATCCTGTTCCAGTATTGATGAATGCTCCATTATTCATTCCTGAAAACGGGTCGGCACTTGTAACCGTGCGTTTACCGCCGGGACCGATATAATTATCTCCGTCTCGCGAGTAGAGAATATCGACGAGCCCATCTCCATTCAAATCGGTCATTTGCACGCAGGCCTGTTCAGATCCTACTTGGGTATCAAGAGAAAGCGGTAGCGTGTAGCCTTGGCCGTATGAGGATGAATCTTTAAGCCAGCGCTTGGTTCCAGCAGCGGTGTCCCCACGGTTAAACCATGTCGAGTGCGAGACCTCAATTTTACCGCCGGAACTAAAGGTGCGAGCAAAAGCGCGGACAATATCCACCAAGCCATCGCCATTCACATCCAACATGTTGGTCCCCGCACTTTTCCGACTAGTCGAATCAGGATTTTGTGTGAGAGGAGCATTGCCATCAACTGGATTGATAATCCACCGATCCATGGATGAAGTTGAAGGATACGGCGCAGTTGGAAAGGCCCAGTCGGGCATATCTTGATCTGGAAATGCCGATAACCAAGACGGAAGAGCCGATGAGGAAATAGGAGCTCTGAATCTTCCAGTGTAGCGGGTGTCGACAAAAGGCGAGCCGGATGTATCCGCCGTTGATTTCACATAATCCAAGAATCCGTCACCGTTCAAATCCACGAGCGCGCGGCCGATGTCGTAGGTATTCTCATTATCGCTATAACGTAGATTTTCTGGTGGAGCCAAGGAATCGGCCTTAACCCATCCCTGCCCCAGGTGGCAGCGGTTAAGAAAGACCGTACGTGAACTTTCTGGCAGAATTTTGGCAGAAGCCGGGAGAGAAGACAACGGACTCGCGTTCGCCAGCCAACCGTCATCCGAGGTATTGATAAAAAGATCCAAATATCCGTCTTTATCGATATCAATGAGGTCACGGGAGATAAGATGACGTTTCCCGCCACAACCTAGAGATGAGCTGTTGTTTCTGGACTCGAAAGTTGGCGAGTAGCCAGCAAGTTCCACCCAAGACGTGCCATCATGAGTGAGGAATTTGAACTTATTGATCGATGTGCTGCCACTGGAAGCTTTTCGGTGTTCTGTGACAAACAGATCCAATTTCCCATCGCCATTGATATCGCACGGAACAGATGTGAGGTCGTGCCGCGCTGACCACTCAGCGTCTTGTGCTGCATCGGTGAGCGCATAGCGGCCGATCGGCTTATAGATTTCATCCGTATAAAATCCGCTGCCTGAATTTAAATAAACGCCACCGGCTATATCCGATTCTGTTTCGGTAATAAGCTCAATATTTGGCTGTTTCCAATCCGTGACTCTGCAGTCTGCGAGGTCTAGTAGGCCATCGTTGTTGATATCCATGAAACGCATACCGCGTGTCGCATTACTAGAGTTGCTAAACAGAGGAATTTCAGCAATATCTGGAAAGGTCACTGCTGTGACTTGGTTATTATCTAACTGTGCAGCAGTCCCAAAACGGATGTTTTTAAATTCGCTCCAGCCAGTTCCGTTTGTTGCATCATTGTCGTAATTAACAAATGCGAGATAGGGGTAATTACCTACAGCTAAATTATTGGAAGAATTACTATTGCCCTGTAATGCAACCCTGAATGTCTTCCACTGAGAGTTATTTTCAGTACCATATTCGACGGTGCGTTTTTGTAAGATCGGAGAGGTTGTAGATGTGTTAGGACGGATATAAATCGCAAACTCAGAACCGTTATTCCAAGTGTCATTTGAATCGACGATCAGATAGGCTCCTAAATCGAGACTATCTGCCCGAAATTGAAATTCTACGAATGATTGGCTGGCGACCGACACAGCCGGCGTCTGAGAAGCCAATCGACCAACTGCGCCTTCCAGTCGAATCGAACCTGATTGAGTTTCCGCATATGAAGTGATATTGCGGTTAATCGAGATAAATGAATCACCGTAACTTGGAAGTTTGATTTGTTCTGCCTTTACCCATTTGTATGGTATGCTGTTAGTGCCCTGCCAGTTGAAAACGGTTGGGTTCGTTGTATAGCCACCTGCATGCTGTCTGAACATCGATGCTAAAACCGACCTGCCCGTTTGCGCGCTCGTTTGGTAGTTTAAAAAGTAGGTATGATTGGTAAACGAACCCGTTTTAACCGCAATTTCCTTAAGCCGCTGGTTCGTTTCGTAACGCAAGCCACTCGGATGATAAGCGAAGCTCTTATCAGGCCTGTTTTCATAGGTGAAATTGATACTACAATAAGGAGCTAAACCACTGGCGTTACCCGTGTAGCTCACAGAAGTAACCCGACGATCCAAGACCGTGTTCGTCGTATGGCTCGATTGTCCGGTCCAATCGACTGAATAGTAATTCCCATTCGTATCCGATACTTTTGAAACATCCCAAGAAATCGGAGCGCTGTAGAGCGGAGAGACTATTTTAGAACTGCTAGAATCTCCCAATATGATGATCAGCCCGGCTTTTGTCTCCACTTGCCACCACGAGCTTGTGCTGTTTTGGTTTCCGCCTTTCAAAGTGATGCGTGAAAACGAATCGATTTCCGTTCGATATTCCGAATTTTGTTGTCCGTAGGTGCCTGACACACAAATCAGTTTTTCCCCGTTGAAAAAGAAGCGATCATCCCCATCAAAACGCACCGCGCCTTCAAAGCCGTCCTTTTGTAAACTTGCCGGACCGCGAGTGATGCTTTGAAAACCTGACAACGACCAACCTACGCCGGCGATTCCATTTCCTGCTACGGATGAATAACTCAGCGAAACTTTCGGCTCCATTCCTGCAGTGCCTTTTGGAATATCAATCGGCACCGAGTAGGTCATCGAGCCATCGCCGCCAACTGACATCGAGCCTTTGAGCGACGTAACGGGTTGATGTGTGCCGATAACAGTCACAGGAGGAATACTGCCTTGCGGAGGCAGTGGCGCATTGCCGTTCAATCCACCAAGCCAAAGTGAATCCATGTAGGCATCGAGAAATGATTTTCCTGTACCGGGCTTGATATTATCCCTATCGTAAAGGTTTGGATTCGAGCCGTTGGCCGTCTCCCATGCATCTGGCAGACCATCTTTATCCGCATCCGGAAACATCGTATTTGTTGGATCGACCGTTAAATCATCGATCAACGTATCACCTATCTTGCTGCCGTAGAGTTCGATGTTTTCCAAATTCGCCCCGCGGCCTTCAAATGCCAAGTTCGCTGCCGCCAATTTTCCACCGATAAACAAATCCCAAATATTGCGCTGATAGTCGTGACGTAAAGTGATTCTTGTGTAAGCAGCGGCTGTTAGACCATTTGTAGCGAGCGCAAACGTCCCAACTGTTTTCGCCCACTGGGCTGGATTTGTTGCACCCGAGCTACCGTTATAAACCCAGATACTACCTGAGTTCGCGCCTACTGGAACCTGAAACGCGAGCTGAGTTCCGTTCGAATGAAAACTTGCCAAACTGCCTTCGGGATCAGCCGCGGGTTTGATTTGAAGATCGATGAACGCAACTTTCTCCGCGACATTCCAATCAACATCCCTAACCAAAAGCGGTTCTTGTGTTGCATTAGCTTCAATTTTTAAAGCCTGACCTCCACCGACTCCTTGGCCATTAGCGGAGATGGCTGCATTCCCGGATAATAACGACCATCCAGTACCATTGTTGAGTCCTAAAACTTCACCGGGATTATAGACAGGGCTCTCAAATGAGATGGGCGGTAAATACGCCAGAAGTTGATTCGTCCAGATTGCCGTGCAACATATCGTCGTAACACTCGCTTTTAAAAAGTAGTTCATGGAATGGGGAGGATGGAGGGATGAGGGGGGAGAACACGCGGATGTCTACTTCAGCAGAAAATCACAGGACAAGATAAAAATGGTTTTGTTATGAAAATATTTCGTCACAAAACCTTCATTAGTTGTCTCAAAGCGTTATAAACTCTCTGACAATCACCCCATGCAATCCGCTCCCAAACTCTGGCTCACTCTCGTCTTCGCTGCATGCTTTCCATCTTGCACACCCATTCCAAAGACTTCCATCCCCACTCACCAATCCTCTCCCCCCGCCATCACCCACGCGATAGCCCAGCCTAAAATCATCCCACCCACAATTCCAGCCCACCCCATTTCCCCACCGAAAGTTGTTAGTAAAACTCTATCTAACATCCAATTCCAAGGCGTGGCTTTCGATTCCAGATCGCATACCCTGAAACCCATCGATCAAGCGAACGGGCCTGGCAGCCAGTATCTCTCCGCACGCGATTGCGCGGACAAACAACAAGCCCTGCTCGGCATTAACGCCGGCTTTTTTACACCGGAAGGAAGTCCTCTCGGGCTCGTCATATCCCAAGGCAAACGCTCCGGTTCGTGGAACTCCAGCTCATCGCTCGGAACAGGAATCTATCGTATCGATTCCTCAGGTATCGCCTCCATTTCCAGACGGACTCAAGCAAGTGCCGTATCCAACTCCAAAGAACTTCTCCAAGCCGGACCCTTGCTCAT
>JANMGO010000080.1:0-52517 GCA_031374665.1 Akkermansiaceae bacterium | reverse complement strand
AATCCGCCATCCGCGAGGGCGATTGGAAACTTCTCAAGTTGAGCGACAAAGCCACCTACCTTTTCGATCTCTCCAAAGATCCCGGCGAGAAAACCAACCTGTTAGAGCAACAACCGGAAATCACCAAAAAACTCGAAGCCCAACTCGCCGCTTGGAACACCAAGCTCTGCGCTCCCGACCCTGGCAGCCCGCAGGAATTCGCTTTCTACAATCGCTATTTCAATCTGCCCATGCCGGAAAAGGCTAAGAAATAGTTTCTATCAAATGCTCGTAAACCCAGACACATGAAACTCATATCCGTCTTCTTTGGCTTGTCACTTGTCATACAAATTCAAGCTGCCACTTTCAACGTCATTAACTACGGTGCTGTCGCAGACGACAAAACGGATAACACCGCCGCATTCACAAAATGCATGGACGCCATCATCGCCGCAGGTGGCGGAAAAATGCTAATCCCAGAAGGCGTCTATCAGGGGCATATCATCATTCCTCCTGTCTCAAAACCCGCCCCGAGTTGGATTACGGTGGAGATCGTTGGCGAGGGATCGCCGACTCCCGTGTTCGGCACCATCGGAAATTTTCCACTGCGCGATAAAGGCACGATTCTCAAATGCTCGGACAAAACAGGCTCGGCGGTGATTTCTGCTCAAGCCTCAAAAAATTCCCTCTACGGTGGATTCTCCGCTGTGCATGTCGTTATCGAAAATCTCGATGTCCGCACCTACGACGATCCCGCGATAGGCGGTATCGATTTGCATTACGCCATGCAGTGCCGACTCGAGAACGTCTTCATCAACACCGACATCTATAACGTCCAGTCGGCTAAACCTACACACGGCACCAAAGGTCTCGTCACTCCGGCCATCAACAACGCGGCTCTCACCTTACTACGCAACGTCGCCGTCACCGGCTACCACACCGGCATCGTGGTCAACGAACATACTGACGGAGATCACATCATACTCGGCAGCAACATTCACGGCCTCGATTTCGCCACTGCCCACCACGCTTCCCGCTTCGACCGGGTAAGTTCCATGCGCAATACCCACCACGTCACCGTCACCGGCAAGCACGGGTTTTCCATCGAACAGTTGAACATCGAAAACGCAGGCCCGGGACAAACTGACGCCAACAACGAGTGGCAGAAACTCGCCAGCGACCTCAACGATCCCCAAAACCTCGGCATCGGCGAAATCACCTACTGGGTCGTCCTCGGCGGTGTCGGCGCGGTGGAAGACTTCACCCGTAATGGCGGAGCCAAGATCCGGGCCGGGCGCATAGGAAAAGAACCTTGAGGCAAACGAGGTAACCTAGGATAATCTAAAATATTGCCCACTTAGGTGAGCTTGGTTTTCCTTTGAGTAAATCAATTCTTGCCCAACTTTACTGATGAATTCCTTTTTGTCGGCGGGTTTCATGTGACAGGCAGGCATGACGGATGAAGCTGTGGGAGTTGAACTGGTGTGATCTGATGAGGTCGCGACTCAACCTAAAACCATCGTACTGCGCGAAGTGGTGTAGAACTTGAGTTGTCCGTCCGAGTGGATGGGGTAATTGACGCCCGCATCGATGCGGGCATGGCCGCCGTAGCATTTCGCATCTGAATCCAAAAGGAGTTGATGGGTGTGTTGATTGTGTGGTCTGGCGCCGTAGCCGAAAATCGAATTGTTTGCGGAAAGGTTGATGATGAAAATCAGGTTCGCGCGCTCGGCTATGATGATTTTGTTAGAATGATCGATGTGCAGTAAATTCGCAGGTGGCGCTTGGAGGAGGTTGTGCTTTTTCGCCAAAGCCACGAGATCTCTGTCCCATTCGGCGAGCCATGTGTATTTGAGTTTCGGGTTATCCAAGAGCGACCATTGGCGGCGGCAGTAATGGTAAGACCAGTCATTGCCTTCGCGTGGGAAGTCCAGCCATTCGGGATGGCCGAATTCGTTGCCCATGAAATTCAGCCAACCTTCACCGCCGAAGGCGAGGGTCATGAGTCGGATGATTTTATGGAGAGCGATGCCGCGTTCGACGACGGGATCGTTGTCTTCTTGTGTCATGTGCCAATACATTTCCTGATCCATCAGGCGAAACGCGATGGTTTTATCGCCGACGAGTGCTTGGTCGTGGGATTCTGCGTAGGCGATGGTTGCTTCGCCGTGGCGACGATTATTGAGGATGCCCCAGAGCTCATCCATGTTCCAATCTTCGTCGCGTTGGTCTTTGAGAAGTTTGATCCAATGATCGGGAATTCCCATGGCAAGGCGATGAGTGAAACCGATCCCGCCTTCGGAGTTGGGTCGGCACAAGCCGGGCATGCCGGACATATCTTCAGCGACGACAATGGCACCGGGTTTGATTTCCGAAATGAGTTGGTTGGCGAGTTTGAGATAAAGGATGGCTTCTTCATCCGCGTCGTCGCCGAAGTAGTCATCATAAGATCCGAAGGCGCGGTTGCCGTGGGAATGGTAAAGCATGGAGGTGATACCATCGAAACGGAAGCCATCGAAACGGAATTCTTCAAGCCAGTAGCGAACATTTGAGAGCAAAAACTGGCGGACTTCGGATTTTCCGTAATCGAAACATTTCGAGTCCCATTGGGGATGTTCGCCTTTTCCGCCGGAGTGGAAATAGTGATGACCCGAGCCATCGAGGTTATTCAAACCCTCGGCAATATTTTTCACGGCATGCGAGTGCACGATATCGAGCAACACCGCGATCCCCATGCCATGAGCGGTATCGAGGAGATATTTCAGGTCTTCGGGAGTTCCAAAACGCGAACAAGGCGCGAAGAACGACGAGACGTGATAACCAAACGACCCATAATAAGGATGCTCCTGCACGGCCATCAGTTGGATCGTGTTGTATCCAGCTTTCTGAACCCGAGGTAAAATCTGTTCCGCAAATTCACGATACGTATGCACCCGCGTTCCCTCACCGGACATGCCGACGTGAGTTTCGTAAATAAACGGAGAGGTGATTTGTTTGGGATCGAAGGTGTGTTTCCAAATATACGGCTGCGGTGGAGACCAGATCTGTGCGGTGAAATCGTGAGTCTCCGGATGTTGGACAGCACGAGTTATCGTGGCGGGCAGTCGATCGAGCTGAGAATCATCCGCACCATGGATATAGAGCTTAATTTCATCGCCATGTTTTAAGGTTTCAGCAGAAATGGTTAGCTCCCAGATGCCGTTGGCAGATTTTTCCAAGCGATGCGCTTCACGGTTCCATTGGTTGAACTCACCGATCAAAGATACGGCTTTTGCGCCGGGCAACCATTCGCGGACGGTCCAATGATTTTTCTTAGAATCGAAATGAATCCCGAAAAATTGATGCACGTTACTGTATGTCGCGAGCGAGCCGTGGTGTTGCTGAATTTCTTTAAGGGCGTTTTCGAAGCGAGCGGTGCGACGCACGATTGCATCGGTCTGAGGCTCAAGCCACGGATCGTCCTGAACAAGTTTTGGGGTATCCGTCATCGCGAGGAAGTTGTCACTTTCGGTATGCATCGGGAAGCGAAATGTATGGGGCAATATCACGACCAATGAGGAAACTTTAAGCTTGGTTCGTTTGGGCTGATCTTTAAGTTCCGAGCATGTCTCCGCTGGTAATGGATCTTGTCATCATTGTGCTGTATTTCGCGATCATCATTGCGATTGGCGTGCATTTCAGCCGTAGAAACAAAGACGTTTCGGAATATGCACTCGGAGGGCGCTCCATTCCTTGGTGGGCGGTGTTGGCTTCGATCTTGGCTGCGGAAATTAGCGCCGGCACTTTTTTCGGCGCTCCCGGCGAAGGGTTTCGCCTCCAGAATTACACGTATGCGCAGTTGATGGTCGGTTATCTTTTAGCACGACTCGTCGTAAGCGGGGTATTCATTCCTGCCTTTTACAAACACAATGTGGTCAGTATTTACGAGTTCTTGGAGCTGCGGTTCGGGCCTAAGACCCGGCGTATTGCGAGCGCGATATTTTTGGTTACGAGATCACTCGCAAGCGGATCGAGACTTTGGGTGCCGACGCTTTTACTGATCGTGATTTGGAACCAACTCAATCCGAGTGATCCTCTCTCAAACTGGGAGCAGTTCTGGTTTACCGGCGCAGCCTTGGTGGTGATTTCACTTCTGACCGCCGCCTACACGGCGATCGGGGGAATTAAGGCGGTGATCTGGACGGACGTGTTGCAGATCGCCGTGTTATTCGGCGCTCTTGGGTTTTCCGTTTGGTATTTGATGGGTCACATTCCGGGTGGCTGGACGGGAGCTAAATCTTTCCTGACTGGGCCACATGACCTGAAACTTTGGGAATGGAAAGGCGATGCTCCATCGACCACGACATGGGGCGCAATCAAGAGCGTTTTGGAAAGCGAGTTCACGGTTTGGGCCGCATTGTTCGGATCGTTGTTCGTGACACTTGCGACTCATGGAACGGATCAGGATATGGTTCAGCGGATGCTGACGGCGAAGAACAAACGCCAAAGCGCAGTCGCCACCATCCTTTCCGGACTTGCGGATATTCCAGTGACTTATGCGGTGCTCACCATCGGCATTCTGTTGTCTGTT
This sequence comes from Akkermansiaceae bacterium, assembly GCA_031374665.1. Classification (GTDB taxonomy): domain Bacteria; phylum Verrucomicrobiota; class Verrucomicrobiia; order Verrucomicrobiales; family Akkermansiaceae; genus Luteolibacter. Next base: position 47,968 of record JANMGO010000080.1, on the reverse strand, counting down.
TACTATGGTCATGTGGTAAACGATCCGGCGCTTCCGATGGCGGGCGGTAAGCCCGATAGCACGCGAATTTTCCCCTATTTCGTGATTGATGTCATGCCAGGTGGGCTACGTGGGTTGGTGGTTGCTGGCGTGCTTGCGACGACCATGGGATCGCTTGGAACTGCGATGAATTCGCTGGCTACGAGTTACTCACGAGACTTCCATTTCCGATGGTTCAAAACTCCAGAAGATGATCATGCTCGGGTTCGGGTTATCAAACTCAGTACCGTTGGCTTCGCGCTGATTCTGATTTTCGTGGGTCTAGCGACAGCATTCGTGAAAGCGCACAATCCATCGCTAAGCATCATCGGAATTATCCTCGGAAGTTTCGGTTATACCTATGGATCGTTGCTGGGAATTTTCATCGTCGCATTGTTTACTAAAAGCCGTGGTAGCGAAACGGGTAACATTATTGCGATGATTACAGGCATCGTTTTCGTCGCCTTTTTGAGTAACCTTCCAAACGATCTTTGGAAAATGTTCGGAGGCGGAATGCTTTATCAGAATCCCGCTTGGTTACCCATTATCGAGTTCCCGTGGCGCATCATGGCAGGAACCTTAGCGACCGTGGCAGTCGCGTTGTGCTTTCGTACGAAACATCGAATGGCGGAGTGATGATTTGAAACTTCGCGTATTCATGAATTGTGATCATGCGCAGGCGTGAAATGAGCATTTTCATGACGTCTTTTGGCCTGGAGATCTGGAATGCCGACTCGGTGGAGAGGTAAGGTTATCACTACTATCTTTGCGGATTTGAATTGGCTATAGAGGACTAAAATTTTGTGACAGCTTTGACAGATCGTTTTTCGTTGTGGATCAAAGACTTGCGGCGAAATGATCTGATAGATCGAAGGGTTATTTCACAAAAGCTAATCAAAATTCGAGTCAAGTTTTTAAAATTTTATATCGTGGAACGCTTGTGGAATACGGGAAACAAGTTTCATCTGTTAGAATGAATTCTAAAAAAATTTAATCCTGAGAAATCCTTGTCCATTGTCCGTATCGACCGTTGCGTTGTAGTAGCCCATAGGGGGTGCTGAGAGACGCTGAGAATGACAGCCATGAATCGAAAAACCTCAGAGAACAGAATGCCAAAGCCTTTAACGGAGGAGACCGATCACACTGAAACAGGATTGATTGATGATGGTGCGGGAGAGTGGCAGCGGATTTCAAACTTTTTGAGAAAGTCGATTGGTAGTGATGCGTTTCAACGTTGGTTTGGAGCGGCGAGTTGGCAGAGCACGACGAGCGGTGAGGGGATTGTCACCGTACCGGGTGAGATCCATCAGGTGTGGATCGAGACCAATTATTTTCCTGAACTAATGTTGGCAGCGGGTGAAGTGCATGAGGGCATGCATCACGTGAAGATCATGGTGGCGGAGAGCGCAACAGATGGCGCGGCAGAAGATTTTTCATCAGACAAAGCACTTCCTGAAATTAGAGTCGAGCTTCCGAGCGATATGCTTGAGAAGCGCGCCAAAGCAGCTGGCTTGAATCCGGATTACACGTTCAACAGATTTGTCGTGGGCAGCAACAGCCAGTTCGCGCATGCGGCTTGTGAAGCGGTCGCGACCAAAACCTGCGTGGGTTACAATCCGCTTTTCATTCACGGTGGATCAGGCTTGGGCAAAACCCACTTGATGCACGCGATCGGTCAGGAAATCTTGCGTCGTCGCCCTGATGCGCGGGTCATCTATCTGACCTGTGAGCGCTTCACCAACGAGTTCATCGAGGCGATCCGTAAAGGCGACATCGAAAAATTCCGTCGCCGCTACCGGAGCTCCGACGTGTTGCTCATCGACGATGTGCAGTTCTTGGCTGGCAAGGAGCGCTCCCAAGAAGAATTTTTCCATACGTTCAACACCTTACTCGATGGTCGCAATCAGGTGGTTCTGACCAGTGATCGCCCAGCATGTGAGATCAAGAGCATCGAACCACGTTTGATTTCTCGTTTTGAATGCGGATTGACTGTCGAGTTGCAGCCACCACAACTTGAGACTCGGATGGCGATCTTGAAGAAGAAGTCTCTGGAATGGAAAGTTTCCGTGGATGAGACCGTGCTGAATTTCCTCGCAGAAAAAATCCGCTCTAACGTTCGTCGTTTGGAGGGTGCTTTGGTCCGGGTCGCGACGTTCGCGTCTTTGGCTGGCGAAAGTGTCTCGGTGGAAAAAGTCGAGTATCTGCTGCGGGATTTCATCCAAGAAGAAGCCAGCCGTCAGGTCAGCATCGATGGTATTCAGCGTGCGGTAGCGGAAATTTTCGATGTGCGCATGGCGGACATGATTTCGCGGCGCAGGCCGGCGAGCATTGCGTTTCCACGACAAGTGGCGATGTATCTGAGTCGTTCATTGACCCACAGTTCCCTGATGGAGATCGGCGAGTCGTTTGGAGGTCGTGACCACGGAACCGTGATTCACGCATGCAAAAAAGTCGCAATTGAGCTCAATAAGCAGCCGGGCTTGAAAGAGCGGATCGAGCGCATTGAGAGTCAGCTTAAGCGCTAAACAGCTTTGCCAATGTCTTCTTGCTTTCACTCCGGGAGCCTGTAATCTTCGTGGTATCTGATTTGCTTTAAGTCAATGAAGCAATGAACCCCTAAATATTATGAACGAGAATCCATTTTCAAACGCCGGTGACACCGCAGTTGCATCAGCCGCTCACGACCTTCGCTCAGCAGCTAATGAGTTTGCTAAAACCACCGGTGAACAAGCCACCCATGTAAAAGATCGTGCCGTTGAAACTGCGAATGCTATCAAAGCATCCGCTGTCCAAAAAGCTGAGCAGTTTAAAACCGTTGCGACCGAAAAAGCTGAGCAGTTTAAAACCGTCGCTACCGAAAAAGCTGAGCATTACAAAGCTGTCGCTACTGAAAAAGCCGGTCACGTAAGAGAAGCAGCCCAGCTCCAATGGGATGAAACTCGCGTGAGAGCTAAGGAAATCCATGTCACTACCGAGGATTACATCCGCCAAAATCCAACGAAAGCTGTGCTTGGCGCGCTTGGAGTGGGTTTCTTAATCGGACTCATCGTACGTCGCTAAGTTGATTTAACCTCGTGCACTCTAGCCACAACCTACCTTTCCGCTAGGTTGTGCGCTTTAGGTAATCTGAGGTTATCCGTTTCCCCATTATTTGAACGATGAATCACGATTCTTCAGGCATACCCAATCCTAGGGCGGGGGAATCTCCTATTTCTGGCAAAGATCACTTTCCGGTAAATTGGAAAGAGGCGATCCCTAGCTTGATCGCCTCACGCATCGGAATATTCCGTATAGAAGCACAGGACGCGATTGAGGTGCTTACTAAAAAGCTCATCTTGCTGAGTGTCACCGTTTTCTGCGTGATCGCGACATGGGGGCTTTTGACGGCGGGCTTGGTCGGATTAATTTCCGCGTATTTCAATGTTGCATGGTATTTCGCTGCCTTTTCAATCGGCGGAGTATATCTACTCATCGCACTAGTGATGCTAGTAATCATCAATCGCTCGAAAAAAATTGAATCGTTTTCGATCACACGTGAAGAATTTGAAAAAGACCGCGAATGGCTAAATCAACTCAAAAATCGCTCGAACTCGCAGAGCTGATTCGCCGCAGCGAAGCTGCACGCGTTCAGATTGGCCATGCGCATCTCCAGCTCAAAAAGAAATTGGACATTCCGTTACGGCTCAGGGATTCCCTGAAGTCCAGCCCCATGAAGTGGCTGGGTGGTTCATTGGGCGTTGGATTTCTTGGTAGTTTCTTGTTCAGGTCTAGGCGTCCTAAAGTGAGGCATGAACCCGAGAAAAAACATCGAGGATGGTTTATCGGATTACTGATGATGTTGTTCGCTTTGGTGAAGCCTTCGCTAAAAATTTATGCCACCAAGTTGCTCAAAGACTACCTCCAACATCAAATAACTGCTCGGTCAGGTAATCCGCTAGTGAACGACAGGCGTAACCCATATTGACACGATATTTCAATTCTGGGTTAGAGTGTCTAGCAGGATTCATTCATGAGAAATCCATGTTTCGAATCAACATGCATTATTAACCGTTTTACGTTTTAAACCCCAACTTCATTCAATGTCGGAACACAAAGTCCTGGATCACGTCGATGAGTATTTGAAGCTCGGACGAGAATACAATTGCTCGGATGTCCACCTAGCAACGGCGTATCCACCAGCATGGCGTCGTTATGGAACTTTAGCTCCGATTTGGAATGATCATCCTATACTGAAACCTGCGGAGACGGAAAAGTTAGTCCGTTCCTTTTTAGGGAAAGAAGAGTGGGATCGTTTGGAAGAACGTGGTGATATTGACTTTGCATATCAAGGAACGGACGGCCGATATCGAGCATCCGTTGTTAAACAGCGCTTGGGCTATGATATGGTGTTTCGGGTTATCAATACCCAGATGCGGACGATGGAAGAAATCGGACTACCTATTGAACACATCATCCCGCTGACACGTTATCAAAACGGACTTATCCTCATCACAGGTTCTGTAGGCTCGGGTAAGTCGACAACGCTCGCGTCTATCATTGATTTCATCAACCGGGATCGAGAGGATCACATCCTTACCTTGGAAGATCCAATTGAGTATGTTTTCGAATCAAAAGGCTGCCATGTGAATCAGCGGGAAGTGCACAAGCATACAGAATCGTTTTCGAGAGCATTGAGAGGTGCGCTACGTGAAGATCCAGACGTAATCATGGTTGGAGAAATGCGGGATTTGGAAACGATTCACCTCGCGCTCACCGCCGCGGAGACAGGTCACTTAGTGCTCGGCACCTTGCACACGGGAAATGCGCCTCGCACGTTGGATCGGTTGTTGGATGTCTTCCCTATCGATCAGCGCGATCAGATCCGTGTCATGGTCTCAGAATCACTGCGTGGAGTTCTCTCTCAGCAACTCGTTCCAACCATTGACGGTGCATCTAGGGTGGTCGCAACGGAGTTGTTAGTGAACACTCCCGCGGTCGCGAACTGTATTCGAGAGGGAAAAACCTTCATGTTACCAGGTATTATGCAGACCGGTAAACATGTGGGGATGATCACCATGGATGAGTCACTTAGGCAGCTCTACATCAAAGGAATCATCGGCGCTGAAGATCTCATGTTCCGCGCGGAGGACAAAGCTCAGATGAAAATATTCCTTCAATCGTGATATTCTTATGCATCTAACATCTTGCTAAAAATAATATCTCAACATGGCTAAAATTGATCGCTACTTCAAACACCTCATCGCGAGTAAAGGTTCAGACCTGCACCTTTCTGAGGGTCAGCCGCCAAAGATACGAGTGCACGGTGCGGTGACGCCGATTAAAGGTGAAGAGATTTTGTTGGGTGAAGATTTTAAACAGTTATTGGCAGAGATTTGTGATCCCAAAGCATTTGAGCGTTATCTGAAAAATGGCGATCTCGACTTTGCTTACGAGATGGATGTGGACTCGCGTTTCCGTTGCAATTACCTCCAACAACAACATGGCCTGGCTGCTGTGTTCCGTTTGATTCCAACGGAAATCATGTCGCTCGAATCTTTAGGCGTTCCTGAAATCGTCAAAGAATTCGGACACATGCGCTCGGGATTAGTTTTGGTCACAGGGCCAACCGGATCTGGAAAATCGACGACACTTGCCGCACTCTTAGATTACATCAATACGAATTTTTCGCGTCACATCATTACGGTTGAAGAGCCGATTGAGTTTGTACACCGAAATAAGAAATCGATTTTGACCCAACGCGAAGTGCCGATCCAAACCCCATCCTTCGCCGATGGATTACGCGCGGCGTTGCGAGAGGATTCGGACATTGTTCTGGTTGGCGAGATGCGTGATTTGGAAACGATTTCACTCGCGCTCACCGCGGCGGAGACAGGTCTTCTGGTTTTCGGAACCCTGCATACCAACAACGCTCGTAAAACAGTCGACCGTATTATCGATGTTTTCCCGGCGAACCAGCAGGCTCAAGTCCGTACCATGCTCGCTGCATCCTTACGCGGAGTGGTCGCGCAGCTTCTTTGCAAGCGGGTGGACAAACCCGGTCGGGTAGCGGTGCATGAAATCATGTTCGCGACCCCTGCAGTTTCGGCAATCATCCGTGAGGGCGCGACCCAGAAACTCTACGACGTCATCACTGGCGGCAAAGGCGAGGGCATGCAGTTCATGGATGAGTCCATCTGGACAAAGCTTAGACAAGGATTGATCTCACCCGAGGAGGCCTACATGAAATCCATTGATAAGACCCGCTTTAAGAAATTCTTGCCGACCAATAAATCTCATCTCGGTGATGCATCGGGCGAGAGCCCTATGACGCACTAAGCTTACTTCGGGACATCGTCGCCTAGAATCTTGTCCAGAGAAGCGACGCGTTCCCATGGGCAACGCTTGCGCTGATATTTTTTCCAAACGATATCTCGCAGAGCTCTCCAGACTTCTTCGGAAGGTTGTTCGAGGATTTCCCAATCGGGATCGGTTTGCAGAGTGGTCAAAATTCTCCATTCGTTTCCGTGGAAATTCCCGCGGAAAAACCGTTTGCCCTCTTCTGTCCGCTCATTCCACTCGTGTGACTCCATGCAGATAGGAAAAGCCCTGTGGAGCTGAGATGCAAGCTCGCGGAGAGTTGTTTTGAGTTATTCAACTCCATTAAAATCCAGTCTGCCGCCCACGGAAGAGGATTCTCATTCCTAGAAAGAAGAAGGCTCCGAGAAAAGCTGCATCGTAGGATGGTACGCGGCCTGTGCTTCGAGTGTCTAAAGCGGTCTGCTTGGAATTGGGCGAGAAATAGACATCGCCTGCGGCTTTTTGATAGCGCCAGTTGTCTTCGAACTCGGTGAGCCACCAGGTTTTTGGGCCGGTCGAATCTGGGAGTTTCAAAGATTTCAGCAGGCTAGATTTGTGACGAGTGATGTCCTTCGCCCAGACAGCTTCGCCACTCCACTTTTTGCCTTCATCGATTTGTCCGCGATAACGTGCCTCAGCGATGAAATAGATCCGAAGCAATCTCGACGATACATCGAGCTTACCTTTCGCTATTGAGGACTCTGGCTCACGATACGGGAATAACGGACGATTCGTGCGGAAGGTGATGCGCAAGGCGGATGCTTTGATGTCTTGGGTCGATGCACTTTCTTTAGCGAGTTTGAGCACCGTGAAATGCCAATCGCCGCCGAGATAAGGTGCTGCCCATTCTGCTAATGCTGGCGAGTAAGGATATCCGTTTTGCTCTAACCAAGCGACCAGATCAGTGCCCGAACGCGCGGTTAGCACCGTGGCATCGTATCCTGCCACGCGTTTTTCTTCAACGATACGGACACTGTTTTCTTGTCTCACGGGAGCAGGAGCTGCAGAACAGCCAAACGGAACAGAAAATCCACTCGATATGTATGGCGCGGTAATTTTATCAAGTGTAGCGAAAGCCTGGTTTCCGGATTCCTCTAACTGAGGTCGCGATGGCGATGGAACAATGAAGCCTACATCTTTTGCATCGGTTTTGAAATTCGCCTGACGAATGAAATGCTGGGTTTGCTTTTCCTTATCCCAAATCATGATCACGGACTGATCGGCATTCACGACGTTTCCATGTGCAACGGTTACAGCACAACAAGCCAAAGAAGGAGTGATCGTGTCCCAGAGGAGTAAAGCGCATGCTAAGAGGTATTTCATGAATCGAGCTTGATATCAGGGAACCGCATGTAAAGCTAGATGAAAGGTTTCTTTTAAAAAGGGTACGGTCAAGTGGCCTCACTTGACCGTAAGTCATTTGAATGGTGTATCGAAAGAAGAAGATCTAGGTCGGTCTCACGTCCGCTAGATGGATAGCGCGTGGATATTTTTGATCAGGGTCGACAACGGAGTGTCGACCCTACCTTGCTAAATAAGCGATGATGTCGCGGAGTTCATTTGCTGATAGAATGTTGCCCATGGGGGGCATGGTTGAGACGGGTTGGGTGCGGTTTACGATGTCGGACGTTTTGACGGTGGTTTCGGTTTTGTCAGGAAGGATCAAAGTAACGGAGGTTTGGTTTTCCTCTTTGAGGGCGCCTGCGATGGAAGAGCCGGATTTGGTGGTGATCGTCATCAAGCCGTAGCCGGGAGTGATTTTTGCTTGGGGGGCGACAAGGGATTCAAAAATGTAATCTCTACCTTTTTTGCCAACATGAGTGAGTGGTGGACCGACTTCGCTGCCTTGTTCGCGGATGCGGTGACACGCGATGCATTGGGCGGCGAGGTGTTCGTTGAAGACTTTTTCACCAGCGATGGGATCGCCACCTTCCAGAGAAACGGAGTAAGGCGGTAGGTCTTTGCCGAAGTCAGGAAGAACTTGGCTGAATTCGAGATAGAGGGAAGGGCGTTTGCTGGGAGGATTGCTGAATCTTTCGGCGTAATTTTTGAGGAGTTCTTTAGCGGCGGGCGTGTTGATTTTCGCGAGGAGCAAGATGGCTTGTTGTTGTTCCTGAATTTGCTCGGATTTCATGATTTGCATCGCCGCATAATCGACGACTTTTTGAGAGTCGCTTTCAGCTAAGAGAGTAGCTGCGTGGATACGAATTTCGTAAGAGGATGGGTCTTCAAGTAGACTTGGTAAAATTTTCTCAAAAGTTTTTGGATTGGCGGATTTCAGTGCATCGAGTGCTCTAACTCTAACTGCAGGATCGGCTTTTGGATCGAGTGATTCTTTTTCCAGGTCAGCAGCGTTGGCGACGATGCCGAGTTGTTTCGCGGTGGCAGCAGCGGCAGTGGAGATGGTCTTATCTGGATGGCTTTGTAGAACGACAGCTGCAGCAGCAAACGCACTGCTTGCTACGGCTTTGTCGGCAGCGGGGTAGGGATTGTGGCGACCATCTACTGGATCGGTTTGAAAAGCCGTGTCCCAAGAGGTCAGTGATTCGAGGGCGGCGACTCTGAGGTTAGCGGGAACCTCTTCGCGCAGCGCGAAATTTGTTAGATCCTGTGCAGCGGTGGCGTTTCCGATGCGTCGATTCGCGGCGATCGCGCGGCGGATGGCCGGAGGAGTTGCATTGGGCTTTTCCTTCAGTAATGCGGCAAGTGCGGGATAGGCAGATTCAATCGCGGGATCGTCGTGAATCGCGTGTGCAGCCTCGGCGACAACTTCTGGGTTTTCATCAGAAAGCAATTTTGCGGCGAGGGGAGAATTTAATCGGCGGAAAGCAACGGCTGCTGCAAGACGAACGGCGGGGGATTTGTGGGAAAGAGTTTTCGCGGCGATTGCTTCAGCCGGAGCGGCGGTGAGTGCGAGCACGCCCGCGTGGCGGAGGTAGGCGTCTTGATTGTTATTTTCTTCTAACAGAGTGATGACCGCATCGATCGCGGTGGCGTCACCGGTTTTCCAAATCGCGGTGGCGGCATGGAAGCGGACTTGTGGATCGGGATCTGCGAGGAGGTTGGTGAGGATTCGAACAGGGACTTTCGTTTCACCTGCATGCTTGGCGGCTTGAGCGCGGAGGATAGGATCTTTGGAAAATGCAAGTTTATGAAAGGCTTTTTCAAAAAATCGGCCTTGTTGTGAGAGTGCCCAGAGCGCGTGGATTTTTGCGAGTTGGTCGGATGTGGATGAAGCGATGACCTGATGAAGATCCGCGATGGCTATTTCGCGTTTCTTCGCCAACTCCCACTGCGCGTCCAAGCGGATGCGCATGTCTTTGTGGGAAAGACGTTTGATGAGTTCTGCCGTAGAAACTTTGGTGGGGCCTTCTTTCAGAAATTCCGCGACCTCTTTGCGGATGGCGGAGCCGGCGATGGTAGGATCGTCGAGTTTCCAAACAGAACCTTTGTCGTTCATGGGATAGCCGCCTGCCCAGTCGGCTGAGTAGAGTGCGCCATCAGGACCGAAGTTGATCCCGACATTCATCGGACCTGAGTAAACGATGTGCTCGTCAGTCATTTCGAAAGTGGCACCTTTGGGTTTTACTTTGAATGAGCGGACGTTTCCTTTTGGAAATTCGGTGACGAAAAACGCGTCGTCGTATTTCGCGTTCAATGCAGTGCCGGGATTGTAAGCAAAACCTGCTGGGCCATCGGAATAATTCTGATTGGTGGGCGTGATATATGCGGGTTGGAACTTTCCAGTTGGTTCCCAAATGTTTTCTGCCATCCATGGATTGTAAGCAGAGCCGCGGTACTGGTAGTAGCATCGCCAGCCAGTATCGGAGCCTTCGGTGATGTGGAGAAAACGCTCGCGTTCGCCGGATTGATCCGAATCGTTATCTACCGAAAATAGATTTCCGTATTTATCGAAAGCGATTTCTTGGGGGTTACGAAGACCACGCGCGAAAATTTCAAATCCCGAGCCATCTGGGTAACAACGCAGGACTGCACCCTCGTGCGGAGCGAAGTATTTCTTTCCTTCTTTCGATGTAACGTTGGTTCCTTTGTCACCGATCGACCAATAAACCCGACCGTCGGGGCCGAGGATAAGGCCGTGCATGTCGTGGCCTGCGTAGGCGATATGCACTCCGAAGCCGTGAGCGAGCGACTCGCGGTTATCGGCGACACCATCGCCAGTCGTGTCGCGTAGCTTCCAGAGGTCTGGCGCAATAGTGGCGTAAACATCACCGCGCCATGCGAGCACACCCGCAGCAATACCTGTGACTTCGGTATTAAAATTTTCGGCGAAGACCGTCGATTGATCCGCTACACCGTCGTTGTTGGTATCGACGAGTCGGATGATTTTTTCAGAGATGGTTGTTAGATCTTTGCTGTCGATTTTCCCATCGCCGTTTTGGTCTTTGACTGAGGATTTATGAAACTGGTTTTTGCCGTTGAGTTGTTCGCGGATGAACACGAGTTTTTCTTCGATAGAAGTATGAGAGACGTCTTCTTTAACCCATCCGTTATTGTAAAACTGTCGGATATCGAGATCTGCAACTTGGCGACGTGCGGATTCCGTGACGTAGATGGCTCCGTCCACATCGACCGAGACGGACACGGCGTTTTTCAGCATGGGCTCTTTCGCCACAAGCGATCGCTCCAACCCGTTGGCGGCGGGGAAAGTCTCGGCTTGGGTAAAAGCTGAAATGCTGAGCAGCTGAACGACTGAAATAATGATAGCGGATGTGCGCATGGGTAAGGGTTAAGCGGAAATGTTTTGCATGTAAATGATGGATGCGTGCCAAAAATGGGTATGAATCGATTTCGCGCTTATGTCCGGCAATTTAAGGCACTTGCAGGCCGAGTGCTTTACCCATTTCGGCAGCGACAAGGAGATTGCCTGCTGGGTTGAGGTGGACGGCATCGCCAGTGAGAATTCCTTTTGGTAGGTTCTCAGGGTTGTTGGCTTTGAGGTGATCGATGAAGGCTTTGCGGAGATCGACCATTTGGCTTTTTGTATCAGTGGCTACCTTGCGGCTGATCGCGCAATATTCTTCTAACATGGCATCGCGCTCGTTGGTGCCGTCGTGTTTTTCACCGATGACTGTGGCAGTGCAAAGAATGACCCGCGCACCAGCGGCGTTGATTTTGGCGATGATATCTTTGAGGCCTGATTCGAAAAGCTCAGGGGTGGTTCCACCAGCCATCACGCCTTCTTTGTTTTTCTTCCAATGCCAGACGTCGTTGATGCCGATGTAGATGAAAACGATGGTCGGTTTTTTGGAGAGCACGTCTTTTTCGAGTCTCGCCTGTAGGTTAGGAACCTTGTTGCCACTGATTCCCGCGCCGATGACTTCAATTTGAAGATCCGTATAGGTGGCTGCGATCGAATCTTTGATCAGAGTAATATAGCCACCCGGTTTCACGGCGGCTGCGGTGATGGAGTCTCCAAGAAAAACGATGCGGTCGCCATCTTTGAGAGGAGTAGCAGGGGTTTGTGCGTGAGCGGCACAGGAAATGGCACAGAGGGAGGCAAAGATAAGATTACGGATTTTCATAATGGTGAATAATCCATAGACTTCGTGTGCTTGGAGCGCCAGAAAAGAATCTGGGGCGGATCAGTCTTTCCGTGTTAGCTCGACGAAGACGTCCTCGAGTTTTGCCTCGTGGCGGACGAGTGAGCGCAGTGGCCATTTTTGCTCGGTGCAAAGCTTGTGAATGCACAGGCGTGTGTCGGTGCCAGAGTCGGACCAGAGGGTGAAATGGATCCAGCCGTTTTCGAGAATTTCTGAAGTAACTTTTTTCACACTGTTGATCGCGGCGAGTTCTGTGGTCGCAGTTTCAATGGGAGCTTGGATTTCGGTATGTACCCGGCCAGCGGTGCGCATCTCGTTGATGAGGTTTTGCGGAGTGTCTGCGGCTTTGATCTGGCCGTTGTCGATAATGATGACCCGATCCGCGATCATTTCGACTTCTGAGAGAATATGCGTGGAAATAACGACCGTGTGATTCAACGCGAGGCGTTTGATGAGTTCTCGGATCTGGCGAATTTGGACGGGGTCGAGGCCGTTGGTGGGTTCGTCGAGGATGAGGAGCTCTGGCTGGTGGACGAGGGCATCTGCCAAGCCGACCCGTTGGCGGTATCCTTTTGAAAGGGTTTTGATCATTTTTCGACGGACGCTTTCGAGCCCGCAGGTATCGATGACATGAGCGACCTGGCGGCGGGCTTCGCTGCCTTTGAGGCCTTTGAGCTGAGCTCGGAAAGAAAGGTATTCACGGACCCGCATATCATCATACAGCGGGACGTTTTCGGGCATGTAGCCTATACGTTTGCGGGCTTCGATAGAGTCTCGGAAAATATCAAATCCAGCGATGGTTGCGGTTCCGCTGGAGGGCGGCAAAAAGCCGGTCAGCATGCGAAGAGTGGTGGTTTTTCCGGCACCGTTGGGGCCGAGAAAGCCGACGATTTCTCCTTTCGATACGGAAAAAGAGATATCGCGGACGGCAAGGTGGCGTCCGTAGCGTTTAGAGAGGTTGGAGACTTCGATCATGCGATTTTGGGCTGCGGCTATATTTTCACTCTGCAATGATTGACGCAAGCCTGCGAGACCTTTAACTAATGCCTGCGCGCCGAGGGCAAGCCTGAATAACAGCAACCTCGACACGCATTTATTTTTAAACACATGAACTCAACGGTTTCGGCGCGACTCAATGCGGACTTACTAGACGAAAAATACGCACAATGGTGCGAGAATCCGCAATCCGTGGATCAGACATGGTCTGCATTTTTCGAGGGATTTGAATTAGGCGTTGCCCAACTGAAGAAAAAAGAAGCGGGGGAAACTGCAGCGACCGGCACGGCTACACTGTCAGCATCAGATATCGAGTTTAACGGGAAAGTCGTCAGCTTGGTTTATAACTACCGGACCTTGGGTCACACCCAAGCACAGATCAACCCGTTGGACGACACGCCAGAAGTGAATCCACGGCTTTCAATCAGTGAATACCAATTCACTGAACAGGAGATGGCCCGCGAGGCGTCGAATCCGTTTTTCCTCAACGGAGCGAAGATGCCGCTCACGCAAATGGTCGCTGCGCTGAAACAAACGTATTCCGGCAAGATCGGCTTCGAGTTCATGCACATCCACAACACGACCGTGCGTCATTGGGTGCGTGAAAGAATCGAACGTCATGGTTTGCACGGCGCTGAAAAAACGAATGACCTTCAGGTGAAATCACTGCGCTGGTTGCTTGAAGCAGAGTCGTTTGAAAATTTTCTCGCGAAACGATTCTTGGGCGAAAAACGTTTCTCCATGGAAGGCGGCGAGGGCGCGATGGTCGTGCTCAATGCGCTTTTGGAAAATTGTCCGAGGCAGGGAGTGCTCGAAATCGAAATGGGTATGGCGCACCGCGGTCGTTTGAACGTGTTGGCGAATTTCGTGAGAAAAACACTGACGACTTTGCTTTATGAATTTACTCCCGACTATGAGCCGGGCTTGGTCGCTGGTGATGGCGATGTGAAATATCACTTGGGTTACGAGAGCGTTCGTGAGTTTCCAGATGGAAATGTCCGCGTGAGTCTCGCCGCAAACCCCAGTCACCTTGAAGCGGTGAACTCGGTGGTAGAGGGTAAAGCGCGTGCCCGTCAGCGAGTGCTTGGCGATGACGGCGTCTCGACCGATCGTAAGCGCGTGTTGCCGATTTTGATTCACGGCGATGCTGCTTTCGCGGGACAGGGTTCTATCGCAGAAGTTTTGAACCTTTCTCAGCTTCCAGGTTACCGTACGGGCGGCACGATCCATTTGATCATCAACAACCAAATCGGTTTCACCACGATGCCAGCCGATGCGCGCTCGTCCGCTTATGCGACGGATGTGGCGAAAATGATCGAAGCACCCATTCTGCACGTTAACGGCGAAGAGCCGATGGAACTTTACTGGGCCTCACAATTCGCTCTCGAGTTTCGTCAGAAATTCGGACGCGACATCGTCATCGACATGTATTGCTACCGCCGCCAAGGCCACAATGAAGCGGATCAAGCCGCGTTTACTCAGCCCTTGGTTGCGAAACAAATCGCCGCGCGCGAGACGTTTGGACAAGTTTACAAACGCCAGCTCGTGACCGACGGCGTGATGACTCAGAAAGAAGCTGACGATTTAGAACAAGCGATCTGGGATAAGTTAGAAGAAGGATATAAAACCATGGTCGAGCTGTCCGAAGCCGGCGACCGCACGGTGTTCAGTGGATCCACCGCAATCATTCAGCCAAGTTACTCGCATGCACCAGTCGCCACAGGAATCAGTCGCGACATGCTACAAGACATCGGTAGAGTGCTCACCACGGTACCTGAAAATTTCAGTCTCAATCCAACTTTGGAAAAACGTTTCATCCCGCGTCGGGTGGAAGCACTTGCAAATGGTGGTCCGTTTGACTGGGCGTTCGCTGAGTCGCTCGCATTTGGTTCGCTGCTGTTAGAAGGTTCACCCGTTCGACTCTCCGGACAAGATTGCCGCCGCGGCACGTTCTCTCAGCGCCATGCGGTGTTTTATGATTACGAGACACGCGAGCGTTACATCCCGCTGCAAAATCTTTCAGACGATCAAGCGAAGTTCTGCGTTTACAACTCCTTGCTCTCAGAGTTCGCCGTGCTCGGATTTGATTACGGATATTCACTTTCCTATCCAAGCATGTTGCTGATGTGGGAAGCTCAATTCGGAGATTTCTCGAACGGAGCGCAGGTGATCATCGATCAGTTCATTTCATCTGCAGAATCGAAATGGCAGACACCGAGCGACTTGGTGATGCTTCTTCCACACGGTTACGAAGGCATGGGGCCGGAGCACTCGAGTGCTCGCCTTGAGCGCTTCCTTCAGCTCTGTGCAGAAGAAAATCTCATCGTCGGAAACTTCACCACACCCGCTCAATATTTCCATGCACTGCGTCGTCAGAAGCGTCGCAATTTCCGCAAGCCTCTCGTCTTGATGACGCCGAAAAGTTTGCTCGGCAGACCGGAAGCGATTTCCAGCGAAGAGGATTTCCTCGAGGGCACATGTTTCCAAGAAATCCTTCCCGACAACATGGTGTTCGAAAATCCTGATCAGGTGAAACGCATCGTGCTCTGCTCTGGAAAAGTTTACTACGATCTCGTTGCGTATCGGAAAGATCACGGCATCACAGATGTTGCGATCCTACGCGTCGAGCAGCTCTATCCGTTCCACGGTGAAATGCTCAAAGCAATTCTCGGTCAGTTCCCTAACGCTGAACGCTACGTCTGGTGCCAGGAAGAGCCAAAAAACATGGGCGCTTGGTCATACATCGCTCCGCAAGTTGAAGCTACTCTCGGCGTCTGGCCGGTATATGCCGGTCGCAAACCTGGTTCGAGTCCTGCTGCAGGATCCAAAGCCATGCACTACCGCGAACAAAAAGCGCTTCTCGCTCAAGCATTCGAAATATAATTTTTTACAGAAACCACCTCTATCATGGCCATCGATATCAAAGTGCCGGCTGCCGGCGAATCCATCACCTCCGCGAACATCGCGAAATGGTATAAAAACAGCGGCGACTTCGTCAAAAAAGGCGAAGCTCTCGTGAGTTTAGAAACCGATAAAGTTTCCAATGAACTCGAAGCCGAGGCTGACGGAATCCTGACGATCTCTGTGGGCGAAGGCGAAGAAGTTTCCATCGGAACCGTGATTGGTCAACTCGCACCCTCAGGCGAAAGTTCAGCTCCAGTTGCTGCACCGCTACCTGCCGCAGTTCCGGCACCTGCACAAGCAGCAGCGCCCGCGCCCTTGGCCACCGGCGGATCCGTCGAGATCGTGGTGCCTGCCGCTGGTGAATCGATTACCTCAGCTAACGTTGCAGCATGGCGCAAGAAGGATGGCGACCACTGCGAAAAAGGCGAAATCCTTGTGACCTTGGAAACCGATAAAGTTTCTAACGAACTCGAAGCACCCGTTGCTGGGACACTCCGCATTCTTGTTCCTGAAGGCGAGGAAGTTTCGATTGGAAAAGTCATCGGCATGATCACCGCTGGCCAAGCATCCGCAGCACCAGCTCCAGTAGCTGCGCCTGCTCCGGTTGCAGCTACAGTTGCAGCACCTGCAACTCAGCCAGTCAGCGAGTCGCGTCCTAAACCTGACCTCTCAGTTCTTTCCGCTCCAAAAGCAGAAGCGAAACCTGCCGCTGTGGTTGAAGAAGGACGCACCACGCGCCGCAAGATGTCGATGCTGCGTCGCAAGATCGCAACGCATTTGGTGAACGCTCAACAAACCGCTGCGATTCTAACAACTTTCAACGAGGTCGATATGACCGCCGTGATGGAACTGCGCAAAGGTGTGCAAGATGATTTCCTCAAAAAGCACGGAGTGAAACTTGGCTTCATGTCATTCTTCGTCAAAGCCGTTGCCCAAGCCCTTAAAGACGTGCCATCGATCAACGGTCGCATTGAAGGAACCGACATCATCGAAAATCATTTCTACGACATCGGCGTTGCCATCGGCACAGAGAAAGGATTGATCGTTCCGGTTCTCCGCGATTGTGATAAAAAATCTTTCGCGCAAATCGAACAGGATATCCTGGACTACGCTGCAAAAGGCAAAGCTGGAAAAATCGCAATCGAAGATCTGCAAGGTGGTGTGTTCACCATTTCTAACGGAGGAACTTACGGCTCACTTCTTAGTACGCCTATCCTGAATCCTCCACAAAGCGGCATCCTCGGTATGCACACGATCCAGCAACGTCCAGTTGCGCTCAATGGTCAGGTAGTCATTCGCCCGATGATGTATCTCGCCTTGAGTTATGATCATCGCCTTGTCGATGGTAAGGAAGCGGTCACCTTCCTGATCCGTATCAAAGACTGCTTGGAAGCGCCTCACCGCCTGATGCTTGAAGTGTAAACTTTCCAGCTTCATCCTCTGCAAGCCACTCGGGGTTTCAGTGGATAAAAAAACTCATCAACAGATTTGAAGAAGTTCCTTCCATATTACCGTCACCTTCTGCAGGTGAAAGGTTGTTTTGCTATCGGTGTGCTAGCAGGTTTGGTTTACGCCGCCGCATCAGGTGCTGGCTTGCCTCTGATGACGAAGGTTGTTTTTCCTGTTCTCTTTAATGAAAAGGTCGATGAAAAGAGCGCCTACATCATTTGGATTACTTCTAAGCTCGGTGAGATTTCTCGCAATGATCTGTTGATCTACACCTGTTTGTGGATCCCTGCAGTGTTTCTACTTCGTGCAATCGCGGGTTATACAAATGCGTATTTCATTCAGTATGTCGGGATGCGGGTGGTGGAGTCGATCCGGACAGATCTCTTCATTAAACTTCAGAGCTTACCACTTGCGTTTTTCAGAAGAAATAAATCGGGCGATCTGTTAGCGCGCTTGATGAATGACACGCTGATGCTTCAGCATGTGATTGCTCAGGCATCAAGTGATTTGATTAAACAGCCAGCGACGATGCTGTTCGCATTGGGAACAGTGGCTTGGATGTCATATCAAGATAAGAGTTTCTTCATTGCTCTCATCGCCTTGGTTTCTGTGCCTGTGTGTATTTTCGCGATCCGGTTTGCTGGCAAAAAACTCACAAAGAGAGCGATTGTTCTACAAGCGCGAGGTGGCGATCTCTCTGCGTCATTGTCAGAAAATTTACAATCAGCGCTGGAGATCCGCGGATATAATCTCCAAAGTTCACAAATTGATCGATTCAAGAAACGGATTGCAGAGATTCTGAAGTTGGGAATGAAAGTGGTGAAGTATCGCCAAATTATTTCCCCATCGATTGAGGTGGTTGCGGCAACGGGGTTTGCCGCAGCATTATTTTTCGGAGTGCGTGCTGGAATGACTTTAGAAGGATTCCTCGCTCTCGGCATGGCTCTTTATATGTCATACGAGCCGATCAAAAAACTCGGCAATATGCATGCCCTTTTTCAACAAGGAAGAGCATCGGTAGATCGCCTAGAATATATTTCAGATACGGAAGATTCGATTTCAAATCCGGAATCACCTAAGTCCTGCCCTGTTTCAAATATAGAAATTGAATTCAATCACCTGACTTTTGCGTATCATGAAGAACCTGTCTTGCATGATGTGAATCTTACGATTCCTGCTGGACAGGTAGTAGCTTTAGTCGGGCCGAGTGGTGCGGGTAAAACCACGTTCGCCCATTTAGTACCGAGATTTTACGATCCACAACACGGAGAGGTTCGTTTGAATGGAACTTCTATTAGAGATTTTCATAAACAAGATCTCCGTCAGCAAATTGCGATCGTGCCTCAGATGCCTTCGCTTTTCCTTGGCACACTGGAGGAAAATATCCGCGTTGGAAAAATGGATGCGACTCAGGAAGAGATCGAAGCAGCAGCCAAAAAAGCGTTCGCGCACGATTTCATCATGGATTTCCCCGAAGGTTATCAAACTCCTGTCGGGGAACGTGGTGATTTGCTTTCCGGAGGTCAGCGTCAACGCATCGCGATCGCCCGCGCATTTTTAAAGGACGCGCCGATCTTGATTTTGGACGAAGCGACCAGTGCTCTTGATACAGAGAGCGAAGCGATGGTGCAGCAGGCTTTGGCAGATTTAGTCAAAGGTAGAACCACACTCATCATCGCGCATCGTTTCAGCACGATCCGAATCGCGGATCGGATCTTAGTATTTAAAGATGGCCGTATCGTCAGTGACGGAACTCACGATGAACTTCAGAAGACCGATACTATCTATCAAGCGATGGTTTCAGTGGCGAGCTGAGGATTTAATCTGTCCGCATATACTCACAAGCCAAGCCTGTGTTTCACTTTGATGAAGGCATCAACCGATTTTTCCAGCATTCCTTGATCATGAGCGGCACTGATTTGAGTCCGGATTCGGGCTTTGCCCTGTGGGACGACTGGATAAAAAAATCCAATAGCATAAACCCCTTCGCTCAAGAGTTCTTGGGAAAACCGTTGGCTGAGAGCGGCATCGCCTAGCATCACGGGAGTGATTGGATGCTCTGTGCCAGACAATTGAAAACCGGCGGCCAACATGGCTTCGCGGAAATAGCGGGTGTTTTTCTCAACTTTATCACGCAATTCAGTAGAGCGTTCCAGGATTTCAAAAACTTTCAACGTGGCGGCGACGATAGGCGGCGCGATACTGTTAGAAAAAAGATAGGGGCGACTGCGTTGTCTGAGTAAATCGATGATTTCTTTTTTACCCGAGGTATAACCTCCAGAAGCTCCGCCTAGTGCTTTGCCTAGGGTGCCGGTGGTGATGTCGATTTTCCCCAGTAATCCGCAATGCTCGTGGGTGCCGCGTCCGGTTGCTCCTAGGAAGCCTGTAGCATGGCAGTCGTCGAAATGAACCATTGCACCGTATTTAGCAGCAAGGGCATGAACTTCATCCAAGCGTGCGATGATGCCATCCATGGAGAATACTCCGTCGGTAGTAATGAGTTTTATCCCAGCCCCTTCGGCATCCGCCTGTTGAAGTTTTGCTTCGAGGTTAGCCATGTCGTTGTTGGCGTAGCGGTAACGCTTCGCTTTGCATAAGCGCACGCCGTCGATAATGGAGGCATGATTGAGTTGATCTGAAATGACTGCGTCATCTTGATCTAACAGTACTTCGAATAAGCCGCCATTTGCATCAAAGCAGCTTGGGTAGAGGATGGTGTCCTCAGTGCCTAAGAATTCGGAAATTTTTTCTTCAAGTGTGCGGTGAAGTGCTTGGGTTCCACAGATGAAACGCACGCTCGCTACTCCAAATCCCCAACGGGACAGGGCTTCTTTTGCCGCCTCGACGACTTCGGGGTTGTCGGCCAGTCCGAGGTAATTGTTCGCGCAGAGATTGATTACTTCACGACCATCGGACAAACGAACTAGAGCATTTTGACTGGACTGAATCAGGCGCTCTTCTTTGTAAAGGCCATCGTTGCGGATGCCAGTGAGTGTGTTGCGAAGTTTTTCGAGATAGTTTTCTGGGATCATCTTGTTGCAAAACGTGTTTAAAAATTCATGTCCAGTCGAGAACGACCTTGCCGGATTGTCCGCCTATCATGGTGGCGAAACCCTTTTCGAAATCTGTATAGTGGAAGCGATGCGTGATGACGGATGAAATATCGAGTCCAGCACGCAGCATGGATGACATTTTATACCATGTCTCATACATCTCACGGCCATAGATACCTTTGAGGACGAGCCCTTTGAAAATCACTTTATCCCAGTCGATCGCGACTTTCTCTGGGAAGATACCGAGTAATGAAACACGCGCTCCGTTGGAGCTGTGCTCAAGAATATCTTGTAGACCAGAAGGATGGCCGCTCATTTCGAGGCAGACGTCGAATCCTTCTTTCATCCCGATCTTTTTCATCAGGTCGGGAAGTGATTCATTGGCGACGTTGACGACGTGAGTTGCACCGAGTTTTTTCGCAAGTTCTAGGCGCCACGGATTCACATCGGTAACAACCACATGTCTGGCACCTGCAAAACGAGCGACCGCAGCTGCCATACAACCGATCGGTCCGGCACCAGTGATCAAGATATCTTCTGCTACCAGATCCCAACTTAGCGCGGTGTGGACGGCGTTACCGAGTGGATCAAATGTGGAAATGATTTCCTCAGGAATGGACGGATCCACTTTGTAAACATTGGTGTATGGAATGGATAGAAACTCTGCGAAAGCTCCCGCTCGGTTGACTCCGACTCCCTGAGTATGCGGGCAGAGATGGCGTCTTCCAGCGAGGCAGTTGCGGCAGCGTCCACACACGATATGGCCTTCACCGGAAACGGTTTCACCGGGTTGGATGTCTGTGACAGCGGAACCGACAGCTTCGACTACTCCACAGAATTCATGGCCGACAACCATCGATAAGGGAATCGTCTTTTGGGCCCATTTATCCCAATTCCAGATATGCACATCGGTTCCGCAAATGGAAGTTTTACGGATGCGGATTAAGACATCCCGAGGTCCCATTTCTGGTTCTGGAACATCTTCCAGCCATAATCCAGGTTCCGCTTTTTTCTTCACCAAAGCTTTCATGGATCGAAATCAAAACAGCTTCTAACTAAAGGGCAAGGGAAAGCTGGATTGATCTGATTTTCAGTAATCATTCCAGCTTCGGCGGTGTGCCATAACCGACCATGACGGATGTGCCGCCTGCTCTTGGTAAGCGGAAATCATTCACCCCGAAGCCACTTTGTTTTATTCCACGGTAGGATCGGCCATTACTTGAGTTGATCATTACAGGATGCCCGTCTTTTTTCTCGTATCCCAGAAACATGCCGACGTGGGTGATGTTGGATGGACGGTTATCGGTCGGGGCATATGTGCCACTCCAGAAAACCAGATCTCCGGGTTTGAGTTTGGCGAAACTAGCGTGAGTGAGATCTTTTGCTTCGGTGGAAACGATCTGTAGGATCGAATGATTTTTCACCCAGAGAAACTGTGCAGATGAGGTGCGTGGTGGATTGAGTCCGACTTTATTTAAAACATGATACATCGCGCCTGAGCAATCGAATCCGCCATCTTTCGCGCCGTTGCCGGCAAAGCGGTATGGCATTCCTGAAACTTCCTTCGCAGCGAGGAGGGCGGTTTCGATGAGTTTTTTGCGTGGCTCATCTAGTTTCTCAAAATCTTTGAGTTCGGAGGTTTCCAAGAGGGCAGGCGTCACGCCCAGCGCGTTATGACAAAAGAAAATGGAGGCAGTCAGGAAAGCCCAACGACAATTTTTTACAAACATAGGTCAGGGTATCACAGGAAACTTGGAAGAGGGAGATATATACGAGAATGTTTATGAGGTAGTATCAAGCGGCCAAAAGGTAGGGTCGACACGCCGTTGTCGACCGAAGAATATTTCCGATGAAGAGGTCGAAGGTCTTAAAGTCAAAGGTCTTAAGGTCGATGTATCAACTCTCTATAAGTCCAATCGCACCAGCGATTGTAACCAGGACGTTTAGACTTCTTCATGGGAATCATCTCTTCGCGGGGCTACGCCCAAGTTTCGGTCGACAGCGGTGAGTCGACCCTACCTTTCATTTCGTTTTTGCAAAGTGGCTAGGAACCTTACACCTTTGTGAAAGATTGAGCGCACCATTACAAATTCTCATTATCAGCGATGGCAAAGCGGGCCACGAGAACCAATCACTCGGGCTTGCGGAGGCATTGGCGCGGCGGGTTCCTTTAGAGACGCATGTGGTTCGGCTAGAGATGGATTGCAATCCCATCATGCGGATGGTGAAAGCACTGATAGCGAGTCGAAAATTTCCGATTCCAGATTATGTGATCGGCGCAGGTCACGGTACACATTTCGCGTTGTTGGCTATCGCTAGAACATCGGGTGCTCGCAGCATCGTGTTGATGAAGCCGGGGCTACCGTTGAGTTGGTTCGATTGGTGCGTTGCTCCTGAACACGATTTTCAAAAAGCTCCTAACCAGTCTCATATCATTCTGAGTAAAGGCGCATTGAATCGTGTGATCCCTGTGGAGGGCGAGAGATCGGAGAAATGGTTTTTGATTGGCGGATCATCTAAGATCCACGGCTTTGATGAAGCTGAGTTGATTTTGCAAATTCGTGAGTTAGCCCAAGATGGAAATTGGCAGGTTACAGATTCGAGACGGACGCCGAGTGATTTCCTGAAGAAGTTAAAACATGAAATTCCGAACCTTATCATTTTTCCGCATCAGCAGACGGGGCATGGTTGGTTGGCTGAAAAACTTTCTAACGCGGCAGAAGTGTGGGTGACCGAGGATTCGGTATCGATGGTTTACGAGGCGCTCACCGGTGGGGCGAGAGTTGGCGTGTTGAAAATGCCACGACTCAAACCGGACGCACGTGTGATACGGGGTCTGGAAAAACTGAAGGCTGAGGGATATTTGATGGGCGAGGGCGCGATAAAAACGGAGAGATTAGCGGAGGCAGATCGCTGTGCTGCGGTGATTTTGGACTTTTAGAAAGCATCGCTCTTGCGTGGATGAGATTTCCAGCTAACCAAGGGCTGTGGAGGAAAAGGAGTATAAGAAGGGAACGTTTCCGCTGTTGTGGCTGGTGTTCTTTTTTCATGGAATGGCACCGGGATTTTGGGTGCCATCATTGACGAATGTTCTGAATGAACATGGACTCGGAAATTGGATCTATTGGGCGTTCGCGATGCCGCCGATCGCATCATTGATATCTCCTGTTATTGGTGGTGCTTTGGCGGATGAGCGCATGGCTGCGCAGAAAATCATGGCATGGAGCTCGTTGCTGGGTGCCGTGATGATCGTACTCGCGTTCGGGGCGCTTGATTACGGACTGCATCCAATTTGGTTTTTGGTGGGAATATTGGCATACTCTTTGGTATCCGGGCCGACATGGGGCTTGATGGCGACGATCAGTCTCAAGCACCTCACTCATGGCGAAAGGCATTATCCCATGGTTAGAGTCGGGGCTACCTTTGGCTGGATGGCAGCGGGCTTCATCATAAGTTACGTGTTGCATTCCGATCTTTCGTTCACCTCCGGATATGCAGCGGGTGTCGCGCGAGTAGGGGCTGGTGTGTTGTCATTTTTCCTTCCTCACACACCTCCGATGGGATTGGGCAAATCATGGAAAAGCGCGCTTGGGTTGGATGGATTTAAATTATTCAGAAATCGAGATCATGCGGTTTTGTTTTCAGTTACCGGATTGTTTTCTGTGCCGTTGATCGCGTTCTATATGTATTCGGCCGAGCTTTTCAAATTTCTCGGAAACAAAGCGCCTACCGCATCGGTTAGCGTGGCTCAATGGAGTGAAGTGGCTGCGATGTTTCTGTTAGGAGCCATGATGCTGAAATTTCGGCTCAAAACCCTGCTGATGTGGGGACTGGGTTTGTCAGCTGTACGTTATGCGATGAGTGGTTACGCGGGCTTCAGTGGAATCATTGCCTGGCACTTTGCCGGGGTAGCATTGCACGGGCTTTGTTACACCCTCTATTTTGTCACCGCGCAGGTGTATTTGGACCGGAGAGTCGAACCGAGTATGAAAGGCCAGGCACAAGGCTTGCTTGGTTTGATGTCATCGGGAATCGGGCCAATGGTCGGGGCTTATTTTTGTTCCAAACTCCATGATATTTGTGTTGATGCAGATGGAAACGGATGGGGAGCTTTCTGGTGGGTGCTGGCAGGAATTATCGCGGTTTGTTGGGCATCGTTTGGGCTCCTCTATAAAGGTATGAAGGCTGATGAGTGAGCGGATTTATGAGGACATGATCCTCAGCCTTGCCGTCGGGCTATGGACGTGAAATCATCCTGCCCGATGAAACTCAACTCATGTCTCTTTTCGGCGTTAGCTGCCTCAGTGTTGCAAGTATATGCGGCTCCCATTCCGCTCCAATTGGCTCGACCTGATGGCCAGCCCGGTAATTCAGATAAGCCAGTCAAAGTTTATATTCTCGCCGGACAATCGAATATGGTCGGCATGGGTGATATTTCTGGCGCTAGTCCACCATACCCAAGCGTCTATCTTTCTGCGGATCCCGCCGTCATTCCCGGTGAAATGCCGGTTGGCACGAGTCGCACTAGATCCGCCTGCAAGTGGGTTTGGAAAGGCATACCGGCGCTCAAGAAATTTAGTTTCGATCTTCCGAATGTCCCAATAGCGACGGTCTCAATTTTCAAAGGAGCTTACGATCCAAAAGCGGACTACTCGAAGCTGGAACCTTCACAAAGGGGCGCGGTTGCTCTCGGCACAGTTACTGAAACGATTCCAACCATTGATGGCCCCTGCACACCGGTTGTATATTCTTCCTTCAATGTTCCGGAGACTGGCAACTATCTGGTTCATGTAGGTTTTCAAGATAGCACTCACGCACTTGCACTCATCGATGGGAAGGAAGTCTATCGTAAGGATCCTGATGGTAAGCCTGTTTTAACAAAAGTTACCCTCGAGGCAGGGAAGAGTTATCCGATTCAGATCACTTATTTCAAAGGTGGTTCCGCCGCTCTCTGGTTGGAGCAAGTTGACTTGGTAGGTGAGGGCGATCTTGTCACACTGACTAAGAAGGATAAGAAATTTCCTTATCTCATCGATGATGCCGGAAACTGGACAGTGCGCAACGATGTCTATTTCCAAGAAGCCCGACTGACGGAAGGTGGCAAGGGCGCACCGATGAGTGCTGATTCTAACAAAAAATGTTTACCAAAGTGCAATTCCATTGGGCCGGAAGTTGGATTTGGTTTCGTGATGGGCACTTATCACGATGAACAGGTTTTGTTAATCAAGACCGCGCAAGGAAATCGGTCGCTTCAATATGATTTCCGTCCACCATCGAGCGGAAAAACCAGTGACAGTGAATTCGAGGGATTTGAATATCGTGCGATGATTAAGGGAGTGCAAGAAACCCTGGTGAATATCGACAAAGTAGTTCCCGGCTACAAAGGTCAGGGCTATGAGATCGCTGGCTTTGGTTGGTTCCAGGGTCACAAGGATAGCGGTTCCACCAAAGAGGATTATGAAAAGTGCTTGGTCAACTTGATTAGCGATCTGCGTAAAGAGTTCAAAGCGCCAAACATGAAAGCAGTTGTGGCTACAGTTGGATTCCATGGCTACCGACTCTCTGCCGGTCCATGGCAGGGTGTTTGGGAAGCGCAGATGGCGGTTGGCGATCCAAAGCAGCATCCAGAACTTACTAAATCCGTTGCCTCAGTTGATACGCGAGATTTTTGGCGTGAGATCGAGGAATCACCACGTAGCCAAGACTATCATTACAACCGCAATCCTGAAACATATCTGTTAGTTGGCGAAGCGATGGGTCGTGCGATGGTGCGCCTTCAAGGAGGCGAGGCGGAGGCGATTCCTAAATCGGATCGTGAGGCCAAGGTGACTGCCGAAATAGCAGCCGAAGCAGCAAAGCCAGCGCCTACTCAAGAACAGCTCGCAGCATCTCTTGTAGCCATCAAACCGATGCTGATAGATGGTGCGCTTGCGGGCTTCGTTGGTGATCCGCGAAACAAAGCCGCGCTCAATGGAGCACTTGTGGTGGCGCAGGCAAAACCTACTAAAACTCCGCCTTATCTGGATGATGCGATTGATGATGCGGTCGCTTATCTCCAGGTGGCCGATATTAAGGATTACGATTGGAAACCGGTGATAGCGGATATGAACCACGCAACGTGGGAGTATTTTGGTTTCGATATTCCTAACAGCCCATACAGGGACAGACCTGCCGCGCTTCCGGTAAATGAAGACGAAGAGGGCAAGGCAAATCTCGAAACTCCTTCTGAAAAAACCAAACCGGCAAAAGAGATCAAAGTAGAAAAGGGCGACAAGGGAACCGCGCCGCTAGAGGGCAAACCTCCAGCGGGTATGGAGAATTGGTTTGCAGCTGAGTTTGATGCGAAGAAAGCCGGATGGAAAAGTGGGAAGGCGCCTTTTGGTATGAAGATGGAAGAAAAGGTTCCCGAGAATCAGGCATGGATTTCTAAATATGTGATATATCCACCGAAACGCACCATGCCAAACACCGTTGTCAGTAATGACGTGTTGTTGATACGTGGCACTTTTGAACTCCCACCAGTCAAAGAAGGCCATCGCTATCGGATTCGAGTGGATGGAAGTATCCATGACAACTCGGGTGAAGGATATGCAGTCTATATCAATGGCAAACTTCTTACTCAGATTGATAATGGAGTGACCGCTTGGCGCAAACAAAGCCTACGTGGCAGTCATGTTTGGAAAGAAGCTCTTGAGGATTTGAAAGGCGGCAAGGTGACGATAGCAGTGGCCAACTACCCGATGAACGATTGGAATCCTGAATACTTCATACCAGCCATCGGACCCTTGAGTGTATGGATTGAGGAACAGAAACTTCCGCCTCTAGAAGTGGCGCCGTAGAAATTGGCTAAGCTAATTCAGAAGCCAGACGAATCGCGGCGATCATGGATGCAGGGTTGGCGATGCCTTGGCCAGCGATGGCGAAGGCAGTTCCGTGATCCGGACTGGTGCGGGGTTTCGGTAAGCCGAGGGTGACGTTGACGGCTTCATCGAAATCTAACAATTTAAGCGGGATCAAGCCTTGGTCGTGATACATGGCGAGGACGGCGTGGTATTTGCCTTGCGCGGCATCGCGGAAAATGGCGTCGGGCACGTGTGGTCCGGTGAAAGTTGCGATCCCAAGTGAGTTAAGCGCAGCGATGGCGGGAGCAATGATGGTTTTTTCCTCGTCGCCAAATGCACCGCTCTCACCAGCGTGGGGATTGAGTCCGCAGACAGCGATGCGTGGGGTGGCGATGCCTCGTTTTCTAACAAAATCCGCCGTGAGCTGGCCGATGGAGATGATGCTTTCCTGAGTGAGTAAACGTGGGACATCGGTAAGTGCGATGTGGATCGTGGCGAGGCCGACGGTCAGGGTCGGCCCAGTGAGGAGCATGCCGGTTTTCGTTAGGCCAAAGGCATGGCTGTAAAATTCTGTCTGGCCGGGAAATGGAAATCCGACGGACTGGAGTCCTTCTTTGGAAACTGGCCCGGTGACAACCGCAGCGGCATCTGTTTCGTGCAGTCGACGTGCGGATTCTTCCAGCGCATCCAGCGCGGCTTGCGCGGACTCACGGGTGGGCTTTCCTGGAATGCCGGCGTCGCGATTTCCGATCACATGAAAATCGAAGCCAGCCGGAAGTTGGCCGGAAGCGAGAGCTGCATCGATCACTTCTGGACCAATTCCAGCGGGGTCGCCAAGGGTAATGAGAATTTCGGGCACGGAATAGAGATGGACGTTGAAACGCGCGGCTGCAAGTTGGAAGCTTCGGGCAGGATGTTAAGTGAGGAAACTAAAAATCGTTTTGGAGGAATCGCGCGCCTTTACGGAGAGCGGGCGTTGGAGAGGTTTTCGCAGGCGCGCGTGGTCGTGGTTGGGATTGGCGGGGTGGGTTCATGGACTGTCGAGGCGCTGGCGCGGTCGGGGATTAGCAAGATCCGCATGGTGGATCTCGATGAGATTTGCATCACCAATGTGAACCGGCAATTGCACGCGATGGATGGCCAGATCGGGAAACAGAAAACCGCTGCCATGGCTGAGCGCGTGCGCGCGATCAACCCAGAATGTGAGATCGAAGTGATCGAAGGTTTTTTCACCGAACGCTCGGTCGAAGAAGTATTGGGCGGCGAGGTGGACGGCGTGATCGATGCGATTGATTCGATGCAGCACAAAGCCCTACTTCTAGCGGAGTGCCGAAAACGCGGTTTGCCAGTGGTGACTTGCGGCGGCGCCGGGGGTCGGCGCGATGCAACTCGGATCAGTGTGCGGGATCTCGCTTTTTCAGGAAAAGACGCGCTGTTGCATCAGTTGCGAAAACGCCTGCGTAAAGATCACGGGTTCGATGCGGTGCCCGTGGGATCGAAGCCTGAGGAGATGGGAATCCGCGCGGTGTTCTCGGACGAGCCACCCATTTACCCTAGCGGCGATGGTGAAGTTTCCTGCAAAAAACCTGAGGGTGCCGATATGCGTTTAAACTGCGCCACTGGCTATGGAACCGCAACCCACGTCACTGCCACCTTCGGCGTCGTTGCTGCGGGAGTAATGCTGGATTTATTGAGCGAGTGACATTTTAGTTAGACAGTGATTTCGCGATTGGAATTTTGAATTTATTTGTCTTGGATGGTTTATGGAAGATAACTCCCACCAAACACCAGCCCAGAAATTTGCAGGAATTCCTGCCACGGATGATATCGCAAAGCAGTTAGTAGGTTTGCAATATCCGCTCACGATGAGCTTCAAACTCTTTGCTCTGGCGCGCCAAGCAACGGTTACGGATGCATCGGGTCGAGTGGTACTCTATACCAAACAAAAGATGTTTAAATTCCGTGAGCATGTGGAAATTTTCACCGACAAAACACGCGCCACACGTCTGGCGGATATCAAAGCGAACAAGATGATCGATTGGTCAGCGCGCTATGAATCGACCGATGCGAAGGGTGAGTCGATTGGTTCTGTCGGACGTAAAGGCTGGCGTTCGATATGGCGTGCGCATTACGAGACCTTCAATCCCGGCGATAACATCCCAGACTTTTCAATTCGTGAGGAAAACCCCGGGGCGAAGGTGATGGACAGTATTTTGGGTGAGATTCCGATCCTAGGTTTTCTTACAGGTTTTCTGTTTCATCCCAAATATCTCGCCACGAGTTCATCGGGCCAGCCAACGATGCGGATTACCAAGCAAGCGGCATTTTTCGAAGGTCGATTTTCGATCGAGAAATTGACCGAGCTTACACCGCGCCAAGAACTCAATCTCATGCTCTCCTTCCTTATGCTGGTGATGCTTGAGAAACAGCGTGGGTGATAAATTTTAACCTCGGAATTTCTTCCGCATATTAGACTGGTTACGAAAAGTTCATGCCCAAAACCGAGATTTTTAAGGTTTTGCTTTATGCCGTTATCGCGGGTGGCTTGCCTTCATTTGTTTGCGCTCCGCTCCGTCCAATTAAAATGCGCCCTCATCACGCCTTGAACTCGTCACTCACTCTCTTCTCGCTTTTCTTTTTCTTCGAGGCGCCCGATGTAGTTTTCTGGATAACTTTGTTTTAGGAATACTTCGCCGCCTACACTCAAGGTGACAACGATGCCCTCGACTGTTTCAGACTTGCGTGTGGTTGGTTTGCCCCCGCCGGACTCGGAAGTGTCTTCACAAGGCACTTTATCGGTTTCGAAATCAGCTGTGCCCATAGCCTCTATGAATCTGATTTCTTTGGTACCATCGATTTCATCGACGTCTGATTTTAAACCGTCTTTATCGCGTGTAGACACACGTTTGTAGATCGTGTATTCGGCTGTGATCTCGGAAATATCGTTCTTTGCATAGCTTTTGAATACACAGTTGAAAGTCACATCATTCTTTTCCATTTTCTTAACAACTTGGGAGGTCAGATTTTTTCCAGCCTGGGCTGCGCCACCCGTTTTAGTGACCTTACGCTCAATTTGTTTTACGTTTTTAACGATTGAGAAGCGTAAGTTCTTTGCCTCGACCTTGTTTTTATTCTCCTCCCACCATGCCTTGATCTGGGTAATATCGGCATCGGATAGAGTATTTAATGGCACCTCGACAATGCTGTGATTGGTAAGCTTTAGGGCTACCTTTTCACCGGCTAGTCGCACTAGTTCCGCTTCGATTTTTTTGCCATCCTTATTCGTGAGAGTAATTGGATCCGCTTTCGAAACGGCAGCGAGGAGCAACGTGGATAACAAAATCAAGGTCCGAGTTTTCACGCGCTTAGCGTAATAATCCGTAGCGGAAATGCAATCTGTAAGTCTTGATGGATTTAGGGCCCTCCATCTCGCGATCTTCCTTAAAACAAGATGGACGCTGGACGAGGTGGCAAATAGATTTCTGAGCGATTGATGATAGCGGCACTGGAAAAGTTTTTGGCGGAGGCGGGTTGGGTGGATCGGTTTGGGGATGAGGCGCGGATGATAGGTGGGCGGCTGGTTTCGAAAGTTCAGGAATTACAGTTGCAGGGGGATGGTGAAATCCAAGCGCGGGCGCGGGTGTTGGGGGAAAAAGTTGAGGCGGCGTTTTGGCAGCAAGGCGGGCAGGTGTTGTTTGAAACGGACTGCAGTTGCGAAGCGGGTGCGTTTTGCGAGCACGGCTTTGCGCTGCTTGGAAAAATGGCGAAGACGAAACATTTGGAAAAATATTTAGGTCGGTCGGCGGCGGAGGCGGTGGCTATGGCGATCGAGGAGAAGCCGAAAGCGATGGTAGGAGAAAATTTGGCGGAGCCGAAATTTGAATTGGTAGTGCGAAAGGATGCGGTGGATCGGGCGACCCAGATGTTGCTGAAATCGATGGGGCAAGAGGAGCCTAAGGAATGGATTTTTGCGGAGGCATTTGTGAGCTACGGGGATCAGCGCAAGCCATTAGCTACGGCTCGCGAGGAGGGGAGGACGCCGCGAGAACAGCAAGCGATACGCGAGCTGCGCGATGTCGGGCTTTCATCAATGCAAACGAATCCTGCATGGCGATTTCTTCTCAGCATGAGATCGCGCACGGTTGAGGCGGCGGGTGAAAATGACAAATGGTTTCCAGATCCGGGTAGGGTTCCAGTGGATACCTTCTGGCATCAGTTTCGGGGTGAGTTCGGGGAAGTGTTAGAAAATGCGGGATGGAAGGTGAAATATGAGGAAGGGGTCGGCCACCAAGTGCACGATGCGGATCCGGTAAAATGGCAGACGCGTCTAACTGGTGAGAACGATGATGAACCTTACGCTGGGGATTTTTCAGACGGTGGATGGTTCAGTTTATCCGTCGGATTCGATGTCGATGGCGAGCGCTATGATCTCATGCCGATTTTAGCAGGCTTGTTGAAACAGGATTTTCTAGAAGAAACCTTGGATAGGCCGAATCAGGGATTTGTGTATGCGCCGTTGCCGAATGGCGATGCGTTGAAGCTTCCGATAGGAAGAGTGCGGCGTTTGCTCCAGCATTTATCGGCTTTGGTTGATCCGAAATTTTTCGGTAAGGCGCGGGTGCATGCCTTGGATGCGGCGGCGTTGGCTGGGTTGGAGGGGTTAGGAATAGCGACTCCAAAAGGTTTGGCGAAGCTGAAAGAGCGGTTGGAAAATTTCTCGAAAGTCGAGGAAGTGGAAACGCCCGGCGAGATCAAGGCGACTTTAAGAGATTATCAGAAGTCGGGTTTTCAATGGATGCAGTTTTTAGCGAGTCATGGGCTTCATGGTATTTTGGCGGATGACATGGGTTTGGGGAAAACTCTGCAGACACTTGCGCATTTGATGGCAGAGAAAACCAGTGGGCGAAGTGGCGGTAGGCCATCGTTGGTGATTGCGCCGACCTCGGTAGTTCCCAACTGGCGGGCGGAGGCGATTAAGTTTGCGCCGGGCTTGCGGGTGCTGGTGTTGAATGGCGCGGATCGAAAAAAATATTATCGCTCCATTCCGCATGCGGATTTGGTGATCACTTCGTTCGCTTTACTGCAGCGCGACATCGAAAAACTACTCGGCTTCCAGTATCACATGTTGGTCTTGGACGAGGCACAGTATATCAAGAATCCACGCGCGAAAGTCGCGCAGGCCGCGTGTCGCATGGTAGCGAAGCATCGGCTTTGTCTTTCTGGAACGCCGATTGAAAATCATCTCGGCGAGTTGTGGAGTCTCATGCATTTTCTTATTCCCGGATTTCTTGGGACAGAGGACGCATTCAATCGGAATTTCCGCAAACCCATCGAAGAAGAAGGCGATGCGGAGAAGAACGCGATGTTAAAGAAGCGGATCGCGCCTCTGGTGTTGCGGAGGACGAAAGATCAGGTGGCGAAGGAGCTTCCGCCGAAAACCGAGATGGTGCATTTGATCGAGTTATCGAGTGATCAGAAAGATCTCTACGAAACCGTGCGCGCGACCATGGACAAGCGGGTGAGAGAAGCGATTGCTGCGCGGGGGATCGAGCAATCGCAGATCGTTTTCTTGGATGCGTTACTGAAGCTGCGGCAGATCTGTTGCGATCCAAGATTGTTGCCTGAGGACTTCGCGGCGGGGATACGTAGCTCGGCGAAGTTGGAGTATTTGAAAGAGATGTTAGAAACTCTGGTGGAGGAGGGTCGGAAAATTCTCATTTTCTCACAGTTCACCACCATGCTGAGTTTGATCGAAGAGTATTTGGTGGAAACCCATGTTCCGTATCTCAAATTGACGGGTGGCTCGAAAGACCGTGGCAAGCTCGTCGAGCAATTCCAGTCCGGGAAATTCCCAGTATTCCTTATCTCACTAAAAGCGGGCGGCACCGGATTGAATCTCACAGCGGCGGATACCGTGATCCACTACGATCCGTGGTGGAACCCAGCCGCCGAGGCACAGGCTACGGATCGTGCGTATCGTATCGGCCAAGACAAGCCGGTGTTTGTTCACAAGCTTCTCTGTCAGGAAACCGTTGAGGAGCGGATTCATCGCTTGCAGCTAGAGAAAGCCAAGTTAGCGGAAGGGTTGTTGGCGGATGCGGATGTGGTTAGGAAGCTCGATGCGACGATGATTCGGGAGTTATTGAGCTAGAGGAGGTAGGATAAATACCTATTGAATGATTACCGTTGCCTGACGATATTGAGATCTATGAAAAAATTATTGAATGGCAGATTATCAAAAGGCCTGCTCGGAGCGGGTTGCGCACTGTTGATCGTAGGAGTTGCAGATGCAAAATCCGATAAATCTAATGGCAAGGGTGAAAAGGGCGGCAAAGGCGGGGGTTCGGAGCACTCGGAAAAACATAGCTCCGACAAAGGCGGCGGCAAGGATCATAAAGAGAACAAAGGCAACGATAATGATCACAAAGGCGGCAATGATCACAAAGGCAACGATAACAAAGATCATAAAAACGACGACAAAGGCAAAGAGGCCAAGCATGACGATAAATCAGAACCATGGCGCGCGCATCGATTTGAAGATAATGAGCGCACTCAGTTTTTAGATTATTTCAGAGGTTACGAATCGCAACCCCAAGGATTACCTCCGGGTTTGGCGAAAAACCTGAGACGCGGAAAACCCTTGCCACCCGGTTGGCAGAAAAAGGTCAATGAGGGATACATCGTTGATGATGAAACCTATGGACTTTTTGATCGGCTGGAGGATTCGTTGTTTCCTAACTTGAAGCCCAAACCTGATACAAGGTTGTATTTGTATGGAGATCGCGTAGTTCGGGTTTATGAGCCGAAGCGCCAGGTCATTGATATGTTTCCTATCCCCGGTATCAAACTGAACTAGGGTTACACTTCATTCATCCGCTACTGCTTGGACATTCCAGGGGGTAGCGGATTTTCTTTTGCTGGTTGGATCGTTGGATTAGAGAGTGCAGGTGAACTCGGTTGAGCAGGTGTAGTAGGCGTTAGAGGGGCTTCCGGTGCAGTTACTTCCGCGTCCGGTGGGGTGAGATTTTTGGAGTGTTTGGCAATCAGTTCTACAATATATTCTTTGGGTGCACCGCCGGTGAATTTATCGACGAGTTTGCCATTGATGTAGAATCTGACATCGGGAATTCCACGCACGCCTTGTTGGGACGCTAGACTTTTTTCGTCATCTACATCGACCACCCCGAGCTTGACCGTATCTGAATATTCATCAGCAATGGACGAGAGAATAGGTTTGAGTTGCTGGCATGGGGGGCACCAAGTTGCTGAAAAATCGACGATGTTGAGCGTGCCGGGATTGGCGATGAAAGCTGGAAAATCCTCAGTTTTTAATGCATGAGATGAGTGCGAACTCGCAGTTTTTTTCGAGCATGAGCTCAATAGTCCAAACGCGAGAAGGGGGAGTAATAGATGGAATTTCACGATTTGAAGATAGGAGAGATAGCTTGGGTGTCGAGGTCTAGATTACGAGAAATTGTAAGCGTCCATATCGAAGACCACGGTGACATCTTCGGGAAGGGTGGTTTTTTGGAGGATGTTCTGGACGTGGTTGGTAAGAGGGCGGGCTTGGTGGGAGCGGAGGGTGATTTGGAAACGGAATTGATCGTGGGATTTGATGAGAGGGCTGGGTAAAACTTCGCCCAATGAGATGCCGGGCGGGAGAGCTTCTTTCAAGCGGAGGTGAAGGGTTTGGAGGGTGAATTCTGCGCGGCGCTCGTGGGTGGATCGGGCTGTTAGAACGGCGCAATGCGCGAAGGGTGGAAAGCGGAATTGGCGGCGCATTTCCATTTCTTGTTCCGCGTAGCCATCGAAATCATGTTTGCGCGCAAACTGGATGCTGGGGGAGTGAGGCGTAAAAGTTTGGACAATGACTTCGCCTTCAAGTTCGCCGCGCCCAGCGCGTCCGGCGACTTGGGTGATGAGCTGAAAGGTGCGCTCACCCGCGCGGAAATCTGGAACGTGAAGCCCGAGATCGGCATTGAGAATTCCAACCAACGTGACGTTAGGAAAATGCAAACCTTTGGCGATCATCTGCGTGCCTATCAGGATATCGATTTTTTTGGATTTGAATTTTCTCAAGATATCTTTGAGCGCGTTTTTGCGGCGCATCGCATCGGCATCGATACGTGCGAAGCGGGCTTCGGGGAGAATTTTCTGCAGGACTTCTTCGACTTTCTGTGTGCCGTAACCTTGCAGCGCGATGCCGGGGTTGCTGCACTCTGGACATTTCCTGGGGACGATGGATTGGTGCCCGCAAACATGGCAGACAAGGCGTTCATCGGTGCGATGATAAGTTAGAGCAACCGCGCAGTGTGGGCATTGGCAAACGTAGCCGCAGCCATGGCATTGCAGGGAGCGAGCGAAGCCGCGTCGGTTAAGAAATAAGATGGATTGTTCGCCTTTTGCGAGGCGTTGTTCGAGAGCGGTGCGGAGTCGATCAGATAAAATCGCGACCTGGCCTTTTTGTTTTTGTTTCTCCAAACGCATGTCGATCACTCGGACGAGCGGCATGGAATGGGCGTCGGCTCGTTGGTCGAGACGGAGGAGATGATATTTTTCTGCTAGAGTATTTTGCCAGCTTTCGAGGGATGGAGTAGCAGAGCCGAGAACGATGGTGCAGGGCTCGAAGGCGGCGCGGAGAACCGCGACGTCACGGGCGTGGTAGCGCGGTGGGTTTTCTTGTTTGTAGGAAGTCTCGTGTTCTTCATCGACGATGATCAGCCCGAGATTTGGCAGCGGCGCGAACACGGCCGAACGCGCGCCGATCACTATGCGGGCGGTGCCTTTGCGGATACGATGCCATTCGTCGAAACGTTCGCCTTGCGAGAGGTTTGAGTGAAGGACAGCGACTTGATCATCGAGTTGGGAAAAGCGTGCTTTGAAACGACGAACCGTTTGCGGGGTGAGGGCGATTTCAGGAACGAGGACGAGAACGGTTTTTCCGAGATCGAGAGCAGCTTGGGCGGATTGGAGATAGACTTCGGTTTTGCCGCTTCCCGTCACGCCTAACAGGAGAAAAGGTTTCACCACGGAGACACAGAGATCACGGAGAGAAGAAGAGATCTGATTGAAGGCTTGTTGTTGTTGGTCGTTTAGGGTGAGGGGATGAGATGCAACGATGGTATCGGTGGCTTCGGGGTCGCGGCGGACGTCTTCGGTGGAGATGGTGATGAAGCCTTTTGCGGCGAGGCTTTTTAGTGAAGGTGCAGAGTTTTCGCCGAGATCGGCGACAGGGAGGGTGCGCTCTGGGGCGTTGATGAGAAGGAAGAGAATTGCGTATTGTTTCGCGGCACGTTTTTCAAGTTTCGCTAGTTCTGTTGGATCGATGTTTTCGGCCGCGGTGGCGATGCGGCGGGTTTTCGCGGAGTTGTCCTCGGTGCGGACGGCTTCCGGCAAAATGGAGCGGATCACGCTTTCAATACTGGATCCGTAGTAGTTGGCGATCCAGCGGGCGACTTTGAGGAGGGTCGGAGTGATGAGAGGTTCGGGATCGATGAGCGATTGAATTTCCCGCATCGCGAACTCGCTTTGTTCGGGTTTGGGAAGGATGGCGAGGACGGTCCCCGAGCTGGTTTTCTGACGGATCGGCACACGCACACGGCAACCCTCGACGACGGGAAGGTCGGCGGGGATGGCATAGTCAAAAACGAGCTCCGAAGGGCCGTCGATAAGGACGCGGGCGATCAAGGTGGGGAAACTTTAAATTTTAAACTTTAAACTACAAGGAAGAGGTTTGGTGAAAGAAATCCTTACTCCTCGATTTCGAGATTTTCTAGGATTGCTGAGTCGTTGGCTGATGTCCATGCTATCGGCATATGCTACCGAAAATTTTCACAAATGTGCCTGGCTTCTTCTTCGCGGCGATCCTGTTTGTTTGCCTCGAATCATCCGTATGTATCGCGGCTGAACCCGACGATAACGGGAAGCATCTTTTCATTCTTTCCGGCCAATCGAACATGGCAGGGATGAATCCCGATGTGTCGTTCACTCCTGCGGTGACCAAGGCGTTCGGCAAGGACAAGGTGATTGTGGTCAAGGACGCGCACGGCGGTCAGTCGATCCGCAGTTGGGGTAAAACGAACCACGAATTTCCACCGCCAACGACGGGACGGGTTCCTAAAGTGAGAGGCGAGCTATATGATCGCCTGATGGAAAAAGTGAAAGCGGCTATCACGGGGCAATCGCTGAAGACCGTCACTTTTGTCTGGATGCAGGGCGAATCGGATCTGAACAACACGGCATACGATGCCTATCTGAAGGAACTGTTAGAGCAGCTTGAAGCCGACCTTGCTTTTAAGAAGATCAACCTCGTCATCGGTCGAATTAGTGACTCTGGGCTAGTTGGAGGGAAGCGAAGTGAAGGAAGTCTTACCATACGCCGTATCCAACAGGAGTTTGCTGAAGCCCATCCGCGAGGAGCATGGGTCGATACGGACGACCTGAACGATAAGAAGGACGGGGAAAAAGTTGTGAACGATCTTCACTACACCAAGGAGGGATACGAGATACTTGGAACCAGGTTCGCCGAGAAAGCGATTGAGCTGATTGGAAAGTCTCTGTAATTGGGATAGAACGAATTGCCGTGATAAGAATTCTAACACATCCAGAGCAGGTTGCGGAAGCCATCCGGGCAGAGATACTTGCTGGGAAATGGAGGGAGACGTTGCCAGGCATTGTGGCTCTGGAGAAAGAATTCAAGGTGAACCGCAACACCATCCAAAAGGCCCTCAAAATTCTGGAGGGGAAGAAATTGTTAGTTTCACGGGGACAGGGGAACAGTCGGCGGATACTGGCGCCTAAGAATCACGCGCCTAAGACGCTTAAAGTAGGTATGCTTCTCTATGAGGAAGTGGATTCGTTCAAGGTTGAGTGGATCGTCGAATCGAGGCATCACCTTGAGGAGGCTGGCCACTCGGTGGTCGTGGCACCTGAAACCCTGAGTTCCATGAAAATGAATGTCCGGCGGGTCGCCCGCGCCGTAGCCAAATGTGATGTGGATGCATGGCTGGTGGTGGCCGCCTCCGATAAAGTGTTGCGCTGGTTCATCGGGCAGCCGACACCGGTCATGTCGATTTGCGGAAACTCACCCGGATTGCCCATTGCTTCCATTTCGTTGGATTTCCACGGTGTCTACAAGCAGTTGATGGAGAAGCTGATCTCGTTCGGACACCAGAGGATCGTATGTCTGTCGCGGGAGAACAAGCCCACGGAGTTTGAGATGCAGTTGGTGCGCCCCGGTACCATTGCTCGATCGCTCGATGCTCATGGCCTGTCTTTTAGCTCCTACAACTGGCCATGCTTCGAGAATGATCCGGCCAAGCTGCATCGCTGTCTCGACCGGCTGTTCCAAGGGACGCCGCCAACAGCGTTTATTGTGGACGAGCCCTTCCTTGCGACGGTGGTTTATCATTATCTGATTCAACGCGGTCTTATGATGCCCGCGGACGTCTCGCTGTTCAGTAGCGAACCCACCACCACTCTGGTCTGGGGCCAAACGGTCATTTCCCACATGAACTGGAGCAGCAAGGCAATGGTCAGGCCGACCTTGCGTTGGATAAAAAACGTGGCACTCGGTAGAGAAGATCTTTCTCATTCGTTCATTAAGGTGGATTACGTGGAGGGCGATACCATCGGGCCAGCTCCGAGCGTGCTGGAACATGAGGCGTAATTTCTAACAGAAAAAACTCATGAAATACCAACTTCAATCTCATGCAAGACAGGTGGCGGATGCTCTCCGTTCGAATATCCTGAAAGGCAAATGGAGGGGCTATATGCCCGGTGTGCTCGCCCTGGAGAACGAACTCTGCCTCAATCGCAACCTAATCGGGCAGGCTCTGCTGATGCTTGAGGAGGAGGGCGTCTTGGTGCCGCAGGGGCATGGCCGACCGAGAAAAATTGTGATTCCTAAGGCACATCGGTTGAAAACCCTGAGGATCGGCATCTTGGAATATCAAGCGCGGGACGTACATCGATTTCATCCCTTGGCCGAGACTAAGTATCTTCTAGAGGCAGCTGGGCATTCGGTTACCATCGCCCAAGGCGCCCTCACTGGGATGAAAATGAATCCGAAGCGAGTGGCACAAGCTATCTCGAAACACGACGTGGATGCATGGGTAGTGGTGGCCGGGTCCAGGCCCCTGCTTGAGTGGATTGCAGGGCAACCATTCCCAGCACTTTCTTTTTTCGGATTTTCCAACGATTTGAAGATCGCATCGGTCGCCCCTGCAGTGAACGTTCAATATCAAGTATTGCTGAGGAAATTGATTGAGCTCGGACATAGGAAGATCATCTTTTTCACCCGCAGTACTACTCCGGATATGATGGAGAGGGAAATGAAGTCTCATATTGGGCAACGGGGAGTTCTGGCGAGGGAACTCAGTGCTCACGGGATTGCCTGCGGCGATTATAATCTCCCTTGCTTTGAGAATGATCCTGAGAAACTTCAACAATGCCTGCGCGAGTTGTTCCGAGTGACTCCTCCCACTGCGATCTATGTGGACGAGGCCTTCGTGGCTCTGGTGGTCTACGAGTTTCTTCTTAAACAGGGGATTCGAGTTCCGGAGGATGTTTCGCTGGTCTGCAATATTGAAGACCCTGCTTTTGAGTGGAACCGACCCGTCATCTCACACTTTCGTTGGGCCCCCGGAGCGATTGGCCGCAGGGTGTTACAGTGGGCGGATCATGTGGCGCGGGGCAAGGAGGATTTCCGGCAGGTGTCCACCAAGGTGACGTTTGTCGAAGGCGGCACCATCGCCCCAGCCCGCAGGTAAATCATCGATTTCATCACCAAGCGGGGCGGAAACTTTATTCATTTCAGGATAGCACTTCCGGAGATTCCTAAAACTTCTAAGAAACAAGTAACATTAACCGCGAGTAATCCTGTTCATCTCGGCGCTAAATGAATAAGCAAATTCTCAGTATTAATGATGACTTGTAAGAAAATATCGATGGTTTTGAGCGGTTGCTTGGCAGCTACCGCGCTTTTTAATGTTCTCTCTGCTCAGGAATTATCGTCCGTGCTGGTGAATGCCAATTCACCAAAAGCCGAGGCCGAAATGGATCCAACCGTATTGCGCGACAAGGCGATGCAGGTGATGGAGACTCACTGCTTTTCCTGCCACGGCGCGAAAAAGCAGAAGGGAGACATCCGCTTCGATGCACTGGATTCGATCGACCCCGTCGATTTGCAGGATCTGTTTGCGGATGCGCAGAAGTCGCTGCAACTCGGCGAAATGCCGCCCGAGGAAGCTAAGACTCAGCCCAGCAAGCAAGAACGCGAAATGCTGGTGAAATGGCTGGAAACTCAGGTCAGTGGCGATGCGGCGAAGGCATTAGCCGAGAAGCTCAAGCGCTTCGAATATGGCAACGTCGTCGATCACGAGGATCTGTTTTCCGGCAAGAACGCCAAGCTACCCGGCTACACGCCTGACCGCCGCTGGCTGGTCAGCGAATTCATTTTCAGTGAAAAGATGAATGGTCTGTTAGATTACACACCGACCCGGAAGATCTATGGCCAACAAGTGGCTGTTCGCGGTGATAGTGGTATTCATTGGAGCCCGAAGACCGAGCATGGCAACAAATTCCGCCGCACCATGACTAATCCATTCCTCTTGCCGAAAAAAGTCGGCGTCCGCTATTCCGCGAACGAGGCGATCACCGCCGGGCACCTGCTAACGATGATCGGAAATGCCCAGCGAATCGCAGGTTATATTTCCTCGGAATCCAGCGTTAAGAGCAAATACCCAGCGATCCTTGCGCTGATGGAAACCGAATACCAGCACGGTGCCATCCTTGAGTCACGCGAGCGGTTCCTAACAACTCACTCCTACATGGAGCAACTGCTCAAGGATATCTACGCAGAGAAAAACGAAGCCATGCTGCCCAAAGTGAAGCCGATCAACGTGCCCTACCCGCAGATTAACACGAGTAAAGGCCCAGTGAAGCTTGAAAAAAATCTCGACCATTTCAATTATATGGATGGAGTCGACATCACCGCCATTTTGCAAGGCATCAATGCTTACAACGGTGAAGGCGTTTCCTATGATCGAATCATCGAGCTGAGCGAGCGGGACTGGGTCATGGAAGGAGTTCCCGACTCAAGGATTGAAAACCGAGTCGGAAGAATGAAGACATTCTTCGTTACCTGGGACATGCCTACGATCTTCAAGCACGCTTCTCAGGAAAAATTTGCCCGCCCCGCCTATACCCCGTTGAACGATGCCGAGATGCAGGTAATCGTGGCCACTATCAAAAAGCACCGCAACCAAGGCGATGGCTACCAAGCGATCATCGATAAGTGCATGGCCGATTGGAAGGCATCCCTGAAGGCAGAGCGCGATGCTATGCCGGCCCTCAGCAACGATCAGTTAGTCGCATTGGTTAAGGAGCTTTATGGAAAAATCCTAGAGCGGCAACCAACGCCGGAAGAGCTAGAGAAACACATCGCCGTCCTGATTACTTTCATGGGCAAGCTCGACCGACAGTCCTCCATCGCCAAGCTCATCGAATCGCTGATCCTCAACACCGAGTTCGCTTACCGCCATGAATTCGGCCAAGGCGATGCTGACGAGTATGGCCGGCGCATGATGTCTCCACTCGATGCGAGCCACGCTCTCGCTTATGCGCTCACGGACTCAGGCCCAGACTCTGAGCTCGCCAAGGCAGCTGCAGAAGGTCGTCTCAATACCCGTGAGGACTATGCGCGCGAGGTTCGCAGGATGCTCGCCCGGCGCGATATTTGGACGATCATTGATGAAACTGTCCAAGTCGCAGGTATCAACCCCAGCGTCACCAACCAGCCAATCCGCAAGCTGCGCTTCTTCCGTGAATTCTTCGGCTACCCCAAGGCCATAGAAGTGTTCAAGGACGACACACGCTTCGGTGCAGGAATCAATGAGTACATCGTAAGCCGGCTCATCGATGAGGCAGATCTACTCGTCGAGTATATCCTCCAAAAGGATCACAACGTATTCGAGACACTGCTCACCACCGAAGAGTTTTATGTGTATCACAATGGCGACAACGCCGCCATGCAGGTCGCATCTGACAACTACAAGGATACCTATAACTACTTCAAGAAGTTCGACTGGAAAAAATTCAAAGTCGAAGATCTCGCGGCCCACTCCGCTTTCATGCAAACCAAGAGCTTCAAAGGTGTGATGAGCTATGTTCCCGGAGGTGATAAAAATACTTTATTTGGTATCACCCGCTTTATGGCCGCAGCGGAGAAACAATTCGGTGCAGGTCAGCAAAACGCCGTGCCCTTCATGTTCGCCCCTTCTGGATTTTGGAATGGCGGACCAGTCCTCGGGCGCACCGGCCAGCAAATGCGCGGCGAGCAGGTCACCTCCTACTGGAACATCGATTGGCGCACTTGGGACTACCCCACCCAACAACCCGCGAAAATCCCCAACCGCAAGGGCCTTCTCACCCACCCCGCATGGTTGATCGCCCATGCTCAGAACCTTGAGACCGATCCCATCCACCGTGGCAAATGGGTTCGCGAAAAACTCCTCGCCGGCGTCATTCCGGACGTGCCTATCACTGTCGATGCGGTGATTGACCCCAACCACACCAAGATATGCGTCAGCGGATGGAGATTAAAACCGGTGCCGAGGCCTGCTGGCGCTGCCACCAAAAAATGGATCCGCTTGGTTTCCCTTTTGAACTCTATGACGACTTCGGAAGATTCAGAACCGAGGAAAATCTCGAGCATCCCGAAAATCTCATCAAGAAAGTACCAGCTCATAACGCGCCGATTGAGGAACTCACCTTCGGTGCTCATTTGCCGGTCTATAAGACACTGCCGGTCGACCCTCGTGGCGTCCTAGACAGCACGGGTGATCCCAAGCTCGACGGCGAGGTCAAAGACACCTTTGACATGATCGATCGCCTCGCGAAATCCCAAAAGGCCCGCCAATCCATCATTCGTCACGCCTTCCGTTTCTTCATGGGGCGCAACGAAAATCTATCAGATTCCAAAACTCTCATCGACGCAGAAAAAGCCTACCTCGCTTCCAAAGGTAGCTTTGACGAAGTCATCGTCTCGCTACTCACCTCCGATTCTTTTGTTTTCCGCAATTCAACCTCCAAACCGTAAAGCCATGAACTTCAACCGCCGCGAATTTTTCAAAACTACCGCCCTCGGCACCACAGGCCTCGCCTTATCGCCATCGTTTAGCCACCTGATGGCCGCGCCAGTCAGCGCCGCCGCACAAACATCCGGAGGTTTTCCTCATCGTTTCATTTTCATCCGCAAGTCTAACGGCAATTTGCCTGAGCAATTCAGCCTGCCGTCCTTCACTGCGGAACAGCAGAAAATGCACATCGAGAAAAAGGCATTCGATGTGGATCTGGACAAACACGAATTGCCCGAGTGGCTCCACGGCTTGGAAAGCCACAAGGAAAACATGACTATCCTGAACGGCATTTCCATGAGCGTCTCTGGCGGCGGTCACTACTCCTTCTCCGGTTGCATGGGCGCCTACAAGGCAGGGCGCGACGTCCTGAGCAACATCAAATGGGCCACCGTGGACTTCGAATTAGCTAAACTTTTCCCCTCACCCTTCGGCCACGTCGAAATGTCCCTAGCTACTCCTCACGGGCGCGAGTTCCGCTCCGGCATCGTCCCCGGTTACTCCGCCCCCGGCGCACAGCAGCGCAATTACTGCTACGCCGACCCGATGACCGCCTACAACGAACTGTTCAAGTCAGTTACCAATACAAGCGCCGTGGAGTCCGATAACTCCTTACTCGCATACCTAGGCGGTGAAGAGTCCCTGCGACTGAAAAATTTGGACGGTGAAGAGCGCATCAAGATCGACAACCAAGTCCGCGCCCTCGAAGCCATCCGTGAGCGCAATCAAAAAGTCGCCACCTTCGGAGACACGATCAAAAAACACCTGCCCAAACTCGATGAAGTCCATGAAAGTGGCGGTGCGGACGCGACCTTGCCTCAGAAGCAGGAAGCTTTTACCGATGTCATCATCGCTGCACTCGCCTCCGGCCTGACTAACGTCATCACCTACACCATCGATGACCTCGGCACAGACATCACCACACTGCCAGAGAATGAGGCTAAAACCAGCATCCACGGCATAGGACACAGCGCTGGTCCTGAATCACTCGCCAATCGTGCCATGGTCAAAATCCATCACATGAAGCAGATCGAGACCATGGTTACCAAACTCAAAGCTATCCCCGAAGGTAATGGCAG
The DNA here is from genome assembly GCA_031374665.1 of Akkermansiaceae bacterium. GTDB lineage: Bacteria > Verrucomicrobiota > Verrucomicrobiia > Verrucomicrobiales > Akkermansiaceae > Luteolibacter. Next base: position 3,591 of record JANMGO010000080.1, on the reverse strand, counting down.
CATGTTTGACAACACCACGATCATTTACATGCCCGAAACCGGAGCTGGTCACCACTCTCCAGACACCGAGGCGCCCATGGTCGTCATGAGCGGCAGAAATTCAAAACTCGATCTCGCCGGCCGTTACATCCGCCTTCCTTTCCACGGCACCGAGGGCCACAAGACTTTGAGCAACTGGTACACCACTCTGCTCAACGCCTACGGCAACCCCATCAAACACTACGGCGACCTCGACCTCGTCATGCAGCGCAACCGCCTCCAGCAAACCGGAGCGATCGCCCGCTTTCTAGCCTGATTCCAGCTCGACACAGCGCTACACAACTTCCATAAAAAATCCCGCAGAACAACGTACACGCACCATGCCTTCATTGACCTCTTCATTTCTTCACCGTTTCTTCTCCATCATTTCCGCTGGCCTGCTGCTCTCAACGGTTTCTAACTTGTCAGCGCAAGAGCAAGCAAAGCCCGCCATCGAGCTCGGCTTGCCCTTCCGCGATAACGCGATCCTGCAACGCGAAATGCCCGTGCCTGTGTGGGGCTGGTGCAAACCAGATAGTACCGTCACGGTGGAATTCGCCGGACAAAAAGAAACCGCAAAGGCCGGTGCCGATGGTAAGTGGACACTCAAACTCAAGCCTCTAACAGCCAGCGCCGAGCCCGCTGAAATGGTGATTCAGGAATCAGGAAACACCGTCACTCTCAAGAACATCCTCGTCGGTGAAGTATGGCACGCCTCCGGCCAATCGAACATGGAATGGTTCGCAAGCAAATCGAACTGCGTGCTCTTGGCGAAGGAGATCGCCAGCTCCGCAACCGAACTCCCCATCCGCGAACTGCGAACCGAAACCGTATCTGCGCTCTACCCGCAGGAAAGGGGAGCCTCAGAAGCAGGTTGGAAAACCAGCCGCATGGCCGGCGATTTCTCCGCCCTCTCCCTCGCCTTTGCCAACGAACTTTACAAGGAACTCAAAGTCCCCATCGGCATCCTTCTCACCTCACACAGCAACACCCGTATCGAGGCATTCACCGAGAGAAAAGCCATTGAAGCCCATCCTGGTTTGCAAATCGATAAAGACCTGATCCGCAACGGCGATGTCACCACCGAGCAAGGCCGCGCTGCTTTTGAGAAATATTTCGTGGACTTGGATGCATGGCAGAAAGCATCGGCGAAGCTGGGATTTCCGTTAGAAAAACCGTTGCCGCGCCCGAACCTTCCCGGAATCGCCGGCGAGTGGCGTGGTCCCTCACAGTTTTACAACGGCAAGATTTCACCGGTCGTTCCTTACGCCATCCGTGGCTCGCTCTGGTGCCAGGGAGAATCTAACAACGGTGACGGTCGTTTGTATGCCGCCCGCATGGAAGCACTTGTGCGCGGTTGGCGCGATGCATGGAGCAACCCTAACATGCCGTTTTATTTCACTCAAATGCAGTGCTACGGCACCACCGATCCCGACGAGCTCGGCATGGCCGATGTCCGCCAGGCACAGCACGAGTTCTTTATAAATAACCGCGACCACGTCGGCATGGTAGTACAGACGGATCACAACCCAGCGTCCACGAAAGCCATTCACTACAGCAACAAACTCCACCCCGGCATGCGACTCGCACGTTGGGCGCTAGCCAAAGACTATGGCCGCGACATCCCCTACACCGGACCCATCTTCGAGAAAGCCGCCATCGAGGGAAACAAAGCGGTCGTTTCCTTCGATAAAGGAAGCCTCTTCGGCGGATTAATGGTGGGAAGCAAGGGCGCGGAAAAAGACAGCAATGTTCCCGGTAAGTATGTGGAACCCGCGCTCCCGACACCGAATGAAAAGCTCAATCACTTTCGCATGTGTGGTAAGGATCTCAATTGGCATGCTGCCGAGGCCGTGATCGTCGGCGATACGGTGGTGGTAACATCAAAAGACGTGCCCGAACCTGTCGGCGTGCAATACGCCCACAACGCGTCACCCGTAAATTCCAACCTCTACAACAAAGCAGGCCTGCCAGCTACGCCGTTCTCCGTTGTCAATGGCCGCTTGATGTTAGAGGAAGACTATCCAGAGAAAGTTGCTGCCATCCAGGCGAAGCAAGCCGCCCAAAGCAATCCGGACAAACCCACCTTCGATCTAGCGGCATTCTACCGTGATGGAGCCATCCTCCAGCGCGATCAGACTATCCCCGTCTGGGGCTTCGCCAACAAGGGCGTGGAAGTAACCGTCACGCTCGGCGGTGTGAAACAAACCGCCATTGCGAACGAACGCCAAGAATGGTCTGTCACTTTTCCGGCACTCAAAGCCTCCGCACAACCCATCACCCTCGAAGTAAAAACAAGCCATAACTATGAGAGAAGCGTGAAGGACATCCTCATCGGCGATGTATGGTTTCTAACAGGAAATCCACTCCTGACCAGCCAGCGCTCTCATGACACGCGTGATACCAAAGCCACCGTGCCCGAGGCTATGCCGCTGGTGCGCGAGTTCCGGCGGCGCACTTCCGCAAGCACCAATCCCATTCCGCGGAAGCGCGGTTTCGAAGTGGGAGGCGAGCCAAGATTCCGCTGCGTCTGGCTTACGGCGGATTTCAAAAACCCAGAAGATAGCGTGGGGATGTTCGCCTACGAGTTTGCCAAAGCGCTCAATCGCCCAGGCATCCCTCAGGGTTTTGTAACCATGTCCTCCGGGGATGGATGGAGTAAGGCATCCCCACTCTCATGGACTTCTTTCGCCGGAGTTAAAGACATGAAGAACCCCGCCTTCCAGCCACGGCTTGATGCGCTGCTGCTGCAAGACCCCAACTCCGAAGTCTCCCAGAAAGCGATCACAGAATTCCTGAAAGCCGTGAAAGCGGAAATTGTTAGAATTTCCGGCATGGCGGAAAAGAAAGCGAACATGTCCACTGCACCGCTGCAGTTTCCCGGCTTCCCCGAGCCTGGACGAGGCGGCGCGGTCAAGCCGGACACCGTTCCCACCCTCGCCTACAACTTTTGCGTCAGCCCGCTCACCCCGATGGGCGTGGCAGGTGTCATCTGGGTGTCGGGAGAATTGAACATCAGCGACAGTCCCGCCGACTACTCCGCCGAACTCGAAATCTACGCCCGCAGTCTTCCAGTTACCTATGGCCAGGAAAAAGTGCCCTTTTTCTACGCCCAACCCACCGCAACCCTGCTACCCGGAATCACTCCCGCCAACATTCCAAACGCCAAGTCCGCAGAACTCAGCGAATGGCCCAAGAGTCTCAAAGACATTGCCACCCAACTCGGCACCGCAGCAAAATAGAACCAAGGCTGGTGCTCTAGACAATGGATGGTCAAACTTCAAGGCTCTCAACTAAAAGCAAACCCATTGCAAGGTGGTAGGGGTTATTCCCGCCACTACAGCATGCCCATTATGAAAAACATGAAAACCCCAGACCATCTTTCAAAACCTATTATCCAAGTTTTCGCCATCATTTTACTCACCGCGTTGGGTGCCCACGCCCGCACATGGACAAGTGCCGATGGGAAAAGCACCTTTGAAGGAGATTTAATCGCATACAATGCTGGCACAGGTGATGTGACTGTGGAGCGTGGAGGAAAACAAACTACCTTTAAACAGCAGAAGCTATCCG
>JANMGO010000077.1:0-5458 GCA_031374665.1 Akkermansiaceae bacterium | reverse complement strand
ACCAGGGCATAGCCCTTTTGGTTTCATGTCCTCCTGCGTCGATGATACCGACACGTTTTCACGTGTCTAGCGCAATGTTCAGATGAACTGCTTTCTTTCGATCTTCCGTGGACGATTCACTATTGTTTCGTATCTAACAGTATTTATTAGTAGTGTCCCACGTGTGTATATCAGGCGGGGTTGACTTCTAGATCCAATCGAAATCTCTCAATAACGACAAGGAATTTGTTAGGTTGCGTGGGTACTATCAGGAAATTCTAAGCGGCTCATTTTTCCAAAACTTCCTTTGCTGATAGTACCCTGGTTTTCGTGGATGCGTTTTGCGGTTTATGCGTTTTTTAGGATGTATTTACACATTATGTTCTTATGAACACTTTTAGGTTGACGGAAACGGCAAAAGCTGTTTTTAAGGTTATATGTCTACCCCCAAAACGCGATGCTGCTGGAGAAAGGATCTTTCGGAATTCCGTGGTTTGAATGATCGGGAGCGAGCTGGATTTCTCCTTGTGCTGGAATGGTTTGAAAATTTCCGTCTGCGTAACGAATTGGAGGCGGGTCGCGATGCTGCTAAAGCGTTTTGGCGCCATGAAGTTCTCAGAGAGGATCGTAAACGCGAGACATGGCAGTTAGAGCAGTGGGCAGATGCGATTCAGTGGTATTTGAGATGGTTAGATTCGTGTGCGGAGGCCGGTGTCGATCATCGAAGTTTAGCGGAGCGAGTTCGCGCAGCAGTGCGGTCGGCCTGTGCTCGCCGAGGTTTGTCACTGAGAACCAAACAGTGTTACGGTGCGTGGGCGGCACGTTATGCGATATTCGCCAAAGATGAGCGCGAGGTGATGAAGGTAGAGATGGCGACTCAGTTTTTAACATCGGTGGTCAAAGATGAAGACTGCTCCTACTCTACCCAAAAGCAGGCGCTCAATGCAGTGGCGTTCTTTTTTAAATATGTTCTCGATATCGAAGATCCAGTCTTTGGAGTTAAACTAAAGCAAACAGGAACGAGGATTCCGGTGGTTTTGTCTAAGCCCGAGACGAGGAGGTTGTTTGAGAAATTAGAGTCACAAGATGCGCGATACGCGCTTGCCGCGCGAATTCAATACGGTGCGGGCTTGCGTTTGTCCGAGTTGGTGAACTTGCGGATCAAAGACGTGGATTTGGATCGCGGCACACTGACGGTAAGACAAGGCAAAGGGAATAAAGATCGGATGACAGTTTTACCGCGAAGTTTGCTGGAAGATATCGCAACTCATATTGAGCGGGTGAGATGCATGTGGGAGCAAGATCGCAGTGAAAGGCAACCCGGCGTCTACATTCCCGGAGCATTGGCGCGGAAGTTTCGAAGTGCGGCGGAAACCTTTGAATGGTTTTGGTTGTTTCCTGCGAAGCAGCTTTCGGTAGATCCAGAGAGTGGCATCAGAAGACGTCACCACTTGCATGACAAAGTATACAGTGAGGCGATCAAGCGTGGCGCAGCGCAGACGGGAATTGAGAAGCGAGTGACAAGCCATGCGTTGCGGCATTCGTTTGCAACGCATTTGTTGGAAAATGGAACGGACTTACGGACGATTCAAGAGCTACTCGGTCATGAAGACATCACGACGACGGAGATTTATCTCCATGTTTCGATGAGCCATGGACTGGGAGTGAGTAGTCCGTTGGATGAAGAGGTGCTGTTTGACTCAGCTCAAAAAGGTAGGGTCGAGTGGCTCGCTCGACCGTGAATGGAAATCCAGGCGCATGATGGAATATAAGGAAATGAACCTCGATCGGAGAGCTCTTTTATTCCGAGATCACACGACCGTTGAGGTAATCCCACAATCACGTTTTTGAAGTGGGTCAACTGGGCCAGGTGACCCTACCGTTTTTGAAAGTAACTTCTGTTGAAATCATCCATGCTTTGGTTCCAGATCCAATTTTCGTGAGCTTCGTGTTTTTCGTGGTTCAAAACTCTTCACTCTTCAAAACCGATCCAGCTCCATGACTTTGTTCCATGCGTTGATGAAATCATTAAGGAATTTTTCTTGGGAATCGCTGCAACCGTAGACTTCCGCGAGGGCGCGGAGTTCGGAGTTGGAGCCGAAGATGAGATCGACGCGTGAGCCGGTCCATTTGAGTTCAGCTGAATTGCGATCGCTGCCTGCGAAGAGATCTTCGTGGGGAGTGGTCGCTTTCCATGTCGTCCCCATGTCGAGGAGGTTGACGAAGAAATCGTTGGTGAGAGCTTCGGGACGATTCGTGAACACGCCGGTGTTCGAGCCATCTGCGTTGGTTTTCAAAACCCGCAGGCCGCCGACGAGGACGGTCATTTCCGGTGGTGTAAGCGTCAGCAACTGAGCTTTATCCACGAGCATTTCCTCAGCAGAGGTGGTGTAGAAGGTTTTGGTGTAGTTGCGGAAACCATCGGCATGCGGTTCTAACATTGCGAACGAAGCAACATCGGTTTGCTCTTGTGAAGCGTCCGCGCGGCCCGGGGTAAACGGCACGGTGACGCTATGGCCTGCGTTTTTCGCGGCTTGTTCGATCCCTGAACAACCACCGAGAACGATGAGGTCGGCGATGGAAACTTGTTTTCCGTTCGATGCGCTTGCGTTGAACTCTTTTTGGATTCCTTCTAACACATCCAAGACATTGTTGAGTTGGGTGGGTTGATTGACCTGCCAGAAACGTTGTGGAGCGAGGCGTAAGCGACTTCCGTTAGCGCCACCGCGTTTATCCGAACCACGGAAGGTGGAAGCAGAAGCCCATGCGGTGGACACCAACTCGGAAACACTCAGACCCGATGCGAGGATTTTTCCTTTGAGAGCCGTGATGTCAGCGGCATCGATCAATGGATGCGTGACCGCTGGTATCGGATCCTGCCAGATCAGTTCTTCCGCTGGAACTTCTGGTCCGAGGTACAGACATTTCGGTCCCATGTCGCGGTGGGTGAGCTTGAACCAAGCGCGCGCAAACGCATCGGCGAACTGATCCAGATTTTCGTGGAAACGTTTCGAGATCGGCGCGTAGATCGGATCCATTTTCAACGCGATGTCGGTGGTGAACATCATCGGTGCATGGCGTTTCGCAGGATCATGCGCATCTGGCACGGTGCCGGCTCCGGCGGAATTTTTCGGCCTCCACTGCTGCGCACCCGCTGGGCTCTTGGTGAGCTCCCAATCGAAACCGAAAAGGTTATCGAAATAGTTGTTGTTCCATTTGGTAGGCGAGGTCGTCCATGCGCCTTCGAGACCGCTGGTGATCGTGGCGGCTCCGTTGCCTTTGCCGAAACTGTTTTTCCAACCGAGTCCTTGCTCTTCGATGGGTGCTGCGGCTGGCTCTTTACCAACATATTGCTCTGGATTCGCTGCACCGTGTGCTTTTCCAAAGGTATGTCCACCGGCGATGAGAGCGACGGTTTCTTCATCGTTCATTGCCATGCGGCCGAAGGTCTCGCGGATGTCGCGTGCGGAGGCGATGGGATCTGGATTTCCGTTAGGGCCTTCTGGATTCACGTAGATGAGTCCCATCTGCACCGCAGCGAGTGGGCTCTCGAGATGGCGATCTCCAGTGTAACGATTGTCATCTAACCATTTTCCTTCTGAGCCCCAGTAGATGTCTTCTTCCGGCTCCCAAACATCTGCACGACCACCGCCGAAGCCAAACGTTTTGAAACCCATCGATTCCAAAGCGCAGTTACCCGCGAGCACCATGAGATCCGCCCATGAAATTTTACGACCGTATTTCTGTTTGACCGGCCAAAGCAACATGCGGGCTTTGTCGAGGTTCGCGTTATCTGGCCAACTGTTGAGAGGAGCGAATCGCTGACCTCCACCACCGGCACCGCCACGACCATCGGCCGTGCGATACGTTCCTGCACTGTGCCATGCCATCCGAATAAACAACGGACCGTAATGCCCGTAATCGGCTGGCCACCAATCCTGGGACGTGGTCATCAGATCAAAAATGTCTTTTTTCACCGCCGCGAGATCCAGAGATTTGAATTCCGCCGCGTAATCGAATCCCACACCCATCGGATCGGATAACGAGGAATGCTGACGGAGGATGTTCAGTTGAAGCTGGTTCGGCCACCAATCTTTGTTTCTGGTGCCGCGTCCCGCGCTGGCCATCGGGGTTTTTCCGCCAGAAAATGGGCATTGAGCGACGGAGCCGTCGTTCGGATTTGGAGGTGTGTCGTTTTCCATGTGTAAGTTATGTTGCAGAGTTTTTTCGTTAAACGCGATAGGAGATAGCACCTTGCTTGGAGATTGCAAAAAATTTGTTGTGAGCGTTCGGGGCGGGACACAACCATCTCACACCCTCTCCAGAGATAGTATAGGTCAGTCGAGAAATCTCATGAAATGGCATGGACGTTAAGCCAGTATCGTCTTTATCTTTCCAGACATCAGATAAAACCCTTTAACAAATTACTTTCTTAGCGATCTCAACCCATGAAATTCATCATCCCGCTCACTACCCTCCTATTCACCAGTTTTGCCTTCGCGGCAGCGCCAAAAGTGGAAATGCCGAATCCAGATTTCACCAAAGGTGAGCCAATACCTGCTGAAGCAACTCATTCATGGACCTTGGGCGCGACGGGTGCGCGGGGTTGGATGTTTTGCGACAAACTCACCACAATTGATGCTCGGCAGATTGCCATCGTCGATGTCGTTTCCGACTCCCCAGCTGACGGAGTATTGCAAAAAGGCGATGCGATTCTTGGCGTGGGCGGCAAACCGTTTTCCTACGATCCACGCACTGAGTTTGGCAAAGCCTTGACCATCGCAGAATCGAACGCCGGCAATGGCATCCTGAAACTAACCCGTTGGCGCGAAGGAACTACCCAAGATGTCACCGTCAACCTCCCCGTGATGGGCGACTACAGTGCAACCGCTCCGTTTAACTGCCCAAAATCGAAACGTATTCTCGAGCTTGGCTGCGAGGCTTTAGCGAAACGTGTGGAAACAGCGGGATACGATAAAACGCAAAGCCCTGTCACTCGATCACTCAATGCTTTAGCTCTGCTAGCCAGCGGGAATCCGAAATATTTACCCACGATCAAAAAAGAAGCCGAGTGGGCCGCCGCATTCTCAGACAATGGCATGCAAACCTGGTATTATGGTTACGTTCTGTCATTTCTAGCAGAATATAAAATCGCTACAGGCGATCAATCCATCATGCCGGGCCTGACCCGTATCGCTATGGAAGCAGCAAAAGGTCAGAGCATCGTTGGTTCATGGGGCCACAAATTCGCGAGGCCAGATGGTGGCCTCTTCGGCTACGGCATGATGAACGCACCGGGCGTGCCGCTGACGATTTCGATGGTGTTGGCGCGCGAGGCGGGGGTGAAAGAGCCGGCGTTGGACCGCGCCATCGAGCGCAGCGCCAAACTGCTGCGGTTCTACATCGGCAAAGGCTGCGTGCCCTACGGCGACCATGATCCTTGGTATCAAAATCACGACGACAACGGAAAAAACGGCAT
>JANMGO010000035.1:0-3437 GCA_031374665.1 Akkermansiaceae bacterium | reverse complement strand
ATACGGGTGTGGGTTCCAACTATCTGAACATCTGCCGCGCGGCCAGCCTCGATGCTGATGCTTACGCCAAGTCTGCCAGCGCCGGTGTGGAGGCTGTGTTGTTGGGAATGGAGACGCGCTTCAACATGGAATATCCGTGCAACACGCCCACGCATGTTCGCTGGTTTAAAATGGAAGTCATCCCTTTAGCTGGTAAAAATGGAGGAGCTATTGTTGCCCACACCGACATCAGCGAACGCAAACAAGCTCAGCGCTTGTTGGCTTGGGAAAAATGCGCCTTGGAATCGATCGTCGGCACGAAATCACCAAGCCAAGTGTTAGATAATTTGATGCTCGGCTTGGAAACGCAACTCCCCGGGGCACTTTGTTCGATACTCATACTCGATGCCGATGGCATCCACCTGCGGCTCGGTGCAGCACCCAGTCTGCCGCCGGAATATAACCTTGCGATTAACGGTATCGCCATCGGCACGGCGACTCATGAGGACCAGCAAGTCATCGTCTTGGATATCGACAGCAATCCACATTGGGCCGATTATCGCGAGCTCGCCCTCAAGCACGGCCTGCATGCCTGCTGGTCCACACCGATCCGCAGCCAAGGTAAAATCCTTGCAACCTTTTCTATTTACTATCAGGAGCAACGTTCGCTCGCCATTGCCGATATGGAAATCATCGAGCGAACGGTGAACGTGGTACGCATCGCTATCGAGCGTCAACAAACAGAGGGAAAAATTCTCCAGCTCAACACCGATCTTGAAAGGCGGGTGGAAGAGCGCACCGCCGAGTTGCAAACCGCGAACGCCTCGCTCACCGATTTCAAAGCCGCGCTCGACGAGCACTCTTTAGTTTCCATCACCAACACGGAGGGGATCATCACCTACGCCAACGACAAGTTCTGCGAGATGTCCAAATATACACGCGAAGAACTGCTCGGTCAGAATCACCGCATCATTAATTCGGGCTATCACCCTCCAGAGTTTTTCCGCGGCTTGTGGAACGCGGTTCTCAGCGGCCAAGTCTGGAAAGGAGAAATCAGAAACCGCGCTAAGGACGGCACGATCTATTGGGTGAGCACCACCATCATCCCCTTCCTTGGAGAGGACGGCAAGCCTCTGCAATTCATCGCGATCACCACCGATATCAGCGAACGCAAGCAGGCCGAGGAGCGAATTAACAAACTCAACGCCGCTCTGGAAATCCGTGCCACAGCGCTGGAAGTGTCCAATAAGGAATTGGATTCATTCACCTATTCTGTCTCACATGACCTGCGTGCGCCGCTGAGAGCAATCGATGGTTTCTCTCAGATGATGATCAAGGATCACGCCGAACACATTAACGACGAGGGACGCCGCAAGCTCAACGTGATCCGCAACGAGGCGCATCGAATGCAGTTGCTCATCGACGACTTACTCGCCTTTTCCCGCCTCGGCCGTCAACCGATCAACTCCATCCCGATCGATATGGAAACCATGGCTCAGGAAGTCTTCGACGAACTATCCGCCCAACATCCAAAGCGCAAGCTGCGACTCCACCTGCAAAAGCTTCCGTCTACTATTGGATCGGATCCGCTCATCCGGCAGGTGTGGGTCAATCTCATCAGCAACGCCATCAAGTTTACGCGCAATCGCGAGGTCGGCGAGATCGAGATCGGAGCGCAGCCCCGTGACGATGGCAGCCAGACTTATTCGATCAAAGACAACGGTGTGGGCTTTGATATGCGCCATGCCAACAAACTATTCGGGGTCTTCCAGCGCTTGCACAACCAAGAGGAATTTTCAGGCACGGGCGTGGGATTAGCACTCGTGCAGCGCATCATTATTCGCCACGGCGGCCTCGTCTGGGCTGAGGCAAAAATCGATCATGGGGCCACATTTTATTTCACCCTACCAACTCAACCAAAATGAACACACCACTGGAAGTCCTGCTCATCGAAGACAATCCGCATGACGCGGAACTCGCAATCCGTGCCCTGAAAGAATTGAATCTCGCGGAGCATCTGATTCATCTCGCCGACGGGCAGGCAGCGCTCGATTTTCTTTTCGGCACCGGTGACTACGAGGGGCGCGATGTGAGTCAGCTACCCAAGGTCATACTACTCGACCTAAAACTACCGAAGATTAACGGGATTGAAGTTCTCCGTGAGCTCAGAGCAGACGAGCGCATGAAATGCATTCCGGTCGTGATCTTAACCTCTTCCCGCGAAGAACGGGATATCAGTGAGGCCTACCACCTTGGAGCTAACAGCTATGTCGTGAAACCGATGAATTTCCAGTCCTATCTGGATGTGATCGGCAACATGGGAAGCTATTGGCTGAAAATAAATTTATATCCAAATGTCTAAAACCCAATCCTATGTCGACTCTTCAAAAAAAACTCCGTATTCTCTCGCTCGAGGACTCCGCTATTGATGCGGAACTCATCCTTAACACACTCCAGGAGGATGGACTTGTGTTAGAATGGACCCGAGTGGATAACCGCTTGGATTACGAGCAAGCGATCCACAAGTTCCAACCGGATCTTATATTGGCTGATTACAAACTGCCCGCTTTCAATGGTGCGCAGGCGCTTGAGATAGCGAAAGTCCTCTGTCCGGATATTCCGGTCATCGTTATTTCCGGAGTCGTAGGAGAGGAAACCGCAGTGGAATTACTCAAGAACGGGGCGACCGACTTCATACTCAAAGACCGCCTCGGGCGTTTGGTGCCCGCCGTTCACCGAGCTATAATGGAAGTAGAATCCCGGAATGCCCGCCGCCAAGCCGAGGCAGATTTACACGAACTCAATGGACAACTCGAGCATCGCGTTGTGGAACGCACCAACGAATTGCAGGCTAAAAACGCCATCATGGAAGAGGATTTAGAAATGGCACGCGAACTCCAGATGGCGTTCCTGCCCTCTCATTTCCCGACTATCCCGCGTGGCGTTCCGGAGGCAGAGAGCGCTGTGAAGTTTAGCAGCTTTTTCCATCCGACCAGTTTAGTCAGTGGCGATTTTTATAATATCGTACGCATTTCGGATAGTTCCGTAGGCATCTTTATCTGCGATGTGATGGGGCACGGCGTGCGGGCTGCGCTGGTGACTGCAATCATGCGAGCTTTGGAAGAACAACTTGGCGATGTAGCAGACGATCCCGGCGCACTGCTCACTCAAATGAACTATCAACTGCGCGGCATTTTGCGGCAACTTGAGACCACGGTATTTGCAACCGCCTGCTATGTCATCGTAGATGTCGCCACCGGGCGCCTCACCTATGCTAATGCGGGCCACCCAGATCCACTCCTCGTGCGCAACGCCACTGGGAAGATCGAGATGATAGGAATCGGACAAAAACACGGTCCAGCACTCGGCTTGGTCAAAAATATCTCCTATGAGACTTACGAACTCAAAGTGAACGTAGGTGACCGCGTCTTACTTTTCACCGACGGTCTCTTCGAGGT
>JANMGO010000112.1:0-13069 GCA_031374665.1 Akkermansiaceae bacterium | reverse complement strand
CGCCCGCGCGATGACTTCCTCTGGATCTGAGATGTCCGCCGGGGTGATCCGGTTTATCACCTCGGACGCCGAGTAGCCTAACATGCGCTCCGCACCCACATTGAAGAGCTGGATCACCCCCTTCGCATCCGTGGCGATGCTAGAGAAGTTCTCGCTCTTCAGAATCGCGTTCTGCAAAGCGCCGGTGATGAGCTGGGCTTCACTGCTAATGAGATCGGTGGGAGCTTCGGGTGTAGAAGCTGTGTGTGGGAGTGTCATTTTAAAAGATTTTCGGGAGCCTATCCCCAATCATGCGAATGTCCCAGTCATACTATATGGGGTAAAACCCTACCTAAAATCGCGGTTCCTTTCGGTTTCAGAATCGACGAGGTCCTTGCCGATACAAGATTTGTGTTCTGGGCGATCTCATGGGGGCGCCTATTTCACGCATCACACTCGCGGAGGTTATTTTAAAAAACGGCTCAATCTCCACTTCCCCACTACACAAGGCCTTTGCGGTCCATTTGTTGCAGCCATTGAATAAGTGATATTTTCCCTCGCCTTCGAAAAATTGGCTATCTCCATAAAGTCCCGGTCCTAACATTTTTAGCTTGCCTGTTTCATCTCTTGCAAAGCTAGACTCCACAAACGCGCAAAGACTTTTCATCCCTTCGGCCGATATCGAAACTTCTTGGACTTCACTGTTACTGAAATAGCTGACCGGATCGCCGTTCAATCCGACCAAGTGAACCACGGTATCGCTTGGTAAAAAGACCGCGTTCAAGGTGATTTTCGCCGTGATCTTTTCCGCCTGATAAAACCCCGCATCGCCCCAGCCAATTTCATAATAATCACAATCCGGGAATCGCTTCGCCAACGACGGTATGAGATCATTCAGATTTTCCCGCTCTAAAATAATCCCTGTATGCCAGCCATGGCTTGCGACGTAGAGTCGCTGATCGCGTTCTCCGCTCGTTGTGCCGTGGCTCCTGTTCGCACGAGGCAATGTCGCACAGCTGCTCAAAAAAATAAGGAACAGTAAGACGAAGCAATGCATATTTTTAGTCCAACGAATAATCCATGAGTGCGCGTGCTGACAGGCTGATTCAAATTCAGTAACTAGCGCATCATGCCAGTCACACCAAGGGAAAATAGGTGGTTCAAGAGTGATGCAACTACCCACCGAAAATCGCGGTTCCTTTCGTTTTGAGAATCCGTCACTTATTGGGCGGCAGGATTCCGCCCCTCCTTGTTTATTCCCTGCTTGGAATGGAATCTGCATCAGTTAGCATGCTGATCTAATTTCGTAACCGATGCCCAAAAGCTCCGAATCCACATCTACCCCGAAGCGGAGTTTTTCGATTCTCGAATTCTTCTCGATAGGAATTGGGCCGTCGTCGTCTCACACGGTCGGGCCGATGCGTGCGGCGTGCATTTTTGCTCACTCACTGAAGGATAAAGCCGTCGCTCAAGTTCACTGCAAGTTTTATGGATCCTTAGCCGCGACCGGCAAAGGACACGGCAGCGACCGTGCGATCATCCTCGGTCTCACAGGAGAATCCCCAGAGAGTGTGAACGTCGATCTCATGCAAGGAATACTCGATGGGATACGAGATTCAGGAACGCTGCGGTTACCTGATGGCCGAGAGATCGCTTTTGATGCGTCCAAAGATCTCGATTTCAATCGCATGAAGGCCTTGCCTCGCCATCCAAACGGGATGCAGTTTACTGCGCTGAATGAATCAGGTGAAATCGTTGCGGAGGATGTGATCTACTCTCTCGGTGGTGGTTTCATTATCAGCGACAATGATTGGGAGAAAACCACCACAAAGGAATCCACGGTGGTGCCTTTCCCCTTCGATAAAGCCAAAGACCTGTTGCTGCACTGCGCGGACAACAAGCTATCAATCTCGGATCTCGTGCTGGCGAATGAGGCAGCATACCGCCCCGAAGCCGAAACCCGTGCCCAACTCGATGCGATCTGGGCCGCGATGCGCGGCTGCATCAAGCGCGGGATTTCCACGAGCGGCATCCTACCCGGCGGACTGAAAGTCAATCGCCGCGCAAAAGATCTGCATCGGCACTTGCTCAGTGTAGAACAAGAATCATCCGGCGATCCGCTCGCTGTGCTCGATTGGGTGAATCTTTTTGCGCTAGCCGTGAATGAGGAAAACGCCGCCGGTGGCAGAGTCGTGACCGCTCCCACCAACGGTGCTGCTGGGATCATCCCAGCGGTTTTGGAATACGCTGTGCGATTTCGGAAATCGCCGTATCCGGATGGCGTTCATCGATTTCTTCTAACAGCCGGAGCGATCGCTACGCTTTACAAGAAAAACGCATCCATCTCCGGAGCTGATGTCGGTTGCCAAGGCGAGGTTGGCGTCGCTTGTTCCATGGCAGCAGGAGCTCTCGCTGAGTTTCTTGGAGGGACCCCGCAACAAGTGGAGTTCGCAGCGGAAATCGGAATGGAGCATAACCTCGGTCTAACTTGTGATCCGATTGGCGGCCTTGTGCAAATCCCATGCATCGAGCGAAACGCAATGGGCAGCGTGAAAGCCATCAATGCCTCACGTCTCGCATTAAACAGCAAAGGATCTCACTACGTTTCCTTGGACAAAGTGATCCAAACCATGATGTCCACCGGTCAGGATATGAAAACTAAATACAAGGAAACCTCAAGAGGTGGACTCGCGGTTAACGTGGTGGAGTGTTAGGAAAAAATATCCATCACCGGTTTACCCAAGCCGTCTTTCGTTGCGTAGAACGGACGATTCTCGATATCGAATTCGGTTTTCGGGCTGATGCCCATGGCGGTGAAGATGGTTGCGTGGAGATCTTCGATCGTCACCGGCTTGTCAGCCAAGCATGGGCGCTGATCGGCGGTTGCGCCGTAGAGGAAACCTTTTTTGGTGCCGCCACCGAACATCAGAACCGATGATCCACCGGTGAAATGGCGATGCAGGCCGTAGTGTTTCATTTCCTTGAGCACATCGGTTTTCGCGCGGGACTGATCTTTCGCGGACGATCCCGGAACACCTTCGATCATCATGTCGCGACTGAACTCGCTGGCGACGATCACCAAGGTGCGATCTAACAATCCTCTTTCTTCGAGATCCTTGATCAAACGTGTGATCGGGCGGTCGATCTGGTTTTTCATTTTCTCGGCGGTGGTGTGACCGTTTTCGTGTGTATCCCAATGCAGAAACGGTTCGTATTCGGTGGTCACTTCTACGAAACGCGCGCCGTTTTCTACTAATTTTCTCGCCAGCAAACAACCTTGGCCGAAGCGACCTGTGTTGTATTCGTCGAACACTTCCTTCTTCTCTTTGGTTAAATCGAATGCCTCACGCTCTTTCGATCCGAGCAAGCGATGTGCGTTATCCAAGGAACGCAGCATGGATTCCTGATGATAATCGCTGAGTTCGCCGGAGCGCGGTGAATGTTTGAGCAGGGCTTCCAGAGCTTTGTAGCGCTTCGCGAAACGATCCGCAGACATACCGCCTGGAGGTTGCACAGCTTGTGATGCTTGATCCGGGTAAGGCAGATTCATTGGGCCAAATTCGCTGCCGAAAAATCCTGCGGTGGTGAATGCTTTAACCTCTTCGCTTTCACCGAAACCTTCGAGACGTTGGCCGATGTTGATGAAGGGCGGCATCACCGCGTTGCGACCGCCTAACACTTTCGCCATCCACGCACCGATGTGCGGCGCGGCGACGGTTTGCGGCGGAACGTAACCCGTGTGCCAGTGATACTGATGACGCGAGTGCAAAATGCTGCCGAGATCCGCCTGGACATGCGAGCGGATCAAAGTCGCTCGATCCATCACGCTGGCGATGCCTTCCAAACCTTGGCAAATTTTGATGTTATCCACCGCGGTATTGATCGCGGGGAAGGTGCTGATGATTTTTTCAACCGGAGTGCCGACCTCATACGGCAGGTAAGCTTTTGGATCGAAGGTTTCAGGCGATGCCATACCGCCGGCCATCCAGAGTAGAATGCAGGCATCTGCTTTGGCTGCGGGATGTTTGAGCTTATCGGACGCCATCGCACGCGGTGCTCCGCCAAGAAAGGTAGCCGCAGTGGATGCACCAATCATCCGCAAGAAATTGCGGCGAGATTGTTCAGGGAGACTTTCGTTATACCAAGTTTCGGAGTTCATCGTCTTAGTTGATGTAGAAAAATTCGGGGAGCATAAAAATCGACCACAACAAATCTTCAACCTGCTCGGGTTGTGGATTCGCGCCTAACATGATCAGTGAGACATCCATTTCACTAGTCGTTGGCTTGCGGCTTAACGATGCCTCGTAGATTTGCGAAACCCATGATTTTGAATCGGCAACTTTCCCAATCTTCTGAGCGCCTTCACGAATCAGGCCGGCAAGCTCGGGGCCGTTTGCGAGATTGATCGCTTCAAGCGTAGTCAACTGGTCGGGTCTTGAAGTGACGACTTGTTCGCGGTTAGGTCGGCCTAGCACTGCTTGCAATGAATCGCGCTGAACGAAGGCGGTGCGGATTGGCCTGTCATCCCATTTTGGCAATGCGTGAGTTTTCATGACCACTTCGAGTTGTCCTCCCTGTCCGGTTGCGACTTTGAAAGCATTTTTATCCGGCTGCGGCCAAACGTCGACAACCGTACGAACCGTATCGATAAATTGTTCAGCTGTCATGCGTTTACGGACGGGTCCGTCAAAGACGTAGGTTTTGCTTTCATCATCAATCACATCGGCACGGGCTTGATAAATTTTAGAGGTCGCGATCAAGCGGATCACTGCTTTCATATCATAATTGGAAGCGACGAGGTGATTCGCAAGCAGATCTAACAGATCCTCATTCCATGGCTCAGTGTTCATCGCATCGACCGGATGAACGATACCACGTCCCATCATTTGTTTCCACAAGCGGTTCACGAGCGTTCTCTGCATTCTACCGTTTTCAGGATGCGTGATCAAACCGGCGAGTTGCTTGAGTCGCTCAGGCTTGGGTTTGGCTGCATCGATCTGTCCGAGTTCGGGATACAACCATGCGGCGACGGCTTTTTCACCAGTTGGCTTATCGCAACGAGTTAGCTCCAATGGTTTTTCCGAATAAATCGCAGCCAAGCCGTAAGCTTCTTTCAAAGTCCAGCGATCCACAAAGCTATCGTGGCAAGACGCGCACTTCATGTTGATGCCCATGAAAACCTGGGAAACGTTCTGGGAAAACTGGACGGCGGTGGTCTGGCTGGCGTTGACTTCACCGCGCCACTCAATGCCGTCGATAAATCCCGCTGAGTTAGCGACCGGCGCGACGAGTTCGGTGACGAAGGTGTTGTAGGGTTTGTTTTCTAACAGCGATGGATAAAGCCATGCGGTGACTTGTTTGCGGCCGCCGGTAATGAAGCCTGTTCCTGCATATTCATTGCGCAGGAGGTCATTCCAAAATGTCATCCAATGCACGGCATAGGCTTCTTTATTTGCGAGCAACTCATCCACCACCTGGGTTTTATTAAAGGTCGAAGATGAGGCGGTTTTTGCCAACGCCTCCGCGCTTGGTGGGAGCCCGTTTAAATCAGCACTCACCCGACGTAGGAACGTCGCGTTATCAGCAGGGTCGGGGAATTTCTGTTTTTGTTTTTTGAAATGCTCCGTGAGGATGAGGTCGATAGGATTTGCGCCCGCAGGACCTTTCGGAAGAGTGACAATACGTGGCTTCAATGGTGGCTCGTATCGTTCTTTGGCGAAGGTGAATCCCTCTGTCCACGGAACGCCTGCAGAAATCCAGCGCTTCAAAACATCGACCTCTTTAGTATTCAGCGCGGCTTTCTTTTTCTCCGGAGGTGGCATCTTGTCATCCGGATCCGATGTTGTGACGACATCGATCATTAACGATTTCTCCGGCTTACCGAGTTCAATCACATCTGCTTCGAGTAGCAGTGCTTTGGTATCCATCGAAAGTCCTCCCTTTGCTTTCGCCCCAGTATGACACTCAATGCAATGTTTCTGGATGAGCGGCACAACTTCATGCGCAAAATCCACTTCAGCCGCGACAGGCAATGTGAGAGCCGCAATGGCGAGGAAATGGATGGATCTGAAGTGATTCATTGATCGAAGTGAATGTTGTAGAAAGCCACGAAGCATACACAAATCAACCTGTAAATCTTGCAGCAATAAGACTTTTAGCCATCCAGTCTCTCACGGAATGCTAAAAGCTTAGCCCCCCAATGAAATTGTACGCTTGGCAGTTTATTTCCCCCGTAGCTGGGATCGCCGACGCCCTCGTCGGCATGTAGTAAAATTGTCCGTCCCCTTGTGATGAATCACTCAGTATTTTCACCTAGCGAGGAGGATACACTGGAGATCCGGTCTGGGAAGGGGAAAAGGGGGTTGATGACGGATGTGGCTTTCTGGAGAACGCGGGATGACTACGGCGCACTCGCTCCGCTCAGGCGGCCGAAGAGCTTGGAGCTAGGGGCCGGGATGTCCGCGATCACGTTGATGTAGTCGCCGTCATCGGTGGTGTCGAAGATCACACCATTGACGGTGCCGTCCGCATCGGGTACTGCCGCCTCGTGGCTGGTCCACGGATCGGATGCGCCGAGGTCATTGCTGGATTGCACTTTCACCTGTGCTGTGCCGCGTTTGGTGGATTTGAGGCAACGAAAGGTGATGCGCAGGTAGGCACCGTTGCGGATGGCTGTGGGAAGTTTATTGATGGCATTTCCGGATGGATTGGCAGCGCCGAGCAGCCAGGCCAAGCCGTTGGAAACGCCGTCGCCATTGGTATCGGCATTGAAAGCAACGCCGCCGACGGCCCAGAGGGCATAGGGGTCCTGGACGACGATTTGGTTGAGTTGGAGTTGGTTTCCGACGACCAGGAGTTCGTAGCCGGGAACAGGGCTGGCGAGGATCGGCGTGCCAGCGATGGACAGGGCCGTTAGAAGGACATGACTTGGAGCACTTGGCGTGCCGGTGACGGTTACCGTGCCATTGGCGAGACTCACCGCAGCTCCAGCGGCGGTGACGGGCGAACCGATGACGAGACCGAGTGAGCTGTTAGCGGCAAAAGTAACCGCCGTGGTGGCCTGGGTGGCTCCGATGATGACTAGCGTGCCGCCGCCGTTGATGAGGGTAGCTCCGGTGTAGGTGTTGGAGTTCGCGAGGGTGATGGTGCCGGTGCCGGTTTTGGTGAGTGCGACGGTGCCGGTGCCGGCATTGGTGTTGTTGGCGATGACGCCCTGATAAACTCCGCCGCTACCGCTGCCCGAGCCGATGGTGAGGGTGCTGGCGGCGTTGCCGTTGTTGGCGATGGTGCCGCCAGTGCCGGTGAGGTTGCCGATGGAAACCGTCTGGTTATTGAGGTTGAGCAGGCCAGCGTTGACCGTCAGAGGTCCGCTGGTGGAGCCCAGGGCGGAGGCGTTGTTAAGCTGGAGCGTGCCCGCTTGGACGGTGGTGCCGCCGTTGTAGGTATTTGCTCCATTGAGATTGATGAGGCCAGTGCCAGTTTTGATGAGGCCAGCGGCAGTAGTGGAGGTATTGCGAATCAACCCGCTGAGGGTCGCTGTCACGCCCGTGTTGGTTCCGTTAGAGCGGACCGTGCGGGTGGCACCATTGAGGTCAATACGGTTCTGGAAGTTCAGAGTCGCGTTTGCTTGTGCGGATTGAGCCTGGAGCACGAGCGAGCTGGGATTGAAGGTGGCCGTGCCCCAAACGGCTTCATTGGTGGCGTTGTTCCCGAGGATCACACTGACTCCGGTGGCTCCATTTAGGCTAAAGCCGCTCTCTCCACCGATGATCTGCACCTGTCCAATGCCGGTGCCGAGAGCACGGATGAAGTTCGTCGCCCAATAACTCTCCACTACACCGCCATTGAGCACCAAGTTCCCCGGTCCGAAGTTGTTGCTAGATACCATCGTGGTGCCACCATTAAGTGTGGTCGTCCCGGTGTAGCTGTGGGCAGGAATACTGCCAGATGCACCGAGCACCATGCGTCCTATGCCATTCTTAGTTAAACCACCAGCGCCTGAGATGACACTGGTCGTAGCGTCGAAGGAGGTTCCTCCCGTGCCAGCAATTGTAAGGGTGTATCCAGCTGTGTCCACTCCGCTGCGTGCGAGCGTGGTGCCTGAAGAGTTGTTTGCCCACGTCTGACTAGCTCCTAGCGTGATGGGGCTTGCGGTGAGTGAAACCACACCGGTGGCCGAGTTGTTGGTGAATCCTCCATGAACGGTGATGGCTTGGCCTGACGTGCCCAGCGTGTAAGTTCCGGTGAATGTGCTGAACGTGAGCGATCCCACCGTCGTCGGGCTGGCAAGTGTAACCGCACCGCCGATACCGGAGTTTCCAAAGTTGGCGGATGCTCCTGGTGACCAAGTCTGGTTCCCGAGACCATCCCACCATTGGTTAGCGTTAAGCCAAGCACCCGCTCCATCTGTTTGATTTGCGGCAGTATGGTTTGCATCCCAGGTGAGAGTAGAAACGAGGCGCACGCTGACGGATGCGGTGGATGTTTTACCTGATGAATCGGTGACGCGAAGTTGAATCGTATTGGTGCCCACGACCATGCCCCAGGTCGCCAGCAAGGTGTTGTATTCCAAAGCAACGGGAGTTTCCCCTATGGCATCTCCGAAAGTGTTGTCATTATTTAAATCCCATGAATGCGCAGAGACGCTGGCCCCGAATGAAGGCTGCGATCCAGTGCCGCTCAAAGAGAGGGACTGACCAATGACAACCGTGTAGGGACCACCCGCCATGGCGAGTGGGTTTGCCCGATTCACAGAAAGAGTCTGGGAAACGGGACTCGCCGGATGGAAGCTGGTATTTCCAGTTTGTGAGGCCGTGATCGAGGTGGTGCCGACGCCGAAGATTGTCACGGTATTGCCTGAAACCTGCGCCACTGATGGATTCGAGCTAGTGTAGGAGACTGGCAATGCTGAGCTGGCTGTCGCCGAGAGTGAAAATGGTGCCGCATCATTGAGGACGGGATCCAAGGCGGCAAAGGTAATGGTTTGGGAGGACTTGTTGACGGTCAGATTCACCGATCTCGTCTGATTAGCGCTCGGCTTGGCGATGTCTGAGAAAGTCACCGTATCCAGATAGGTGCCTGATGTGAGCGCATTGGCGTTGCTGTTGATGGAAACTGTCACGGTCGTGTTTGCGCCTGCATTGAGGGTACCGGATGCGGCGGAGAGAGTCACCCAGTTCATCGTCTTGCTGGCTGTCCAGTTCACCGGTGTCGCTGCGATGTTACTCAGTGTGTAGGTGATGGATGAAGGGGTGAAGGGACCGCCAAAATCCCCTGACGAGACGAGGCCAGCGGTCGAGTTCACGGTAAGGCCCGTGGCGATACCGCTGCCGACTAGGTCCATGTCAAAGGTGCCAGTCACCGTGTCATTGCTCAGCACTTCCAGATCAGCGGCTCGCATGCCGAAAGCAGATGGAGCAAAGGTGATGGTGAAAGTCGTCGTAGCTCCCGCAGCGAGCGTGGTGGCTCCCAACGTGCCCACGGTGTAGTCGGCTGCTGCTGGGCCTTTTTTCGCCAAGCTCAAACCGCTGAGGCTCGCATTGCCCGTATTACGAATCGTGATGGTCAATGGCGATGATGACGCACCAGTGGTCACAAAGCCGAAGTGCTGCATGTGCGCACCATCGATGAGCGGCACATTGGCCACTCTCTCCACCTGGAGCTTCGGCGTGGCTGACTTGGTGTAGGTCACTTGATCCACAAAGGCGGCATCACTGCCGCTGGTGTAG
The DNA here is from genome assembly GCA_031374665.1 of Akkermansiaceae bacterium. Lineage (GTDB taxonomy): Bacteria > Verrucomicrobiota > Verrucomicrobiia > Verrucomicrobiales > Akkermansiaceae > Luteolibacter. The sequence goes on along the minus strand of JANMGO010000112.1, from coordinate 3,362 downwards.
ACGGGATCTTTTTCATAGCTCCACTCCACGGCATTCATTCCCGCAGGGAGGCTCACGGTACGCATCTCCCAGGCAACTTCGCCCGAGATGCGGGCACCTATAACGGAGCCGTTAAGGCGGAAGTAGAGAAAGTCGTAGCCCGCTTCCGATGAGACCCTGTGCCGATAAGTGAGGGTTCCGGGTCCCTCGAGCGTGGTGAAGAAGCGGCTCATGTGCCTATTGCTATCATTCGGCAGCGCACCACTGCGTGCAGCATCGACTCCATCATTCGTGATCGCCGTCTGTGAGAACCAAGGGGCCGTGCCATCGCTCCTCCAGCGGATGTTGGTATTGTCTAAAGCGACGCCGAGCGATGCCCAAGGATCAGCGAGGACGCTGAAGCTGCCGCCGGTCTCCATGAGCGCTGGCGTGGTCGTACTTTCCACGCGGATGGAATAGTCCGTGGCTATCGGTAAAGAGGTCGGAACCGCCCAGGTAAATGAGCCATCATTCGCGGTGCCTGCCGCCAGGGTGCTATGCAAAGCGCCGCCCTTCCAAAGCGTGATCGTGACATTGCCTGCGACATTTGAGGCCCAGCGGATTTCATAGCTCAGGCCCTGCTCGAAGGTTTCGCCACCTGCTGGAAAGCGCAGATCGACGAGGTTCGCATTGTCAGTGACGCCTGAAACGATCAATCCATAGTTCTGACTAGCTCCCGTGAGCGGTCCAGCGTAGGAAACCTCAGCGATCCAGGTGCCTGTTTGCCCCGGGGTCGGAATCCAGACGCTTTCCACATTGTCCGTGTTGTTGATGCCAAAGCTGGCGTTCTCGTTCATTGAGGCGACGGTCCATTGGCCGACAAACGGCATCACATAAGGGTAATACTCCAGCCCATTCGGCGCGATGAGTTTGAGATTGAGATTATTCACCAAGACCGGAGTGCGGGAATCATTGGCAGCAGTCGCAGTTCCAGCCGGATCAGCCCAGCAGAGCGTCGCCGTCAATGGCGATGCGCCATCCCACAGAAAGGAGTGCGTGCGCGTGGTGATCGTGCTTGTGACATCATTTTCGATCAGTCGGTTCTTTGCCGGATTCGCATGATGGTCACGCACCAGATCGACGGCTTTTTGGGTATCCACCAGTCCCCAGCCATGTTTGTAATCTGGACCCGGATTACCGAGATCGGTCGCCGTGTGGATCAGCAGGGCCTTCAGCGTGCTGGCACGCATAGCGCTATTAAACAGGCGCTTGTATTGATCCACCACCAGCAGCGCCGAGCCAGCGGCATTCGGTGAGGCCATGCTCGTTCCCGATTTCGTGGTGTAACCCGTGTCACTGGCCGATCCCGCGGAAGAAAGACCCACCCCATTCGCCACAAGGTCGGGCTTGATGCGTCCGTCATCGGTCGGCCCAGCCGAGCTTAGCGCATCGTAGCCCGCTTTTGATGGATCACGCACACCTGCGGTGACGGCATCGCCTACAGAAGCCACGGAGATGATGTTCTTAGCCAGTCCATGCGCCGTGATGGTATCAAAACCATTGCGATAAGCTCCATCGCCAGGCGGGTGAAGAGCCGGGTTGTAGGCGACCGTCGTGGTGCCGATGGTCACATTCTGCCCAGCAGGCGGATTGTCGTTGCCATCATTTCCAATCGCCCAGAAAACCAGGTGGTAGGGAGTGGCGGCGAGATTGCTATCCAAGTCGCGTGCAGTGATCTCATACTGACCAAACTCATGCTCGGTAGCAGATGCGTCAGTGCCATTGCCTTTCCATACATTGTCAAACCATCCTTCGTCATAGCCCCAGCTGTTGTTGGAGACATAGATTCTCGTGGCCAGTTGATTGGCAGTCGTGGCACCTGCGGCGGTCATTTCGCTGATGTAGCCATTCCAGCTGTGAGAGCGGAGCAGCGCGGACGGAGCCATGCCTTTCGCACTCGCACGCGTGCCTTGTGCCGCCAGGGTGCCACCGACGTGCGTGGCATGATCATCGGCGGCGCTGCCATCGATCACGGTCACACGGCTTCCATTGCTAAACTCCTGATGTGTCGCCCGCACCGACCCTGCATCCCAGATCCCCACCATCAAATCCGCTCCATCCAGAGAATACGGCGATGCCTGGACGACATTGGCTCCTGTGGAAATGGCAGCGTCAGCATTGCGTGTAGATGCATAGACGGGCTCATCTCCCTTGAAATCCAGGATCTCCATGACAACGCCGTTTGGCTTCTTGATCCGCATTTGTAGGCCAAGTCTCGCAGCCTTGACGCGGGTGCGCAGTTCCACGCCGCGCTCGATCTCCTTCAGCCTCTGGACAGCCTTCGCACGGTCGCGCTCAAGGCGTAGATCCAACTTTGAATCAGAGAAGACTTGAACTGCACTTTCCTGAGCAATCCCCAGAGACGGATATGCCAAAAAAAGGCACATCAGAAATGCAAAAGAGAATCGAACCGTGAATGGATTGGAAATGGTTAGAAGCAAACTCAAGCCATACGCTTTAGCCGAAGTCGTTAGTAAATTTATCATCCTTTCGTGATGTAGATCAATACAAGCCTCTGAAGTGGTGTTTTTTTGATCGGAAGGCTAGTCCGTGCGGAATGGTCACTGCCTCACATAGACGTGGTAGCCGCAATGCCAGTCCTTGGGAATTTTAACTTCATCGTCGCTGGTGGGCGGGGTGTTGAAACCGCCTCTTTCGATTATGAGGAACTCCCTCCCTCCGATGGTTCGCAGCTCCATCTTCAGTGCCTGATCTTCATGCAGGGCTATCATCATGTCCCCCGACCAGAAGTATCCTCTGAAATAGTTCGATTGTCCGATTTTGCCGTCCGGGAGAATTTCGATGGTGTCCTTGGGATTTTCGATAATCTGAGAGGGTGCCGAGCCATTCTTGGGATTGACCCAGCTTTCAATATAAGGCTCAACCTCGGAAGGCTTGTTAGGCTGAGGATAGATACACCACGCCCACTTGCCCATGAGTTCCTTGTTAGGTGTGAGTTTGCCGCTGTAAACGTACATGTCGGAATCCTTGCCGCTGAGGAAGGATTTCAAAGTGGTTCTGGGCACTGTCTTCACAAACTCCTCACCATCCGGCAGCAGTTGCAAGATCGATCCGAACCTGGAACGAATGGTCGAAGACGCACTGGAGATCAAAGCCCCGGTGTTGGGTTCCTTGATGACGGAAGGAATCTCGGAGAAGGTTTTCTGCATGAGTGACGAGGCAAATTCCTTCACGTTGGGACTGGCGTCCTTCATCGCTTCGGCAATCGCAGCGGAAGCTCGAGTGGTGGACGATTCGACACGGAAGGAGGCTGCTTGATCGACGATCACGGGCAGGACAATTTTGTATTGCTCGGGATCGTTGGCGATTTTCGCAAGCGCGAC
>JANMGO010000094.1:0-12460 GCA_031374665.1 Akkermansiaceae bacterium | reverse complement strand
CATCGAACAACACCACCGAGTAAGGACGACGACGCACGGCCTCAGAAAGCTGACCGCCTTCTTCGTAACCGACATAACCCGGAGGCGATCCAATCAAACGCGAAGCAGTGAATTTCTCCATGTATTCTGACATGTCGATTTGGATCAGCGCCTCTTTGTCGCCGAACATGAATTCCGCAAGGTTTCTCGCGAGATAGGTTTTACCAACACCGGTTGGGCCGAGGAAAAGAAATGAACCAATCGGACGTTTAGGATCTTTCAGGTCCGCACGCGAACGACGCAGCGCTTTGGAAATCGCAATGACCGCTTCGTCTTGGCCGATCACGCTGCTTTTCAATTCGTCTTCCATCTTGAGCAGCTTCTCGGTTTCCTTCTGCTCCATGCGTTTCAATGGAACACCCGTCCATTTGGAAACGACCGCCATGATGTCTTCATCATCCACGATCACTATTTTTTCTTCAGACGATGCACGCCAGTCTTTGATGGTGTCCTCAAGTGCCTTTTTCGCGTTCTTCTCATCGTCACGCAGCGCAGCCGCTTTTTCAAAATCCTGTTCAGCAATCGCCGAAACTTTGAGCTTATTGATTTCCTCAATCTTCTTCTCCGCTTCCTTAATCGATGGCGGACGAGTCATGGTGCCGATCCGTGCTCTCGCACCAGCTTCATCTAAGACATCGATTGCTTTATCGGGAAGGAAACGTGCGGTCAGGTAACGCGAGGTCAGTTTCACTGAAGCCTCGATCGCCGCTTGGGTGTAACTCGCCTTGTGGTGAGATTCATATTTATCACGCAGGCCTTGCAGAATCAGAATTGCATCGGCCACCGATGGTTCGTCGACTTTTACCTGTTGGAAACGACGCTCCAGCGCGGAGTCCTTTTCGATGTATTTTCGATACTCGTTGAGTGTGGTCGCGCCAACGCACTGCAACTCGGAACGACTGAGTGCCGGCTTAATGATATTAGAAGCATCCATAGCTCCTTCGGCAGAACCTGCTCCCACGATTGTGTGAAGTTCATCAATGAACAAAATCACGTTCTTCACTTTGCGGATTTCATCCATGACCGCTTTGATACGCTCCTCGAATTGACCGCGGTATTTGGTGCCAGCGACCATAAGTGCGAGGTCAAGAGTGATCACTTTTTTGTCACGCAGAAGCTCCGGAACGTTGCCACTCACGATCTCTTGAGCAAGACCTTCGACGATTGCGGTTTTACCCACACCTGCTTCACCGATCAGCACCGGATTGTTCTTTGTGCGACGGCAGAGAATTTGAATCACGCGCTCGATCTCAGATTCACGGCCGATCACCGGATCGAGTCCGCCTTCTTGCGCGAGCTTGGTAAGATCACGACCAAATGCTTTGAGTGCTGGGGTCTTGGTTTTTGCTTCAGCGGATTCTTGCGGACCTGCTTCAGCTTGGTTCTCCGCCTCATCTTCGAAGACACCCATGTCATCATCGTCGTCCTCATCATCGTCATCCATATCCTCAGGTGAGAAATTAGGATCGATCTCTGCAAGAATCTCGTTGCGGGTGCGTTGGATATCGACATCGAGTCGTTTCAAAACACGAGCGGCAACGCCCTCGCCTTCGCGGAGCAAACCTAACAGAAGATGCTCAGTTCCGACGTAAGAATGATTAAGCGCTTTGGCTTCTTTGTTGGCCAATGCCAAAACTTTTTTCACGCGCGGCGTGTAAGGAATGTTGCCAGGGCTTTTCTGTGGAGGACCTGAACCGACTTCTTTTTCAACTTCCAACCGCACGGCATCAAGTTCAAGACCCATGCGCTCAAGCACATTGACCGCTACGCCTTGGCCAAGCTTGATCAGACCCAGAAGCAGATGCTCGGTGCCGACGTATGCGTGGTTGAATCGATCCGCTTCTTTTCTTGCCAAGGCTAAGACTTGTTGCGCTCTGGGAGTGAAATTATTCATGATTTAATCTAGGTTACCGCCTTCATCAGGTCGGAGGGTTTTATGATTTGATGAAAAGTTATCTGGAGAATTTAGGGATTGCAAACGAGAGCGTAAAATTTCTGCACGGATTGAATCCCGATGTTCAGGGGAAAGTTTCATTCCCGCATGAAGCTGCAAGTGCGCTTGTTGGATATCCATCAGTAAAGAATCGCACAGATTCACGGTTTGTTTTGGGAAAAATCCTAGATTTCCGCCAAGCCGCAGCAAAGAAAGATGATTGAGCGCCTCTTTGGAATCGATGAGGTAAGCATGACGCAAAACCCCGTAGGCACGGCCGATTTTGTCCGCCACCATATCCGGATCATCTTCCATGAGCTTCTCGCGTGCATTCTGCTCGTGGCTCGCGACCTGTGAAATCACCCGCTCCAAGCGACTGATGATCGCTTCTTCGCTCTCACCAAGGGTCGATTGATTGGAAATTTGATAAAGGTTTCCCAGCGATTCCGTGCCCTCACCATACAAGCCGCGCACTGCGAGCCCGATCTTATTGACTGCTTGCAGGACTTGTCCGATCTGATCGCTCAACACCAATGCCGGCAGATGCAACATTGCGGATGCTCGCATGCCTGTTCCGAGATTTGTCGGGCAAGTTGTGAGATATCCAAGTTGCGGATCAAATGCGTATTCGAGTGTTTGCTCCAATTCGCTGTCTAAATCATTTAGCGCCTCGTAAGCTTCCGTGAGCCGCAGCCCGGGACGTATCGATTGCATCCGCAAATGATCTTCCTCATTGAGCATGATGGAAAAACTCTGCCTTCGTTCAATCACCGCGCCCGAGCCATCGGTTCGCGCGGCATGCTCTCGAGAAATCAAATGTCGCTCAACCAAGACCTGCTTTTGCACTGAGCTCAACTCGCCAAGCTCACGGGAAAACCCATCTTTCATCGGTGGCAAATCTTCCACTGCCGGACGAATGATATCCAAAATCGCCGAGCGCTCACTTTTCTTTGCCCAACCCGGAAACGGGTGTCCGCGTAAATTTCTCGCAAGTCGAATCCGCGAGGTAATCACCGCGCTGTGAGCTTCGTCCGAGCCAATCATCCAGTCAGCAGGATGCTTCAACAATGTCGAAAACCGCATCATTTTACCACCCCCGTTTCATCCAGCTTGCGGATTTCATCACGGATATCTGCGGCCTCTTCGTAACTCTCCGATGCGATCGCTTCTTCAAGTTTTCCCTGAAGTTCTTCAATTCGTTGAATCCTGAAATGCGTTTCGATCAAACCCTCAGGAACTTTCCCAACATGGGTCGCGCCTTTGTGCATGCCTCTCAGCATCGGCGTTAACTCGCTCGCAAAAACCTTGTAGCAATTCGCGCAACCAAAACGCCGGACTTTCTGAAAATCCTCCATGGAAAATCCGCACTGCGGGCAACTCTTTCCAGAGCCCATCGGCTTGACGGTGTTTGGTGTCGAAACCGCCCCCGTCACGGCTTTTTGAAAATTTCCCAACAACATTTCAGCCATCGAGAATCCTGTAGGATCCGTGACACCGCGCTCTTTGGCACAACTCTCACAGAGACAGACTTTTTTCATCTGTCCTTCCGCGAGCTGGGTGAGAAACACCGTCGCCTTTTTATCGCAGTAATCACACTTCATGGTTTATCGAATCCAATATCTATCATCCAAACGGAGTTCCGGTGTTGTTGGCAAGCTCATGAAACTCTGAAAGGAACTTTTTCGTCAATGGACCGGGCGTGCCATCGCCGATCACGCGTCGATCCAACGATACCACAGGAATCACTTCAGCCGCTGTTCCGGTTAAGAAACATTCATCCGAAATGAAAATGTCGTAGCGGGTCATCGAACGCTCCACGACTTTCACCCCGATCTTGTGAGCAATTTCCAAAATCACCGAGCGGGTGATTCCATCCAACGCACCATCGGAAATAAGAGGCGTGATGAGTTCACCGTTTTTGATGATGAAAATATTATCACCCGTGCATTCGGCAACGTAGCCCTGCTCGTTGAGCATCACCGCTTCGAGCGCGCCACCTTGGATCGCCTCCACCTTGGCCATCACGTTGTTCAAATAGTTCAGGCTTTTTACTTGGGGCATCATCGCTCCTGGTGCGGGTCTGCGGGTTGCACAAGTGATCACGGCCAAGCCTTTTTGATAATGTTCTTCGGGATAAAGTTTAATCGTCGATGCAATGATGAACATCGATGCTTTCGGGCAGAGATAAGGATTCAAGCCCAGCTCACCCGCACCGCGAGTGACCACCAAACGTATGTATCCATCTCTCAATCCATTCGCCGCGACGGTTTCACAAGTGAACTTGCATACCTCCTCCTGCGTCCACGGCATGTTAAGCAAGATCGCTTTCGCAGAATCGAACAATCGATGAATGTGCTCTTCCAAACGGAAGATGCGTCCGTTGTAAAAACGAATGCCCTCAAATACTCCGTCTCCATACAATAAACCGTGATCGAAAACCGAAATTTTCGCGTCCTGCTCATCTACCAACTTGCCGTCTAACCAGATCTTCATGTGTGTGTCTGACACAAACCTAGGCTTACCCAGTCCCGTGGCAAGCTGGAGATGAGAAAAAACCCGAATTTCTTTGCCTTAATTTCCTCAAAAATCCGATTCGCGGTTGAATCTTTTCCGAGAAAGCGAAACTCTTCCCCCATGCTTCAAACCACCGCCGAGCTCAAAGCCCTACTTCTCAAGAAATCCGTCCGCACCGGAACTTTCACCCTAGCCTCAGGAAAACAATCGGATCTCTACATCGATTGCCGCGTCACAGCCCTCGATCCTTTCGGCGCAGCCATGATCGGTGACCTCGGTTGGCACGCGGTTCGCTCCAAAATCCATTCAGAAAAACTTTCCATCCAATCCATCGGCGGCATGACCCTTGGAGCCGATCCCATCTCACTCGCCATCGGCATGGCCTCCGCCCGCCAGCATCCCGATGAAGCGCTCCAAGTTTTTACAGTTCGCAAGGAACCCAAAGGTCACGGCGCCGGAAAACAAATCGAAGGCAATTTTGCCCCCGGCCAAAATGTGATCGTCGTCGATGATGTCATCACCACCGGTGGATCCACTCTGAAAGCCATCGACGCGATCGAACGCGAAGGTGGTCACGTCAAATTCGCCATCGTCCTGGTCGACCGCGAAGAAGGCGGCCGCGAAGCCATCGAAGCGCGCGGAATCCACGTGATCCCCCTCTTCACGCGGACCACTTTGCTCGATTGATCACTTCTTCCACTTCTCCCAAGGCTTCTTCTCGGCCTTTTTGGTTTCTTGCGGAAGTTCGTCGTCGTAAAGCGAGCGGCCGGTCCAGCGGAGTAAGCCTGCGATTTCTTTAGCTTCTTCGAGCAGTTCTTTCATGCGTTCGACTGATAGGCCGGGCTCATTCAAAGCGGCTTTTACTGCAGCATCACGCTTTTGAAGAACAATAGAAGACAGCATGCCTAGTGCTTGTTCGGCGGATTGGAGGCCGTTATCCGTTTTAATTTCGACACCCATTTCTTTGTGGAGCGCTAATTGTTCGCTTTTACGCAAACTCGAAACGAAGGCGTTGACCGCAGCATTCGATTCGGGATCCGGAGCTGCGGCTAAAATTTTCTCTAACAGACCAATTCCCTCCACCCATGCTTTCGCTACGTGTAGAGTTTCGAATTGCTCATTTAAAAAGTGTTGGGCGGGAGCGGATGTTAGGGCTAGGTGACACAGATATCCAACGGTGCGATCGAGCGGCACGGCTTGGATGGAAACCTCCTCGAGCTGTTTCGAGTCATCACGATTAAGCGTGCGCTCTGCCATGGCTTTGGCTTTTTGGGTAGCGAGACCAATGTTTTGCCTGAGGGTGGAAGAACCGACACCAAGCATCGATGCCACGACATTGATTTGCTGATCTCGCGCCGCATGATCGCCCATTACAGCGAGCAACTCCGTGCACTCACGAGTCATCTCAGTCCGGCCTTCTGCAGTTTCTAAGCGACCGTTTTTTCTGCCCGACTCAATTTTAAAATCGAAGAAATCTCGGGCGGCTGCGACTTCTTTACGAAATCCTTCAACGCCGTGTGCTTTGAGAAATGTATCTGGATCATCGCCAGCTGGAAGCTCGACGACTTTTACGGAAAGGCCTTCGGGAGTAAGTTCACGAAAGGCGCGTTCGCATGCTTTCATACCAGCTAGATCTGCATCAAAACACAACACGGCAGTTTGTGCGTAGCGTTTTAAAATACGCGCATGTTGTGAGGTGAACGCGGTACCCAATGGAGCAATCGCGTTATCAACCCCTCGTTCATGGCAAGAAATTGCATCGATCTGACCCTCACATAAAATGACGGTCTTTTCCTTGAGAATGGCTTTCTTGGCTTTGTCTAAGGCAAATAACACATTCGATTTTTTGAAAATATCCGTCTCAGGTGAGTTGATGTATTTTCCAGATTTGGGATCATCCTTGAGCTGACGTCCGCTGAAAGCGATGACATCACCCACTTCGTTGCGGATCGGAAACATCAAGCGATCGCGGAAACGAACATACAATCCGGCGGCAGGTCTATTTTCATCTCGCAGTGAAGTCAGGCCTGATGCCACAAGATCTTTACCTGTGAAATTTCGGCTCCGTGCCCAGTCGAGAAAGGTCTGAGGATTATCTGGCATCCATCCAATTTCCCAACGCTCTGCCATTTCTTTTCCAAAGCCGCGACTCTTCAAATAGTCCCGCGCATGCTGACATTTAGGATCGGTTTTTAGAAGCTCGTGGAAAAATGCCGATGCCTCACGGTGCAAATCTAACAATCTCCCACGCGATCTTTTCGCCGCACGTGCCTGTGGGTCATCGGGTTCTTCTTCGAGATGCACACCAGCCTTCGCAGCTAATTTCTTTAAAGCATCCATGAAGACTAAACCTTCATGATCCATTACGAAACCGATCGCGTTGCCGCTTTTCCCACAGCCGAAACAATGATAAAACTGCTTACTTGGACTGACGTTAAACGAAGGTGATTTCTCGTGATGAAAAGGACAGTTCGCTTTGTAACTCGTGCCAGCTCGTTTCAACGGGATGTAAGATCCGATGAGGTCGACGATATCCGTCGCCGCCAATACCTGCTCAATCGTTTCTTTGGCAATCAGGCCCACAGCTTAGCTCGCTTTCTCAGCATGTTTTTCACGTCCTAATTTTTCTTCAAGAATCGACCATTGCTCACGGCTGACGATGTAACCGACGCATGCGTCGTGTCCACATAAACAAGGATGATCCTCATAGCACTCCACATCGAAACCGTAATCAAAGGACAGTTCTTCGCCTTCTTTGATGTCGCGTAAGGCGTGAATGTAAATTCGCTTACCCGTCATCCATGCCTCGCAATTTGGCTCGCAGGAATGATTGATCAAACGTGCGGTGTTCCATGGCACATTGCCATCGAGGTCGTATTTATCAGTCAGATTGAAAATATACACCGCTGCATCGCCGTTTTTAACTGAACGTTCATGCTGAACCGTTCCACGTTTGCCGCTTTCTTTCTTGTCGATCAGTTCACCTACATATTCGATAATTCTTTCCTCAGCCGCGATGTCGCGTGTGGCGTAAACGCCTCGTCCATGAATCGATGATCCACGTACTTCACAGAGATCACTTTGAGCGCGGTTCCAGAACTTGATAAGATGCTTATAAAGCTCTTGATCGTTGAGCTTTGTTTTATGTTTTTTCTCAGATTTCGACATGCGGTTCAATTATTTGATCTGTTTCTTTTCTAGCGGTGGCAGCTCTATGTTTTCTGGCAAGGTGATAAACAAACTCCGTAATTCATTCACTGTGACCGCAGAGCCATCGATGAAAAACCATTCGTCGCTGCCCTTGTCGGAAATCGCGACCTGAAATCCTGTGCTTTCGTAATTCACCGCCACGGGATCACCTTTGATCAACATACGGACGCGAGTGACCGTTGGCACTAGCACCAACCATTTTGTGTAACGCATCACTTCCGTTTTCTTACCGTCGGCAATCTGAACAGCCTTGCCTGGATAAACTTCAAATGCGCGGGACTTACCTTGTGGTTTGAAATCCGTAATCGAAATACCACGTTTGAGCATTTCTTTTGAAACATCTGCTAATTGCTTCTCTAGCTTTTCCATACCACCCATTCGCATAGCGGCGCGTTCTTTCCATTGCGGATACATTCGATCAATCGCCACTTGGTATTTTCCAAGCACCACTTCTTTGCCAAGCGCCTCGACCGCAGCAACGGCCGACTTACTGATTTCCTCGGGCACAATCTGATCACTCAAATCCTGCCCGCACAGACGCGTTGCCATCGCTAAAAACAAGAACCAACGTTTCATGGTCATACCCATGCCCATCCCTAAGTCAGCCGTCAATATCCAACCTTATTTAAATCCCTAATCGCCTGACGAATTCTTCCAAGAGCGCATTGAGTCGTAGCTCTGGAGCGATCTTCTTAGGAGTGTCGAAACCAATCCAAATAGCTGTCGATCCACTAGGCCCGAGGCGCATCACCCAGGCATCTCGCTCAGATCCGGTCGCTCCGGTGAACGAGCGTGTTCCCGACATGTTTTTCAGAACACTTACCGCATCCTCCGCCGCAGACTTTGATAACGCTGGCTGAGCTTTCAATTTTGCTTGGTAGATTATATTGCCATCGCTGTCCGTAATCTTACGAACCAAATGTGGACGGGGCTTATTCCCGTTGTTTCCAAGCGTTGCCAGACCAACTGACATCTCCATAGGCGTCGCTGAAACCGCACCACGGAACAGATCTTCTGTATCGAGAAATGGCCCAGAAATACCACAGCGCTTCGCCAAACGTTGCACTTCCAACGCACCAATTTGCCGACCTGTTTGAACCGGCTTACCCGCCAACACTAGCATCCCCCGCTCTGCTGCTGCAGCAGCTACAAAGGGTTCAAAAGCAGATCCTAGATCACGCTTCGCGTGTGTTCTGTCGTAAGTTGAATGAGAAAAATCCCTGCCCCCGATCAACGCTAGGATTTCACCGGATTTGGTTTCTGTAGTTACAGCAGCATATTGAACGTAATCAGCTTCCGATCCCGTTTCGTGTTTTACATGACTACTATGTTCCCAACCCTTTTCATTCTCCAAAGCTTTCACTGCGAGATTCAACTCCGCCTCCAATCTCGCCTGCCAACCTATGTCCAAAGTGGTATAAATTTTTAAGCCATTAAGTAGGATGTTTTCTTTCTCCATCACTGCCTCCAACTCACGTTTCACTGCTAGCAAAGCGTAAGAACGTTGCACTTCATTTTGCAGAGATTTCTCATTCAAAACAATCGCCATCACCTTAATCTCCTCCGCACGTTCTTTAGTGATATATCCAGCGTCCACCATTCTAGCTAGGGTTTGATTACGTTGCTCAATAGCACCCTGAAGATTTCTCAACGGTGAAAAAATGTGTGGTCCACGTATGATTCCAGCAATCATCGCGCACTCACCCGGATGTAAATCAGCGGTTGGCTTTCCAAAATATGTCTGCGCGGCTTGTTCGACTCCATAGGCACCAGATCCAAAATAAATCCGATTTAGATAATTTGTTAGAATTTCATCTTTTGAATACCGTGTTTCAATTCTCAACGTCAGGGCGATCTCTAAAGCTTTTCGATGCAGCGATTTCGCACGCATTTCAAACGTGTTCCGAGCCAACTGCATGGTCAACGTGGATGCCCCTTGGGTGAAATTTCTATCCTTGATGTTACGAACCGTAGCTCGTGCCAACCCTTTCACATCTACTCCTCCATGTTCAAAAAATCGGGCGTCCTCTCGTGCAATCAATGCGTTCACCAAATCATCTGGAATATCTGAACGCTGGATGATCTTCCTCCCTCCTTGATCTGGAACGTCTACGACCTTTCCATTTCGATCATAATAAATATTTTGTCTGGGGAGTTTACCAACTTCATCGAGATCGAAATCAGAGGCTTTCAGATAATAAAAAAACACAACTCCGAGACCTACCAGAAACATCATTACCGCAGTCCAAAACATCAGAATCACTGGCGTTTCCATCCACGCAGGAAGCCATCTTCTCCAAAATTGCGATCTAGTGATGGGGCGCCAAGTCGACATACTGAAAAAATTCAAAGTAACTCACCACCATGTTGTATCCAACCCAACCTCAAGCCGACATAAAATCATTATTGGGCTGCGACCGGATAGCTGTAATGGCCCAGAATCTGATAATCAAATAGGGCGTTCTCCCATTTCACAGTGTCGTATGCGGGATGATGCACGACCCATGGTGAGCCGCTTTTACCTTCCGGACCTGGAACCACTATCCCAATGTGAATCTCCGCGTTTGAAAGTGCCCACACTACGATGTCACCCACATGGTAATCTTTTTCATCACGGCTAATTTTTAAAACTTGGCCCTTGCTGCTAAAGAAACGGCGCAAGTTTGGAACCCGACGATGATCGATGTTTTCATCAGGACTCATGGACTGCCATAACTGCGGATAGACGCGAAAATCAAACTTCATGTCTTCATGAAGCAATTGCTGAAGATCCAGACCAACTTCACGATAACAACGAACGACTAAATCCGCAGCCATCCCTTTTGAGCGAGGAATATCCCCATTGGGGTAAGCGATTTCGTAGTAAGCCGAATCATAGGCAATCCCGCGATTCGCATACTTGAGCGCTTCTGCCGCAAGGCGATCTCCCATAAGATCAGACACTTGTAACTCTCGAATGAGCGATTCACTTTGAGCTTCTGTTGGTCCGTTTTGTGCCGCTACTAAAGTTCCAATCCAAGGCTTAGCGAAAATAAATCCGGCTATAACCGCGATAACTACAATCACCCAACCCCCGAAAAAACTAGGTTTTTTCGGTTTTCTAGGACGCGGACCGATGTATTCGATCGTGCTGTAATATCCTGAACGGGAACGTGCCATGGGGTGAAAAGCTAATCCATTAAGAGCAAACGACATACCTAAAGACCATAAAATTATCTAGATCGCTGCATTTTTATCAGACACATCGATTTAAGGGCAATGACCGCTCGCCTTTTCGATCACTTTTGATTGGATGGATGTCATGCAAATTTTCACATCTGATACCCCTTTGTCCTGGGGAAAACTAGATCTGCCATTGTGCGGACTGCATGAAGATTGGTTTGGGAAGTCCATCTCACCTTCCACATTCACTCTCGCAAAAGACCCAGAATCTCTTTGGTTTATTAGCATTTTCCCTGGTAGTGCAAACATCCACCCAGCCGCATCACCCGGTCAATTTACTCCTGAGCTATGGAAATATGACGTTGCGGAACTGTTTATAGCTAACCCCAAAACGGGCGAGTATTTGGAATTCAACCTTACCTCTAACGGCGCTTGGTGGGCCTCAAAATTCTCATCAGTTCGTGTGCCCTCCGCCTTACAACCCGATTTCACCACGCACATTCATACTCATCACGACCTTACTGAAACCCATCACTCTGTGGTCGGCCTCCAAATTCCCGTAAATTTTCTCAAAAAGGAAATAGACTTTGGCTTAACTACTGCTGCAAACATAACCATCATAAACAATTCCCCCTCGCAACGCTATCTTAGTGCTTCCAAACTTCCTGGCGCTGAGCCAGATTTCCATCAACCCATCCATTTTCCAACGCTATTGTTTACTCCCCACCATTCTGATTGAGTTGCCGTTCGTTTCTTTTTACCCCCATGACACGTTTCGAGATCCAAGACATAGCCTACCAATCTCAGGATGGTGTTACATATCGCGCCTTAGATACGTCAACGAATCGGATCGTCTCACTGCGTAGATTTTTGCCCTTCGGACAAGACGAAGAAGGCGGGGAAGGTTTAGATCCAGAAGAATGCAAAGTATTTTCAAGTGCTTGCCAGCGACTTTCTGAGATCGAACATCCTGCCCTTCGCACTACTATCCTTGGCGATACCGATCCGATTGATAGGATGCCATTTATTGTCACTGAGTGGATCGAGGGCGAATCACTTGCCACTGTGCTCGAAGGAAACACCATGGATCCGAGCATGGTCATCGATCTGGTAAGACAAGCAATCGATGTCTGCAAATTTTTATCCGAGACACTCGAAAATCAGGCGGTTTGGATCGATACCAGACTAGATGCCATCATTGTCAGTAATCCGA
Organism: Akkermansiaceae bacterium; assembly: GCA_031374665.1. GTDB lineage: Bacteria > Verrucomicrobiota > Verrucomicrobiia > Verrucomicrobiales > Akkermansiaceae > Luteolibacter. The sequence continues at coordinate 389 of JANMGO010000094.1, read as the reverse complement.
ACGATAACCCGACATTCAGTTTCAGGATCTGTCCGTGGAAATGGTTAGGAACTCAATCACATCAAAAAGATCTCACGGGCATTGTCAGCATGGTCGAAGCTCTGATGGGTTGGGGATCGAAACCCGTCAGCGACAATGCGGGTCGAGGGCTTGGAGGCTGGCTCAAATTAGTGCGTCGTTCTCCACTTATGAATCTGGATGATGCACTTAAAAGTCTGCCAGATCAGACTACTCAATTAGCAGTAGAGCCAACAACAAATGAAGTTCCTAGGCTCGCAGGGCAAATTATTGTTGCGAATCCTAGTAAATCATTTTTCACCAAAACGAGCGTTACAGTGATGGCTTTATCGGCATGTCTAACTGCTTCGGTAGTTTTCTTTTTTTATCAG
>JANMGO010000048.1:0-62777 GCA_031374665.1 Akkermansiaceae bacterium | reverse complement strand
TGCACGGATATTCCATGTTGAAGCGCGTCTCCATTCCCAACAACACAGCCTCCACACCGGCGCTGGCAGACTTGGCGTAAGCATCAGCATCGAGGCTGGCCGCGCGGCAGATGTTCAGATAGTTGGAACCCACACCCGTATTTTCTCCGTCGGGACTGCCGTTTTCACGGCCGTAGCGGAGCCAAGGTTCATTCACGGCAAGGATCGTTCCCATTTTATCCAAAACCGCAATGTGAGCTGGGAGAGAATTCAGAATATCGAGCTGAAACGCATCCTTCAGTTGTAGTTCATTTTCAAATTGAACGCGCTTGGTGATGTCGAAGCCGACCCCGACCAAACCGGCTATTTCCGTGGTGCGGTCCTGGAGAGGCACTTTACTGACTAACAAAACCTGTGGGTCGCCATTCTTCAAATACGACTTTTGTTCATTATCCAGTGCGTGATTGCCGATCAAGACCTCCAGTTCGTCGTTGCGATTCTTGTTGGCAATTTCGGGAGGAAAGAAATCTGCATCGGTCTTGCCTATTAAGAGTTCTGGGGAATCCACTTCCATAGCTCTCGCGCAGGCGGCGTTGGCTAACAAGAAGCGACTTTCGCGGTCTTTCACAAAAACCGAACTAGGCAGTAAGTCCACGAGAGTGCGCAGAAGTTTGCGTTCCTCATCCAATGCCTGCTCCGCCTGCTTGCGTTCGGTGATATCGCTGATTGCCAGACGCAGCTCTGGAATGCCAGCGGCATCTTGGGCGGTGGTGAGCGTCATGTGCACCCAGACCGGCGTGTTGCCCTCCCGCGCCATTCGTAGCTCGCATGTCTGCATTTCATGGGTTTCAAGGAGCTTCCTGTGAGCCAGGTGGAAGATATCCTGATCCTCGCGGAGAATGAAGCCGGTGATCGGCTTGTGGATCATGTTGTCCCGGATTACGCCCAGCAAGATGACGGCGCTGAGGTTGATTTGCTGGATCAGATCCGCCTCGTTGACGGTCACATAGCCCACTGGGGCCAGCTCGTAGAGATCAAAAAAACGTGCCTGCGAGGCTTCCAGTTCCGCTTGGATCCGGCGTGGTTCCTCGTTCTGCATTTCCAGTTCGATTTGATGACCACGCGGTTTCAATTGGGGCATTAAATGCAACGTTCCGTTCAGAAACGCAATGTCGTGGCCCGATGGGAGGACATAGGTGCAGTTGGGTTGGACCGCCATTCCGTCCTCGACCTCGATCACCTGCATGCGGGTGTAGCGCTGGACGAGCTTGGTGAGGTGACTCTTGTGATTCGGGGGCAGATGCTGGATCAGCACAAAGGCCATGCCAGGATTCGCATCCGTTGGCATGCCAGAAAAGAAAGCTTCAAACGCCGCCAAGCCCCCGGCCGAAGCTCCGATACCAACGATTGGGAAATTGATATTTGGAGCGGGATTATCCAGTAAGTCCAGCTTAGGGGAAACTTTTTTCATAAAATTTAGGAAAAAACGGATTGAACTAACTGAGGGATACTCATTCTGATTAAATTATTATTATTTTGAAAGGAAAAACATGATGAATATTTGTTCCTTGGATAATGAAACGATCAATTTAAATCATCCAAATAGTCAATGAATACGGATGATTTTGATATAATGTCCCCGATGCTTTTGGAGAGATTCCCGAATGCGCTTTATTCAACCGCCAAGCTTCAAAAACTGAAGCTGAAGAAGGTTAATAAATTCTATTTTCCTCTTCCATCAATTGGCACTTGGGAGTATATTATTATACAAAGGCTAAATTATAAATTCCTAGTAGTTAGTCTGATAAATGATAACGCGTCGCCAAAATGACAGAGCTAGCTAAAATTCGCGTACTGTCCTTAGAGGATAGGCCTACTGATGTTGAACTGCAGCAGGATGTGTTGCGGTATTCTAATATCGCGATGGATTGGAAGACCGTCGAAAATCAGCGTGATTTCGAGGCAAGTGTAGCTGATTTTCAACCGGATGTGGTACTAGCAGATTTTAATCTACCCAACTACGACGGCGAAGCGGCGCTCAACTTTGTGCAAACCCACTACCCGCATATCCCTGTTATCATCGTCACCGGTACGCTGGGCGAACTCAAGGCGGTCCAGTTAATCAAGGATGGTGCTGTCGATTATATCCTCAAAGATCGCATGGCCCGCCTGCCTGATGCGGTAAAGAGTGCTGTCGAAACCGCACGCCTTGCTGCGGAGCGTAGGGAGTCCAATATCAAACTTGCCGAAAGCGAACGAAAACTGAAAAGCAGCCTGCTCGATTTTGTAGGATCACTCGCTTCCATCGTCGGCTTGCGCGACCCTTACACCGCAGGACACCAGTGCCGAGTCGCGGAGCTTGCCGTGGCTATGGCCAAAGAAATGGGACTGAGCGAATTTCAAATTGAAGGAATCCATCTGGGCAGCATGATTCATGATATCGGCAAGATTCAGATCCCCGCCGAAATATTGAGCAAACCAGGACGGCTTAGCGACCTTGAATACCAAATCGTCAAGCAGCATGTGATGGCCGGTTATGAAATCATGAAGAACGGTGAGTTTCCCTGGCCCATCGCTCAGATGATATTGCAACACCATGAGCGGTTAGACGGCTCCGGATATCCACACGGACTAAAAGGCGACGAGATTATTCTTGAGGCGCGGATATTGTCGGTGGCTGACGTGGTGGAGGCGATTTCGTCGCATCGCCCTTATCGTGCCGCACTTGGCATCGAAGTTGCGATCAAAGAGATCACCAATGGTCGAGGAGTGACGTATTGTCCGCAGGCGGTTGATGCCTGTATCGCTACATTCGGGAAGCGCGAATTTAAATTCAGCTCCTGAACGATTCTAATCACGCCTTGGATTGGACCTTCACTACCTCCGAATTTTGGCAAACGGTCTGTTCATCGCCTTTGGCGAAATCCCTATGGTATTCCACAATCACTAACGATTCATTCTCAGCTTTCGCCTGTTTTTTCGCACGATACATCGCTTGATCGGCGGTTTGAACCAGCATCATAGAGCTCTTCACGCACGATGGAAAAACACTGATACCAACGGCGGCACCAAAGCCGCCCTCCTTGCTAAACTGACTCGCTTCCCGGAAGGTAGTGCGGATTAGATTCTTGAGTCGCTCCAGACTCTGACAGCACTGAATAGCTGGTGTGATAAACACCACGATGAACTCGTCACCTCCGTAACGGAATGCCATGTCACCGGAGCGGCAGTTGGCTCTGAGATTATCGGCAATAGATTTTAAAACATAATCTCCTCTGTTGTGACCAAGGGTGTCATTGATGGGTTTAAAACCGTTGAGATCAATAAAGGCCAAGATGACCAAGTCCCCATGGGCCTCTGCTCTGGAGCATGCCCAGTCGAGATGTAAATCTACGTACCACCGGTTCGGTAAACCTGTTAGAGAATCGTGAAACGCAATGTGCTCAAACTTAGAAAAGTGGGCTCTTCCTAGCCAAACAGCTCCGAGCAGAAGTGTAGCCTGAATGAGCCCTAGACTTAGCAACCAATACCTATGATCGAAGTCCTCGTGATGAACTGGCAAGGCGTCCTGTGAACTGGTGGAATTTTTCTCTGAACTCTGCTGGATCGTGTGAATATAGCTAGTCAGTTGGAAATACCCTCCCACTTGAATCACCACAATCATGAGGAGGGCTAGCCAGATTTTTTTCCTATTTTTCATGGGCGATGAAAACGGGTGGGGTAGCAATGTTGAATAAGGCGTCCCTCTCTAATCTAAAGTCAGTCTAAAAGATCACGCGTGGATCACTTGTGCCTTACGGTCTTTGGGGACGATATTGCACGCATCGACAACAAGCGGGATCTCATCAGCTAACTGTTCGTAGTCCACATCATGGTTAGCCGCGCAAACCACGGCGGCGGCGAAGCGTCCCAAATTTTCACGATTCCAATTGATGGAGGATTGTCCTGACCAATGGCCGCGGTGCGGGGGGATCAAAGGGATATGCGGATCATAATATTCCACATCTGCTCCTTTAGCCTTGAGGAGATTCATAATCGTATAGGACTGTGATTCCCGATCATCAGAGACACCTGGTTTATAGGCTAGGCCAATCACTAGTACATTCTGACCGCTTAGAGATTGCCCAGTATGATTGATAGCATCCGATAAATGATTGACCACATAATTAGGCATTGAGCGATTGATCTGCCCGGCCAATTCGATGAAGCGGCAATCGATATCAAGCTCCCGAGCCTTCCAGATCAGATAATAAGGATCAATGGGAATGCAATGGCCGCCGACTCCGATACCCGGATAGAAGGGCATGAAACCGAACGGCTTTGTTTTGGCGGCATTGAGAACTTCCCATATGTCGATCTTGAGTGACGAGTAGATGGTCTTGAGTTCGTTGACTAAAGCGATGTTGATGAAGCGAAAGATATTTTCGGTCAGTTTCACTGCTTCAGCGGTGTCGCAACTGCTCACGGGGACAATTTTATCGATCGCTCTCCCATAGAGTTCTATAGCTCTTTTAAGGCATTCTTCTGTTAGACCACCAATTACCTTGGGGATTTTGTGCATTATGCTTTCTGAGTTTCCCGGATCTTCTCGCTCTGGAGAGAATGCCAAATGAAAATCGGTGCCAGCTTTCAGTCCGGAGCCATTTTCAAGGACGATTCGGAATTCCTCACGGGTGGTTCCGGGGTAGGTGCTTGATTCGAGAGAGACGAGCATGCCGCGCCGGAGGTAGGGAGCAATATCTTTTGCTACCCCCAGAACGTAGGAAAGATCTGGGTCTTGATGTTGGAGTAACGGAGTGGGGACGCAAACGATGATGGCTTCGCTCTCAGATAGGTCGTTAGGGTCTGAGGTGACCTCCAATGAGCCATCGCTCAATGTGTCAGCTAGATCTTCAGAGGAAATGTGCGCAAAAGGCGGCTGCCCTTGTTGTAACTCCAAAACTCTTTGTTTGTCGGAATCATAACCAAGGGTTTGGCATCCGGCTTTCGCAAAACCCAAAGCCAAGGGAATGCCAACATAGCCGAGTCCGATAATTGCAACTTCAAAACATGCAGTAGGAGGTTTAGGGATCATGCTTGTGTGGATGAAGGTTGTGGGTTGCGTGTCATCTGGGCTCCTAGATCACGTTTTCTGAGTAAGATGAATTGAATGGTTGCCCACAATGAGGTGAAAACACGAAGCTGATGCCATCCAAGACTATCGATGAAAACGGAGAGAATCATTTTCCAGTAATCTTTCCATGATGAGGAGCGCAGACGGGACGTTTCAGTGATAAGGATGGCTAGTAGGGTGAGGAACGCGAATGTGGTATAAGCTAGGAAAACGAGTATGAGAATCTCTTGCCAAGTGGTGAGTCCTAATACCAATAAAACGACGGCTAAGACATAGGCCGTAAATTCGACAATGGGAGCCATGGCTTCGAAGATTAAAAAATAAGGCATGCCCAATAGGCTGGTAGCACCATATCGAGGATTTAAAAACATGCGCCAATTACGGAAGAGAGCCTGAAGTGTCCCACGTTGCCAGCGGTTGCGCTGAGAGAGATAAAGGTCAAGTTTTTCGGGCACTTCTGTGTAGCTAACCGCATCTGGGATGAAGGCTAAGTTGAGATTCCGTTTGTTTTTTCTATCGAAGAGAAATCCGTTCAAACGAATGGTGTACTCGATGTCATCGGTGATGGCATCGGGCCATGGTCCACCCGTTTCCTCGAAAACTGATTTTTTAATCAAGAGAAGAGCTCCGGAAATACAGAGCATGCTTTGCAAGCGGTTCAGACCGATGCGTGTCCATTGGAAGCTTCGAGCATATTCAATTTCCTGATTCAAGCCTAGCCAAGTCTTAGGTAAGCCCCGTTTTTTGATGACTCCATTTTCCATGACCAAGCCATTTGATGGGCGGATGACACCGGCTGCTGCGGCGAGGTTGGGGTCGAATAGGAAGGGGCGTGCCATGCGCTGCAAGCCATCGGGTTCAATCACGCAATCTGCATCGATGATACAGATGAGTGGGTAATGACTGAGGATAACGCCTGCATTGATTGCATCTGCTCGACGGCCATTTTCTTTTACGATCACCACGAGGTTGGGATAATCTGAAGATTCATAAACTGCTTGGACTTTTTGTGTTTTAATGTGTGATGCTCCGAATTTTTCCAAGCGCTGGAGATTAAAGCGCTGCTGGAGTAACTTGATAGTTTCGTCGGTCGATCCGTCATCCACCACGATCACTTCATGGATGGGGTAATCGAGTTTGAGAATATTTTCTACCGTTCCAATGATAATGACAGCCTCGTTATGAGCGGGGATGATCACGGATATCGGGAGGGATAGACTCGACTTCGCAATACGGTCGAAGTCCGACGCGGTACTTTTATTATTATAGTCGCGTATATGAATGGCTCCGATACATACCAGTAGTAGGTTGATCGAACAGAGCGCAACGAAGTAGATGATAATGGCTAAGCTACAAATTTGGAGAATCGTGATCATGATGGGTTGTTAGTTATTTCAAGGAGACCATGCTCGCCAAGTACTTGGCAGCACATGTCATGCGCGTAGACATCGTGAGTGCTTTTCATGATTTCCTTGAGTTTTTCGATGCCGGTTAGGCCAAGTGAGTGAAGCGCCTGGGCGGCTGAAAAGCGCACCCACCAGGAGGAGTCGGACAAGGCTTCTATTAAGATAGGAATGTGCGTTCTAGCGTGCAATTTGCCTATGGCCTCTACCGCTTTGTTGCGAACTGCCCAGGCTGGATCGTGACTCAGTTCTGCTATCGGAGGGATGGCCGCAGGATCGCCAATTTCTCCTAGGGCACGCGCCGCATTGAGTCGTATGCTGAAATCAGAATGATCGAGCAAGTGGATCAATTCATGCACTGCCCGCGGCTCTTTAAGCACCCCTAAAACACGGATCGCGACATTGATGATATCGTTAGGATATTTTCTTTGCGAGTTTTCCATTACGGAAAGAAGCGTTGGCACGGCAGATGATCCGTAATCACATGTGATTTCGACCAAGCGTAACCAGTTGATCTCATGTTCTGTATCGAAGGCGAGAAGTGTGGGTTCAATATACTTTGTCTCACCGTGTGCGGCTAACGAACGAGCCGCACAGTAGCGGACTGCCATCACTTCATCTTCAAGAGCATGAAGAAGTGCGTCTGCAGATGTCTCATTCTTCAGATAACCGAGTCGCTCTGCTGCTTGCAGTCTTCGTTTAATAGAGGGGCTGTTCAGGGCGGAGGTTTCTTCGTCGACCTCAATCAAGCCACCAAATAAGGGCACTAGTCGAGATTGCTCGGCAGGCTGGAGATTTTTGGAGGATTCCATCAGCAAGCGCATCGCCTCCAATGGTTTTTTCTTCATGGACTTGATGACTGCCGTTATTGGAGTATTGCATTCAATATAGCTCATCAAGAGCGGCTCGTTGATCCGATCAAATGCGATGGCGTTTTTGTGTTGTCGGTCAGCCTGCCAATGCACAGCAGTGATAATCATGAGTAGAAGAAAGATCATGCCGGTTAGCACCAGCCCGATATTCAACGCGAGAGGCAATAAGTTATGATTTAGAATTTCCATGATAGTCCTATAGTTGGTGTCCACATTTGATATAACTCACGATTGTTGTTTGTTTGGAATCGGTAGACATATTCCAAGCCCGCAAAGAGGGTGAGATTAGGTTTGATAGGCTCTTTGTAAAAAATGTTAAACGTGTAGGCATCGGAGAGAGCCGTGCCGGTTGTGCCAAAATCGAGATCCGGATCCGTTCCGTAGGAGATGCCGATAGATAATTGGCCATCACGAGGTAGATCGCCGAAGACGACTGCGGCGCTGTAGCAATCGAAGTCTGCTTGATCGTGCACCCAGCCATGAGTGTAGCGAAAGGTGGCAAATGTGTTTTCCGTGAACCAGTATGAGAAGCCTGGTTTGATTTGCGTGATACCATCATCTTCCCAAGCAGGAGCGTAGGAACCAAAATTCAGTTGTTCCACATCGAGGAGAAATCCAAGCTTTGGATTGAGCCTGTATTGCAGACCGAGGGAATAGCGCTCACTTGGTAAGAAGTCCGCATCTTGAGTCAGTGAGACTTCGCCATGAAGTTCGAGGTTATCGAGTGCATACCATGCGGCATTGAATCCATACATGGTATCATCCCCGTTTGGAGGTCGATGCATCATGTCCACGCTTGTGCCCAATAAGAGTTTTTCTTTCTCCAGATAGTAATAGAGGTCTAGGCTCTCTTTTTGCCAACTATCGCGACCCTTATTGAAAAAGCTCCAGCTGTATGCGGGGACGAGTGTCCACTGATATGCTGGATCGATCCCGAGTTGTTCAGGTGATGTATTCCCAGTTGAAAGTGGGCTGTTAGGAGATTGACCGTAGTGATCTTCCAAGAGGAATATCATAGCCAAGAGGACCAGGCACGTGTGTTTATTGATGGTAATTCTCATTGGGTAATTCCTCCAGTAAGTTTGTTCTTGAGTAGATCATCGATTGTATTTTCTAGTGTCCATTTCGGAGTGAATCCGGTGAGACGTTTCAGCTTATTCACGTTAGGTTTGCGCTGGGTGATTTGGTCGAAATGTTCGCCGTAAGCCTGGTCGAAAGGCACAAACTCGATCGGTGATGTGCTCTCAGTGTGTGCGATCACCAGTTTTGCTAGATCAAGAATGCTGATCTCGCGGGTGTTGCCGACGTTGACTACTTCGCCGCATACGGAAGTATCCGGTATTGCCCCGATGTTGACGAGTCGGTCTAGGGCGTTGATCGTGTCTCGAACGTCGCAGAACGAGCGAATTTGGCTGCCGTCTCCGAACACGGTCAATGGCTGGCCATCCAACGCCTGCTGAATGAAGCGCGGGATGACAAAGCCATAAGTACCAGTTTGATGTGGACCTACGACGTTGAAAAATCGAGGAATTATCACCCGGAGTCCATATTCCCGATGATACGCGCGAGCTTGAACTTCATTGGTTAGTTTACTCAATGCATAACCCGTCAGTCCCCCATCTTCTGGTGTGTATGTCAAATCGGCGTTCTCGCTCAGATCGTGCATATCATTACTGTGGCCGTATACCGAAGAGCTTGAAGCAATGATGATATGCGCCTTACTTTTGCAATCAGCAGCAGCTTCCAGCAAGCGTTCAGTGCCACATACATTGACGCGGATCACGGTTGTGGGCTCTTTGATAACCCGAAACATGCCGACGACCGCAGCAAGATGATAAATGCGTTCTGCCTTAGCAATCTCTGTGGAAAGTTTGTCCCATTTTAGAAAATCCGCCTCGATAAATGTAAATCGCGGGTTTCTAACCAAGTCTCTAATATTATCTAAACTGCCCGTGCTTAAGTCGTCCACAGTTATCACTGTATCACCCCTATTGATATGAAACTCAGCCAGATTCGATCCGATGAAGCCAGCTCCGCCAGTAATTAAAACTTTCATAATACAGTTAGTTTTTATTTTTGGATTATAATTTCCTAATTATATAGTTAGTTAATCGAAAATAGGTTTTTGGCCGTTGTATAAATTACATTCACTGGGAGGACGAACTAACTTTTGAGTGCCTTAAGAACATTGTGAGTCCTTTTTCCTACCGATTTTTTTGCGCTCTTGATCCATTTTGAAGATTTTTTGCGAGCTTCCTCAGTGTTATCATTAGCAAGATCCCGGATTTTCTCAAAGTCCCTGATCAATTCGTTTTTCGCGGATTGGAGTTTGGCTTCGCTTTTCTCTTCCGTCAGTTCAAGGCGAATGCGTGCGATGGTCAGCGCGGCTTTCAAATGCATCCAGCTGATGTGGATTTTGTCCCGGAGATCATTGGTTTCTTCCTTGCCCAGTCTTTCCAGGCGTCCTGCTGCGGTTTTAATTTTGCTGTAGCTGTGAGTGATTCTTTGTTCGATTTCTTCAAGCTTTTCCGAGGCGTTCATTTTTCCGAGTGCAAGCTGAACCCTAAGCTCATCAATTAAAGCGCGCAGGATGCGCGATTCATTCTGACCTTCGCTATCCAGTTGCGGTTCGATATCTTCCAGTTTGGAGGACGCATGAGTCGTTTCCTCACAAAGTTTTTTTATGCTATTCGCATCGTTCATTAGAATTCCACTTTCAACTGTCTCCAGGTAGATGGAGATATTCATGATTTCGGTGTGTGTATTCGTCTTCATTGACGTAAAGATAGAGTCTTCAACATGATAATGCTTCGCATCTGTTGCTTAGATATGTGCTGGTATTGACCGATTGATCGATCCTGCTGCGTGTTTAAGAGTGAGGTATGTTCTCAATTATTTTGCAGATTCTGCCAAAAAAGGAGGAGACGGGAAGATTCCGAAAAGAAAGTATTCATATGTGAATCCATTGCTATCCACTGCCGCACTAACGATATTTCTTAGCTCTTGCTCCCATGTGGTACGGCTGAAAATGAATGAGAGTGCTGAGGTTGTTCAAGGTATCACGTTTGCAACGGATGACGGAAAGATCTATGTTCCTCTGGATGAGATGGAGCAAAGACTTCATTTCCAGTTAGCGAATAACGAGAATCGCATGCTTATGCGCAAACAGTCCGATGGGGCTTTACTAATGTCGTTGAAGGAAATTACCTATAAAGACTTGGTAGTGTCGCACGCTGATGCATCCACCAATTCCGAGTGATAAGCTGCGCAGTTATTGCGGAGACTTCTTCTGAGGGGGCTAGGTAATTTCCTTAGAGAGCGACAAGAAGGTATGCTCATAGACGCTAGCAAAGGGTTAGTTACAATGACCATCCACCGCATTAAAAAATCATGAAAAAAATCCCTAAAAATCGCTTTTCAAACATACCTGAGTTTCAGGGAGAGAAATCCAGCAACTCTTTAATAGGCAGACTCCGCAACTCTGAACTATTTCAAAGTTACCGGGAAATTTTCCTCAATTCAACGGGTTTGCCTCTTGAACTAAAGTCCGTTAGAAACCAGCAGCCAGAGAATGAATATGTGTATGTTGGGGGAAGCCGGCTCTGCCAAATTTTGAACAGTTCAGGGATGTTGTGTCCGCAATGTGCTGAAGCGCATTCCTCTCTTTGCTCGAATGAAAATAAGGGGGTGAGTTCGATCCGATGTTTTGCCGGCTTTTCCGAGACCGTAGTGCCGGTGTTTCAAGGACAGAAAGTTGTCGCACAACTCATGACAGGTCATGTTACGCATGAGAAACCAAGCGCAGAACACTTTCTGAGGCTGAAAGAAATTTTGGGTGCAGGCAAAGATAAGGAGGCGGAATTGGAACGGGCCTATTATGAAACCGCGTTGATCGGGTTGGATCAATATCAAGCGATGACAACCTTGCTGGCGGCGTTTGCACTACAACTAGGAGATCTGGCTGGCCAGATCGTTCTGGAGTTGCGACACGAAAAGAGCGACTGCATTGCTTGGGCAAAAGACTATGTCGATGAAAAGATCTACGAACCCATTTATCTGGATGAAGTGGCTTCCGAAGTTCATATGAGCCGCTACTATCTTTGCCGGAGATTCAAGGAATCGACGGGGCAGACTTTGACCGAGTATGTAACCAACCGCAGGGTGAAAATAGCAGAGAATATGCTTGAGAAGACTTCCATGCGTGTGGCGGATATCGCGTTCGAAGTTGGCTTTCAATCTCTTTCCCAGTTCAATCGGTGCTTCCACAGAAGCACCGGACTTACCCCTACCCAATACCGAGCTGGTGTGAGAGTTCGAGTGTGAATGTTTGTATCATAACGTCAATCAACGCCGAATTTCTGGCAAGAACCGATAGGAAATTTACAGCGGCATGATCGAATCTATCAACCACCATGAAACCACTTAACACCATTCTTGTAGGCGTTGATTTCTCGAATTCATCCAAAGCGGCATTGATCGAAGCTGACTATATTGCCCTTTGGGAAGGTGGGGAACTGCACGTCGTTCATGTGATTGCAATTGATGAGGCGAACACCATGATGAAGATGGCAAAACCGGGTGAAGAAGTCTTTGAGGGCATGAGAGAAAAGTTGAAAAGCTTTACGGAGGAAACCACCAACCTGTGCGCGAAAAGGGTTTACCATGTGTGTTATGGGGATCCGTTCAATCAGTTGATGTCCATGGTGAAGGCCATTCATGCGGATCTACTAGTGGTAGGCTCTCATGGCGGTGGTGCAAAAACGAATCATGTGGGTGTGATTGCCAGCAAATGTGTCCGCCGCTCCAGTGTCCCCGTGTTATTGGTAAGAAGGCAGCACAAAGTCGGGTACAAGAAACTAGTGGTTTGTGTGGATTTTTCCGTGGCGTCTGAGGAAGCGCTGGAATATGCGGCAGAGATAGCATGTAATGAAAATGCCATGCTTCACATTCTTCACGTCTGGTGTGATCCTTGGGGCGTTTATGATTTTCCAGTTGAAGGACTTAATCACTATACCATTGAAAAACAACTGGAGGCTGCAAAATCAACAGCCAAGAGAAAGATAGAAAAGATGAGGGCTGATCTCATGCATGAATATTTCGCAGCAAACATCACTACCTCGGTAGTCGAGGCTCCTTCAGTGATCGAAGGAATTATCAGTTTCATCAACGAGCACGATGACATGGATTTGGTCGTGGTCGGCAACCGAGGCCATACGAAAATCTCGGAGTTTTTCATTGGAACGACCACTGAGAGGCTTATCCGCAAGAGCCCGTGCTCAGTGTTGACAGTCGGAGTGCCGAATAAGAAACCGTCAACGAAAAGAAAGTTAGTTCTTTAATACTTGGAGTTCACGCTCGGCTTTTGCCAGTAGATCCTTTTCATGACTGATGCAAATCAGTTGATAACAGGTTTTCATGTTTATGTTTTTTCGCATTGTTGCTGTTTGCCGACATCTATTTAGAGCCAAAATTACACGCGTGTTGATGATTGATAATGATCTATCAGATATGTCGGTTATGAGTGAGGAATCGCTGTTCGATATCCGCCAATTCCAAATGCGTGAGATCTGAATTGATATTTGAGATCATGGAAGATCGCAAAGAGGATGGTATGAGTTTGACGATTTGCCTGTTGATCGTAGCCGGTGCGGCGAAGCACCAGACTCCGGTTTTCTCACGCATCAGGAGTTCTGTGATTTTCTGAGCGATAAGTTTGATTCGTCTTTTCTTGTATTCGCTCTCTTCATCGTGTTTCTCGCCGGGGCTCATGCCAGCGGTTTCCGATACGGATCTCCCTTGTGGAAAGCGACCTGATGGGTCGTTGTGTTTGTGTTTTTTCGGGAATTCCATTTCCTCGATAATCACGGGTTTGGCATGCGGGGTGATTTCAGTTTCGTATGAAGCGAGTCTTATAATTCGAAGCTTCTCCATGTCCGCTATTACAACTGTGGTATCCTTATGGTTTGATTTCATAATATAATGGGGTTCATATCAGCAATTCATTACGCTAACTTTTGATAGATGTCTGAGTATTTTGCACACATGATTTCAGTGCTGAAATGATTGGTAGATTCCCGCATGACGCGGCTGATCGTGGCTTCACGGATGTCTTTGTGAGAGTTGTGAAAAGCCATTGCCTGATCAATTGCCCAGCGCAAACCGCAGGCGTCGAAATAGTCGAATATAAAGCCGGTCCCGGTGCTTAAGTCGTCGGAGAGCTGAGTCACCGTATCACGGAGGCCACCGGTATTATGGGCGATAGGGAGTGTTCCGTAGCGAGGGCCGATCATCTGTGGTAGTCCGCATGGTTCATAGGAAGATGGCATGAGAACGAAGTCCGATCCGCCGTATGCGAGCCGTGCGAGCTCTTCATCGTAATCCATGATCGCGACACGATCATGAAGGCCGTGGTGGAAAACAATCTCATGGAAATGTTTTTTAAAAACACCATCGCCAACCATGACGAGCTGCAGGTTTTCTTCACGATAGTCCGCTGTGATATGGTATAAAATTTCTGCCAGAAGCTGGCAGCCTTTTTGCACCGGATCCAGCCTGGAAGGCCAGAAGAAGATAGGTGCGCTGGAGTTTTCCAAGAGGTTCAAGCGCCGCTGTAATGCCCGTTTATTTTGGCTCTTCCCCTGCCCCGCTTCCGAGTGTGTATAGTTCTCAAAAAGTGCAGCATCCAGTGCTGGGTTATAAGATGGATCCGGAGCATTGAGAATGCCCGAGGTATACCCGGAATCGGTCTTTACTCGCAGATCCCATTGAATAGAAGGAGGGATTCTACCGTGCCGGTTGTGGGTGATTTCTTCGAGGAAAGTCGGGCTTACGGTGCTGACGAAGTCGGCGTTTTGTATCGCGGAGGAAAGAAGATCGATAGGATTGTGATGATAAGCGTCCTGGAACGAATTGGGATAATAGGCATAGTGAAGAAGATCCCAAAATCCGCTGGCATCAATACCCTTACTTTCGACTTCGGCCAAGGTGGGGTATTCTCGGTGAATATTGTGGATGGAGAAAAGCGTCTTGATGCCGATTTTTTTGCAGGCCGCGGGAATCAACCCCGTCATCCAGTCATTGCAGTGGACGATGTCCGGTTTGACTCTGGGTATGATGTGATTGATAACCTCCCGCTGGAACGCGATGGCCGCACCACGGAGTTGGTCGGCGTTGCCATGATAAGCACCCGCACACCGGTAAAAGGCACAATCCTCGGCGAGATGGATTCGGGATTTTGGATGGGAGTAAGTGGCTGAGATATCATTTCCAGATCCGTTGCCTTGGAAAATATTTCGGTAATTTGGAATGGCAAGATGCACATCGGCACCATCTTGAATAAGGTAATCGACCAATGTTGCCGAAACATCTGCCAATCCACCTGATTTGATCCGAAGGTTTTCCGCTTTCAGTCCCATCAGCGGTGAGATTCTTGAAATTTCCGGAGTGACATAAAGTATTCTTGGTTTCACTGCGGAATATTCTTGGCGTTTCCGCCTTACAATTCTGTTAGCCGAAGAGGCTGTTTGATTTGAATTTGGCGCAAGTGTGATAGTACTCATTGGGCGTTAACTTCGGCTTCAATGGATGCGTTACCCTGATTGATATTGATATCCATTCCCCTCGGCATGGGTTGCCTGAGCCTTGGCACAATCATGGCGATCATGAGCAAGAGCAGGATGGTCAACAGCACAATCCAGAGATTTACAAAAATAGTATTCGGGTTTCCTTCATTCATAACGGTTGCATTTATAAACCAACTGTAAGGAGGTCTTCTCAGCAGTTCTTGCCTGCAAGTAAGCATTATTTGCGTCAAAGATTTTGATAAGGAAGGATGTTCTCGTTTTTAACGGATTTACATGTGATGGAACGGATGTAGCCATTTCTAACATAAGGGACCTAAAGAAATTCCCTAGGTAACTAAGTGAATGAATTATATTCGCCTGAAGCAGGCACTTATGGACGGTGACATGGGTCTTAAACAAGCATCTGCTTGATTAAGAATCCCACCCTCAATGAAAAGGAATCCCTCTCTATTGACATTTGTTGCAAAGCAGGAGAACTCCAGCCTGTTTGTGATATACCGGAATGCCTTCGAACTAACCACGGGTTACCGGCTTTCACTTCGGATAACTGGGAATATCACGGATCCAGAAGTTTTAGCTATCCCCGTGCCAGTGGGGCGCACATTTCCTATGCAGTTGATAGCCACCAAGGTGGAGAATTCGCTGGGCAGTTTGTTAAACAGCCATCTTTGCGTGCGAGGTTTACTAGAAGCTTTCGCTCGGCAGCTGGGTGATGAATCCAACCGGGCCATACTTGAATTGCATCCAGCAGGTAGTGGTGCCGTGATGCGAGCGATGGATTTCATTGCGGAAAATATCAGCAGCAATATCCATCTTGATGGTGTGGCAGCTGCGGCGGGAACCGGTTCATTTCAACTTTGTAGGATTTTCAAGCGTGATACTGGCATCACTATGACGGAATATATCAGCAGGAAAAGGGTGCAAAAGGCTAGGACTCTTTTGTGTGATCCTTATCGTCAGGTTGCTGAAATTGCCGAACAGTCGGGTTTCACCTCACTATCCCAATTCAGCAGGAATTTTCTGAAATTCGCGGGCGAATCGCCATCGGAGTTCCGGCAGCGCCGCAAAGAGCTGGAGCATTGTGATTTGAGAGTCGCAAATCGGCTTAAAGTTATTTAAATACACAGGATGGGTAACGAAGATATAAGCGATCAAGACTCGTTTGAGGAAGTGAATCAAGCGTTACATACGGTTTCCGATTTCAAACAAGCTCTCGATGAACATGCGATCCTCTCAGTCACCGGAATGGATGGTAAGATCACATACGTAAACCGAAATTTCTGTGAAATCTCTGGATATTCTGAATCCGAATTAATGGGTCAGGATCATCGGATTATCAATTCCGGACACAACCCGAAGGAGTTTTTTAAAAATCTCTGGGGTACAATCCTCAGTGGCTCCGTCTGGCGCGGTGAAATATGTAATCGTCGCAAAGATGGTTCGATTTATTGGGTGGACACCACAATCGTTCCATTTCTCGATGAGCGGAAACGGCCTTACAAATTCATCGCGATCCGTTCGGACATTACAGAGAAGAAATTTCATGAGCAGCAATTGAAGCAAATGGCGCATGATCTGGATCAGAAGAATCGTGAGATGCAATCGATAGTCTTCGCTGCATCTCATGATCTCCGCTCACCTCTTAGGAATGTCCAGGGTTTTGCGTCCATGCTTGGCGAACACGTGAATAAGCTGAAGAAAATCACGGAGAATATTTCGGCAGTAAATTCAGGCGCGCAAAATACCATCAATGAAATCGGCAAGGAAATGGAATTCTCTCTTGGGTTTATCCAGTCAGGCGTTGTTAAAATCGATGATTTGTTAAACGGGCTGCTTGTAGTATTGCGCATGGGCAGCGCACCACTTTCGATCCAAGATCTTGATCTGAACGAAGTGGTGAAATCCAGTTTGGACGCGATGAAATTTGAATTCATGGAGGCTGGGGTTGAGGTTGTCGCGCATGATCTACCTATCGTTCGGGGAGACAGGGATCTTCTCGGCAGGGTATTTTCAAATCTGTTAGAAAACGCCCTGAAATACTCATCACCCACACGGCGGCTTGCCATAGAAATTTCCAGCCAACTGAAAGAGGATGCGGTTGTGATTCAGGTGAGGGACAACGGGATAGGCATGGCAGGAGATTACGAACAACGGATCTTCGATTTTTTTTACCAAATGGATCCCAAAAACTCCGAAGGACAAGGTATAGGTTTGTATATCGTGAGAACCGCCCTTGCTCTCATAAATGGCGAAATATCGGTAACATCTCAACCCGATAAGGGGAGCGTCTTTACCATTAATCTTCCCAGATCCGTTAATCTTTGAGGCTTTTTAGTGCTTCCAAAAAGCAAACTCTATATCATCATGAACTCTAATCCGTCTAAAATATTCAAATGTCATTTTACTGAATGAATACTAACCATCAGGTTCTGCTTGTGGACGATGACGAGGGCGTGTGTCTACTTATCAAGGCAAAGCTCGCCAAGCAGGGAATTAAAGTCACTGCGGTCAACTCTGGTAAGGAGGCCTTGGATTTCCTCAAAATGAACCAGATATCGCTGATGTTGCTCGATCTTCGGCTGCCCGATATCACCGGTCAGGAATTACTTTCAATTCTCACGAAGCGCAGGCAGTCGGTCCCCTTCATCGTTGTAAGCGGTATCAGTGATGTGAGGCTCACCGTTAAAATGATGCGTTTGGGGGCGTTGGATTTCATACTCAAGGATTCTGCTTTCTTGGATCTGATCACACTGGTTGTGACTCGTGGTCTTGAGACTCTGGAAGCTCGCCGCAGTTACGAGGAAAGCGAGACCCGTCTCCGTTACATAAGCGAAACGATCAGCGATATTTTCTTAATGATGGACTCAAAGGGTAAACGTGTCGTCTTTGTAAGTCCGGCATTTGAGGAAATCTGGGGGATCTCTGCCGAACAGCTTTATGAGGATTGTGATAACTGGAACGACGCCATCCTTGAGGAAGACCGCTCCAAGTTTCTTCGGAGTTTTGAAAAACTGAGGGATGGCATGGAGAGGGATTTCGATGAAGTTTATCGAATTCATGACAAATCGGGAAAAATCCGATGGATCCGGGATCGTCGCTATGCAAATTACGGGATAGACAATTTCATTCTCAGCTTCACAGGTGTCGCAACGGAAATCACGGAATACAAAGAACTGGAAAGAAAGCTTCTTGAAGTCGCTGAGAAAGAGCGTTTGCGAATCGGACAGGATTTACATGATGATCTTTGCCAGAGGCTTGCAGCCATCGGGTTGAAATGCGGAACCATTCAAAATATCTTGGAAACGGATGCTCACCCTCAGGCAGGATCGCTGCAAGTCGCCATCACAGAGTTGCAGGAGGCGACAGCTCTGACAAAGATGATCTCCAAAGGACTTTCGCCCGTCAGTATGGAAGCTCAAGGTTTGATGGAGGGACTCAGGCATTTTACGGAGATGATTGAGGGGCGCTTCCGAGTCTCCTGCATGTTCGACTGCCCGGAGCTTGTGAAAGTAAGTAACATGACAACCGCTTCTAACATTTTCCGGATCGCTCAGGAACTGGTGAACAATGCGGCAAAACACGCCTGCCCGAGACGCATTGTCGTGGGCCTTTATAAAACGATAGGAGGACTACGCATTGAAGTGATTAACGATGGTAAGCCGTTTTTTGGACCGAAACGGCAGCGCGATGGAATGGGTCTGCATTTCGTCCAGTTCCGCGCCGACGCGATTGGAGCTGCTCTGGATTTTTTCCCAGGCGATCTGCCCGACGGAGGCACACGCGTTGTCTGCAACGTGCCACTGAAAAAAAAGCGAGTTAAGAATGAATTATGAAAGCGAAGAATCCAGTCAGTAATGAGGTCAAGAAAGTGGCGATAGTCGACGACCATCCCATGATGCGTGAAGGTCTCGAACAACTTGTGAAAGCGCAACCTGGTTTCGAGTGTTGTTGGACTGCTGGTAATCTCGCGCAAGCCATTGAATGTCTGGAACGCGCAAAGCCGGATCTACTCATCGCCGACATGAAATTGCCGGGGCGCAACGGAATGGAACTGATCAAGGATGCGTTAAGTATTGCGCCAAGCCTGCCCATCCTCGTCATATCAATGTATGATGAAACCCTTTATACGCAACGCGTGTTGAAGGCTGGCGGAAAAGGATACATTATGAAAGACGCGCCGAGGTTGTCGCTGCTTGAAGCAATCAGAGAGGTTGCAAATGGCGGTATCTGGATCAGTCCAGAAATGTCCAGAAAGATCATTCATGCGTTTTCAGGTAAACAAAAAAATAAGGCTGGCGATGGTGTACATCAGCTAACCGATCGCGAGTTTGAGGTTTTCCACCTGCTTGGTGAAGGAAGATCAAAATCGGAAATCGCGGAATCTTTGAACATCAGTCCAAAAACCGTCGACGTACATAAATCCAATATCCGAGATAAACTTGAGTTGAAGGATGCTGCGTCCGTTCTGCGCCACGCGATACGCTGGCTAGAGGTTCAAGAAGGTTGAAAGAGGTGCCGTAGCAGGTCGAACTCCCTCTTTTTCTGACAACCCAGACATGTCGTTGCCATCGGTAGCAATACCAGACGCGCGGCGGAGATTTCGATCCCGCAATCTTGGCAAGAGATCGACATTGCCTCATCAATACCATTTTTTTCCGGCGGAAATAAATCATTCATGCCGTGATTGTAGCGGAACACGCGGGGGTAATTCTCCGCATTAATTGCCCGTAATGTGCCATTTATTTAAGCGAACAGGGCTTTACGAAATTCAGTCAAATCACGCACTGCTCTCAACAAGAATCGCTGAGAGATAAAACCAATCACCTCATATCTTGGAGACGAGACAGCATGCTGAATGGTTATGGATGATTACTACGGCAATAGTCATGTGAGGGATCGCCTTATCGAGTACGCCGGAGATGATCGAGGTTTGAATTTAATTAGATAGCCGACGTATCTCATGGCCATTAACGGTAGAAGTCATTAAGCGGTAAAGACTATACACACCATAATGCCTACGAAGCGCTCCCCCATAAAAAAGTGAAAGCCGCTAAGTCTTTGATACTTAACGGCTTTCATTGGTTGCGGGAGCAGGATTTGAACCTACGATCTTCAGGTTATGAGCCTGACGAGATACCTGACTTCTCCATCCCGCGTTTGGATGTTTCCGCCTTACGGTGGACGCAAGAAGTAACTGGCTATCCTTATCCCGCGCAAGGTAAAATTTTGCTTCTTCGTCATTTTTTGATTCAATTGCGCCACAGATGGACGTGGTAACAGAGAAATATCGAACCCTAAGTGAGAATGAGTGGCGGGAACTTGCTCGAGATCACTTCGAGATCGCGACCGCTTTCACTGCCGGTCCGCGACTGCGCAGAGATCGCGATGAAAAGCATCCGGTCGAGGATTTTCTCTTCAATTACTACCCCTACCCCATCGCTCTACTAGAACAATGGCAACCCGGTTACGGCACGGTTCTGCAGTTCTCTGATCTAGAGCTTTTGCCCATCTATTTGAAAAACCGTAGATATCGGATCGATGCTGTTAGTTGTTATCTAGAACTCACTCTGATGGACGAAAAAGAACGCCATCGGCTTCGGTGGATCGTCGAGCTACTCGAAGCCACTCAACGTCACATTCCGAATTTCGCCTGCCACGGCCTACATGAATGGGCGATGGTTTACCGTGCCGAAGAAATCCGCCACGCATCGATCGCCCCGCTGCGTTTACCCCAAGCAGAAATTGATGCGCTTGTTAGCTCACGCCCTATCACTTGCACGCACTATGATGCATTTCGGTTTTTTGCCAACCAAGCCAAGCCGCTGAATCGTCAACCGCTTAGCATCGATACCCGACACGAAAATGAGCAACCCGGTTGCGTCCATGCAAATATGGATCTCTACAAATGGGCGGCGAAATCCATGCCTTGGATCAGCTCTGAACTTTTGTTAGAGACTTTCCTTCTCGCCAGCCAACTCCGCGATCTCGACATGCGCGCCAGCCCCTACGACCTCTCAGCCTGGAATGTCACTCCCATCAAAATCGAGAGCCCCGAAGGTCGCAAAGAATACGAAACCGAACAACGCCGGCTCGCAGTCCTTGCCTGTGAACTCCGCGCTAAGCTCATTAGCGCGATCCAACGGGTCATCCTTGAAAGATAAGCCCCCCAACAAAACGATTGTTTTTTCCTAAGGCGTGGAAATAGACTGCCACCCCACTCGCAATCCCAAGCCCATTCCTTATGTCGAAACCCACCAAAGCCAAGACCAAGGCAACCTCCCCCAACTACGCCGCAGCTAAACAACGCTATGCCGATCTCGGTGTGGATACCGATGCGGCCATGAAAAAACTCGCGACCATCCCCATTTCTTTGCACTGCTGGCAGGGCGACGATGTCGGCGGATTCGAAAATACCAGCGAAGGCCTCAGCGGCGGGATCGCGGTGACAGGAAACTACCCAGGTAAAGCTCGCACTCCGGAAGAACTCCGCGCGGATCTCGACAAAGCACTTTCTCTCATTCCCGGCAAACATCGCCTCAATCTCCACGCCTTCTACGGCGAGTTCGGCGGCAAAAAAGTGGATCGTGATCAGATCGAGCCGAAACATTTCAAAAACTGGATCGATTGGGCGAAGTCGAACAAAATAGGCATGGATTTCAACCCCACCTGTTTCGCGCACCCCAAATCTGCGGACGGTTTCACGCTCTCCCATACTAACAAAGGCATCCGCGATTTCTGGATCGAGCATTGCCAACGCTCGCGAGATATCTCGGAAGCGATGGGCAAAGCGCTCGGTTCTCCTTGCGTCATGAACGTCTGGATTCCCGATGGTTATAAAGACACTCCGGTCGATCGCGTTTCACCACGCCAGCGCCTCGAAAAATCCCTCGATAAAATTTTCTCCGAAAAGAAAAAACACATGCTCGATGCGGTGGAATGCAAATTGTTCGGCATCGGTAGTGAAAGCTACGTGGTTGGTTCGCATGAATTCTACATGGGCTATGCGGTGAAAAACCAAAAATTGCTCTGCCTCGATGCGGGTCACTTCCACCCTACGGAAACCATCGCCGATAAACTCGGTTCTGCTTTGATGTTTGTTCCGGAAATCCTTCTTCACGTAAGCCGTGGCGTGCGTTGGGATAGCGATCACGTGGTCACGCTTGACGATTCGCTCCAAGGCATCGCCTCCGCCCTCGTCCGCGACAACCTCCTTTCCCGCACTCACATCGGTCTCGATTTCTTCGACGCCAGCATCAACCGCATCGCGGCATGGACCATCGGCACACGCAACACTTTGAAATCTCTTCTCATCGCGTTGTTAGAACCTGCTGCACTTCGTGAAGCGGAAAAATCTGGTGATCTCACCACCCGCCTCGCGCTCATGGAAGAACTCAAGTCCATGCCATGGGGCGATGTTTGGGATGAGTATTGCGAAAGGCAAAACGTCCCTGTCGGTATGAACTGGGTAAAAGAAACTCAGAAATACGAAGCAGCGGTTCTTTCCAAACGTAAGTAATCTCTCAAAACAAAACCCTAACACATTATCTATTTATGAATCCTCTTCTTGGAGTTGTCTTTCACTGGCTTGGCGGTCTCGCCTCTGGTTCCTTTTATGTTCCTTACAAAGGAGTGAAACGCTGGTCTTGGGAAACCTACTGGCTCGTCGGCGGATTTTTCTCATGGATCATTTGCCCTTGGTTGTTTGCCAGCCTTCTAACTACTGATGTCGTTGAAGTTCTTAAAAGCCAATCCACTAGCACACTAGGTTGGACATATCTCTTTGGAGCGCTTTGGGGTTTCGGAGGTCTTACCTTCGGTCTAGCTATGCGCTATCTTGGAATGTCGCTTGGTATGGGTGTCGCGCTCGGTTACTGCGCTGCTTTTGGCACTTTGCTGCCTCCGCTCCTTAAAATCTTCATGCCAGACATTCCAGTCGCGGAATCCCTCACTCAGATCGCTTCCACTCATCCTGGCGTTATTACTTTGGTCGGAGTCGGCGTCTGCATCTTGGGCATCTGGGTTGCTGCGATGGCAGGTGCCACCAAAGAAAAGGAAATGCCAGCTGATCAAAAGAAGATTTCCATTAAAGAATTCAACTTCAAGAAAGGTCTGATTGTCGCAACGTTCTCCGGCGTAATGAGCGCATGCTTTAGCTTCGGTCTCACTGCCGGTGAGCCCATTGGTAAAGCCTCGATCTTAGCTGGCACGGATCCTCTCTGGTCTGGCTTACCTTCGCTCATTGTTGTCATGCTTGGCGGCTTCACCACCAACTTTATCTGGTGCGTCATGCTCAACTGCCGTAACGGCACAGGCTACGAATATCTCGCAAGCAAACAGCGGCACCCTGCTCACACAAAGGATGGCAGTATTATCGAAAACCCGATGGACGCACCATCTGAAGAAGTCGTCGCTTTATCCTCATCTGCATCATCCAATGACTTGAACATTCCGCGTCTACGTAACCTGTTTTTCTCAGGTCTCGCCGGGACAACATGGTATTTCCAGTTCTTCTTCTATTCCATGGGTCACATCCGTATGGGTGGTTCTGATCCAGAAGGTTTCGGTTTCTCTTCTTGGACCCTACACATGGCTTCCATCATCATTTTCTCCACCATGTGGGGATGGATTTTCAAAGAATGGAAAGGCTCCAGCAAAAAAGCACACATGCTTATTGCTGCCGGCATCATCACTCTAATCCTCTCAACGATTATTATCGGTTACGGCACGTATCTCAAAGGTGCGGGTGGTGGCGGTCATTAATGTCCGCTCCTAACAAAGTTAAGAGTTCCTAGTTCCTAGTTCCTAGTTCTTAGTTGTGCTTCGCGCTGCATTTTTTCGAACCAAGAACTAAGAACTAAGAACTAAGAACCAGGAACCAAGAACTCTTCAATACTCTTCAATACTCCTCCTCTTCCTCACCCGGGACGGGAGGGATCACATCTTCGCGTTGGAGCAGTCTTTCTAGATCAAGGTCTTGGATGAGATCCGCGGGAGTTCCGCGGACGATAGATGCGTAGGGAACGATGCGATCCAATTCTGCGATCGCGCAATGCACCATCGAGGAAACAATGTCCGCATCGTATTTTTCGCGTTCGAAAAGATTGGTCACACGGAAAACTAACATTTCGCGATCGAGATCATACTCGAAGCCGCCGAGCGTCAGTTGCTTGTTGGCTCGCATCAGTAGCTCAAGCAAAGCTGGCATCTGTGGCTCGGCGATAAACATCGGGCTTTCCGAAACCA
This sequence comes from Akkermansiaceae bacterium, assembly GCA_031374665.1. Lineage (GTDB taxonomy): Bacteria > Verrucomicrobiota > Verrucomicrobiia > Verrucomicrobiales > Akkermansiaceae > Luteolibacter. The sequence goes on along the minus strand of JANMGO010000048.1, from coordinate 38,584 downwards.
CACTGAGCGCGTTCAACTCAGGAAACGCCTGCACGACGAGATCCACTCGGGTGTGATGCGCTTCAAAGCCAGCACGTAAAACCTCACGGCCCTCGACCAACTCGGTATGCCAGCCGTTTTTACCAAAAACTTCCTCTACGGATAATATCTGTCGTGAATGCGGTCTCATGCGTTGCGCCGAGATACTCGCCCGAGCACGGCCTTGGCAAGCAAGCTCCGAAACTTTCTATCCATCGGTTTCAGCGAAAGATGCAGCCCCGAGCTCTTCTCCTCATTGAAATGCAGGGTCAGCCACTTTTCATCATCGCTGATTTCCGCCGCAACAATCTCCTGCCAAAGCACTAGACGCAGGTTTTTCGACGGAAAGAAAAACGGAAAAATCTCCAAGCCGAGCGGAGTTAAAATCACATATGCGTGTTTTGCCAAATGCCTCGTGAGCCAAAAGCAAAACAGCGCGATGACGATACACGGAAGTGCCCACAACGGATCGGGAAGTTCTGGATGTTCGGACCGATACACCCCAGTCGCCACGAAAGTCACTGCCGCACCCATCAAAATCGCACCGAGCACGCCGAACCCAACCGCTTGCCCAGATCGCGTAAACCTCAGTTCCTTTTCCGGTTCACTAACCATGAATCAACGATCTTTGTCTTCTACCCGAAAATCCCGCTCGTTGAATTCCACAAAATCATCGCCGTCTTTCTTGCGGCGCCATGAGTTGAGTAAAACCACAATCCCCAGCCCCATCACAAAAAACGACGCCTCCAAAATAAACGGCGTTGAAATCAAACCGGCGACTTTTCCCACGCTTTCTCCCACCCAACCCGGAATATACCTCCAAAACAACAGCAGAGAGGTCACCGCAGACATAAACGAAAAGATAATCACCCCCCCGACAGCGACCTGCTTGCCTCGATTTTCATGGGTGGATTGTTCGCTCATCTCTAAATTTTTCAAAACCTAGTCTAAATCCGTCCATCATCCAAACCCTAGTTTGAAAAACATTTCTGAAATCCTTTCAGCCCTTTTTGAAACGTGCTTTCATCCTGCCCATGACCCGCGACGACGACGCCACCCAACCCCTCGACCAGAGACTCCGTCAGGAAATTCTGTTTGCTCGCGAACGCGTTTATCACTTCGCCAAACCCACGCCTTTCGAACAACTCGATCTGCCCGGCGCAAATTTCGAGCTCTGGGTGAAACGCGAAGACCTTTCCCCCATCAAAGCCTACAAATGGCGCGGCGCAGCCAACCGCATGGCCACACTCAACGAGCTCGAAGCCAGACGTGGTGTCGTCACTGCATCCGCAGGAAACCACGCCCAAGGTGTCGCCCTCGCCGCCAAACAACTCGGAATCCGCGCCCGCATTTACATGCCGCAATCCACGCCAAAAGTAAAACAAGACGCTGTCATCAAGCTCGGCCAGGAATACGTTTCCGTCCACCTCGCTGGCGATAGCTACGACGAGGCCGTCAAAGCCGCGCGCGCTGACGAGGCATCAACCAAATCCACTTTCATCCACGCCTACGACGACATCCAAGTCATGGCCGGACAAGGCACCCTCGCCGATGAAATCGTCCTCTCTGGTAAAGGCCCTTTCGATGTTGCTTACGTCCAAATCGGCGGTGGAGGAATGGCCGCAGGCGTTTCCACATGGCTCAAAGCCTATTGGCCTAACATCGAAATCGTCGGTGTCGAAGGCGAAGGCCAAGCCTCCATGACCGCATCCATTCAAGCAGGAAAACCTGTTTCGTTAGATCAGGTCGATCTCTTCTGCGATGGCACCGCTGTCAAACAACCCGGCAATCTTCCTTTTGAAATTTGCCAACATTCCATCGACCGCTTCATCACTGTTAGCAATGCACAAGTCACCAAAGCCATCCGAACTTTATGGGATGGATTGAGATCCATCTCCGAGCCATCCGGTGCCATGGGACTCGCCGCAGCACTGAAAGAAAAAGATTCTCTCAAAGGAAAAAAAGTCGTCGTCATCCTTTGCGGTGCGAACATCGACTTCCTTCAAATCGGTCGCATTGCTCAGTCAGAAGGTGCATCGTCGAAATTCAACCGCACCATTCGTGTGCTGATTCCGGAAACTCCCGGAACGATGTTGAAACTGTTAGACTCGTGTTTCTCACAAGTCGATATCACCGATTTCCAATACGGAAAAATTGATCAGAAAATCGCGTGGCCCATTTTCTCACTCGCTGCAGACGAACTCGAGACCATCCAATCCATTTCGAGCAAACTTGATGCGAATGGTTATACTTGGCAGGACATCACGGGCGCGACCGATGTTAATTTCCGGGCAATTCCCTTCCGCAGCGATCTACTTTCTCACCCCGCTTTTCTTCGGCTGGATTTCTACGAACGTCCCGGCGCACTTCATGATTTCCTAGCCAAACAACTCACCGGCAACGAAAATCTGAGCTATTTCAACTACCGCCAATCCGGCGAACGCATCGGCAGAGCATTGATTGGATTGGATTTCCCATCATCCTTTGAGCGCGATGCTTTTGTCATGTCATTGCCCCCATACGGCGAGGGATATCGCCTCTGCCAAGCCATTGATGCAGAAACATCTGCTCGCCTTTCGGGTTCAGCTTTATAAAAACCTGTCCGTATATCTGCTCAATTCCTCTCGACAGTGTCTATTGATCTGACAAAACTCCAAATCTCTCTCACAACCCTTCTCAGTAATGCGGACAGCAATATTCGGTGACATCCACGCAAATCTTGAAGCTCTTGAAGCTGTTATGGCTGATGCTAAACAACAAGGCGTCACGGAATTCGTCTGCCTTGGCGATGTTGTCGGCTACAATGCAGATCCCGTTGCCTGTTTAAACATCATCCGTGAGATGAATTGCCCAACAGTTAAGGGAAATCACGATGCAGACGCATCTGAAGACCACCCACTGGATAACATGAATCCAGTCGCCGCCTTCGCTTTGCAATGGACTCGGGAACAACTCGATGAAGATCAACGCCTCTGGCTCAAACGCTTGCGCATGGTACGCCAAGTTTCAGACTACACCATCGTCCACAGCACCTTAGATCAGCCAGTAAATTGGAACTACGTAACCAATCGCTTCGATGCGATGTCGAATTTCTCCTACCAATTCACCCAACTCTGCTTTCACGGACATACCCACGTTCCCAGAGTTTACGTAAAAACTGACAAAGTGTACGAGATCTCAGCAGACTCGATCAAAATCGAGTCCAACGCCAAATATTTCATCAACGCCGGTTCAGTAGGCCAGCCACGCGATGGAGATCCACGCGCCTGCTACGCCATTTACGACAACGACAGCAAAATCATCGTTTTCCGCAGAATCGAATACGACATGGCGACGACCCAACAAAAGATTCTCGCTGCCGGACTTCCCGAAATGTTGGCAGATCGCCTCGCCGAGGGCCGCTAATCACCCTGCCCAACTCGTCCCGCCCTAGAGCGTGGAACATTGGAAACAATTACGTGGAACAAGGTTTCCGGCTTGACGCATATCGGCTTGCCTCAGATGCTTGCCACCTTCCGCCAATTGATGCCTGCGGCATTTCTCGTAAGTTTTTTCAAAATTACTAAGAAATCGCCGAAACATCGTATCTGGCGACTGCTTTTTTCAACTTAACTCTCTGAATTTCAAAACTTTACCTTTTTTCATAAACTCATGTTTAAAAAACTTTTTGGGAACTTGTTTTCCAGTGATATCGGAATCGACCTCGGCACCGCCAACACCCTCATCAATGTCAAAGATCACGGCATCGTCCTTCGCGAACCCTCCGTGGTCGCAGTCAAAGCCGGAACAAATGAGGTTTTGGCTGTCGGTGACGATGCAAAACGCATGCTAGGCAGAACTCCCGGCAACATCGTCGCCATTCGCCCTCTCAAAGATGGCGTCATCGCGGACTTCGAAGTGACGCAAGCCATGCTTCGCCACTTCATCCGGAAAGTAAACAAAGGTCGCCGCAACAACCCACGCGTCCTCATCGCCATTCCATCCGGCATCACCGAAGTGGAACGTCGTGCCGTTCGTGAATCCGCTGAACAAGCAGGCGCACGTGAAGTTTATCTCATTGAAGAACCTATGGCCGCTGCCATCGGTGTCGGACTTCCCGTTCAAGAAGCAGCCGGAAACATGATCGTCGACATCGGCGGCGGCACCACAGAAGTCGCGCTCATTTCTCTATCAGGAATCGTTTACGCACGTTCCGTCCGCACCGCTGGAGACGAGCTCGATGAAGCTATCATCCAATACATGAAGCGTGCATACAACCTCATGATCGGTGAGCGTACCTCGGAAGATATCAAAATTCGTATCGGTTCTGCTGCACCTCTCCCCAAAGAAATGACCATGGAAGTCAAAGGCCGCGACCTTGTCGCCGGACTTCCAAAAACCATCACCATTACCTCACAGGAAATCCGCGAGGCAATGTCAGACCCTCTAAACACCATCGTTGATGCAGTCCGCACCACCTTGGAACGATGCCCTCCAGAACTCGCTGCAGACCTTGTAGATCGAGGAATCGTTCTCGCAGGTGGCGGCGCTCTCCTTAAAGGTCTTGATCGTTTGCTTCGCGAAGAAACTGGTTTACCCGTTCACGTTGCAGAAGATCCCCTCAGTGCCGTAGCAGAAGGTACCGGCAAGGCACTACAGGAGCTAGCTTTCCTCAAGCGCGTAACTAACACAGATCGCTGAGCCCTAGGCCCATGCCATTCTAACAATTGCAGCTTCCGGCCCATCGGTCATGAAACCGCTCAACCTTATCGCACTGCTTCTCTTCCTCGCGGGAGCGACATGGGCTTTAACACGGAGTGAACTTGTTGTTAGAGATATTCAAGTCGCATACTTTAAAATCATCAGCCCTACTCTAACAGCCGGTTCAGCTCTCGAAACCAAAGCTAGAAGATTGTTAGATGAAACTGAACACTCCAAAGTTCTCGAAACTAAACTTGCCGCCATTGATGGCGAGATAGGAAGACTCCGCATCATCGAATCCCAGTTCGACGCTTTGAAACGTGAGAACAAAGAACTACGTCACGCTTTGGATTTCAAAAAAGCTACCAACTTTGACGTCGTCGCGGCACAGATCATTCGCCGTCATCCCACTACATGGTGGCAGACCATGGAGATCGATGCAGGAGAAGATCGTGGAATCGGCATCCAACTCTCCGTCCTTTCCAATGAAGGTCTCGTAGGAATCATTGATAGGCCGTTCGAACATCGTTCATCCGTACTACTCATCACGGATGAAAAATGCCAAGTATCCGTTCGCGTTGAAGGCACACCAGAAGTCGGCATCCTCAGTGGCCAACGTGGTAAATTTGATAATAACCCAACTCTTCGTCTTCGCTTCCTCTCTAAAGACGCTGCGCTAAAAGCTGGTCAGCGAGTCTTCACCACGGGCCGTGGTGGCATTTTTCAACCCAACATCCTCGTTGGAACGATACTCTCGGTTGAAAAAGGCCCGATCGATTCGGAAGCCCTCGTCGCACCTGCAGTAAACCTCAGCGACTTGGGAACAGTTTTCGTCGTCCTTTCAGAAACCCCTTAATTCTCAACCGCTTGCTTCGCTACAATCTCAGCACTGTAATTCTTCTGCTCATCGCCTTCTTGGTGCAGCAGTTTGTGCCTGCATTCACCGGCCTCAGTCATGCACGATTTCTTATTGTGCACCTTGTGTTCCTCTGCTGTGCAGTCACCGTGACTACACCAACCATGCTTCTTTTGGCATTTATCGGTGGCATGCTGTGGGACGCACACTGCTACCTCGCTCCCATCGTGGCAGATCCCGAAGTCTACTCCCAACCCGTTGAGTCTCTGCGCTTTGGCTACTCGATCATCTTATTTGGAGTCGCTGGATTCCTCATGCAGGGTCTCAACCCAGTTTTCCGCCAAGGCAAATGGCAGTTCTCTGCCATTCTTTCCGGCATCGCTATCTTCCTATATCTAACAGCTGAGTTCATTGTGATCTCTTTCATTAGGGGCGACTTCACCATATCTCGCTCTATCTTAAGACTGATGTTCTACACCTCAGCTCTCACAATGATACTCTCCCCCATCATATTCTGGATACTCTACCAAATCGCAAAACTTTTTGATCACTCCCTCTATCCTGAGGCCAGAAAATCAAAACGTTGGTAACACTGCATGGAACCGAAATACAAATTTAGACTCTACTTCCTAACCGCCCTTATATTGGTCGGTTTTGGGACTTTGTTGTCTAAGCTTCATGAATTTCAAATCGAACGGAAAAACGAATTCCAAGCGCTAGTTCCCGGCAATCGCACCGTCACCATACGCGAACCCGGTATACGCGGTGAAATCACTGATCGAAACGGCATACCGATCGCTCGTAACCTCCGCAACTATGTTGCAACCTTCAATCTCGATGAAATCGTCAATTCATATCATCAGCAATACGATGACAGTCCGACAATTCAACGGCTAACCACTGAGGCCGGACTACCCCGCCAAACCAAAGAAAAGGACATCGTTAAAATTGTCAATGAATCGACAATCAATCCCCTACAACAACTAGGCCTGGCTAAAAACTACAATGCCTCTGCCTTGCGCACCCATTATCTCACCCATCGTGGATTAGTACCTTTCACTTACCGTGCAGATTTAACCTACGAGGAGTTTGCTCGTATAGCAGAGAGAAACCTCGAATTTCCCGGTGTCACATTAGGTATTCGCCCACAACGCCAATACCCATACGGCACGCTCGCCTCACATGTTGTGGGCTATCTGAAACAATGGGAGAAGGGCGATATATCATCTGCTGACAAACGTGCTTTTGATCACTTCATCGGTGATGAAAAAGGCATCGCTGGAGTCGAGGCAACCATGGATTCCTACCTGCGCGGACCCGAAGGAATCAAAACCGTTCTTAAAGATGAAAAAGGCCGCACCATCGGGATGCTTGATTACACCAAACCCGGTATCGGCGCGGAAGTTCAGCTCACCATCGACGCTCGTATTCAATATTTGTTAGAAAATACATTACGTCGCACAGGTCGCTCTGCTGGCGTGGTGTTAGATGTCCGCACAGGTGAAGTGCTCGCTATGGCCTCCGTACCGGATTACGATCCAAATGCTTTCATCCCTTCCATCTCGAGCGAGAAATTCAAGAGCTACACAGTAAAACCTCAGCTCTCACCTTTCACCAACCGCGCGATCACTTCGTTCACTCCGGGCTCAACAATGAAAGTGCCTACAGCAATCGCTGGCGCGATTAACGGCATGGCCAACCGTTCATTCACATGCGAGGGCTTTGTTCCCTATGGAAATCATAACATTGGCTGCTGGCTCTGGAACAAAAGCCGTGGTAGCCACGGAAGCCTCACCCTACCGAGAGCCCTCCAACAATCCTGCAATCCTTACTTTAACAAACTCTCCAACGCGATTGGTTGGAAAGCCATGGTCGATGGATTTTCTCTCGTTGGCCTCGGTAAGAAAACCGGCATTGAACTCCCCAATGAAGATCCCGGCATCCTTCCAGGATCTCGCGCGTGGCGCGCTGCTGTCCCAGGTGCAGTCATGACTCCCGCACTCACTGCGATGTTATCCATCGGTCAAGGCGATACCATGACCAGCCCACTACAACTCGCCGCCATGATCGCGCCCATCGCTAACGGCGGAAAATATTATCAACCTCGTATCGTCAAAAAAGTCGTCGCAGAAAATGGCACCGTGCAAGTTCCAGATTTTCCAAAACTAGAAGCCGACCTTCTAACCTCAGGCGTCAAAGAAAGCGATCTCGCACTGATCCGCCTAGGCATGTGGAAAGCTGTCAACGAAGCCGGTGGAACGGCAGGAAAAGTGCGGATGGAGAAATATGAAATCGCTGCTAAAACAGGAACCGCACAAACCGTTGATAACGGCCAGAAGTCCAACAACTCGTGGGTCATGTCTTTCGCACCCTATGATCAACCACGCTATGCGGTCGTGATTATGGCTCAATCTGCAGGTTCTGGTGGTGGCGTTTGCGGCCCTTTGGTGAACATGGTTTACAGCGGAATTTTTGCTCAGGAAGAAGGCATGCGCCTCCCTCTCAAACCACAAACCGAATATCCTGGCCACCTAAACCGAATTGAAGCAATCGAACCGATCAAAGATGTTCTCGCCGCTATTCAAGCCACCCATATACCAGCTTCAAATACCGATCAAACCACATCTGCCAGCAACGACGATGTCGGCGAAACCGGCAACGAAATCGGCGACATTTTACCTACTAATACTCCAGCTACCTCAACCCCTATTATTTCTCCAAAACCAACTATTACCCAAGAAACCGATCGTGAGGGACAAGTGATCCCGCGCGCCACTCCTATCGTAGAGTGAAATCGAAAACTTTTTTTATAACTATTCTAACCTACACAAACCGTGATCAAAAAAATTAAAAGACTACTCGGAATCGGAAATACCGATCCATCGCAAGGCAATACCATCATCGTTAACGTTGAGAAACTCGAACGCCGCGTCGCGCTGTTAGAAGACGGCGTCCTCGAAGAATACACCGTCGAACGCGAAGGCGATCAGAACATCGTCGGTGGTATTTTTAAAGGACGCGTCAAAAACATCGAACAAGGCCTGAAAGCTATGTTCGTAGACATCGGCCTAGACAAAAACGCCTTCCTTCACTTCTGGGATGCCATCCCAGCAGCACTCGATGGAGGCCTCGAAGAAATCGAACGCGAGAGCTCTAAGAAGAACCAAAAGAAAATTACTTCCAAAGACATCCCGAGCATCTACCCCGTGGGATCGGAAATCGTTATTCAAGTTTCCAAAGGCCCCATCGGAACGAAAGGCCCACGTGTCACCACTAACATCTCGCTCGCAGGTCGTTATCTCGTGCTCATGCCCTTTACGGAACAATTCGGTATCTCTCGCAAAATCGATGATCCACAAGAGCGCCAGCGCCTCCGCAAAATCGTTCAGAATCTCTCTGTCCCTGAAGGCATGGGAATCATCATGCGCACGGTTGCTCAAGGAACCCGTACCCGTCATTTCGTCCGCGACCTCGCGATGCTGTTAGAACAATGGGATAAAATCGATCAGCGCCGCGCCAACAATCCCGCCCCTTGCTGCGTGTTCCAAGAACCCGGTTTGATCGAAAAAACCGCCCGTGATTTCCTCACCGATGAAGTCGATCAAGTCATCTGCGATGACGAACAAACCACCGAGCTCATTCGCGAGATTGCTGGTAAAATCTCCCGCCGCTCCAAACGCCGGATCCGCTACATGTCTTCCGCATCCCAGCCTATCTTCGAAAAGGTCAACATTCAGAAACAAGTGGACGAGGCATTCTCCCGCCAAGTCTGGCTGAAATGCGGCGGCTACATCGTCATCGATGAAACCGAAGCTCTCATCTCCGTCGACGTCAACACCGGCCGCAACCGTGGCTCCAAAGACGTTGATAAAATGATTCTCCAAACCAACATCGAAGCCGCAGAGGAAGTTGCACGCCAACTCCGCCTCCGCAATATCGGTGGCTTGGTCGTCGTCGACTTCATCGATATGCGCCATCGTAAAGACCAAATGGCCGTTTACAAAGCGATGAAAGATCGGGTCAAACGCGACAAAGCGAAAACCCAAATCCTACAAATTTCCGCCATCGGCCTTATGGAAATGACCCGCCAGCGCCTCAACGAATCCCTCCGCGATTCAATGTATGAGCCCTGCCCTTATTGCCAAGGCCGCGGTCGCGTTAAAACCCCGATGACGATGTCCATCGAGATTCAACGTCGCCTCAACACGATCATCCAAACGCATCGTGACCAAGTCGGCGACCTCGTCGTCATCGTGAATTCGGATGTGTTGAACCGCTTCAAAAAGGAGGACGCGAAAGTTCTCGTCGAACTCGAGCGCTCGCACGCTGGACGTCTCATCTTCCGCTCCGATCCAACCCTCAACCGAGAACGCTTCGCGATTGTCGACGCCGCAACGGACAAGACCATCGACCAAGGCTGATTTGAGAATTTAGGCACATCCCCTGCTCTTATCAACATCACGCTTCAATTTCATGTCTCGTAAAACCAAACTCATCGTCACCCTCGGACCCGCAACTGAGTCTCCGGAAATGATAGGCAAGCTCATCGACGGCGGAGTCAATGTGTTCCGCCTTAACATGAGCCATGCGAAACACGAATGGGCAGCGGAGATGACTAAACTCGTTCGCAAGGAATCCGAAAAGCGCAATGCCCACATCGCCGTTCTTTTCGACCTCACCGGACCATCGATTCGCACCGGTGATTTGGAAAAAGCTTACGATCTCAAAGAAGGCGATAAGGTTGAGTTTAGGCGTGCGGATGTTGAACCATCCCTTCCCCTTTCCACCACGGTCAACTACCCCGGACTGATGGGAGATGTTACCGAAGGCAATACACTTGTCGTCGACAACGGCGCCCTGCTTATGCGCATCGATCGCGTCGCGGACGACCGCATCATCTGCGATGTCCGCACTCCCGGCAGTATGGGCTCTCGCAGGCACATCAACCTGCCAGGCGTCCGACTCAATCTCCCTGCCCTAACAGAAAAAGATCACAAAGACCTCGCCCTAGCCGTGGAATGCGGTGCCGACTACATCGCCGGATCTTTCGTCCGCGATGCCGCTCACGTCCGCGAACTCCGCGAGGCCATGGAAGCTTTGGAAGGCGAAGCTCAGATCGTCGCAAAAATCGAAGATCAAGAGGCGATCAAGAATATCGATGCGATCATTCAGAATTCGGATGTCATCATGATCGCTCGCGGCGATCTCGGGATCGAGGTCGATTTCGAAGACCTCCCCATCCTGCAACGCCGTATCGTCAAACGCTGCCACGAACTCGGCACCCGGGTGATTGTTGCGACCCAGTTGTTAGAATCGATGATCATCAACCCGACCCCGACCCGCGCCGAAGTCACCGATGTGATGAACGCTGCTTACGAAGAGGCGGATTCATTAATGCTTTCCGGTGAAACTTCAGTCGGACGTTATCCAGAACGTTGCGTAGAAGCGATCGTGCGTATCGCATCCCGCATTGAGCGCTCCGGTGGACATGGCTTTGGACAAAATGTCATCCTGCGTGATGAGCGCCAAAAAACCGCACGCGCTGCCGTCACTCTGGCCGATTCATTGGCGGATGCGCGACTCGTTGTTCTCACACGTCGCGGCGTGCTCGCCAATCATGTGGCATTGATGCGTCCTCGCACCGCAGCGTTTTTTGCCTTCACTCCCAAAGAACGTGTCTGCCGTCAGCTTTCACTCACTCGTGGAATTCGCGCCTTCCAAATGCCATTCTGCTCGAACATCGAAGAAACCGTCCAACGCGCAACCGAACAACTCCGCAACGCCGGACTCGTCCGCGCCGGAACACCCATCGTCATCGTTTCCGACATCCTATCCGATCACTTCGCCGCAAATTCGATTCTGCTGCATCATGCTTAATTGGAATTATTAAATTCGACTCCTTCAATTTCATCAACCAAGGCTTTGCGTCCCTCTGCGACCTTTGCGGCTTTGCGTTGAAAAATTACAACCAGAGCAGCTCTTGATGGCAATCAATTCACCACCAAGTTCATGATCTTCCCAGGAACGTAGATCACCTTACGAAGTGTTTTACCTTCGGTGAGTTCCTTGATTTTTTCAGAAGCAAACGCCAACGCTTTGGCATCGTCTTCCGAGGCATCCATGGACATCCAGATTCGATCCCGCAACTTGCCATTCACCTGCACCACGAGTTCACATTCGGTGCGAACCATTGCCTGCTCATCATACGCCGGCCATTCCGATTCTGAAAGCGATGCAGCAGGAAGATTGAAAGCTTTAGCCACATGTTCGTTGATCTCTTCAGAAAGATGCGGCGCAAATGGATTGAGCACAGTGAGGAACTGAATGAATTCTTTTACCGGAACTTTTCCTGCCTGCGTGAACGCATTGGTGCAGATCATCATTTGTGAAATCGCAGTGTTGAAATTCAATTTCTCGATGTCTTCGCCAACTTTCTTGATGGTTTCGTGCACCACTCGGCTGAGCTCTTTGTCCGTGCAGAGTTCATTGGAAATTTTGTCAGAAACTTCACCTTCCTCAGTGATCGCCAAGCGCCAGACACGAGCAAGGAAACGAGAAACCCCTTCCACACCCTTCATCTGCCAAGGCTTCACTTGCTCAAGTGGGCCCATGAACATTTCATAAAGGCGCAGTGAATCAGCTCCGTATTCTTTCACGACATCGTCGGGATTGACCACGTTGCCGCGAGACTTGGACATCTTCTGGCCATCTTCACCAAGAATCAGTCCTTGGTTCACCAGCTTCTGAAACGGCTCAGGCGTGCTGACATGACCGAGATCGAAAAGCACTTTGTGCCAGAAACGCGCATACAACAAATGCAACACCGCATGCTCGGTTCCGCCGACATAGAGATCGACCATTCCCGGCTTTTCGCTGGTCCAGTAATCTTCAGCATCTTTCGAGATAAACCGATCCGAATTACTTGGATCGCAGTAACGGAGATAATACCAGCACGAGCCAGCCCATTGCGGCATGGTGTTGGTTTCACGAGTGAATCCATCCGGCAAATTCACCCATTCGGTGGCTTTGGACAGCAATGGATCCGGCGTGCCCGATGGTTTGTAATCTTCTAAGGGCGGAGCCAACAACGGCAGCTGATCATCTGGCAACGCGTAGTGCTGACCGTCTTTCCAAATGATTGGAAATGGCTCACCCCAATAACGCTGACGCGAAAACAACCAATCGCGGAGCTTGAACTGAATCTTGCGCTTGCCTTGGTTGTTAGAAACCAACCAATCAATGATCTTTTTCTTCGCTTCCGCTGTAGATAGGCCATCAAGGAAACCGGAATTCACTGCGGTTCCAGCAGCGGTATATCCCTGCCAGCTCGAATCATCTAATGGCTGAACCACTTGCTTGATCGGCAAATCAAATCGCTGAGCAAATTCACAATCTCGGTCATCATGCGCCGGAACGGCCATGATCGCGCCGGTGCCGTAGCCCATCATCACATAGTCAGCGATCCAGATCGGAATCTGCTCACCGTTCACAGGATTTATTGCATAAGCCCCCGTGAAGACACCGGATTTATCTTTATTCAAATCACCACGATCCAAGTCCGACTTCGATGCAATGGATTTCTGATAGACTTCAACCGCCGATTTATTTTCCGCAGTTGTGATTTCAGGAACAAACGGATGTTCAGGCGCAAGCACCATATAAGTCGCGCCAAAAAGCGTATCAGGACGCGTCGTGAAAACTTCTACTTCGGAATTGAAATTTAAAATTTGAAATTTAACCGAAGCTCCTTCGCTTCTCCCTATCCAGTTTTTCTGCAACAACTTGATGCCTTCTGGCCAATCAAGCGTGTCGAGTTCGTCGATAAGGCGTTGAGCGTATTTCGTGATGCGCAACATCCACTGACGCAGCGGTCTGCGCTCAACTGTGTGACCTTTAGATTTCCATTCCTCAACTTCTTCGTTCGCCAACACCGTGCCGAGATCTGGCGACCACCACACAGGCGTATCCGCAACAAAGGCCAAACGTTCGGCATCGATTTGTTCCCGACTCCAGCCTTTCGCCTCAAGCTCGGAAATCGGCCGAGCGCGATTCGTTTCCTCACAGAAATAGGAATTATAAATCTCCAAGAAAATCCACTGTGTCCAACGCACGTATCCCGGATCAGTGGTCGCGATCTCGCGCTCCCAATCATACGCGAAGCCCAGCGATTTCAGCTGACGACGGAAATTTTCAATGTTTGCCGCAGTCGTGATCGCCGGATGCTGTCCCGTTTTGATCGCATATTGCTCCGCTGGTAAGCCAAACGAATCATAACCCATCGGGTGCAAGACATTGAAGCCATTCATACGCTTGTAGCGACCGATGATATCTGTCGCAGTATAGCCTTCCGGATGGCCGACGTGTAGGCCGGCACCACTCGGATAGGGAAACATATCGAGCACATAATATTTCGGCTTAGTGGCATCGAAGCTCCCCTCACCCGGATTTGGCGTGCGGAACGTTTGCTCAGCATCCCAGCGGGATTGCCATTTGGGTTCAAATTGGCTGAAAGGAAATGGTTTACGTGATTCGGACATGGTCTGCGGTGGGCGGGAAACTTGCTCAATCCCCGCCCCAATGAAAAGAAAAACCCTGCTCAATCGAATGACTGAACAGGGTTTAAGAACAAGCAGTGTTCTTGAAATCTATTTTTTGAGCAAACTCTTCAGATGCTCCACATATGCCTCAGGTCCGCCTTCGCGGTAGCCGATGTCTTCAGTGAGTTTTTTTCCCTGCGCATCGAGCAGATACAAGGTCGGGTAGCCTTCTACGCCGTATTCTTTATCAAGCTTCGCATTCTGCGCTTTAACCTCTGCAGTTTGCTCTTTCTTCTTCGGGAAATCGACCTCTACCAAAACCAAGTGTTCCTTGGCGTAGTCTTGAAACGCCTTTTTGCTAAAAACTTCCTTTTCAAGTTTGATGCACCAGCCACACCAATCGGTGCCGGTGAAATTGATGAAAATCGGTTTTCCTTCTTTAACAGCCTTTGCTTTGGCCGCTTCAAAGTCGTGCATCCATAAACTCTCCGCTCCCATAGAAAATGAGACAGTTAGGAGAGACGCCATTAGGGTTAATATCAGTTTTTTCATAATCGTTTAATCTAGATCTTTCTTTTCGAGAGCCGCGGTCAATTGCTCAAGGAACAATTTAACCTCTGGATATTGCGATGCTGGGAAACGAGTGAACTCCACTCCCTGCGCATCCAACAACACCACCGTGGGAAACCCTTCAATTTTGTATTTTTCTAAGTACGGCTTGTTTTTCTCCGCTAACGCCTCATCACCCCTCGGATAATCCAAGTGAACTAAGACATATTTTTTAGATGCCGCCTTCACGAACTCGTCCTTAGAGAAAACTTCCTTGCCCATCATGATACAAGGTGGGCACCAATCAGATCCCGTGAATTCTAACATGACGGCCTTGTTTTCCTTTTTCGCAATCGCAATGGCAGCCTCAACATTCGTCTCCCATCCTTTCGGAGCTTTTGCAAACGAGGTCGACACCATGGCCGCCACACAAAACGAATATACCGCGAGATGATTTAAAAATTTCATAGTTATACAGATACGATTAGAGACAGGTTTATTCTAAAATTCTTGGCGAAAGACAAAAAAAATCCGAAACCCTTTTCATGTCAGACCGCCCACGCCTTGTGATTGCTACCCGCAATTCACATAAAACCGAAGAAATTCGTCACATCCTTGGCGATCGCTTCGAGATTCTCGACGTTACCGCTTTTCCCGAACTTCCAGAAATCGAAGAAACCGGAACCACCTTTCTCGAAAATGCCCGACTCAAAGCGCTGGGAATCAGCCAACACATTGATGGCTGGGTGCTGGCCGATGACTCCGGTTTAGAGGTCGACGCGCTAGGCGGAGCCCCAGGAGTCTGGTCGTCTAGCTTCGGCGGAGAAGAGGGCAACCATGCAAAAAATAACCAACGCCTCATCATCGAAATGGCCGATCAGGACCTACGCAGCGCACGCTTCTTGTGCACGCTCGTCCTCGCCAAGGACGGCCATGAAATTGCCAACTTCCACGGCACGGTCGAAGGCGAAATCACTCGCGAACCATCTGGCAATGGCGGCTTTGGTTACGACCCTTTATTCATACCCAGAGGTTATTCACAAACCTTAGCCGACCTCGGACCTGATATCAAAAGCCAGCTAAGTCACCGAGCAAAGGCGATTCAATCATTCGTTTTAAGTATTAAATCTGGAGAATTACTTAACTTATATAAAATATTTGAATTTCCTTACCATTTGTAGAAGACTGCCCGCATGAAACGTTCGCTTGTCGCCTTATTGCTCCTTGCTCTTGGCGTCTTACTGAATTCCTGCTCGAGCCAAGTCTATGCGAAAAAGCCAGTTTCGTATCGATTTGAGCATGGCAAAACTGCACTGATCCGGGATGGTATCGCCTACGCACCGCGCAACTCTCCGACCGCAGTGAAAAAAGCGATCGCTGCTGGAAATCGACTTCAAGGCAAACCTTATAAATGGGGCGGCGGCCATGCTGACCTTCACGACAACGGCTACGATTGTTCAGGAACTACATCCTATGTGTTACGCGAGGCCGGCCTACTTCGAGGTTCACTAACCTCGCGAGGATATTTCAACTACGGTAAAAAAGGCGAAGGTGAATGGATCACGATTTATGTCCGTAAAGGTCACGTTTTCATGACTGTAGCTGGACTCCGACTCGATACAGGTGGCGGAAGTAATAGCACTGGTCCGATGTGGAAAACTGCCACACGTCCTGGCAAAGGTCACGCGATGCGTCATCCAAGGGGACTTTGATCCGCCCTTATGGCTCGTTCCATCTCCGCAAAACCTGACAACACGCGGTCGGCTTGAGAAAAATCCAGACCAGAAGTCACGCGGTTCGGCACGATCCACCCCATCATCCCCGCTGCTTTGGCGGCATTGAGACCGTTGAGCGAATCTTCGATGACAAGGCAATCTGAGGGATCAACTTTCAAACGGCGCGACGCTTCGATAAATAAATCAGGTGCGGGTTTGATTTTCGGGGCATCTCCTTTGCAGACAATCTCTTGAAAAAAAGCACTCAACCCCAACTTTTCCAACCAGCCATCTACCCAGTGATGAGAGGAACTGGAAACCACCGCGATTGGGATGCCGAGTTCACCTAACAATTTCAGCACATCCACGACGCCCGAGATGGGCCCTTGTTTTTCCAACGCTGTACGGATCCGGATCTGGCGACGCTCGTCCATTTTGATCCAATCGAACTGAAGCTGGGTCAGATCTTCGAGATGCAACTTGGGCGACCAAGCATCGAAATCCGAGCCAATACAGCGTGTATAGAGCGAGAGCGGCAGGTCTTGTCCGTGTTGCTGAAACGTCTCTAACCACGCCTGATAAATTTCCCATTCGGTATCCACCAAGATTCCATCAAAATCGAAAAGAACAGCGGATACGGGCATGTCCTTCGATGGAAAAACCTACCCCATCGTGCAAGTGCGAAATGGTAAACTTCACTTAATAGTTAAGATTTCCGATTTTCATTGGCAGCTTCGCCTGATTCTGCAATAGAATCGCGCGTCTTCTAAGAAATTTCCCAATCAGATGAACGTTTCCTACTTTATCGGTATTTCCTCCGCTGTGCTACTCACCTGGCTGGGATTTACTTATTTTAACCAAGTTCCGCACGATCGTTATCCGAAGCAAGGACGCCTTTCATCGGATACAGCTAAAATCACTCCATTAGACGACGAGGAAACGATCACTACCACCGTTTCCATTACCGAATAAAAACCAAACCTTATGTCCGAAGCTCCCATACCCACTGATACCAAATCGATTAAAATGGAGCTTCAACCCGGAACCTACTGGTGGTGCTCATGCGGCAGAACCAGTCACAGCCCGTTCTGCGATGGTTCTCATAAAGGCACGGGGCTCCAGCCGAAAAAATTTGTCATCGATGCAACGACAACGGTTAGCCTGTGTCAGTGCAAAGCCTCTCAAAACGCTCCTTTTTGCGATGGCTCACATCGCCAACTTTGAATTCTCTGTATTACTCGTTTCACTCAATAGCTTTTCATTCTTAGCCTGCCTACCAGAACCATGAGATTTCTCAGCCGAGCCATCATCATGATACTTGCCGCCACTTTCGTCGGCTGCGGCGTGAGCTCTTACCAAAAGGATTGGAAAGCATCTGTGAATCATCAAACGAGTCAGCTCGGCTACCGAAATTGGATCGTCATCGCAGAAGCATCTTTCCCGGCTCACAGTAGAACAGGCGTCAGCCAAGTGAATGCTGATGCAGAAATTCCCGAAGTAGTTGATTACGTACTGAACACCTTAGAGCAAACCCAACACGTCAAACCTAACATCTACCTAACTCGTGAAATGCGCGCGGTGGAAAATGATGTCGCCCCCGGAATCAATGAGATGAGGCTGCAAATTAAAAACTCCCTGCACGGCCACGAATCCACCGAGATCGATCAACAATCCTTACTGACGCTTATCGAATCCGCCCAAAGCAGCTTCAATGTCTTGGTCATTCGCACCTCAACAGCGCTTCCCTATACCTCCGTATTCCTAGAGTTACAGCCCGGTTACTGGGATGCCGAATCGGAAAAAGATTTACGACAAAGAATTTCACGCGAGCGCATGGAAAAACTCGCACCGCCCACTCCTTGAGTTCAGGATCTCCTCGTGACTCGAAACGAAGCGCTAAAAATAGAACGTGAAGCTGCATGGATCGGAGATGCCGTGTTGGCTCTCTACGCCAGACAATTTGTTTTGGACGAGCGCAAATGCATGGATGGCATCTGGTTCACTCATCTCACTTCCAATGAATTTTTAAGCTCCTTCGGAAACCCAACCAGCGTTGAAGCCATCATCGGAAACATTTATCGCAACGAAGGCCTCGCCGCAGCTCACGCATACATCGAGAAAGAATTTGTGCCGCTGTTTAGAAAGCAAATCGTGAAGAAGGTTCGTTAGAATAATCTCTAAACTCCCTGCCATCCAAGTTTTTGGCGAAGGGCTTCGTAAAATGAGGTACCTTCCAAGCGCAGCAGATGAAACGACCTGGAAGATTTTTTCACCACTACTCGATCACCGGGATCGATGCGTGTGGTGTCGCGTCCGTCGACGGTGAAAATCATCGTGCCGTCATCATCATATTCAGGTGAAATTTCAATTTCGACATCGTCGGATAAAACCAATGAACGCTGACTCAAGCTGTGCGGGCAGATCGGTGTGATCGCCATCACCGATGCCTGCGGTGCGATCAACGGACCGCCGGCGGAAAGAGAATACGCGGTCGATCCGGTTGGCGTTGCGACAATTAAACCGTCGGCGCGATAACGATTCAGCCACTCGCCATCGACCTTCGCGATCAACGTGACCAAGCGCCCCGTTTCACCGCGTGCCATCGTGACTTCGTTCAAACCATGATAAGTTTCAACCGCACCCGATTTCCGAATGACTCTGGCATCTAACAACATCCGCACACTGGTGCGATAACTTCCCGTTGCCACGGCATCGGCGAACTCCTCGATTTCACCATCGGTGCAGGTGGTTAAAAATCCAAGCGTGCCGATATTGATTCCAGCGACCGGCTTTTCGAAAACTCCCAAGCGCGCCACGGCATGCATCATCGTGCCATCGCCTCCGAGCACGGCTGCGATATCAACATGTTCTGCGAAAGTGCTCGCATCGACGTCTGAAACCTCACCGGCAAGCCCAGCGGTTTCGCTATCCAAAATGCATTCGCAGCCTCTCTGCTCAAGCGCAGCTCTCAGAGCCAGCAGAGTTTTCAACCCACCAGCTTTTCTCGGGTTAAGCAGTAATCCGACTTTCACGATAAGCACAACGTGTGACGAATCCTTCGTTCTGACAAGAAAGTTACGGGATAAAACAAAAAATCCGCAGCCCCGATGATTCGAGAGCTGCGGATGATTAGAAGGATTGAAAGAGGATCGCTTACTTGGCAGCAGCAACCACATCTGCGGCGGTCATGCCGAGTTCTTTCATGACGACATCGCCAGGTGCACTGATACCGAAACGATCGATGCCGAGGGTCTTGCCTTCGGTGCCGACGTATTTCCACCAGATGTCGGTGACACCGGCTTCGATGGAAACCCGCTTGGTGCAGGCTTTCGGTAACACGCTTTCTTTATACTCAGCGGATTGTCTTTCAAAGCGTTCAACGCAAGGCATGGAAACCACGCGCACACCGTCGCCAAGCTGCTTGGCAGCCTCGACGCAATGTTGTAACTCGGAACCTGTGCCGATGAGGATGGTTTTCAACGCACCCGTTTCTTTCACAGCCACATAAGCACCGCGAAGAACGCCATCACGACGCTCTTGAACGGAAAGATGGTTCATCGTTGGGATAGCCTGACGGGTCAGAATAAGAGTGGTCGGACCATCGGTGCGGTTCATCGATGCGATAAACGCACCGGCGGTTTCCTCTGGATCTCCTGGGCGGATCACATCGAGACCTGGAATCACGCGCAAACCACTAACCGTTTCAACCGGTTGGTGAGTTGGGCCGTCTTCGCCAACTCCGACGGAATCGTGGGTGAAGATAAACACGGTTGGCAGTTTAGAAAGAGCAGCCAAACGGATCGCAGGACGAACGTAATCCGCGAACACGCAGAACGTCGCGCCGCTTGCGCGGAAGAGTCCGTCGTATGCGATGCCGTTGCAGATCGCTCCCATCGCATGCTCACGAATACCGAACCAGATGTTGCGTCCGGCAGGATTCTTGGCGGAGAAATCACCTGCGCCGTTGAGATAGTTTTTGGTCGATCCGAAAAGGTCGGCACTTCCTGTTAGAAACTGCGGGATGGCTTTAGCAACATCGTTGATGACTTTCGCGCCAGCGGAACGGGTTGCGTCTTTGTAATCGGCTGGGAAAGCTGGAATACTGTCGGAGAGATTCGATGGAGTCGCGAGCGCAACACCTTCGGTGAGTTGTTTCGAAAGCTCAGGATTGACTTTCGACCAAGCGTCGTAAGTTGCCTGCCATGCATCGAACTGGGCGATGAGCTCTTGTTTGCGCTGCGCGAAAAACGCTTGGGTTTCTGCGGAAACGAAGAAGTGTTCGTCAGCAGGAAGACCTAAACCTGCACGTGCGGCTTCGATGAATTTTGCACCACCTTCACCGTGTGCTTTAGCGGAACCGGCAACTTCCGGGATGCCTCGGCCGATTTCCGTTTTCGCGATGATCACTTTCGGTTTGCCGTTGTCATTGGTTTTTGCCTTGGCGATGGCTTGCTGGATGACGGCGAAATCATGTCCGTTAATCACCACCGCATCCCAACCTTGGGACTCGAAATAAAGCTGTGCGTTTTCGCTCTGGCTCAGTTCAGCCATAGCGTCGAGCGTCACGTCGTTGCTATCGTAAATGAGGATGAGGTTATCGAGCGCGTTGTGACCGGCGAAAGCGATGGCCTCTTTAGCAACACCTTCTTGAAGGCAACCATCACCATGTAGAGCGATGATATGATGATTGAAAAGCGTGTGATCGGCGGTGTTGTAAATCGCAGCAGCGCGTTTTCCAGAAATCGCAAATCCAACTGCGTTGGCGATGCCTTGGCCGAGTGGACCAGTGGTCGCTTCAACACCCGGGGTTTCATGAAACTCAGGATGTCCCGGTGTGATGGAATGCAGTTTACGGAAAGAGGCGACATCGTTTTTCGAAACCGCGTAGCCAGAGAGATGCAACCAGCTATAGAGGAACATCGAACCGTGACCGGCAGAGAGGATGAAGCGATCGCGGTTCAACCAACGCGGTGCATCGGGATTAAAATTCATGGCTTCACCGAAGAGAACCGCGCCGATTTCGGCACAGCCGAGCGGGAGACCAAGGTGTCCGGAGTTACAGGCGTGGACGGCGTCCATGGCGAGGCCACGGGCTTCGTTTGCAGCGATGGTAAGTGCTTTCGTATTCATAAAATTAGAGTCGCCGCCGTGATTCTTGGCGGCGGAGTGCGCAAACCCTAGGAATTCGCGCCCTTTTGACAAGCAATCATCGATATTTTCGTGGGGAATCGATCAAGTTCCACTCATGGCGACCAGTTCCGCATAACATACCCCGCTGCCGCCAAATAAATCCAACGCGCTACCCACGGTCACATCGACCAATCCTTTTCCCAACTCATCGACCAAACGCACATCGTCCAGCGTCGCCGCTCCACCAGCGTAGGTGACCGGACATTTTCCCCAACTTCCCAGAAAACTCACCAACTCTTGATCCACTCCGCCGCATAGACCTTCGACGTCTGCGGCGTGTACCAAAAACTCATCACAATATGGCAAAAGCCCATCCAGTGTCTGCGCGGAAATTTCCAATTCAGTGAGCGTTTGCCAGCGATTCATCGCCACCCTCCAACCATCCGACGTGCGGCGGCAGGACAGATCAATCACTAAGTGATCTTTGCCAACTTCACGAACTAGCTCATGTAGCGCATGTTCTAAAAATCGACCTTCAGAATCAAATAATGCCGAGGTCACGATCACATGACTCGCGCCCGCTGCCAGCCATCCACCCGCATTTTCAGCACGAATCCCACCACCCAACTGCATCCCGCCCGGCCACGCCGCAAGCGCCTCTTTCGCTGCCTGATCATTGCCTTTTCCGAGCATAATCACGTGTCCACCACGCAATCTATCCTGCCGGAATTTTTCCGCAAACCACGATGGAGACTTATCTGAAACGAAATTTTCCTTCGGACCAGGACCGTGATCGCGGAGGCTACCTCCCACGATTTGCTTCACTTTCCCGTCGTGGAGATCAATGCAGGGACGAAACCGGCAGTTCATTTCGAGCTATGAATGTGCACGTGGCCACCACATGAGGCGCAAGAAGTCGGAAATTGGCTGTAAAAACCATTTGGGCAGTATTTACAGGATGGTTTCATCGTCGCTGGATCAAGCGGCGGTTTTACTTGGCAAGAACTCAATAGTCCGACCAAAGCTAAGGTCATGTATAAAAATTTCATGATTGTTAATAAATATGGGATAATGGCTATCAACAGAATTGGATAGTGGCGAGATTTAAAAACACAAACTGCTGGCCCGATTTCAATAATCAATCTCCCCATTTTGCATCTTCTTTCTTCCATGTGAGAAATCCGTCACTCATTCTCTCCTCAGTGAAATTCGCCTCAATCATCACATTTTTCATCTTCGCGGGATATCTTGCCCGCGCAGATGGAACGGCAGAACAGAGCATTGCTGCAGCCGAGCGTGCCATGGAAAATGATCTTTGGGACGTCGCGACCTCGAAATTACAATCTGCAGCCGAACAACCTAACCTCACTCCTGATACCCGAGCCCAAATTTTCATCATGCTAGCGGAAAGCTTCATCCGCAGCAACCAGCCAACCAAAGCCCTCACTCTACTCGATCAACCCATCCTAACAAATTTACCCGAAACTCCATTTTGGCGCGGGCAGGCTCTAGCTGGAATTGGTAGATTCAATGATGCCGCTGAGTCACTAGCGATCGTCGCGGCACAACCTTCTCATCCGTTTATCCGAGAAGCCGCTCTGACCACAGCGAGCCTTTACCTCTCACTAACTAAACCGGAAAAATCGCTAGAAGTCCTCAAACTACTCGAAGCATCTCCCAAGCCTTCAGATCGTATCGAAGCTGCTTTTTACCAAATTGAAATCCTCATCGATCTTGGACAATTTGATCAAGCGCGCAGCCTTTTTCTCAAAGCAAAAGACGTCCCGAAAAACCTTGTTCCTACTTCAAAGTTTCTAGATGCAACTTTGAAGCTAACGGAAGGAAACGCAACGGCTGCGGAAATCATTTTCAATGATCTACTCGCCAAGCCTGATGGCCAGTCCCCCACTCGTTTTGATCTAGCTGCCATCGGTAAGGCTGATGCACTTGCAGCCCAAAACAAGCACGCACTCGCAACCCAATTTCTCCTGACTTTCATTCAAGAACATCCAAATTCCACCGCACTCGAACCGATGTTTCGTAGGATCATCGATTGGTTACCAGATAAAATCATCACCATTGACCACCCGACTTTAGTTCAACTCGATGAATGGATTCCTAAATCACTTCCGCCTTCAAGCGGACTCATCAATACCGAGCCTGATACCGCAGCTGCCACACTACCAGTGGACTCAAGTGACTTCGATGACTTCGAAGTTTTCGCCATGTATACACGTGCTATCGGCCTTCACCGCATCGAAAACCCCAGCGCAAAAATTGAAGCGCGCCTCCTAATGCAGCGTATTCTTCTTATCGCTCCCTTACACTTTCTCGCCCCTAAATCCCTGCTAGAACTCGCAAAATGGCACCTTCAAACTAACGAACCGGATCAGGCATTTGCACTTTTTGATTCTCTCCGCCAAACCACAAAATCCACGCTGATCAAAGGTGAAGCCACATTTCTCGATGCGAAAATCGCCTTCGAGCAAGGAGAGAAAGAACTGGCTGTCTCACTTTTCGGTGAAGCCGCGGCTCTGCTTTCTGAGGAAAATCAAAGCAATGCCCTACTCAATGCCGCACTCGTTCGCCTCGACGAAACCAACCCCGAATCCCTGACCATCCAGCACGAAGATCCAGTCATCGCTAAGCAACTCAATATCGAACTCCAGCTTGAAAAAGCCCTGATCCTTGATGATCCGCAAAAAGCAAAACTCGCTCTTGAAGCATTTCTAACAGAAAACCCCGATCATCCACGCGCTACTGAAGCACGCATCACTATTATTGAAGCTGCGCTCACCATAACGCCACCCGATCTCTCTGTTGCTAGAGCTCAACTCGATGCCATTAAAAACGCACAACTTCCTCTAACAAAAGACCAACCTGAACGCCTTGCCATCGCTGAACTCCGCCTTCTTGATGCCCTCAATCAAACCGAACAAACGATCGCGCTAGCCAAAGAAATCATCGCAAAATATCCCGCTACATCCAACGAATCCGAAGCTCTGCTGATTTTAGGAAAATCCCTTTTCCGCTCAGGCAGTTACAACGAAGCGCGTCTGGTGTTTGAAAAAATCGCCAAAGCCAAACCAGGCACCCAACGCTCACAAGCCTCATTCCTCTTAGCCGCAAGAGCCGCCGCTCTCGGTGCGACCGCACAATCACGCGAGGAAGCCCTCGCGCTCTTCGACCAAGCTATTGCCGTCAATGGTCCCCTAAGCTCTTTAGCAATTCTTGAGAAAGCACGCTTAAACATCGACCTGAATCGGATCGATGCTGCCATCGAATCCCTAACCGCCGCATACAAAAAAATCGCACAGGACGATCCTTCACGCCTTCCGACCGGACTTTTGCTATCAGAAGCTATTTACGCTCGTGGTGATTCGAAACCGGAGTCCCTCCTTGGAGCGCTCGAAATCTACAACCAACTCATCGAAATTTCTGCAAACAAGCCCGCCCAGTATTTTCGCATTCAATACCTTCGCGGACTCACACTTGAAAAACTTGTTGATCCAGAAGATCCAACCAAAACTCGTTTAGCCGATGCCTTGTCTGCCTATTTCTCAGTCCTCGATCGCCCAGTCGATCCCGCGCCTCCTGAATGGGAGTGGTTCGAACGTAGCGGCTTCCGCGCCCTGACCATTTTAGAAAACGCCGAGCGCTGGCCCGCAGCCATTTCGATTGCAGAGAAAATCGCCACGTTCGGCGGTCCTCGTGCCCAAGAAGCAGCAACCCGCGCCCGCCAACTCCGCTTGAAACACATGATTTGGGAAGATTAAGCTCGCCGTAATTCCAGATACAGACATCGAAACTCGACAGCCAACTACTCATCCCACAACTTCACCCACGTATCATGTCGAACGCTCCACGCTGGTTACTTCCTCTCATCTTTACACTACTTGGCTTGGTAGCCGCGGTCATTCTGTTTCCCATGGAGAAAAAAATAGTCGCCGAGTATTTAAGCGGCTTTCCTGATTCTCACCTGGCCAGCACCCAAGTCAGGCCTTATATTTTGTTAGTGCTGTGCTTCATGCCAGCTATCGCTAGCTACGCTTACTGCTTGGGAAATACTTTCGACCGCTATCTGTCTCGACAGTTTCTCACGATCTTTGCGATCTGCTTGGCTGCTTTTTTTAGCCTTTGGATGCTGTTCGATCTCAGTGATAACCTCGGCGACTTCTCTGGAGCAGAAAACAAGCTCGCCAGTGTTGTGAGTTTTTACGTTTTACGCTCCCCCGCTATCCTTCTCGTTCTTCTTCCTTACACGCTCTTACTTGCGAACATCTATTGCCTTGGGAAACTATCTAAAAGCAACGAGATCATCGCCATGGTGCAGAGCGGAACCGGAATCCTCCGTCTATCCCTCCCTCTCATTTTTGCTGGATGCTGGTGTAGCATTCTCCTCATGGGTCTCAATTATCAATGGGCACCGCATGCAGAGGGAAAACGCAATGATATGATCGCCCTAGCCCAAGGCCGACCTATCACCCAAGCCCAAAACGTACTCTTCCGCGCGCCCAACTCCAATCGACTCTGGATGGTCGGCACCTTTCCTGAAAATTTCCTCAAAGGTGAACCACTCCAAAACGTCGAAATCACTACTATTCGTCCGGATCGATCGATACAAACTCGCATGCAGTCAGCCTCCGCAAGTTACGATAAAAATACTCGTGTTTGGACATTTCATAACCCCCTCATCAGCCGATTCGAACCTGGCCAAGCACCCGTTTTTGAGCAACTCCAGGAACCTTGGATCAGCAAAACCTGGAAAGAAACTCCCTCACAAATTATCAAACCCGGCCTCAGCGTTGAATATCTCGGCATCCCTGAACTCAATTCATGGCTCGCCTCTCCTCTCGCAAAACAAATGACGGCTAACTTACCGTCTTACCTCACTCATTGGCACTACCGTTGGGCGCTGCCTATCTCTTGTCTCGTCACCGTTTTACTCGCCGTCCCCCTCTCCATCCACTTTTCCCGCCGGGGCGGAGGCAGCGGCGTTTTCCTCGCTGTCATACTTATCGTAATGATGTTGTTCATTTCTAGCATCACTCTCGCACTCGGGGAATCCGGAAGCCTGCTACCTATGCTAGCCGCTTGGTTGCCAAATATCCTCTTCGCCGGACTTGGCCTTTATCTCTACCACAGACGGATCACTGGCAGACCCATCTACCAGTCGATTAAAAATCTAATCAACTTTAACAACTAACACCACCCACCCATGGCACTCCAAGAATCATGGCATGTTCGCAACCGCAGCCGCGAATGCAGCATCACCCAAACTCCTTTCACCGAAGGACAACCCATCGTCACAGCTCTTTTCCCCGATCCCGAATCCTCTGGTTACATTCGGAAAGATTTTTGTGAAACCGCATGGGCAGAACGCACACCCGAAGACGAAGCTCCCTTCTCTTCATGGCGTACCAAATTCCTACCCACGCCCGCCAACGACAACCAACCCGTCGTCACCAAACAGAGCGCGGAAGAACTCCTCAAAGAACTCGTTGAAGACGATCTAGAACATACCGAAAACACCCGCTACATTTTAGCGGTGATGTTAGAACGCCAGAAAATCCTTCGGGAAACCGATACCCAACCCACCGCCAGCGGCATCCTCCGTATCTACGAACACCGTAAAACTGGCGAGGTCTTCATCGTCAAAGACCCCAACATCCCTCTCGACCAAGTGGAGAAAATCCAACTCGAAGTCATGGAACTCCTCTCCCCACAAAAGCCCATCATTCCAGAGGAATCCGCCGAGCAAACACAAGAGATCGCCAGCGAGGCCGTAACCTCCCAAGATCCAACTGACTGACCTTGAAGCTTATTCCTTTGCTCCCGTGCGTTGGAAACTCCCGCCCTACTGGATTTACCACTCCATACTCGCTAGGAGTTGACCTCACCGCATTCCTGATTACACATACCCCGCATGCAGCAAGACGACTCGAAACCAACTCAAGAAATTCCCGATTCCGAGGAGGAAATCCAAGATTCCGCCGAAACGACCACGGAAAATCAAGTGGCTGCTGAGCTCGATCCGTTGAAGCAACTCGAAGCGGAAGCGGCGAAATGGAAAGAACTTTCCCTGCGCACCGCCGCAGAAATGGATAATCTCCGCAAACGCACCGCCCGCGAGCGCGAAGACGCCATCCGTTACGCCAACCAACGCCTGCTCGAAGACCTCCTTCCAGTCATCGACAACTTCGAGATGGGAATGCAGGCCGCCGCACAAGACACCTCATCCATGATCTACATCGGCATGGACATGGTGCGCAAACAACTCAACGAGTTCCTCAGCAACCAAGGCGTCACGGAAATTTCCACCGAAGGCCAATTCGATCCGAATCTCCACGATGCCGTTTCGCAAGAAGCCTCCGAACAACCCGAAGGTTCGATTATCCGAACCACTCGCCGTGGCTTCAGACTTCGTGATCGCCTCCTGCGCCCCGCCAGCGTCGTCGTTTCCGCTCCAGATTCCAACTAACAGAATTCTAAAGTTTCATTTTTATCATGTCTGCTCAACGCGACTATTACGAAATCCTCGGCGTCTCACGCAACGCGGATGCCGCTGAAATCAAAAAAGCTTACCGCAAACTCGCCGTAAAATATCATCCGGATAAAAATCCCGGAGATCCCACCGCCGAGGATAAATTCAAAGAACTCGGCCAAGCCTACGAAGCTCTATCAGATCCCGATAAGCGCGCGGCTTACGATCGCTACGGCCACGATGCCTTTTCCGGCGGCATGGGAGGCGGACGCGGTGGCTTCCACGATCCCGCGGATATTTTCTCACAAGTCTTCGGCGGCGCCTTCGGGGGCGGCTTCGAAGAATTTTTCGGCGGCGCCGGCCCACGTAAAAAATCCGGCAAACAACGCGGCTCCGATCTTCGCTACGATCTCGAAATCACTCTCGAAGAGGCCGCGCGCGGCGTAGAGAAAGAACTCGAAATCGAACGCAACGTCGCCTGTGGAAAATGCAACGCAACTGGCTCAAAAGGTTCCGGCGGCGTGAAAACTTGCAGCACCTGCGGCGGACGCGGAGTAGTCGGCCGACAAGCCGGGATTTTCATCCAACAATCCACCTGCCCAGAATGCCGGGGAGCAGGCGAAATCGTCTCCGATCCCTGCGGCGATTGCCGTGGCCAAGGTCGCATCGAACGCGAAACTCGCATCAAACTCCGCATCCCAGCAGGCGTCGATACCGGCGTAAGATTGCGTTCCACTGGCAACGGCGATGCAGGAGTTCGTGGCGGTGTTTCCGGCGATCTCTACGCCTTCATCCACGTCGAGGATCACGATGTCTTCGAACGCGAGGGCAACACTTTGTTCTGCGAAGTCCCACTTCCTTTCAGCACCGCAGCCCTCGGCGGCGAGCTCAAAGTCCCCACCCTCGACGGTCAAGCCTCGATCAAAATCCCCGCCGGCACCCAAGGCGGCACCACCTTCCGCGTTCGCGACAAAGGTATGCCCGCCCTCTCCGGCGGAAACAAAGGCGACCTCAACGTCACTGTCCAAGTCGAAGTCCCAACCAAGCTCAGCAAAGATCAGCAGGAAAAACTCAGAGACTTTTCCGAGTCCATCGGCGATCAAAACTCACCCGTCCATCAGAGTTTCCTCCAAAAAGCCAAACGCTTCTTTGATCTGTAACATGCCATTCAAACTGGAACACACCGACGGCTTAGCCCGTGCCGGCACTCTCACCCTCCCCCACGGTGAAGTCCGCACTCCCATCTTCATGCCTGTCGGAACCCAGGGCTCAGTCAAAACCCTCCACCCCGCAGAACTCGAAGAACTCGGTGCCCAGATCATTCTTGGAAACACTTATCATCTCTGGCTACGCCCCGGAGACGAACTCATCCAAGAAATGGGAGGACTCCATGATTTCACGACTTGGCAAAAACCCATCCTCACCGATTCCGGCGGCTTCCAAGTTTGGTCGCTCGCCAAAATGCGCAAGATCACTGAAGAAGGCGTCCGCTTCCAATCCCACCTCGACGGCACGAAAATGATGCTCAGCCCGGAGAAATCCATGGCGATCCAAGCCTCGCTCGGCTCCGACATCGCCATGCTGTTCGATGAATGCCCGCCTTATCCCTGCGATGAGAAATACGCCGCCACCTCGCTCGCTTTGACCACCCGCTGGGCAAAACGCTGCAAACAATGGATTACGGAAAACCAGCCACTCACCGCCGGACTTCCCCAAAACCATTTCGGCATCGTCCAAGGCTCCATCTACGCCGACCTCCGCGAGCAGTCCGCCCGCGAACTCGTAGAACTCGATTTCGATGGCTACGCCGTCGGCGGCGTATCAGTCGGCGAGCCCGAAGAAGAAATGTTCCGTGCTATCGATAACGCCCTCCCTTTTCTCCCCGCCAACAAACCCCGCTACGCCATGGGTCTGGGCACCCCACCCCAGATTTTGGAAATGATCGCCCGCGGCGTGGACATGTTCGATTGCGTGATGCCGACACGTATGGCTCGCCACGGAGTCGCCTTCACCCTCGACGGACCCATCCATATTAAGAACCTCGTCCACGCGAAAGATCCGGGCCCGATCTGTGAAAGCAGCCATCCTCACGTCTCACGTTTCTCCCGTTCTTACATTCGCCACCTATTCCGAGCTGGCGAAATGCTCGCTTTACGATTGCTTTCCTTCCATAATCTGCATTTCTACCTGTCCCTCACACGGCACGCGCGCGAAGCAATTGCCAACGGAACTTTCGAAACCTACAAAAATACATTCATCCAACGCTATAACGCCAAACAACTCATCCCATGATCCAGCTCCTCAACACTCTCGCCGCCACTCCTGCTCAACAAGGTCCACAATCTATCCTTGGACATCCGATGTTCATGATGGTGGTGATGGTTATCATATTCTACTTCCTGCTCATCCGCCCTCAGCAACGTCAGCGCAAAGAGCAAGCTGCTCGCATCGCAGCTCTCAAAACGGGTGACAAAGTCATCACTACTGCTGGCCTCCACGGCATTGTCCACAGCGTGAAAGACACCACGGTCGTCATTAAAGTTGCAGAAGGAACCAATCTTGAGTTCGACAAAGCAGCCGTCGCCAGCGTCGCCAAAAAAGACTAACCCATCGTTCCCCCCGTTTATCCCAATCGTTTTCCGGTACCTCTCAAATTTTCACTGAAATCCCATGCTCGCCATCACATTTTTTAACGATCCTCTCGTCATCTTTCTCATCGGACTAGGTCTTCTGATTTTATTCTTTTGGTATTTCGCAACTGAGATTGAGACCAAGAAACGCAATATCGGCACATTCCTCCTTCTCGGTATCGTCGGCCTCTGCTCACTCGCAATCTATCCACCTAAAGAACGCCTCAAGCCTGGCATCGATATCGGTGGTGGTTCTGCATTCACCGTGCGTATCCAACCCAAATTAGATGGCAAAGGTAATCCGATGCCGATCACCGCTGACCAGGTCGATGAGGCTATCCGAGTCATCCAAGAGCGCTTAGATACTTTTGGACAAGCAGATCCACCAACCAAACAAGGCAAAGACGGAATTCTCATTGAGATGCCGGGTGTGAAACCAGAACAGTCTAGAGAAATTCGTGACATACTGGAGACTGTTGCAAAACTCGAACTCAAAGAAGTTTCTCCTCGCAACCGTGAACTCGGAGCCAATGGCAAAACCCTCGCCCAACGTGTTCTCGAGGGTGAAGAAATCGAGCCTGGATACAGCGCCTTTCAATACACGGAAAAAGATGCCGAGGGTAATGAAATCACCTCCACGATTCTTCTCAAACGCGTGGCTGCACTTGGTGGCTCCGATATTGAATCCGCTTATCCATCTCAACAACGCGCTGATGCCGCCAGTGTGACTCTCAACAGCAAAGGCGCTGAAAAAATGTTCAATCTCACCAAGAACATGCGCTATGGAGAAGATCGCATTGCCATCTTGCTCGACGGTGAGGTCATTTGCGCACCAACGGTTAATGAAGCCCTCAGCAAAAACTTCGAAATCAGTGGGCTTGAGGATCCAGGCGAACCAAAGAAAGTCACCAGTGCTCTGATGAATCCGTTAGAGAACGCGCTTAAAGTTGAAGAAGAGCGCTCCGTTTCCCCAACATTAGGTGCGGCCATCGTCAAACAAGGTATTTGGTCGGCCCTGATCGGTCTCGCTATCACGGCTGTTTTCGTCATCATCTACTACCGCACGGCTGGTATCGTTGCTCTTATCGGCTTGCTCGTTAACGGCATCATGTTGTTCGGCGCCATGGCAATGTTTGGCTTCACATTTTCGCTTCCCGGCATCGCAGGTATCATTCTCACCATCGGACTTGCCGTTGACGCTAATGTTCTGATCTACGAACGACTCCGTGAGGAAATCCAAAGCGGAAAATCTCTAAAATCTGCAATCGCGGCATCCTACGATAAAGCCTTCACTGCCATTTTCGATGCGAACATCACCTCGCTAATCTCCGCCATCATCCTCTTCGCAATGTCCAGTGGGAGCATCAAAGGTTTCGCCGTTACACTGACCATCGGTATCGTCGCTTCCATGTTCTCAGCGATCCTTGTCACTCGCGTTCTTTTCCGCTGGGGCACTGATTTGAACCTACTCAACAAGCTTACTTTCCTCGACCTCATTAAAGCCACCAACTTTGATTTCCTCTCCGCGGCTAAGAAAACAGGTGTCGTTTCACTTCTCGTCATCATCATCTCGCTTGCAGCATTCGCCATTAAGCGACAAGACGCACTCGGTATCGACTTCACTGGCGGCACCCGCTTACAATTCCAGCTCGATAATAAAGAGGTCAAACTCGACGAGGTGAACAAGGTCTTAGAAACTCTCACTCTAACCCGCGCCGCAGTCCCACAAATCGAGAGTAACCCAGCCACTGGCAGTTTGCTCAGCCTACGCACAGACGCCGCAGATACAGATAAAATTATCGCCGCCCTACGAGCAGAGATTCCTGTGCTTGCCGAACTCGATAGCAAAGGCAGCTACGTGATCGGCGAATCTACCGAGGACGTTTCCTCACGGATTGGTAAAAGCTTCTTTGTCGAATCGCTCATCGCCCTCGCTCTCGGACTTATTGGTATCGGTATCTACATCACGGTACGCTTCGAGTTCTCTTTCGCCGTCGGTGCCTTCGTTGCGCTCCTTCACGACATCATCATTGCAGTTGGCATAGTTGTCATATTGGGTCGAGAGCTTTCCCTCATCCACGTGGGCGCCATCCTCACCATCGCAGGATACTCGATTAACGACACGATTGTTATCTTCGACCGTATCCGCGAAACGATTCTCCTTCGCTCCGGTGCGATCAAAGATGTCATGAATGAGGCGATCAACGCCACACTCTCCAGAACTGTCCTGACATCGGCTACTACGATTGTGACCGTGGCAATCCTCTCCTTCTTTGGTGGCTCCGCACTACGTGACTTTTCGATCATGATCTTGATCGGCCTTGTCGTCGGAACTTACTCCTCAGTCTTCGTCGCTTCACCCATCGTTCTCTGGTGGTCGCAGCGCAAAGGTGGAAACCTCCGCAAGGATGTCCTCGCGACAACCCTCGCAGCTGAGGCGGCCAAATCTGAGTAAGTTTACCAATCTCAACTTCAAACAAGCGCGATGCACTAAAAATGCAACGCGCTTTTTGTTTGATAAAGAGTGGATTACTAATCCCAACGTTAGCTCTTCGCCATCTCAATCAAGTACGCCGGGTGCCTCATCGAGAGCAGGGCGTTTCTTATCGAATCGCTCTCCATGCTCGCGTCCTTCTGCATCAGGACGTGGGCCTTTTGGCCGATCTTCTGGAGTGATCTGACCGTCCGAATTGGTGTCCATTCGATCAAAAATCTGCTTGCGCTTATCATCGGGTAATTGACTAAAAAATTTACCCTTACTGAATTCTTCGTAACTCATCCCACCACTCTTATCTATATCTAGCTCACGGAACTCGCGCATTTGCTTTTCGTGCGATTCCTGCCGCATTTTTCGGACCTCATCAGGGGTAACTTTGCCGTTCCCATCAAGGTCGATGCGCGCAAAGAACTTCTCGCGCTGTTCCTGAGGCATATTCGCCATTCGTGGCCCCGCAAAAAATTCTTCTGAGGTGATCACTTTATCGTTATTTTTGTCCAGCATACCGAACATATCACCATGCCCTTCTTGTCGATGGCGCATTTTCCCGTTTCTTTCGTCGCTATTCTGACTATCTTCACCGCGCTTCTCTAAAAACGGCCTGACTGGTTTTTGACGAGGTGTTTCTTCCGCTTGCAAATAAAACGGCAAAACGCATGCATATACACCGAGTAGAACTTGAAGCTTCATCGAAAAATAACGTTTAAAGTTTGAAAATTTGCCGCGAGGATTCGTCAGCTCTCCTTACAACACTCCACCCACCTAAAAGTTTCGCAATAATCTTCATTCCGCCTCTCATGCACATTCTCGACATTTTAAGTGCCCCAAAACCCTCACTCTCCTTTGAGTTCTTTCCTCCACGCGCATCTGCCGCATGGGAAGAACTCTATGAGACCATTCAAAATCTCGAAACCCTTTCACCCTCCTTTGTTTCAGTGACCTATGGCGCCGGTGGCGGCACCCGCGAACTCACTCACGATCTGGTGCTCCGCATCAAACAAACCACCAACATCCCTCCAGTTCCACACCTCACCTGTGTCGGACACACGAAATCAGAAATTGATGCCATCCTCACCCGCTACGCAGAGGCAGGCGTTTCCAATATCCTAGCTCTCCGCGGCGATCTTCCAAAAGACCAACCCAATTACGATTGGTCACAAGGCGATTTCCGCTACGCCGCTGATCTCGTCGCCCACATTAAAACTTTCAACAACTCAGGTCGCCATCCAGATCCTCGCGGTTTCGGAATCGGTGTCGCTGGTTTTCCAGAAGGTCACCCAGCCACTCCGAATCGTGTCGACGAACTCGATCACATGAAAGCCAAAGTCGATGCCGGTGCGGACTACATTTGCACCCAACTATTTTTCGACAATCATGATTTCTTCGATTATCGAGATCGCTGCCAACTCGCTGGTATTCACATTCCCATCATCGCTGGCATCATGCCCGTAACTTCCCTATCCAGCATGAAACGCATGGCTGAACTCGCAGCGGGCGCGCGCTATCCAGCAAAACTCATTAAAGCGCTTGACCGCGCCAACTCCAACCCAGAGGCCGTCGAACGCGCAGGCATCCACTACGCAGCCCAGCAATGCGCAGAACTCCTCGATCAATCCATCGCCGGAATACATTTCTACACCCTCAATAAATCTCACTCCACTCGCCAGATTTACGCTTCACTGGGACTATGAGGCGCTGGGAAAGAGAGCTATTGCCCCTTGAATACCCGCCCGTCACCAGTCTGCCAGGCAGTTTTTACACTTTGGTAAAGGGCATTCAACTGAGCCTCGGTCAGCAACCTATATTCAATCGCTTTAGAATGCGTGGTTAATGGATATTTTTTTTGGACCATGTCTTGAACAGTGCTGCCTTTTTCACTCGCTGCATTATTGGCAATTTCCAGAGCCCGCTCAGCGAGTTTAGCCGTGGCGGATTCTGGTCCCGCTGTCGTCACTGGGGTGATGAAATAGAAGCGAGCAAGCGACTGCCCTTCTGTGTCTATAGTCACTTCATCCACGATCACCGTACCATCCAAGACATACTTGTGTCTGCTAACCGACGTAATCCTCGATAACGCCACGACGAAATTTCCACCGGCTAAGTTGGCTTCCCAAAAGCCTCTTTTACCTCTTTGGCTGTTTGTTTCGTTATCAGTCTGAGTAGGGTCAGTCGGATTGCTCGGATTATTCGTTTGCGAATTACCCAACTCTGAAAAAACCATTAGCGAGACAATAACTAGAATTTGAAACTTCAACATACTTCCTCGATACATTTCTGTGCCGCATTTGACCAGCCTCTAAAATACTTCAGAAAAGTTAATCATTGATAGGTGAGATTTTTTCACGCAGGTTATCCATATGGTTCGTTACCGCCCAAACGTTGCGGCACTCATGATCAACACGAATGGAAATCTTCTCATTTGTGAGCGATCAACCATCCCCGGCGCATGGCAATTCCCTCAAGGCGGTGTCGATTTTGGGGAGGATATCGAACAAGCACTCTACCGCGAGATTCGTGAGGAAATTGGACTGCGCAAAGAACATTACGAAATCCTCCAACGCAAAGATGGTTATCGTTATCTTTACCCTGCGGATGTCCGTTCAAAAAAAATCCAGAAGCACGGAAATCATGGTCAGGAGCAAACCTATTTTCTCTGCAAAGTCAGGCCAGATGCGCCAGAAATCGATGTGAACCAAACACCACGGGAGTTCCGATCATACCGCTGGATTCATCCCACAGAGTTCGATCTCGATTGGCTTCCTACTTTCAAGCACGAAGTCTACCGTGCAGTGATGAAAGATTTCTTTAAGATTGATTTAGATTAACGATATCTATCCGAAATGACTCACTCGTTGAGTTTTTCTGGATAATCACCCTTTGCGATCAGACCTGCGATCGATTGCACGACGTAAGCTTTATCTTCCGGGAAAGTCACTCCAAACCAAGTCGCGCTTGTCTCGATAACTTCGCATTCAGACTTACCCTTGTGAATTAAGTTATCCACCACTGTTGGAATATAAAATTCACTTGTTTCCTTATCCCCATGCTGGACGAGGAAATCAAAAAGCTCGGTCTCGATGTCTGCCATAAATCGCTTTGGAAAAGCCCAGAAATTCATCGATGCAGGCGCTTTCGGATCAAGTTTTCGGCGTTCGCCATTCAATCCTATTCCTGCGATCTCACCAGATTGATCACGGGCGATTTTTACTACTTCTTCAACCGCCAATAACATGCGTTCCTGACTCACTTCACAAATTCCACGATTCACACTGCCGTGTTCGGAGAGCGTGTTTTCCAGCGGATAAGCCACTAATCCGCAACGCACTTCATTAGAACTTTTCAAAAAACGGCTAGCTTGGAGATATGCATCAGCTCCGTAAAAATCATCCGCATTGATCACAGCAAATGGACCGTCTACCAACTCCCTAGCGGCACGAATCGCATGTGTGGTTCCCCAAGGTTTTGTACGGCCTACTGGAGGAACAAACGGCGCAGGGAGATCATCCAAACGCTGATAAGCGTAATTTACCTCAATGAGCTTCGCAAAACGTTCACCAATCCCTGTCTTAAATGCTTCTGCAAAATCCTCACGAATCACAAATATCACTCGCTCGAACCCAGCACGAATCGCATCATAGACCGAGTAATCGAGAACCGTTTCTCCGTTCGGCCCCATCGGATCTAATTGTTTCAATCCACCGTAACGGCTACCCATACCTGCTGCTAAAACGATTAATGATGGCATACGAAAAACATTAGTCAGGGCAATAATTCATGTCGAATCAAACTCTCTGAAATTTCTGAATATGAAATTCGTGACGAATAAAAAACGGGAAAACCTATTGGCTATCCCGTTTTTCTAAAAATCACCTGATTAAAAAATCCTAGTATTCGTAACTTAAGTAGAAGTTAAACTGCCCCCCTTTGTCCGCAGTCGAGTCAGGAGAACTAACTGGAATTGCGTAGTCCAATGCTAGAGGAACTGGACTGATCGGAAGTTGGATACGAACACCCAGGCCGACATCGCTGTAAACATCCTGTGGCCCAATGTCCCATGAACCAGTGTTTACAAATCCCATGTCATAGAACACAGCAGCGCGGACACTATCGATGACAGGCACAGTATATTCTGTGTTAAGAAACGCTAAAGACTGACCGCCCAGCACTTCACCAGATGGACCATCACGAGGTCCGCCGATGTCACGGAATTCAAAACCACGCAGGGTTCTACCACCACCAAGGAACATGCGCTCAAAAATTGGCACATTACCATTGATCGCGTCAACAAATGCAACTTCACCGTTGAGCGAGAGAATGCTATCCCACTTGAGATTCCAATACTTCGATCCTTGGGTTGATAACGAAATGGTTTCAACATCCCCACCTAAACCTGCAAACGCGAGAGAGACGTCCAGCTTTTCTCCACTACGTGGAGTGATCGTGCTATCGCGACTGTCGTAGAGGTAACTGAGAGTCAGAGCACTGCGAACGAAATCACCATCTTCAGCACGGAACGCTGGGCTAGCGATGGCATCTACATCTATTCCAATGGTTTCGAGTGTGTAGGCGAGTTTGATTGAGGATTTCTCAGACAGAGGCTTACGAAGGAAGATCGAACCACCGGCATTGGTTTGCTCATACACATCGCTGAAGTAAGATGATTGGCGATAGAAAAGGTCACCACCTAATGAGAGTTTACGATCCATAAACCATGGTTCAACTAATGAAACACTGAATTCACTGCGTTCCGAACCTGCACGTAGATTCATAGCGAAACGTTGACCACCACCTGTGAAGTTCCATGGATTGGTAATATCAAAGTTGGTCTGTTCCAGTGTGAGGAAACCAACAACGTTATCAACTGAACTAAATCCAACACCAACACCAACAGAACCTGTGTTGCGCTCCTCGACGAGTACATCGATATCGCGATAACCATTACCACCCGGTGAACCATTGGCTTGCACATCGCTGAAGTATTGCAGGTTTTGCAGGCGAGACTTAGTCGTTTCCAATTCAACAGTATTGAACCAGTCGCCCGGATTCATCGGAACCTCACGACGAATCACTTTGTCCTTAGTTTTGGAGTTACCTTGAATGTTTACGCGTCCCACACGGTAGCGTGAGCCTTCTGTGATCTGATATTTGATAGCGACCTGATTGGGTCCTGCATCCTTGATATCCGGCGAAACGACCGCATCAGCATACCCACGTGAACCATAGAAACTACGGATCGTTTTGATATCTTCCCGCATCTTTGTGGAAGAATAAGCATCTCCGCCGTTCAAGGTCATCGAAGGATAGAGCTCCTCGGATTTAAAAACGGACATTGGGCCGAAACTGATTCCGGAAACCGTATATTTTTCACCTTCGGAAATTGGGATCACAAGATCCACGCGTCCATCCTTCACTGGATCACGGCGAATTCCGGGGCTACTTGCGCGCAGATAACCTTTGCTGCGGTAATAATCTAAAACCGAATCCAAAT
>JANMGO010000034.1:0-1848 GCA_031374665.1 Akkermansiaceae bacterium | reverse complement strand
GCTTCTTCTAACAACCAGTATTCGATGTCGAAGGCTTCTTGCTGAGGAAGGGAAATGTAGGTGTCGATCGCTTCGGCACCGCGCATGACTTCGACAGCGCAGTTGTAGAACTCAGCGGTGACGCGGGATTCGGATTTGTCTTTGCCCCATGCGATCATGCCAAGGCCAGGGATGAGGACGACCGTTGGGTTAGGGTCGCGCATCGCTGGGGAGTTTGCGTGTTTGCAGGTCTCGTAGTAAGTTGCGTAATCCTTGCGGTATTGAACGAGGCCAGCGGCGAGTTTCTCTTTGAGTGCAGCGAGGTCTTCGGTTTGTGGATTCCAAGCAACGTAGAGCGGCTTGATCTTGGTGCGGAGGAAATGGTCCGGGCAAGAAGTGCCGAGCTCGGCGAGGCGTGGCGCGTCGGCGGAGTTGACGAAGCGGAGGATTTTAGCATCGTCCTGAACGGTGCCGATGAAACGTTTCTGTTGGGAAACCTGACCGCGCAGCCATGGCAGGATTTTTGCAAACGTGTCGCGGCGTTGTTCTTCGGGAAGGGTTTGATATTTCTGACCGCCGAATGCTTTCGCGTCGCCGCCTTTGGCTGCGTATTTGTCCTCGATGTATTGAGCTGCTTTGTCGATGAGACGAAGAGTGAGCTCGTAGCATTTCTTGTCATCGTTGTCCCATGATATGAAGCCGTGTTGGCCCATCATGATCGCTTGAGTGCTTGGGGTTGCTTTCTCAATCTCCTGCATCGCGAGGCCTAGCTCAAATCCAGGGCGCATCCATGGCACGTATTCCATTTCACCGCCGAAGATTTCTTTGGTGAGTGACTGGCAGTTTTTGGAAGCGGCGATCGCGATGATCGCGTTCGGGTGCATGTG
This sequence comes from Akkermansiaceae bacterium, assembly GCA_031374665.1. Lineage (GTDB taxonomy): Bacteria > Verrucomicrobiota > Verrucomicrobiia > Verrucomicrobiales > Akkermansiaceae > Luteolibacter. The sequence goes on along the minus strand of JANMGO010000034.1, from coordinate 982 downwards.
ATCGACGTGTTTTCCGGAAAGGAAACTGTGCAGCGGGGTGTCGATGGAAGACGGACGTGGGTTGAGGTTAAAGGTCGTGTGGAAATACATGCCGACCATTTCATCTTCGGCAGGAGTTTTCAGGCCGTTGCCGGGTTTCGCGGCATAAACCGACTGAAGACCGATGAGTTTATCCTGGTAGAGAGAGGAGAAATTTTCACGCTTCGAGGTGCGGAGGTCGCCGCCTGATCCTTTGACCCAGAGCACTTCGGTTTGTTGGCCGGTGAGGGGATCGGTCTCCATGATTTTGGAGGAGGTGTTGCCGCCACCGGTGTTGGTGATGCGCTGGTCGGCTCCGAGAATGTTGGAGCGGTAGACGAGGCGCGCTACGGCATCGAGTTTCGCGGCATGGGAATCGTCCCAGGAATAGGTCACGTGTTTGAAGTCGGGCATGGGTCTGTTTTGGATTGGATTGACGTGAAACGGGATGGTGATAGAAGCCCTCAAGAGCAAGCTCAAAAAAAGAAAAAACAACATGCTGGCACTCGAAAGACACAGAAAAATTCTGGAAATCGCAAAGCGCGATGGGGCGGTGCGCACTCAGTCGATGGCTACGCTGCTCAATGTCACCGAGGAAACTGTGAGGCGGGATCTCGATAGCCTTTCCCGCCAAGGCCTGCTCCACCGCACGCATGGCGGGGCGACGGAGAATTCCATGGTGATCCGTGAGCTTTCCCGCAGCGAGCGGGAAGGGAAACAGGCTACGGAAAAGGAAGCCATCGCCAAGGCCGCGGTCAGGCACATCACCGGCAACGAAACACTCATGTTGGATGCCAGTTCCACCGCCCTCGAATTCGCGAGACATCTCCCGGAGAAACTGAATTTACGCATCGTCACCTACGCGATCGGTGTGGTCGAAAAGCTCGCCGTCCGCAACGACCTCGAGGTTATCCTCCTCGGTGGTATCCACGATCCGAAAGCCGGGCGCTTCCAGGGCATGCTC
>JANMGO010000010.1:0-51122 GCA_031374665.1 Akkermansiaceae bacterium | reverse complement strand
TGATGTGTTGTATCTTTGTCATGGTGGACCGATCAATACGCCGGAGGATGCGGATCGGGTGATTCAGGCAACGGATTGCGTCGGATTTGTGGGTGCTTCATCGTTAGAGCGGATGGCGGTTGAGCATTCTCTAACAGCTTTGACCCGCGAGTTTAAATCGATCAAAATCAAACGATAATTTTATGTCCACCATTGCGATTTTAGGAACTCTGGATTCGAAGGGTGAGGAACATGCCTTTGTTGCGGAAATCGTTCGATCACGCGGGCATGTGGCGATGCTGATTGATGTGGGAACGGGTGGCGAGCCAACCGTAAAGCCGGACATCACACGTTATCAAGTTGCGGAGTCAACGGGTTTGGATCTCGCACCGGTTATTGCTAGAAAAGACCGTGGAGAAGCGGTGACAGCGATGAGTCAGGCTGCGCCTATTTTATTGGCGAAACTGCAACGTGAGGGAAAAATTGATGGAGTGATTTCGTTGGGAGGTGGAGGTGGGACGGCAATTGCGACTGCTGCGATGCGTGCGTTGCCGATTGGGTTTCCGAAATTGATGGTATCGACTTTGGCTTCTGGAAACACCGCGCATTATTTGGGCACAAGTGACATCACGATGATGCCGAGCGTGACGGATGTGGCGGGATTGAATCGGCTTTCACGAATGATTTTCACCCGGGCGGCTGGAGCGATTTGTGGGATGGTCGAGGCGAAAATTGATGCAGCATCAGACAAGCCGTTGATTGTGGCATCGATGTTTGGAAACACCACGGCATGTGTGAGTGAAGCGAAGCGAATTTTGGAGGAGAACGGTTATGAGGTGCTGGTTTTCGCGGCAACGGGTGCCGGCGGAAAATCGATGGATACGATCATTGATTCAGGGATCGTTGCGGGTGTGCTTGATATCACTACAACTGAGCTTGCGGACGAGTTAGTAGGCGGAGTTCTAACAGCTGGGCCGGATCGGCTTAACGCCACGTCACGTGCAGGGGTTCCGGCGGTGGTCGGGCCGGGTTGTTTGGATATGGTGAACTTCGGAGAGCCTGCTTCGGTTCCGGAGAAATATGCGGGGCGGCTTTTTTATCATCACAATCCACAAGTGACGTTGATGCGCACCACAGCGGCTGAGTGTGCGCAGTTGGGGAATATTTTAGTGGAGAAGACGAATGCGTATTCTTCACAGACAGCGATCCTGCTTCCGACCCGAGCGATTTCGGTGATTTCAGCGGCGGGTCAGGCGTTTCATGATTCTGCGGCGGATCAGGCGTTGTTTGGAGCGATCCAAAACGGCAGTAGACATCAGGTGATTGAGATGGATGTGGAAATCAATGATCCGGCGTTTGCGCGTGCTTGTGCGGAGAAGTTGATGGAGATGCTGAAAGTGCCGAGTGATCGGTGATCAGTGCAGAAGGAGAGCGGACATTGTTGATGTCTTACTAGAAATAAGAAGAGCGTGACTGGAGTCACGCGGTCCCAGGGAAAGAGCTCGGTGTTGACGTGGATGGGAGAAACGATTGAACTCTCCTTGGTTTGAGTAAGAAAAACGACATCATCCCGGAGAGGGATATTCAGGTGTTTGGTGGGAAGACCCGTTACCGGGTGGTTCGTGCCGATGTCGCGGATTCGAGATCCTGGTTGGATAAGGGGAAGCATTGTCAGTTGTTGCAGCAACATCATATTTCGCACGTTGGTGTGATGGAGGCCGTTGCTCCGTTTGAGATTGTGCGTATGAACTTGGGTGGGACGTATATGATTGCGTGTATCGAGGGCGAAGGGGTGGTTTTGGTGGACGGAGGATGGAAAAAAATTCGCGCGAATCAGGCGTGTTTGCAGCCGCCGTTTATGATGAATGCCATGAGGTGTTTGCCCGGCAAACCGTGGAAATTCGCTTGGGTGCGTTACGATGAGTCGCGTGAGGTGCATCCGATTATTTCATCGGAATCGCCAGTGATCGGAGCCTATGCCAGTGGGGCGTTGCAGGCGGCGATTGAGGGTTTGTATTTGGAAGCGGGTGGCGAGGCTGCACCTGCGTTACTGCATCATTGGAATGAGTTGATTCATCGTTATGTGGTGCGTTTTGCGCAGCCGCATCGACAAGATCCCCGGTTGTGGGAGGTGTGGAGACAAGTTGAGGCGCAGCTTTCACGAAACTGGACACTCGCAGAGATTGCGAAATTAGCTCGGATGAGCGGGGAGCATCTGCGGAGGGTGTGTCAGAAAGAATTGGGTCGGAGCCCGATGCAGCACCTGACATTTTTGCGATTGCAGCAGGCGCAGCATTTGTTGTCGGTCACGGATGATAAAGTGGAGTTTATTGCCAAGGTGGTCGGCTTTGAGAGTGTTTCTACATTTTCAAACACCTATAAAAAATGGGTGGGCTGGAGGCCGTCGGAGCAGAGAAGTCTGAAAGTCTGAAGGTCCACTCGTCAATCGCACTAGCGATTCAAACTACGACTTTAAAACCTTTCGACTCTTTACCATGTGTATTTGAGATATGGATTGGTTGATTGAGAAATCTGATCTGGCGTGTATTGAATATAGGCATCATATACCCAATACAGAACATGGTCAGACACATTGCATTATTTCAGTTCAAGGAGGAGGTTTCACAGGCGAAGATCGATGAATGTTTCGTTGCGCTACAGGGCATGATGGGACGGATTGCAGGGATTGTCGGATTTGAGCATGGTCCTTACGAGAGTCCTGAGGGGCTGAACGAAGGATTCACGCATGGTTTCATCATGACTTTCGACAGTCCGGAAAGCCGCGATGCTTATTTGCCACATCCGATCCACGAAGAAGTGAAAGACATCGTGGTGCCGTGTTTGGAGCGTGTTGTGGTCTTTGACTTTAATTTACCATGAAATATTTACTGATTGTTTTGCTGGGCGTGGGCGTGTTGCATGCCGAACCTGTATCCTTGTTTGACGGGAAGACCCTGACAGGATGGGAGTTTCCAAAAGATGAGGAAAAATTTTGGAAGGTTCAAGATGGAGCGATCACAGGTGGATCCCTTGAGGAAAAGATTCCGCGCAATCTCTTTCTGGTATCAACGAAGTCTTATGAAAACTTTGAACTGACGTATAATCTACGTTTGGTGAAAGGTGAGGGGTTTCAAAACTCCGGGATGCAGATCCGCAGTGCACGGGAAAAAGAGCGCGCTATGAAAGGCTATCAGGTCGATGGTGGGATTGGATATTGGGGAGATTTGTACGATGAACATCGCAGAGCAAAACTTTCAGGTCCATTGGATCCTGCGGCGCTCAAAGCAGTGGCGAAAGATTGGGATTGGAATGAATATCGCGTGCTCTGTGAAGGAACGCGGATTCAAGTTTGGATCAACAGTGTACAGGTGACGGATTTCACGGAAAAGGACAACACGATCCCTGCCAATGGAATGCTTGGATTGCAGGCGCACAGCGGGGGAAAATTTTTGGTGCAGATTAAGGATGTGATGATGAAAGAACTGCCGCCAACGCCAAACTCGGCTAAGTGGGCGGATGCTAATGAGACAGCCAAATCTGTACCGGTTAAACCCGCACCTGTAAAAAGCCAAGCGCCTGCTGGAGCACTTTCACCGGAAGAGGAACTCAAAAGCTTCAAAGTCCCCGAAGGATATACAGTGGAGTTGGTCTCGTCTGAAAAGCAGGGTACTGAAAAACCCGTTACTGTAGCCTGGGATAGGCACGGAAAAATGTGGACGATGACAGCTACCGAGTATCCTTTGGATGCGAATGAAAATGCTGAAGCAGCTAATGCAATTTATGCGGCGGGAGGAAAAGATCGCATTCTAGTTTTCGATGAACCTAATTCCAAAAGTGTGCAGACGCCGCGCGTGTTCGCGGAGGGACTTGCGCTTCCTCTTGGGATTCTTCCAATGATGGATGGAGTGTTGGCTCAGTATGGCACGCAAATACGGCGTTACATTGATGATAACAAAGACGGCAAATCGGATCGATTTGAAGTTGTGCTAGAGGGATTTGGAGTTCAGGACTCGCATCTTTTTGTGCACCAATTCGAACGCACACCAGGTGGTTGGATTCATCTTGCACAGGGAGCTTTCAATTCCTCGACGGTGCGTCGGCCTGGTGGATTGAAATTCGATGACGGAGTCGAAAGCGTGACGTTTAACAATTGCAAGCTGGGTCGGTTCAAGCCAGACGGCTCACTTTTTGAGGCGCAAACGGGAGGACCTAACAATATTTGGGGTTTGGTGATTTCACGGACGGGTGAGACATATATCCAAGAGGCGAACGACAATGGTCATCCCGTGGCGGAGTTTGTTTCTGGATCGCATTACCCAACGCCATTTGGACCGAAAATGAGAGAAGACGCACCGATCCAACCGCCATCTTTGAAAGATAGAATGGGTGGAACTGGGCTCAGCGGGCTTGCTTTGGCTGAAGATGAGGGTTCACCGTTTGCGAAAGATTTCGCTGGAAAACAGGTCTTCTACATTCCGAATCCGATCACCTCGAAAATTCAGATCGTAACGATGACCCGTGATGAGAAAGGTCATCCGATTTACGAAAAAGGCGAAGATTTCATGGTGACCGATGACAAGAATTTCCGCCCAATCGCCGCGCACTTCGGACCCGATGGCTGTATGTATGTGGTGGATTGGTATAACAAAATCATTTCACACAATGAGGTGGCTAGAGCGCATCCGGATCGTGATAAAACTAGCGGTAGGATATGGAGGATACGTCACAAAGACCAAGCGGACGCGCCACAAGTCGATTTGGCTAAGATCGACGGTAAAGAGTTGTTAGGTTTGCTTGGTGGAGCAAATGCCCGCACGGCCGCGATGGCATGGCATGAGATTGTGGATCGTAAGGAAACGAAGTTGGTGCCTGATTTGAATAAAATTCTGAATGATACGAAGTTATCGGATGCGAAGCGTCTCGCTGCGTTGTGGGCGTTGGAAGGTCTGGATGCGGTGAAGCCAGATCTGTTAGTGGAATTATCAAAATTTCCACAAGCGAGGTTTCGTCACGAAGCTGCGCGTATGGCGGGTGAGTGGTCGCTTGTAGAAATAGATTTCCTAAAAGTGATGGAGGCGTTGAAAGACGATCCTCATTTCCGGGTTCGTGCGGCGGTGATCAATGCGGTTCGGTTGCATCGTGCGGCGACGCCTGCGATGGTAGCGATTGCCGCGGGTTATGCGAAAGCGCCGATCCAAGAAAAAGATCGCGATGCGTATGACAGGGAGTTTGAAAGATATCTGGTGCGTTGGGCGATGTCGATGCATCCTGAGGCGACGAAAAAAATGTTAACTGAAATGAGTATTTCAGATGAAGCGATGGCGTTGGCAGCGAGATCGTTTGAGGGTGAAGCAGCGGCGCTGATGTTGGTTGGGAATTTAGGTAAAATGAAGCGTGCTTTGACCGTCCAGGAGTTGGGACTTCTTGCCAAGCACATCAAACATCCGTTGATTCTTGAGACATTTAAAAAATTATTAGCCTCGAAAGATGATAGGCAAATGATGTTGAGCTCATTGCTGCAGTTAGATCCATCAGTGGCAGCGAATTCCGAGCTTGCTTCTCTAATCGGCGATGCCTGTTTTTCCTTGTTAGAAGACTCGAGAAATCCAGCTAACGAACGCTTGGTCGTGGATGTATCGCGGAGATTCCGCATTTCAAAAATCGGCGAAGAGGTCCGGGCATGGGCGTTTTCCCAATCGAGGAAACCCGAAGAGCTGGCGATTGGGTTGGCGACATTGCGTGAGATTCAAGTCCTGAAAGCTGAGGACTGCGAAAAGCTGATGGATCATGCGAATGCGGATGTGACTCGTGAGGCCGTGACGGGATTTGCTTCCTTGCAAGGTGAGTCAGTGATCGATGTGTTTTCCAAACGTTGGGCAAAGTTACCAGGGGCCTTGAAGTCGATCGCTAGGGACGGAATGACATCGAATAAGATACAAGCCGAAGTTTTTACGAAAGCATTGATCGCTGGAAAATTTGGAAAGGTCGATGGATCATCGTTGGAAAAAGTCACAGCAGTTCTCGGTCAGAATCATCCATCCGTGAAAGCTTTGTTAGAATCCCAAGAAGGCTTATTGAAAAAAGTGATCCGTTTGAACGGCGGAGATCCGGACAAGTTGCTTACGAATGTGACCTTGAAAGGTCCGTTCACAGTGGAGACATGGATCAGTCTGGATGAGGGTGTTGAGGCGGATGATGGATTATTGGGGCGGAGAGGTGGGCCGGATTTCAATTTCTACGGAGGAAAGCTACGGATTTACGGCGGACCTGAAGTGGGAGATCTAATTTCATCTAGCAGAACGATCAAGGCGGATGAATGGATTCACTGCGCGATCACGAGAGACGGATCGGGTAAGTTCACGATTTATTTCGATGGCGAAGCGGATGCGACGGAAGGAAAAACCAGCACAGCGGATTTCATCGAATTGAATTTAGGTGAAACCACAGCGAAGGGCGGGCCTGCGGCAATGTACGATGAGTACAGGATCTGGAATGTCGCCCGGACAGCGGAGCAGATTCGGATGGATTATCGGACGGACTATTCGGGGAGTAAGTTGCCTGAAAATTTGGTTTTGAGACTTACTGGAAAAGATCTTGCCGGTATCAAATTGGCAGGCAAAGCCGCTGTAATCATGAGTCCAGATTTTCCAAATATGCTCACAACCCAACAGCGTGATCAGAATTTAGAGAAGTTTCGTCGATTTGAGGGACTTGCAAAAAAAGCAGGCGATGCGGTAAAAGGCCGCGCATTGATGGAGGCAACTTGTTTCATGTGCCATCAGGTGAATGGGAAAGGGTTGGCGATCGGTCCTGATCTCAGTGGCGCGGGCGCGATGGGTGTGGAGTCGTTATTGAGAAATATCCTGACTCCGAATGAACAGCTGGAAAGTGGTTACTATCGCCACGATGTCCGGCTGGCGAATGATACCGTGGTCAGTGGATTCCTTGCAGGGGAAACGGCTGATTCGCTCAAAATCCGCCGGATCGGCGCGGATGAGTTGGTGATCATGAAAAAGGAGATTTCAGCGCACGATATTTCCAAGCGATCCCTGATGCCAGAAGGATTGATCGAAGGTTTCACGGATCAGCAGGTCAGTGATTTATTTTCCTATCTGAACCAGTTGAAATAGCTGCGGCTTATCCTTTTGAGGGATTTCCATGAGGCGAATCCATGGAAATGGGGCATCACTAGGCTTTACGAACGATGAAATTTGGATAGTCTGCCGCATACAATTCACCTCGCGATGCCAAGATTATCTCCTAAATTTCCTAAACATTTCAAACCTCGTCATTCATCGTCTCTCGCTTTGGTGACTCTTACTTGCATCTTGAGCGGATGTTCCTCGACGAACTTTCAGAACCAAATTGCCGTAAATCCAGCACCCACAGCAGGTGCAAATACGCCGTTTCCGGATTTATTGAATGACGTAGGCGAGCCAGTGAACCGTGGAATATGGGCGGTGAACGAGGGTTTAATGGTCGGCGTGATTCATCCAACTGCCCGGATTTATCGCACGATCGTCCCGACACGAGTGCGCGGATCAATCCAAGATTTCAGCCGCAACATCGCTTACCCAGGGCGACTTGTGAACCATATGCTGCAAGGTCGTTGGGATGGAGCGGGGCATGAAACCAAGCGTTTCATTACTAACTCCACGGTAGGACTCGCCGGATTTTTCGATCCTGCAACCAAGTGGAACATGCCTAAATCGAACGCGAACTTTGGTCAGACATTCGGAACATGGGGTTGGCAGCCGAAAAACTATATAGTTTTGCCATTTTATGGCCCCAGCGACGAACGCAGTGCCACGGGTCTTATTACGGATAATCTAACCGAACCTCTAAATTATTATCCGCCGTATGACATAATTTCTCCGGCGACAACCTACAATCGCCTGACCGATCTCAGTGAAGAGGGAAAACGTATGCTTCAAATGGATGCTGATTCTTATTCGACCGCAAAAATCGCATGGACTTACGGAACCAAAGACGGTGTGCCGAATTTGAAAATGAGGGGTCCGATCGATGTGCCGACATTGCAGACATTTGGCGCTGTGAAATTTGCTCCAAAAGATCCCAAATTCTTGACTCAGAGTCGCGAAATCTCGGTAAAAATCCCTTCTACAGGTCGCAGAATGAAAAGCACCTACTGGTTGCAGCCCGGACCTGCTCCGTTGATTTATATTTCTCCAGGACTTACCTCGCATCGACTTTCCTCAATGTCGATTGGCCTTGCAGAGCAGCTTTACCAAAATGGCTATTCGGTAGTCAGCACAACGAGTGTATTTCATCCCGAATTCATGAGCACCGCATCGACTGCTGCGTTACCAGTTTATCCGCAAGTAGATAGTCGGGATCTCTTGGTGGCGATGACAGAAACGGATCGGGCGCTAGTTAAAAAGTATCCGGATCGTTTCACGAAGCGCGCGTTGATCGGAATCTCAATGGGTGGTTTCATGACGCTGCGTATCGCAGTGAGTGATGCACAACCCGATCTCATGAATTTTGATCGTTACGTTGCCGTCAACATGCCTGTGGATGTTAGGCACGGAGTTGAAGAGTTAGATCGCTATGCGGATATTCCTTTGAAATGGCCCGAAGACGAACGTCAGTCACGCGTGAACAATACATTGCATAAAGTGAGTTACGGTTTCATGTCAAAAAAACCGCAGCAGCAGCAAGTGATGTTTGATGGCGATGAATCCAAATACCTCATCGGTTTAGCGTTTCGTATTGGCCTGCGTGACATCATTTACGACAGCCAATCGAGAAATGATCTGGGAGTCATTCAAGCGCCGCTTTCTGATTTTCACCGAGAGCCAGTTTACGAAGAAATCATGAAATACTCGTATCGAGATTATTTCCTCAGATTCGCGGTTCCTTACTATCAACAAAAAGGGGTCAGCATGAACGAGCTCCTGAAAGAAGCGAACCTCCGAACACACGCAAGCAAGCTCAGCAAACAATCGAAAGTCCGCATCATCGTGAACGAAAACGATTTTCTGCTTCAGCCGAAAGACGTATCTTGGTTGAGATCGACGTTCCCAGCATCACGCTTGACGGTTTTCCCTGATGGTGGACACCTTGGAAATATCGGAGAGCCGAAAATCCAAAAAGCAATCCTCAAAGGTCTGGACGGATTAAAATAGAGGTTCAGATATGAACATAGGTATCCCAAAAGAGATCAAGGCGCAGGAAAACCGGGTGAGCATGATCCCCGGATCGGTCGCAGATCTTGTGAAACGTGGGCATCGGGTTCTCGTCGAACGCGGAGCAGGTGTCGGCGCGAGTTACACCGATGAACAATATTTAGCAGCCGGAGCCGAGATTGTTTCCGATGCTAAATGTGTTTTTGAAGGTGCGGAGTTGATTGTCAAAGTCAAAGAACCGCAACCGGCTGAAGTGGCGATGCTGACTCCTAAGCACACGCTTTTCACCTATCTGCATCTCGCTGCGGATCTGGGTCTGACAGAAAGTTTGATGGCCAGTGGCTGCACAGCGATTGCTTACGAGACGATCGAAGTGAACCGTCGCCTGCCGTTGTTAGAACCGATGAGTGAAATCGCTGGGCGGATGTCTGCTATTGTGGGTTCGTATCATTTGGCAAAACATCGCGGTGGCCGTGGTTGTTTGTTAGGTGGCGTTCCTGGCGTTGCGCCGGGGCGGGTGGTCGTCATCGGCGGTGGAACCGCTGGGGTAAACGCCGCGCGGGTCGCGACCGGGATCGGAGCTGATGTGACGATTTTAGAAGTAGATTTCGAAAGAATGCGTTTCCTCGATATCACCATGGCTGGGGCCAGTACAGTTTATTCAAGCGAAGCAAATTTATCTGAATTGCTCCCGCGCGTGGATTTATTGATCGGTGCGGTTTTGGTGCCTGGCGCGAAAGCCCCGAAACTCGTGACCCGTGAAATGCTCCGCATGATGAGTCCGGGCAGCGTGTTCGTGGACATTGCGGTCGATCAAGGCGGATGCTCGGTGACGACCCGCGCGACGACTCACGAAAATCCGACCTATGTCGAAGAAGGCGTGCTGCATTATTGCGTGGCAAACATGCCGGGAGCGTATTCTCGCACGGCGACTCAGGCACTCAACAACGTGACTCATTCGTGGACGCACTTGATTGCGGAAAACGGAGTGGTCGCAGCCTGTGTCCGCAGACGTGAGCTTATCAGTGGTATCAATGTCCATGCTGGCAAACTCACTTGTAAGCCTGTGGCCGAGGCGCATGGCATCGCATTTCACGACATCACGGGTCAACTCGGCTGATTTCCTCACAGAAACTCAGAGAAAAACCGCTCAAGTCTTGACCCAAAGCCCATATTCGCGTGGTTTGTCTGCGTCATGCGGGCGGTGTTACCAGCCGATATCCAGTGATAGTCTGTCGAAGACAGATGTTTAATTTTTAAATCTACCAATCATGATCACCACGCTCACCGGCACCTCCTTCATTGGCTTTTCACGCTCCACTGGCACTCAGCCATGCGGACAAGCGGTGAATCCCGCAACAGGCGAAGCTCTTGCTCCAGTTTACCTCTCCGCAACACCAGAAGAGGTCGAGAAAGCCATGGCTTTGGCTGCTGCGGCGTTTCCGGTTTACTCGAATCTACCCGGAAAAACCCGTGCGGCTTTCCTCCGTAAAATCGCTGAGAAAATCGAGGCCGTGGTGGAAGATATCGTCATTCGTGGTCCACAGGAAACCGCACTTCCTGAACCAAGGATGCGCGGTGAAACGGGTCGCACCGTTGGCCAGCTTCGGTTGTTTGCAACGTTGTTAGAAGAAGGTTCATGGGTCGATGCCCGCATCGAGCGAGCTCAACCCGATCGCCAGCCGATTCCAAAAGTTGACCTTCGTTCCATGCTTCGTCCGCTCGGTCCAGTTGCGGTTTTCTGCGCGAGTAATTTTCCATTGGCGTTTTCTGTGGCTGGTGGCGATACCGCATCGGCTCTCGCTGGGGGTTGTCCCGTGGTGGTGATCGCGCATTCGTCGCATCCAGGTTGTGCGGAAATCGTTGCGAACGCAGTGATCGCAGCCGCCAAAGAATGCGGCATGCCGGAAGGCGTTTTCTCAGTTCTCTATGGTGGCGGACGCAGCATCGGCCAAGCCGTTGTGAAACATCCTGTCATCCAAGCCGTTGGCTTCACCGGCTCACGCGCTGCTGGAACCGCACTCATGGATACCGCTGCGAAACGTCCGCAGCCTATCCCAGTTTACGCCGAAATGAGCTCGATCAATCCCATCGTGTTTTTACCCGGCGCACTCGCCAAAGGCGAAACCGCACTCGCGGAAGCTTATTATGGTTCGCTCACACTCGGTGCAGGTCAGTTCTGCACCAATCCGGGTCTGGTGTTTTTACCAGAAGGGCAGGGGGATGAATTCCTTGAGAAATTGAAAAGCTTAGTAGAGGTCGGATCACCATCCACCATGCTCAACGCAGCGATCTGCAAAGCTTTCAGCGATGCAACCGAATCGATCTCTAACATTTCCGGAGTGAACGTTCTCGCACTTAGCTCTACTGAGAAAAAACACGGCCAATGCGCGCCTGCTGTTTTCGTTGTGGAGGTCGAAGACTTCCTGAAGAATGAACACTTGCAAGCCGAGATGTTCGGACCTGGTGCGCTCATCGTTCGCGGTAGCACCGCCCAAATCGAAGCCGCCATTGCGAAGCTCGAAGGTCAGCTCACCGCTACCGTTCACGGCACGGCTGAGGAACTCACCCAATACGCTGGAATCGTCAACGCGCTCCAACAACGCGCCGGTCGCTTGATTTTCAACGGTTTCCCAACCGGCGTGGAAGTCTGCTCCAGCATGGTTCACGGCGGTCCGTTCCCCGCAACGTCCGACGGACGCAGCACCTCGGTCGGCACTATGGCCATCTTCCGATTCTGCCGCGCTATCGCATGGCAGAGCTTCCCAGATGCAGGATTGCCCGCTGAGTTGCAAGAAGGCAATCCGCTAGGAATCCGCCGATTGGAAAATTAAAAAGGTAGGGTCAACACGCCGTGTTGACCGTGATTATTTTGATTAAGGGGAGAGAAGAAGAGCGTTTGAGTAGCTCTCACTTCTTATAGATTTATCGTACCTTGGCGTTTTTGATTTGGGTCGCCAGCGGCGTGGCGACCCTACCTTTAACTCTGGGCTTGCAGGGCAGATTCCTTAATGCACATTAGTTGCGTGAGAGGTTCTCCGTTGATACGCACGGCTTTGGTTTTATTGGCGATTCTCGTCTCGGGCTTGGTGTTTTCTCATCTCACCTCGGAACAAGGTCCTAAGCCGGTAGCTGGCGGGGTAACGGAGGAGCCTAAATCCAAACAGATCATTCGCGCTCATTATATTCTGACGCTTTCCGAGCGAGCGGCTTTTGTGGAAATTAAGAGTGCGGGAGAGGTGTCATCGACGAATCTTTCTTCGGAGAGCGGTATCGAGCCACTGACGGGAGATATCAAAATCGATTTGGACAAGCCGGTGGTGTTTCTGAAAGTGAATTGGTATGAGCTGGGCGACCGACGTGGGTTTGCGAAATTGGTGATCGAGGCAGCGGGGCAGGAGACTGTCACGCAGGTGTTCGATGCGACGGGAAACATCGATGAATTTTTGGAGTTAACGTTTTGAAAGAAGAAACCCATCACGACTGTTGCGCGCATCACAGCCATCACCACGAACTGGTGATCGAGGGGCTGACGGTGTCGTATCGGGATATTTTGGCGCTCGATAGCGTTTCGTTCGCGACCTCCTGTGGCAATCGCGTGGCATTGGTCGGGCCGAACGGAGCGGGGAAATCGACACTGCTGAAAGCGATCGCAGGCCTGGTGACGCGACAGTCGGGAAATATTTTGTGGCGTGGAAGTTCGGTGCAAAAGTGGTCGCGTGAATTTGCTTATCTGCCCCAACGTGAGGAAGTTGATTGGTCGTTTCCGATCACGGTTCGTGGTTTGGTGGAGATGGGCAGGTATCCGCAAACCGGTTGGTGGCGCAAATTTTCAAATGAAGATCAAGCGGCGGTGGACAGGGCAATGGAATCGCTGAACCTGATGGATTTGCAAAACCGGCAGATCCGTGAGCTTTCCGGAGGACAGCAGCAACGCGCATTCCTTGCGAGAGCACTGGCGCAAGAGGCGCATGTTTTGTTGTTAGATGAACCATTCACCGGACTCGATCGCAACGCATCGATTTTGTTAGGAGATCTGCTGGCAAAACTTGCGGCAGAGGGACGCTTGATCATCGCCTCGCATCATGATCTTGGTTCAGCTCCCTTGTTGTTTGATGAAGTCCTCGTGCTCAACACCCAACAGGTCGGCTTCGGCGATGTTGCATCGGTTTTAACCCCGTCACTGATTTCGAAAACGTTCGCGGTCACAGAAACCCAAAGTCATGTTTGAAGAACTTTTAAACAGCCCATTTTACCAACGCACCTTAGCGGCCGCGGCGTTCATCGGTTTTACCAATGGATTTTTCAGTGGCTTTGTGGTGTTGAGGAGAAATGCGCTATCGGTATCGGCCTTGTCGCACACCATGTTGCCGGGGATAGCGGTGGGGATTTTGATCACGGGTTATCTCTCACAGTGGAATGCGTTTATCGGTGCCTTGTTTGCTGCGTTATTGGTTGGTTTGGGATCGGTGGCGGTGGCGCGCGGAAAACGGATCGCGGAAGGAACTTCGCTGGCGGTGCTTTACACCGCGGCTTTTGCGGCGGGTGTGGCGATTCTCCCCAAATTGGAAACCCGCACCGAACTCGAGCATTGGTTGTTCGGCGATATTTTAGCGATTGGAAACTCCGACCTCTGGATCGTCTACTCCATGGGTGCGGTGATATTGATCGCTAGTAATTTAATGATGCGGCCGTTGCTGCTGACCTTGTTCGAGCCAAACGTCGCGGCTGCACAGGGGGTTCCGACCCGTGCCATGCAATACCTCGTTTTCATGATGCTCGTGCTGGCACTGGTTTCGTCGCTGCAAGCGGTCGGCTGCGTGCTTTCCGTAGGCTTGCTTGTCACCCCAGCGGCGACGGTTTCCCTGCTAACTGATAAAACATCCGCTCTATTCTGGGGCGGGGGCTTGATTGGTGGTGTCGGTTCGATTGTGGCGGTATTGCTTTCGGCACACTTCGGAATTTCACCCGGACCCGCCATCGTCATCTTACTCGGAATTTTGTTCATTTTAGCCTATCTGTTCAGCCCAAAATACGGTCTTCTGGTTCCGAAATTTATTTTCAACCGAAGACCATGAACGACCTTTCTGAAACCCTCGCCTCCGCCGTTACCTCTGGAAAACTCCTCGAATCTGCGAAATACAACATCGAATCCTTGTTGGCTGGCGCCGCAAGTGACCTACCGAAACGCACGGTCAGTGAGTTGTTAGAATCGGGAAATTTCTCTGAGCTGAACGATCGATTTTTCAAAACTCTCGCCTTCGGCACCGGCGGCTTGAGGGGACGCACGATAGGTCGCACCATCACCGCAGCCGAGCAAGGTGCTGGCGGACCGAATGGCCGACCCGAGTTTCCATGCGTCGGCACCGCGACGATGAATTACTACAACCTCTCCCGCGCGATTCGTGGCTTGATTGCTTACATGAAATCGGTGGGAACGATTGGAAAGGGCAAAGTCACGTTCGTGTTCGCTCACGACACCCGGCATTTCTCGAAAGACTTTGCGGACTTCTGCGCGAAAGTTTGCGCCGAGCATGGTTGCGATGCGTATGTGTTCGATGGCCCACGCTCGACCCCGCAGTTGTCGTTTGCGATTCGTCAGCTCCGTGCGGATTCCGGCGTGGTGATCACGGCGAGTCACAACCCTTCGCACGATTGCGGTTTCAAAGCCTATTTCAACGACGGCGCACAAATCGTCGAGCCACACGCGACAGCGATCATTGGCGAAGTCAACGCCGTGACCAGCGAGCGCTACGAGCCGTTGCCACTTGCGGAGCAGGGAATCATCAAAACGTTGGGTTGTGATTTCGATGCGGTTTACGTTTCACGTTTGAAGACTTTGTTGTTGCAGCCGGAGTTATTGAAAACCACCAGCACCAAAATTGTTTTCACCAACCTGCATGGCACCGGCGGGCACATCAACGTGCCTATGCTGCGGGATTTAGGTTTCGAGGTTCTAACCGTTCCTGAGCAAGACATTCAGGACGGACGTTTCCCTACCGTCGATTCGCCGAACCCTGAAAACGGCCCCGCGCTTGCGATGGCGATCCAACTCGCAGAATCATCTGGCGCGGAAATCGTGATCGGAACCGATCCCGATGCCGATCGCATGGGCGTAGCTGCGCGTGACGTTAACGGAAAAATGGTTCTGCTCACAGGGAACCAGATCGGCTCCTTGATGGCGTGGTATCGTTTGAAAACCATGTTCGAACTCGGTTGGGTCAGTCATTCGAATCGCACCCGTGGCGTTTTGATCAAGACCTTCGTCACCACCGAACTACAAACCGCCATCGCGAATTCCTTCGGGGTTTCCGTGGTCGATACTCTAACAGGTTTCAAATACATTTCCGCGAAACTCAAGAAATACGAGGACGCAATTCCCGCCGATAAAAAAGGGGATTACCGCAGTCTGAGCGAAGACCAAACCCGCGCCTTGCGTTTGGAATACTCACGTTTCTTTGTGTTCGGCGGAGAGGAAAGCTACGGCTATCTCGGTTCCGATTCCGTGCGCGACAAAGATGCCAACGGCGCGACCCTCATGTTCGCGGAAGTTGCTGCTTACGCGAAGTCGGTCGGGAAAACCCTGCCTCATCTTCTCGATGAACTATACGAGCAGTTCGGTTACTTCCTAGAAGTCGGAAAATCCCTCACCATGGAAGGCGCCGATGGCGCAGCGAAGATCCAAACACTCGCGAACTCCTACGCAAACCATCCACCGCAAGTGATCGATGGATCTGAGGTTGTTCGTTTCCGCGATTTCTCCGCACAAGACATCTACGACCAAGAAGGCGATCTGTTGCCGAAGGAGAAAATGTTGTTCTTCGATCTTGCGGATGGTCGCTCGTTCGCGGTTAGGCCTTCTGGAACGGAACCGAAGATTAAATATTATCTCTACGGAAAATCGAAAGTCAGTGGTGATCTTGCGGCGACGAAGCAAGAGGTTGCTAATGCGATTGAGGCGTTGTGGAGGTGGATAGAGAATGATGCGAAGTCGCGGGGGTGAGTTGGACTCTGATCACGATAATAAAATAAGACACCTTACTCAGTGAAACGTGAGCGGTCAGGCTATGACACCCCATGCGAGATCTTAGACAATATTAAAATGAAATGACATGAAGAGATTAACGCCATTTGACTTCATCGAAAAAGCTAAAAATATTCATGGCGATAAATACGACTACTCTTTAATTAAACATGTATATGCTTCCGAAAGGGTTTCGCTAATTTGCAAAAAGCATAATTATGAATTTATGCAAAGACCCCATGACCATTTAAGAGGAAGTGGTTGTCCAGTTTGCAGCAAGAATTCAAGAAAATCTACTGAAGATTTTATTCGATGCGCCAAAGAGATTCATGGAGACAAATACTCCTATGACAGGGCAAATTACATTAATGGCAAAACAAAAGTTGTCATTACATGCGAAACTCATGGGGACTTTGAACAACTCCCAAGTAACCACATCGGATTAAAACAGGGATGTGCCAAATGCGGTGGGACATCTAGATTTACGACTGAAGAATTTATTGAAAAATCAAAACAAATTCATGGCGACAAATATCAGTATGAAAAAGTGAATTATGTGAATGGTAGATCATCAGTAGTCATAACCTGCTCAACTCATGGCGACTTTGAGCAGTCACCGCAAAGTCACTTAGATGGAAATGGATGCTCAAAATGTAGCGGTAATAAAAAAATGACGAAAGAGGATTTTGTAGAAAAGGCAAAAATAATTCACGATGGCAAATACATTTACGACAAAGTAATTTACATAAATAGCAGTAAGAAAGTTGTTATAACTTGCCCTGATCATGGCGACTTTGAACAATCACCAGGTGGTCACGTATATCAAGGGCAAGGCTGTTCTTCTTGCAGTGGGAAAAAGAAAAAAACTACCTCAGAATTTATTGAAGAGGCGAGAAAAGTTCATGGTAATAAATTTACTTACCAAAAAGTAAATTACATTAATAACAAGACAAAGGTTGTTATTACCTGCAAAACTCATGGGGATTTTGAACAGAATCCAAAAAATCATTTAAATGGGTTAGGTTGTAATAAATGCAGTAGAACACATAAAACTACTGGAGAACAATTTTTAGAAGAAGCTAAACAAATTCATGGCGATAAATATCAATACAACCAAGTGAATTATGTTAATCGTAAATCAAAAGTAGTTATAACCTGTCCTATTCATGGTGATTTTACACAAGCGCCAATGAATCATATAAATCAGGGGCAAGGATGTTTGATTTGCAGTGGTAGTAATAAAAGAAGCACCGCAGAATTTATAGAGGAAGCAAAGAAAATTCATGGTGATAGATACAATTACGACAAAGTGAATTATGTTAGTCGTAAGTCAAAAGTAGTTATAACCTGTCCCTTTCATGGTGATTTTAAACAAACGCCTAGTAATCATATACTTGGACAAGGATGTCCAAGATGCAAAACACCAAGAGGAGAAGCTGAAATAGAAATTGTTTTAAAAAAACTAGAAATCAAATTTGAACCGCAATACACATTTGACGATTGCGTTAATAAAAAGAAGTTGCCGTTTGACTTTGCGGTTTTCATCAATGGAAAAAAAGGACTCATAGAGTTTCATGGGCAACAGCATTACGACAGAGTGTATTTCGGAAATTCAGACAAGCAACATACTGAAGCAAAAGCGCGCGACGAGATAAAAGTGCAATACGCCCAAAGCAAAGGAATACCGTTGTTAATAATTCCTTATACCGAAATTGAAAGAGTAGAAGAAGCAGTTACTGAGTTTATTAGAGTCAATCTTTAGTGTTATGACCCAAGAACTCGAAAAAATCGCTGAGCAAGCGGGTGGAAAGATGCTGACGGATCATACGGAAGCGGAGGTTAGGGAAGCAAACCATGCGCCGTCGCAGATCCGCGAAAGGAGAGTTCTGGGGATGCACCGGCTACCCGACATGCAAAGGCACGAAGCCTATGGAATGACTTTATTGACGTCGCTGACTGTGTTGTCCCCAATGTCAGTTAGGTCAACTCAGTCACCTCTTCAATAGATTCTGCGGCGCCCTCGGCGATGGCGCCCTACCTATTCAAACCACTGACTTCGCGACGGAGTCTAACATGCCGTTGACGAAGCGATTGGAATCCGTCGTCCCGAAGCGTTTCGCTAATTCGATGGCTTCGTTGATGATGACTTTGTGGGGGGTATCGGTTTTGATGAGTTCGTAGGTGCCGAGTCTAAGTACAGCGCGATCTACGGGGTCGATACGCTCTGGCGAGTAGTTTTCGACGAGGGCGGAAAGTTTTTCATCGATCTCCGGTTTGCAGGCGAGCACTGCATCGACTAGGGCATCGGTCTGGGTGATGAGAGAGGAAATCTCGGCTTTGGATTGGCGGATTTTCGCGAGGTCTGCCTGATCTGGAAAACTCTCTGGGGTCTCGACCATGCGGATGCGATCGGAGATGCGTTGCAAGCGGCGGATGGTGGCGTTGAGGGCTTCGAGCTGAGGTTTCAAATTGGGAAAATCCTCGCTGGATTTGAGAAATTTATCGCGATTGAACGCGAGGTCGCGATCCACTTCGAAGAAACGGCTGAGTGCGGTGTCGAGTTCGTCGGCTACATCTTGGTCATCGCCTGCTTTGGGAGTTTTTTCGAGTTGGCCGTAGGAAATGCTCCATGAGGATTCGAGTGCGAGCAGGCGATTCAGATCTATCACCAAGGCTTCAGCAGCGGGCAGGGCGGAGATGTGGGCTTTGGCGACTTCGGCGCGTTCGACGAATTCCACGAGTCGGGTTTGGCGGCCGATGGCCAGGTGCTGCACCGTGCGGAAGGTCGCGATGGATAAATGTTTCCGATCCGTTTCAGTCAGAAACTGCCAGAAGGGTTCGCGCAGATCTGCGGGTGAGGCACCGCCTTCGATATCGGCACAGTAGAGAAATTGGACGGCGGCTTCCCGGATTTGCCTGCGACTTGGCATATCTTTATCTGAGGTTATTTGGGGATGATTTTGGGATCGATTTCTCGATCTCGAAGAAGATATCGATCATGCCGACGGCGGCTCTGGCGGCCTCCCGACCGCGGTTCATGCTGGCGGCGATGCAGCGGGCATGGGCTTGTTTTTCATCCTCAACGAGGAGGACTTCGTGGATGACTGGAACGCAGTTGCTGACTGCGAGGTTTTGAAGCGATTGCGTGACAGATGACGCGACGAGGTCGGCGTGATGGGTGTCGCCACGAATGATCAGGCCGAGAGCGATGATGCAGTTGAGGTCTTTGCGCTGCATTAATTTTGCAACAACGACGGGAATTTCAAAAGCGCCAGGAACTCGGATGATATCGATGCGGGCATTAGGGATGAGTGCGCCCAGCTCTGAAATGGCGTTTTCCACGAGTGCGTCTGTGAACTGCTCGTTGTATTTTGAAGCCACAATAAACACCTTGGCTTTTTGGCCGAGAATTCGTGGTTTGGGTTGCAGCGCAGTGGACATGGGTTGGCTATGAAGGGATGCGAAATAAAAGTCAACTGGCAGGGAAGGACAATTGTGAGTTCTTTATGGGCTCAAAGATCACGAAGCGAGGCAGCCCGGGCAGTTTTGGGCGAAATGGCTGGGATGGATTTCGGAGAGTTCGGGATGGGAATCGGTCAGGCAGAGCGCGGGGTTTCCGAGTAAGTTGCGGGGTTGGAAGGCACAACCTTTGGGCGGGTTTGCGAGGTTGGGCGGCAGGCCTGGGATGGTGATCAAGGGCTGGCCTTTGGGCTGCGCCGATGGAATCGATTTCAACAAGGACCGCGTGTAGGCGTGCAGGGGATTGCTGAAAAGATCTTTGCGCTGGGCGCTTTCGACGATGCGACCGGCATACATCACGTTGATGTGGTCGCAGACCTCGGAAACGACTGCGAGATCGTGGGTGATAAAAATGATAGCGGTGCCGAGTTTCTCCTGCCTGTCCTTGATCAGATCTAACACTTGTTTCTGGACGGTGACATCGAGCGCGGTGGTGGGTTCATCGCAAATGAGAAGTTCGGGTTTGGTGATCAACGCCATGGCGATCATCACGCGTTGGCGCATACCGCCGGAAAATTCGTGAGGATACGAATGGATGCGCTTTTCTGGATCAGGAATACCGACCTCTGCTAGGGCATCGATCGCACGAGTCAGTGCGGCTTTGCCTTTGATGTTTTCGTGAAGCTCCAACGGCTCGGTGATCTGATCGCTGATCCGCATGTAGGGATTCAGTGAGGTCATCGGGTCTTGGAAAATCATCGAGATCCGTTTACCGCGAATTCCGCGAAGTTGTTTTTCACTCGCGCTGAGCAGATCGATCCCATCAAACATCGCCGTGCCACGCTCGATGCGACCCGGAGGCATCGGGATCAAACCGAGCAGGGAATAGCAGGTGACCGATTTTCCCGAACCCGATTCGCCAACGATTCCAAGAGTCTCACCACGCTCGAGTTGAAACGAGACATCCTCGACCGCGTGAACCACGCCATTTCGAGTATGGAAGCGGGTGGTCAGGTGGTTGACGTCGAGGAGCATAGGGTGGAAAAAACTTTAAACTTTAAATTTTAAACTCCAAAGAAAGAACTAGATGAATTTGGACTAGGCTTTGTCCAAGATGGAGTTCCAGTGCTCGATGTTGTCCTTTTGATCTGCAAAAAGATTGGTGGTGTCGTCGTGGATGGTGACCGAAGTGATTTTATCGCCGACCCCGTTGAATTTGCATCCGCGCTCTCCGGTGTTGTTTTTACCGGTGATTTTTTCGACGACATCTAAACCGTTGGTGACTTGACCGAACACAGAGTGGCGGTTGTCGAGGAACGGAGTAGGGGTAGTGGTAATGAAAAACTGGGAGCCGTTGGTTCCTGGACCGGCGTTGGCCATGGAGAAAACGCCCGGGCTGCGGTGACGGAGATCGGGGTGGAATTCATCAGCGAACTTGTAACCCGGGCCGCCGCGGCCGCTTTCGGTTGGATCGCCACCTTGCAGCATGAAACCTTCGATCACGCGGTGGAAAGCAACGCCGTTGTAGTAACCGCGCTGCGAGAGATTGAGGAAGTTGGCGCAAGTGATCGGAGCCTTGGATGCGTAAAAAGTCGCGTCGATGTCGCCTGCCGTGGTGTGGAGTGTGATTTTAATATCGTTCATAATCGTAGAAAAAGTCTGACGCGGAGATCTTGGGGAAATCTTCTCTCTCATCCAAGCCATATTTCCTGATCTAGGCTAAATGAGAGGAACCGCGATTTTCAATCGCGACCTTGTGAGCGAAATGCCCTGAACATAGTGCGTATTCTTACGAATCACCGAACGGTGAGACACCGTTTAGCCTCATGCCGTGAGACACGGCATCTCCCCATTTTGTTGCTTGGACAAACCCTTCCGATTTCACAACCTACACCCGTGAGCCAAACGCCATCAGATTGGGATAACAGCAAAGGCATTGCCAAAAGCATGCTACGGGATCGGGTATCTCGTAGGAAAATGTTAGCCTACTGGCTGTTATTCGTTCTCGCTTGGATCGTGCTGGGACTTTGGCTCATCGAGGGGTGGTTGGCAGAAAGCGCTACGCGCTTCGTTGTTTGGTGGGGTGCCTGTTTATTGATCACTCTGATTCTGATCATCTTTGCACTCTATGATGCACTATCCGTGATGCGTGAGGAGAGATCGGATCGATAGATCTGGATAAGATGTTCGACGCCTCTGCATGAGCAAAATCAGTAATCCCATACCAAGTATAATGGGGCTACCCAATTCTGGAATGGCAACGATATTTGAACTCAACGTCACCGCACCGTTGCTCGCAAAAGCTCTCCCAACCAATTCTGCTCCACTATTGAGCGTGATGGATTCAGTGGCCATAATGGTGCCGACGAAGTTGGAGTTTGTGCCAAGTGTTGCAGAAGTTCCTATTTGCCAAAAGACATTACTCGCCTGAGCTCCACCTGTTAGTACGATATTACTACCCGCACTTGTGATCAATGTTGATCCTGCCTGAAAAATCCATACGGCATTCGAATCGCCGGCCCCATTGAGGGTCAAGGTGCCGTTATTCGCGATAGAGCTCGAACCGTAATATACGCCCGATGTTAGGATCGATCCGCTAAAATCATATATTGCTCCCACCGAGGTGGTTGGTGTTCTTCCAGAGGCGTCCGCGATAGCGGCAGTCAGATCAATTTTGGCCTGTTGCGTTACGCTATCACCACCGTGATTCACTCCGTCCAGTTGAGCATTCGCAAGTCCCGTAATAGTGGATGTGGGAAAAGTTCCAATATCTCCTTTAATCCGCATCGTAGCAGGTGTGCCGTTGATCGTGATTCCAGTGCCTGCAAGTATGGCAAAATTATCTGCTGTTCCTAAGTTGACCGAAGATACCGCGGCACTGGCATGCTCTTGGATGATAGTTACTGCAATTACCACGGAAACGCATGCTGAAATAGCACGATGCAATATGATTTCTGTCTTAGATGAATTAGGACGCTCCATGACTGAATCATGGCACCTAAATCATCATCTACCATGGGGTGATCTACCCGCAGAATGATGTAGCGGAATACATCCTTTTTCCACTTTGAATCATAACAAAATTCAAACCTACATTAGATGAAATGCTTACAAATCACCGAGTGGATATCCTGAGCGGTATGGATTGTGTGTGGAGATCCGATGAGAACGGGCTTTTCGGAATCAGGAACTTTATCACGGCCGTGGGAGCCTTTGACGAGCGATGCATCTAACGGGATAACATCGAGGAGACCGCGTATGCCGAGTTTCTTTTTGAGTAAGAATTTCGCGATTTTGAGTTTGGGAAGTGTGATGACTGGATCGATGAAAAGTTCGCAGGGATCGTAACCGGGTTTGCGGTGGATATCGATGGTCCGAGCGAAATCGGGAGCTAGGGCGTCGTCTTTCCAGAAATAGTAAGTGAACCATGCGTTGGGTTTTGCAATGGCAACGAGGTCGCCTGCGCGGTCGTGATTGCGGTCGCGAATTTCATCGATGCCAGAGGTTTTTACTAACAACTCACGAACCTCGTTTTGGATCGATGGATCGTTAATGTAGATGTGAGCGACCTGGTGATCTGCCACCGCGAACGCTTTGCAACCGCCATAGTCGAGGGTTTCGCGACCCAGTTCATTTTTAATCGATAGCCAACCTTTCTCACGAAACAGGCGATTGAGATGGATGGGTTGATCGACCGGTGAGATGCCGTATTCAGAAAGGAGCAGAACGCGGATGTTGCGGGATTCGTAAAAGGAAATGAGATCGGAGACCACGCGATCGATGGCACGGACTTCGTTCGGAATGTTAGCAGCGGACGGGCCGTCTTTTTGCAGGCAGTAATCGAGGTGCGGAAGATAAACGAGGGAGAGCGTGGGTTGATGTTTTTCCTCCACCCATTTCGCGGAAGCGGCGATCCATTCCGAAGAAGCGATCCCTGCCGCCGGACCCCAAAAAGCGGGGAAGGGGAACGGGCCGAGATCGGCTTTGATTTCGTCGCGCATTTCCATGGGCTGGGTATGGACGTCGAAATGCTTCGAACCATCCGCAGGATAAAGCGGTCGAGGGGTGATGGTGAAATCTGCGGTGGAATACATGTTATACCACCAAAACAATTTCGCGCAGGTGAAGTCCGGGTTGGTGGCTTTGAGTTCACGACGGAGCGTGTCCCATATCTTTTCGCCGTGGACGATGTGGTTGGATTGTTTCCAAAAGCGCACCTCGGCGCTTTCGCGGTCATACCAACCATTGGCGACGATGCCGTGTTGCTCTGGAGGAGTGCCGGTTAGAATCGACGACTGAGCGGTCGTGGTCAGAGCAGGGAAAGCTGGCTTGTAAGTTTGCAAGCCGTTCTTTTTAGCGAACGCAGTCATCCCCGGCGCGTTTTCTCCGAGCAGAGATTTTGAAAGGCCAACGATGTTTAATACGGCGAGTCGCATGTTTGATGGGACTTTATGCGTCAAATTTCAAAGTCCAAGCGTGAAATATGTTTCGCGCCAAAGCCTTCGGCGGGTTAAATCTTAAATCTCCACTTCGTTACCTAACTTAGCCACGTTGATCTCTTTGCCTGTTTCTTTTAAAGCGGCTTGTAGAGCTTGGGCGCCTTCGGGTTCGCCGTGAACTAACCAGGTTTGCGTTTTCGAGCCTTCGATGCGGTTGAAATAATCGACCAGTTCTGAGTGATCTGCGTGACCGGAGAAGGAATCGACGATCTCGATGTGAGCGTTCACACGGAAGGAGTCGCCGAGGATATTGACCTGTTTCACGCCGTCGCGGATGCGTCTGCCGAGGGTGCCTTCTGCGCAGTAACCGACAAAAAGAACTGTGGTTTTCGGGTCTTCGATGTTGTTGCGTAGGTGATGGAGAATTCGACCCGCCTCGCACATGCCAGACGCAGAAATAATTATCGCTGTGCCTTCTAGTTCGTTGAGTGCTTTCGAACCTTTCACAGAACGAACGAGAGTTAGATCTTCGAAGCCAAACGGATTTTGTTTTTCAAACAATGCTTCATAAACCTCTTCGTTAAACGAGTCCGGATGGAGTTTGTAAATCTCCGTAGCACTTACCGCAAGTGGGCTATCGACGAAAACGGGTATGGGCGGGATTTGTTTTGCGACAAACATTTCATTGAGAACATAGAGGAGTTGCTGAGTGCGCTCCACCGCGAAGGCGGGGATTAGGATTTTACCTCTGCGTTTGATCGCTTGTTTTATGACTTCACTAAAATGTTCATCGAAACCCGGAGGCGCTTCGTGTTCGCGTCCGCCGTACGTGCTTTCCATCAAGACGAAATCGACATCTTTCACGACAATAGGATCGCGCAACACTTCGTTTCCACCACGTCCGACATCGCCGGAAAACAGGAAACGTTTCTTTTTGGCATCGCTGTGATCATGAATATCTAACATAATCTGAGCTGATCCGAGGATATGTCCGGCATCGACAAAGGTGAGCTCAACACCATCGGAGATGTGGAGGGGTCTATCGTAAGAAAGCGTGACGAATTGGCGGAGACATTTTTCCGCATCTTGTTCGGTGTAGAGTGGAGTAGCTTCTGGAAGACCTTCGCGTTGACGATGTTTGTTAAGCCATTTGATATCGCTTTCCTGAATGTTCGCGCAATCGCGCAACATGATCTGGCAAAGATCACGAGTGGCGTGGGTGGAAAAAATACTACCTTTGAAACCCGAGCGCGTCAGATTCGGCAGGTTCCCGCTGTGATCGATGTGAGCGTGTGAGAGCACAACGATGTCGATGGATTTAGGATCGAAGTGAGGAAAGCAGCAGTTGATCTCATAAGCATCTTTGCGATGTCCCTGATAAAGCCCGCAATCGAGGAGGATGCGTTTGCCGTTGATTTCGAGTAAATGCTGAGAGCCGGTAGTGGTGCCAGCAGCGCCACAAAATTTGAGTTTCATAGATTTCTATGATCTCAGCGAATGCAGTATCTGCAATGAAATAAGTCCCATGGGAGGCATGAGACTTATTTCTACTAGAGGAACTTTTGAAACACCAACGAGTCCCGGCCACTGGCTATGAATTGCTCACGACGCTGCTCTGGTAACGCATCAAGATCACATAACGAGTATTCCGCACGTGTGAAAAAATCCGCCGCGCGATTTGTCAGCGCGAAGACACGCGGAATACCTTTCTGTTTCGCCAAACTTTCCGCATGCGCCACAAGCTCCACTCCATAGCCGCGACCTTCGTGAGCTTGCTTGACGTAGAGGCAAGCAACTTCCGCACAGTTTTCCGATGGATATTCATGCAACGCCACGCAACCCACGACGTTATCGTCGATCGACATCACGGAGTAATCGCCGATGCGCACTTGAATGTCTTCGTAAGTCCGCGCGATGAGTTTGGTGCGACGCACCACGCGCCCGATCATGCCGAGTAGTTCCGGAATATCCTCGTCCCGCAGTTCGCGGATAATCCGGTAGCTATCGGCGTGCACCATGGTACCTACACCTTCGTTAGAGAAAAGTTCATCTACCAGCACACCTTGCTGGCGACCGTTGAGAACGTGAACCCGGGGCACGCCGAGATTGCAGGCATTCGCCGCAGCGGCTAACAGCTCGCGACCTTCGACGTTTTCGGATTTCAACACATTCGGAACATCTGCCGCACTTATCGCGTGGGCGGGTTGGCCGTTGACCAAAATGCTTTGTTGCAACAGCGCGATGACTTTGGAAACCCCGATGCGTTTCGCGAAGTCGACAACCTCAGAATCGAGCGGGCCGATGCCTGATGCGTCGATGATGGCGGATTGGCCACGGTTGAGGATGTCTTTGACCTCTTTCACTGCGAGCTCATCCGTGATTGGGCGAGTCACACGTGCGGCCATGATTTCACATTCCAAAGTCCAATCGTAGAGATCTTTGAGGTCGCCTCCGAGAACCCCGAGCACGAGTTTCACGCCGAGGTCTTCGAGGACGGCGAGATCGAGCAGGGTTTCTGCGACCGCAGGTTCGGGAAGCAAATCTGCTTCGATCAGGACACAAAACACCTTTCCCCGGAATTGGGGAATGTATTGAAGCACAGCACGCAAATCACTTTTCTCGACCACGCGGAGGAACGTATCGTGCGAATTTCAATCATACAAGTGAGGAGAATGGTGGACAGTTGGCAACGATAGACGCAACCTAACTGCGTGAGTGAAGTGATGATAGAAACGAGGGATTTGCACAGGAGCTATCGGATCGGGAAAAAATCGATTGAGGTCCTCCACGGGATAGATCTGCAGATCCGCAAAGGTGAAAAAGTTTTTCTCTGCGGCCCGAGCGGCGCGGGGAAGACAACTCTGCTCTACACGCTCGCCGGTCTTGAGCGACCCGAACTCGGCAGCGTCCACATCGCCGGCACGGATATCTATAAACTCGGTCGCAAGGAGCAGGCTGCGTTTCGGAATCGATCGATGGGTTACGTGTTCCAAAATTACCATTTACTGCCAGAGCTGACCGCATTGGAAAACGTTGCCGTACCGGGAGCGATCGCTGGACTGAATCACACCGAGGCAGCAATGCTCGCTTTGGAGCGGGTCGGACTGAAAGATCGAGCCGATCATTTACCAGCTGAAATGTCCGGCGGTGAACAGCAGCGCGTGGCCATCGCTAGGGCGATTGTGAACCAGCCATCTGTGCTTTTTGCCGATGAACCGACCGGAAACCTTGATTCGAACACGAGTAAAGAAATCATGGAAATACTTTTACAACTCGCTGATGAACATGGAGTTACATTGGTGGTTGTAACTCACGATCAAAGCCTCGCGAAGGTCGGCGACCGAACCTTGGTCATCAAGGACGGGAAGGTGAATTAACCTTACTCAAAGTAATTTTTCAAAGCGCGTTGCTCGTCCGGATTGAGTGATTCTTTCCAGACGCGATCACCGCCGGCGCCTTTGGTGGCTTGGCCGCCAGAAGATAAAGTGGTGGCTTTTTGATCCACGGAGTGCTTTCCGTCTTGGAGTTGAAGCAGATCGCCGGGCAGAGCGCGGGACAGATCTTTGGCTTCTAAAGCTGTTAAATCACCTACCGCTAGAGGATCTTTCGGGTTTCTGAGGACGTTCGGATCGTGACCTGGGCCGCGCTGAATACCTCCTTTTCCGGAGCCATTGCCTTGGCATTCTCCCTTACAATCTTCGCCGTGGGGGCAGGTTCCGTCGCCAGGGCATTTACCTTCACCCTGACCTTCGCCTTGGCCTTCACCATCTCCCCGCAACTGATCCGCCCAATCATCGCCTTGACCTTCTCCCTGGCCGGCCTCGTTGAGCGCTTCCTTGAGTTTCTCCATATTATCCCTGAGCTGCTGCATCTGCTCAGGGTTGAGATTACCCATATCTTTCGGGTCTAGCTGTGAAAGTTGATCCAAAAGCTGCTCATTTGGCTTCATAGCCCCATTTTGTAAGCCTTGCAGGGCATCATCGAACTGTTCAGCTAGCTTTTGTTTCTGCTCGGAACTCAGATCTTTCGCTGCGTCCGTGAGCTGTTGCATGGCATCAGCGGCTTCTGAAAGATCTTGTTGAAGGTCATCGAGGCTGGAATTGTGGGATTCCTTCAAGCTGTCCGTAGCTTCCAGCGATGCATGGCTGAACCATTGTTCTTCTTCTTGAGCGCGAAGTTGCTCAAGGCGCTCCTTCATGTCTTCAAGGTATTTCTCATCAACTAACGCCTCTTCCGTAAGCTTTTCGAGCTGTGAATCAAGCTGCGACCATGCCTGTGGCTCACGGGATGTTTGGGAGTCATCGAAAGATTTAGCTTTAATCGGGATCAAGAGGCCAATGGCCAATAAAATCAAGGCCGCAGCAGGGGGGGTAAGGGTTTTTGGGAGGTGCCAATTGAGCGATTCAGACAGGTTTTTTGGGCGCTCCGGCCATGGCAAAATGCCCGCAGAAGCTGCGGAAAGCGCAGAATTCATCTGTTGAGTAGCCTCGATCCGAACCAACGCCTGCGCAGGCGATTCAAAGCATTTCCAAGTTCTTTTTAGGACAATTAGGCCCAAAATCAGGAAAATAGCCGCCAAAGATCCACCTAGAATGGCAGGATGGACATCAGGAAATTCACGGCGGACACCTAAAACCAAAACCGATCCAATCACAGCCGCAATCAACAGAGGACCTGCTAATCCATCCAAGAACCAAGCTAGATTGATCCGACGCGACAATCTCGCAGCTTGTCGCATCCAGTAACGCTTATCCTCGGATTCTTCTAAAGCCATGTCGATGAACTTAATCAGAGTTTTCATTGGAGGCGACTCGTTTTTTCATGAAGCCACAAGTTCCTGATTCTAAATTGAGAGGGAAATAGCCCTGTGACGTCAGTAGATTTAATGATTTGGCATTACATATATTGTAACAAGTTGTCATAAATCCAGCCCCAAGCCATCACAAGTTCGACTTAAGCCAAAAAACTAGGCTGTGCGGGGTTTCATCGGCAATATCAGCATTGGACGACTTCTCGGTATTAGAGAATTCAGGCCAATCGAGTTTCGCGATGAGTTCGTCGTGACGTTGGTAGCCGCGCTTTTTCCAGAACTCATCATGCGATCTGTAATTCAACGGACGCGACGCGTGATCATCGGGCCGGATCACCGAACAAAATGTGGTGATCGAGAAATGATGTTTCAGCGCCCATTGCTCACGCAGGTCAAAAAATCGATGTCCGACGCCGTGCCCGCGAAATTCCGGTAAAAGCACAGATTCTCCAAAATAGCCGATTTTCGCCAGATCGTATCCAGCCTCCATAAATGGCTGCTGAAAAGCTGGATCGGCCTCGACCATTGGCAAGCAGGTCGAAACCCCAATGATCTGATTCTCGAATTTCGCGATCACCAGAAACGAGTTTTCTGACTCCGAATAATGAGCAAGATACTCGCGTTCGTAGCCTAGATCGCCTTCGTAGAGATATGGATATTCCCGGAAAACCTGACATCGCAGCTCCGCTAGATCATCGATAAACGACAACGCGTCGCTTCCATTGAGTCCGGTGCATTCGATCATGTCGGAGGAAATTTAGATAAGATTTGCTGCGGTGATCGATTCAAAACCGTGCAGATTAGAAATTTTCCCGCTATGCAGGAGCCAAAAACCATCGATGATCTAACGAACATTCCAACATGACCCATCCCTTACTTAAAACCATTTTCCCCCTGTTACTCCTCATTTTGGCACCTGCCTACGCCCAGGAAAAGCCCGCAGCTGAAGAGAAAAAGCCCCCTGTTGTTGAGGAAAAAACGGTCGAGCCTATCCAGAAAAAAGGCTCGGTAAAAATTGATGGCAAGGAAATCGCTTACGTATCGACGGTTGGAAAACTCGTTTTGAAGAATAAGAAAAACGAACCTCGGGCGTCGATTTTCTACACGAGTTACACTCGTGAAAATGCTGCAGATGTTTCAAAACGACCCGTCATATTCGCATTCAACGGTGGTCCTGGATCCTCTGCGGTGTGGTTGCATCTCGGGATTCTCGGGCCACGGAGATTGGATTTACCAGGCGATGGCACACAGCCCGTCACACCCCCTGCCCGTTTGATCGATAATGATCAGAGCATTTTGGACGTGTGCGATATCGTGCTCATTGATCCTGTTACGACCGGTTACAGCCGTGCGGCTGGGAAAACGGAAGAGAAAGAGTTTCACGGATTAAATGAAGACATCGAGTCCGTCGGTGATTTCATCCGGATGTGGGTTACAAACAACAATCGTTGGAGTTCGCCGAAATATCTCTGTGGCGAATCCTACGGTGGCATCCGCGCGGCGGGCTTGGCGAATCACTTGCAGGATCGCTATGGCATGAGCTTGAACGGCGTGGTTCTGCTCTCAACGCTACTCGATTTTCGGACTCTCGTGGCTTCTCAGGGAAGTCAGCTTTCCTATCAAATCCTCCTACCGACCTTTGCCACCACTGCTCTGCACCACGGAAAAATCAAAGGCGAGCGCGATGCCGTTTATCGAGCAGCCAAGGAATTTGCCTACGGCGATTACGGGCTCGCGTTGTTGAAAGGCAACGAAATCAAGGCTGAGGAATTTGAAAAGATCGCTGCAAAATTGGCAGAGCTGACGGGAATTTCTGCGGAGATTTGGAAAAAATATCATCTTTGTCTGGATCCTTACACCTTCCGTGCTGAGTTACTGAGAGCTGAAGGAAAAGTGATCGGTAGATTCGATGCACGGGTCGCTTGGGATGTTACCGATCCGACCTCAGAATCGGCCGAATACGATCCGTCTTACTCCTTGGCCTACCAGGCATTTTCCACCGCGATGCTGAGCTACCTCGGCGACGAACTCGGCTGGAAGGAAGATCAACCCTACGAAATTCTAACATCTGAGGTGAGTCCATGGAAATACGGCTCTGATAACCGTATCGTCAATCTCACCACCAGCCTCGCCACCGCCATGCGCGATAACCCGAAATTGCGTATCCTAGTCATGGGTGCCCACACCGATCTCGCAACTCCACCCGAAGGCGTCGCCTATTCGTTCCGCCAGCTAACCGGCACGTCCCCCGCTCTGCTGAATCAGGTGAAATACACCTACTACGATGCCGGCCACATGTTCTACACCAACCCCGCCGACCTCAAAAAATCGAGGACAGATCTGGTGGAGTTTTTGAAGTAGAGAGACAACGGTTTTTTCGAGCATTTTTAAAACCACTGAATGCACGGAATACACGGAATGGTTGCTTCCGCACTTTACTGTGGAATTTATGCCAATTCTTCAATCTGTGTACTCCGTGCATTCCGTGGTTAAATAAAATCACATATAAGAGTCATTTGGGATTTATAGTTTCACATCGCTTAATTCTTAACATTTGGAATTTGAAAGTTGGAATTTGAAATTTGAAGCTTAGCTTCGCCGCATGCGCCTCGACGATACGTTCGCCACTCTCAAAAAGCAGAATCAAAAAGCCTTCATCGCCTATGTGGCGGCTGGTGACCCTTCGTTTGAACTTTCTCTGGAGGTCATGCACACGCTGGCGGACATCGGTGCTGACGTGATCGAACTCGGCATGCCGTTTTCTGATCCGTTGGCCGATGGAATCGTAAACCAGATGGCTGCGGATCGTGCTTTGAAATCAGGCATGACCACGGCGCGCACACTCGATTTGATCAAAGCCTTCCGCGCAACCAACGACAAAACCCCCATCGTCCTCTTCACCTACCTGAACCCGATTTTCACATACGGTTTTTCACGTTTCCAAAAAGATGCAGTCGCTGCCGGTGCGGATGGGATTTTGTTGCTCGATCTTCCGCCAGATGAAGCCGAACTCTCGGCTGAGCTTGCGGAGAACAAATCCCTCTCCCACATCCGCCTGATCGCACCATCGACCCCGCCGGATCGGATCAAAATGCTCGCGGAAAAAGCCGAGGGTTTCATCTACGCCCTGTCACGCAGCGGAGTCACCGGCGGCCATTCCGCACCAGCAGCCACCATCCCCGCACAAGTCGCGGCCATCAAACAATACAGCAAAGTCCCGGTCTGCGTCGGTTTCGGCATCTCAAATCCCGAACAAGCCCAGCTAGTTGCAAAATCCGCCGACGGCATCATCGTCGGCTCTGCCATCGTCAAACGCATCGAGGAAAATCTCACCAACCCCGCCCAAGCCGTCAGAGATTTCGCCAAGCCGCTGATTGATGCGATCAGAGCTTAGAGCGCAGAGAAAACGCTCTCTTGCACTTGATCACGGGCTCCTGACCCTATAACTCCGCTGTAACTGATCTTCCACTCTTCTCTGAAAACTGAAAACTAGTAACTAGCAAACTTTTCCCATGCTTCTCCACTTCTACAAAATGAATGGCGCCGGTAACGATTTCATCGTCATCGACAACCGCGATTTATCGATCTCTCTCGACGATGATACCATCGCCGCGCTCTGCGATCGTCATCGCGGGATTGGTGCCGATGGTTTGTTAGCGGTCGAGCCAGCAGAAAAAGGAGCCGACTACAAATTCCGCTACTACAACGCCGATGGCGGCGAAGCGGAAATGTGCGGCAACGGCGCGCGTTGCTTTGGATTCTTCACCGCGCATCTTGGCAATGAAGATGAAGAACTTCCTTCCAGTGTTTCTTTTGAAACCATCGCCGGAACGCTCACCGCGGAAATCGTTGGCGAAGAAGTTCGCATCGCGATGTCGGAACCGAAAGATCTCGCGCTCAACACTCCCGCGAAAATCGATGGCTATTCTGGCGACCTCCATTTCCTCAACACCGGTGTGCCTCACGTCGTTAGCTTCGTGGATGATTTGGAAAGCACCGAAGTGTTCAACGTAGGTCGCGCCACGCGTTTCCATTCCCACTTCGCTCCGAACGGAACCAACGCAAACTTCGCGAAAGTGCTCGCTCCCGATCACATCGCCATCCGCACCTACGAACGCGGAGTCGAAGACGAGACCCTCGCCTGCGGCACTGGCATGGTCGCCTGCGCGCTCGTTCACCACTTACTCACCGGCGCGGAATCACCCATCAAAGTGGATGTCGAAGGCGGCGATACTTTGACCATCGGTTTTGAAAAAACCGGCGATCAAACTTTCAAAAACGTTACCCTCACCGGCCCAGCCGATTTCGTCTTCGAAGGCGAAATCGAGATCTAACATACGAAGTCGACCTGTCCCAATGGCTTGGTCATGTTGAGTAACTGATTTGTAATCAGTAGTAACGGTTCGAATTTTCCTTATGGGATGAAAATTTTTGACCACGAGTTACGCGAATGGGCACGAATTTTTTGAAGAGGTTGTCGGAACGGCTATAATTTTTTTCTTCTTATTCGTGTTCATTCGTGAAATTCGTGGTTAAAAAAATCTTAGTTGGTATGGCTCCCGACTGACCATTTCACTGGCTACCCATTTCATGCGGCGGCCTTGGCAATGCCGCCCTACCTCATTTGGATTTCATTCGCGTTCATAAGCGGTTTAATTTAATTCATCCAGCTTCTCCTGAATCCTTTTAGCCGAGGTTTTAATCAGGACTTCCACATCCGGCGCAAACGTTTGGATCCGCCATTCCTCCAATAACCAGCCGATCTCCCAGAGAGATGCTTGATTCGGTTTGTTTCTCCAACGCTCAAACCACTCGCTCCAGAGCGGGCGGATGATATCCATTTTCTCCAGATCTTTCACCAAGGGCAGACTCGCGATGCGGCCGAGGCGAGAGCGGATGGCTCGGAATCTTCGGGGGAGATCGATGAAGGTGTCGTATCCGGAGGTCCACGCGAAATGCTCACGCATGAGCCAGGAAAGTTGTTCTTCGAGATCCTCGGCGATCTCGCCGAAATTGCGGTCGCCTTTGTGTTTGGTGATCCATTGCCTAACCTCGCGCTCCGCGCTGACGATTTCATCGAGTGCGGCACCGATCTTGGTTCCCGTTTCAAACCATTTTCCCCGTGCGATTTCTGTTAGTTTCGAAAACTTTTCTGGGCTTCTCGGAAACACCCCACCCGCCGCGCCCTCGGCGGCTAGTAGGATCAGCTCTTCGAGATCGATCCCGAGTCGGGTCATTTCAACCTTGGCGAGCATGCCGATCGGAAACTTTTTCCGTAAGTAATCGACCTCGCGCTGCGAGCCTAACACCAACAACCTCGCCCCTCCCCCGCGGTGGGATTCGCGGGCTTCGTGGAAATCCGTGAACGCGCGCACACCGACAGTTTTGCCTTCGTCCACCAACGCGGGAAATGCCGGGCCACCGGCGGTCATGACTTGTTCGGGAAGAACTTCGCCGTCCCATGCACTCATGCCGCGTCGCTCGATATCGGCGGTGGCGGCGGCTTCGAAGCGCGCGCGCATCCGATCTGAAAGCTGAAGTTTCAGCTCCGCGACGTTTGTGCCCATCGCGAGTTCTTCTCCTTCATCATCGCAGACCCAGATTTTTGTGATCAGCTCCTCGGGAAGTTTGGTTAGATTAAATTCCGAAGCTGGAATCATCGCACCGTTGCGTTCATGAATGTGCTCGGCGAGCGTTTCAATCATCCCTTTTTCCTTCGGTGCACCCGCCCAGAGTTCGGCGAAGCTGTGTGCGGTATCGGCGATGGGTTGGCAGGATTTGCGATAGTCTTTGGGCAAGCTACGCATGAGAAACTCGGCGCGTGGTTCAAGATTTCCATCGACTCCCCACTCCGGCAGCCATTCGGGAATAGACGGAAGTTGATCGACGTGAATCCCCAACGTGACCCCGTCATCGCGCTCTCCCGGTGCGCAATGATAATAGATCGGATATTCTTCGCCTTCGTGTTTCAGGACATCTGGAAAATGTTCCAAACCTATCAAATCCTCCCAAACCACATCGGCCATCCCTAGCATGAGCGTATCCTCGTTCTGCTCGCGCCATTTGTGAAAAGCTGCAGCAGTGGAAATGTCTTCGGGAATCCTCGCCGCAAAAAAACGAACCACCGCATCCTCACTCCACAACATCCCGGGTCGACGCAGCTTGTCCTCAAGCCCTTTGATTTCCTCACGCATCGCTTCCATGTGATCGAGGAAACGAGTTTTCCTCCGCAAGCCACCGCCCAAAATTCCCTCACGTAGAAACACCTCATGCGCGGCTTTTTGATCGACCCGACCGTAATGCACGCGCCGACCCTCGACAACATGCAGTCCGCCGCAGATCACGGTTTCCTTGCCATACACCGCGCCATGTTTTTCATCCCAATGCGCCTCGCCGTAGCGACTACGACAAAGATGCGGAGCGACGATTTCCACCCATTCAGGCTCTATCATCGCGACGCGTCTAGCCCACAGCCGAGTGGTCTCGACGAGTTCGAGGCCCATCACCCATTCGTTGCGCTTCTTCAGACCGAACAAACCCGAGCCGGGAAACACTGCGAAAAATCCACCCGACGCGCTGCGGTAAGCTTTGCTTTCCTTATCCCAAAGCCCGAACTGCCTTGGAGCACCCGCTAACAACGATCGGTGAATCGCACCATAATCAGAACTCTCCTTTGGATTTTGAATTTTGATGTTCGAGATTTCAGCCAGCTCATCGATGATGTTCCCCCACTCTGTCACGCGCTTCGCGTTGAGGAAATGTTTGCCGCAATATTTCCGCAGTTGATTCCACTTCCATTTGCGGCCGTCGTAAAATTTTGAAACATCGCGCCAGAGATTGAGCATGGCGATGAAATCGCTGTCGGGATCGTTCCACTGCGCATGTGCGGCATCGGCTTCGCGCTTTTTCTCGGCTGGACGCTCGCGGGGATCGCTGGTTTCGAGTCCGGCGACGATGATGGTCACTTCCGTTTCGCACTTTTCGTGTTTCGCTTCAATCAACATCCGCCCCATCCGTGGATCGACCGGTAACTTCGCCAACTCTCGTCCAATATCAGTGAGGCGTTTTTCATGATCCAACGCGCCGACTTCACGCAATGCGCGGTAGCCTTCGGAAATGGCTTTGGGATTGGGTGGATCGATGAATGGAAACTCGGAAATTTCCGGAAGTCCCAGCGCTTTCATCCGCAGGATCACCCCTGCCAGCGAGCTGCGGCGGATCTCCGGATCAGTAAATTCCGAGCGATCTAACAGATCATCTTCCTCATAAAGCCTCAAGCAAATCCCATCCCGCACCCGTCCACAGCGACCTTTCCGCTGTCGCGCACTGGCTTGGCTGACCGGCTCGATCTGCAAGCGCTGGACTCCACGCGCGGGACTCCAGCGACTGACCCGCGCCAAACCGGAATCGATCACACACGCGATACGCGGAATGGTCAGTGAGGTCTCTGCAACGTTCGTTGCTAATACCAAGCGACGTTTGTTTCCAGGTTGGAAAATCCGCTGTTGCTCGCTCATGCCAAGTCGCGCGAATAAGGGCAGGACTTCGGTGTTTCGATAATTCCGTCCTTCTAATAATTCCGTCGCTTCACGGATCTCCCGTTCACCGGGCAGGAAAATTAGGACATCGCCTTGCGGATCGATATCATTCAGGTAATCCACCCCGCGCGCGACGTGTGAGGCAATTTCTTCGTCGTCATTTCCCGGTAGGAAAAACTCAGCCACGGGGAACATCCGGCCCTCAGCTTCGATCACCGGCGTTCCCGCACCGAAAAACTCCGCAAACGCACCGGCATCGAGTGTAGCGGAGGAGATGACCAGTTTCATCTCGGGTCGGCGTTCTAACAAACATTTCAAATAGCCGAGTAGGAAATCGATATTGAGTGAGCGCTCATGCGCCTCATCGAGAATAAGCGCGTCGTAGCGCTTGAGATCACGGTCGCCCTGAGTCTCAGCGAGGAGGATGCCATCGGTCATGAACTTGATCCGAGTTTCCCTCGATGTCGTATCATCAAACCTAACTTGGTAACCGACAAAATCCCCAAGCGGCACCGAGAGCTCTTCCGCCACCCGCTTCGCCACCGACACTGCCGCAATCCGCCTAGGCTGAGTGCAGCCGATTAATCTTCTTCTGGCTTCTGGTTTCTTGCCTCTGGATTCTAAAGCCTCCGCGACCATTTTCGGTAACTGCGTGGTTTTACCTGAGCCTGTATCAGAAACGACCACCACGACCTGGTGATGGCGTATCGCATCGATCAACTCGCGGCGTTTGCCTACTACTGGCAGATCCGCCGGATAATTCCACTCCCCCGAAAAACTCATCGGTACGGATCTTAATTCGCTTTCGGTTTTGGGTGGATATTAAATTCAATGCGTTTGAACGCAGATTGAACAAACTCCGCGCGACCAAAGTTTTGACTGAAACCGATGAGTTTGCCTTCTTTGACCTCATCCAGCCTGAATACCAATTTTGATCCATCGGCGAGGATGGTTCTAACATCGCCATTATAAAGCTTTGGAGTCTCGGAAGAGGCTTTTTTGAGTGTGATATTGTTGATTCGGTGAACAGGAAAGCTGACTTCAGTGAAAGGAGTTTTGATTTTAATCATATCACCATCAATTGCGAGGACTTCACCTTCGAGCGTATCGCCATTGGACAAACTCATTCGACTATCAGGCAATTCCTTTTCATCAAGGTTTGGTCTTTCCATTCCGCGTTGCATTTGCAAGTGCCCAGGAAATCTTTGGACACGGAGTTCTATTTCCTCCATGGCGGATTCATCCACGTATCCATCCCAATGACTGATTGCAATGTTAGATACAGCGGTTTCATTGTTTTCCATGGAAACGAAATGAAGACCTTCGCCAGTAGCCTCATCTAGTTCCAGATTATCCCACATTCCAAAAATTTCTTCGTCGACGAGGATCATCATTTGATTGGATTTCCGACTGTATCGTATATCAATTCTGGCCTTTTCATTCGGCTGCATTCGCCGAGGATTGGTTTTACTATAAAGCCACGCGCTATCACTCAGGCGTCTCAATTGAACCATGCTGCCATGAAAAATGATTTCATAGCCCTTCCTGGGATTGGAAGTCGTGAGATCGGTTGAAAACAGAACGATCTTAGAACGCAGCGTTCCTCTCCAGCTTACATCGTAACTAATTTGGGCTGCTTCCGGAAAATCGAAATCTCGGGCGAGACTGCCTAATTTAGATGAAACAAATTCGCCATTGGAGAATTTCCAACTGTTCTCTTCTCCGCTAAGTTTCCAGCCATCGATTCCATCAGGACCACGGTAGATGATCTTCGAACCGCGGGAGATACTGATGGATTTTACGTTCGTTTTTCGGAAAACCATTTCTCCAGCATACCAGGTTTTTAGACGAATCTCTTGATCATTCAGCCCCGTGAGAAGTCCTTTTACTGAATCACCATTGGTTAATTCGAGTAATGCCTGGTGGCTCGCAGCATCGATAACTTTAGCATCGAATTCTGCAGGTAAGGACAGATCTAAAATTTGATTCAGTTTGAACTGGGCTTGCTCTTTGAGAGTTTCAGATTCCCAAGTAAGCATCTCCAAATTGAGAGCGATGGCGCTTCCGCTGAGTTTGTCACCATTGGCGAAGCGTACGGTGGCCGCATCTTGTGCCGCAAAGCAAAGACTGGTTAGTAAAATATAAAGGAGAGAGATCTTCATTTACCTGTTTCTGGTTTAGATTTTGAGACCATGTGACGCTCCAAGCGATTTGCAGCATGTCGATTTATCTCCAAGTCTCCAAGTAATGGGTGCGTTATGATTAGCGCGTTCTCGTTGAAAATACATTTTGTCACTTGGATAACACCACGACCTTGGAAAAATAAATTCAGACCTTCAAATTTTTCAGGTTTCGCATCTGACTTTCTAGAGAAAAAAATGCTCGAAACTTCAGAGTCAGGCAGATCAATCGTCTCTTCTTGGAAATTACTTTTAAATCGATACACCTTGCCCTGATCTGCATCGGCAATGGAAAGCAAGCGTCCACTAAACCGCTCGCCATTGCGACCAATGATCGCGTCTTCTTTTCCATCACCGCGATCTTCGGTGCGATGCCGATCACCGCGGTCTTCCCACTCTGTTACTTCGATATCTGAGATACGGATCTTATTTTCACTTCTGGATTGGTTTAAAAATGTCACCCCCGAACCATTGGGGATGTCTGGATGAGGATCTTCGTATCGACCTTCTAATTGATCATTCAAATAAAGTTCTAAACGTCCGCCTTTACGGTTTACTCGAATTTCGATCCATAATTCTTTACCTGGAAAATTATCGGGCGGGCGCGCAATCACGGCGACTGGGGTGAAACGATTATTACCGTTAGATTCACGTTTGATTTCTATCCCGGCTCTGGCGAACTGCATGTAGTATCGATTTACGCTTTTACCGGAGAATTCCATGGGATCCCCGAAAGAAAACCTGAAATTCGGATTAGCATCCCAAGCGAGTTTGAAGCGAATAGAATAACTATCCAGCAACTTCATGTCGCGGTAGATCAGCGTGCTACCGCCGGCAATCAGGGATCCGTCTTCAATCTGCCACTTGCTAATTTCGTCGCTGGCGCCGATCCATTCATTGATGTTATTGGGACCTTTGTAGATATGTTTTTTGGGGAATATACCAACCTCTAATGAATCAATCATCTCACGTGAAACGTCGATATCTCCGAATATTGGAGAACTAATCTGCAAAGATTTTTCACTTAAGCCACGAATACCAACGGGAAACGAATCTCCATTGATCAAGGTGATGTTTTGAGTCGGTATTTCAAATTTTTGCTCGGATTTACCAAAATCAATTTTACTGATTTTATCGACATTCACTTTCAATGCCTGACTCGCATATGATGTG
The DNA here is from genome assembly GCA_031374665.1 of Akkermansiaceae bacterium. Classification (GTDB taxonomy): domain Bacteria; phylum Verrucomicrobiota; class Verrucomicrobiia; order Verrucomicrobiales; family Akkermansiaceae; genus Luteolibacter. The sequence goes on along the minus strand of JANMGO010000010.1, from coordinate 11,371 downwards.
TTTAAGGTAACGGTCCCTCGATCATCCATGCTAACAATTTCGCCGTTGATTTTGTTATCACCCAGAAACGAAACTTCTGCACCACTTGCGAGAGTGGCGAGACTGAGGCAGCAAAAGCTGATTTTAAAAATTTGAGTTCGTCTCCTCATTTTTCGTAGATCGGTAAGTAGCGGTAATTAAGAGCTAAAGAAAGTAACGCGCCCGCTGTGCTGAATGCTTGACCATAGTTCCCAGGAAAGGATCCATCTGATGATTGGATCGTTCCCATGTAACGAATGTTCCGGTTGTTCCAATCCTTCCATACTGTTTCATCAGCATGAAACAAAGCCTGCGACATGTAATATTCGTAGTAGTAAGGATAAGAACGATCTCTGAAATCTAAATTTTTCTTTAAGAATTCAAGGCTCGCTTGGTATTCTTTCGTGCCAGTTTCTTTTGCGAGTGATGAACAGAGCAAACCAATCGCAGTTAAGGTGGGCTTTCCGCCAACGGATGAGGTGTAGCCGTAAGAGCCGTTGCTAGCTCGGCAACTATTGAGGTAAGTCAAACCTTTACGAATCGCTTCGTCTGGAACGGGAAATCCTGCATTTCGCGCGGCAAATAAAGTGACGAGCTGGCTGCCTGTCACTGTTGTATCTGCATCTTTATCATCCGGATTGTAGCGCCATGCGCCAGTTGGATTTCGTTTTTGTGCGCTTAAAATCAAATCCACTGCTCTTTTGAGAGCATCTGCGATTTTTGGATTATCGACCACACCGTAAGACTCAGCTAAAGCTTTAGTCGCGAAAGCGTGGTTATACATGCTCGTTCCGATGTAACCGTTGTCCTTTACCTTGTTTTGCTTGGAAATGATGTAGTCGACTCCGCGCTTGATGATTTGTGAATACTCGCCGTTGTTAGGATCGCTTCCGTGTGCAAGAAATGCAGCTATGCAGAGACCCACGACACCTGGTTCATCTCCAGAACCATCACTCCAAGAACCTTCGGCGTTTTGGCTTTTTGCAAGATAGTTTAGGCCGCGGCTATATATGATGTCCACCTGTGCAGGAATGCGGTCATCCTTACGATCGAGAATGCCTTGTGCCCGAGCAGCCGCGCAGGAGCCCAGAAGCATGGTTATGAAAGAGCGTCGATAAATCATTTTCCTAATTCCTCCATGCCACGGTTATATGCGTCCAACGCAGATTGAAATTCATTGGGTAAACTTTTGCCGGTATTTCCTGCCGCTTTTGGAACACGTCTTTCTATAGATTTTCCATCTTTGCCTCCACCGAACGTCTCGTTTTCCGAGTTCGATTCTCCACCACTGCCTTCACCACCTTGATCGCCGCCTTCACCCTGTCCTTCACCTTTGCCTGGTTCCTTACCTTTTCCCTTACCCTTGCCTTTGCCCTTACCTTCCCCCTGCTCCATCATTTTTCCCATCATGTCTAACATGGCACCGCCAGCTCCGCTGCTACCTTGTTGTTTTTCCTGCTTGGCCTTGGCTGCTTTGTGAATGGTCTCGATGATCTCGGTTTGTGCAGCAATCGTGCGACCACCTGTATCGGGTTCAGAGAGGTAATCCGTGGTTTCATCCATAATGGATTCCACTTTAGAAAGCAATTCGATGACTTCTGGAACGGTTTGTTCGATAACGAGTTGTTGGACATCTGCAGATAGCTCGTCCTGCTCGTCTGCGACTTTCCCTGCGCCTACTGCATGCTGCTCAAGAATTTCCTTCTTATTCAATTTTTCCGGCTCCGCGAGAAGCGTCGCGCAGAAAAGCAGAGTGAATAAATAGATGAGGTTGGCTTTCATCGTGTCGGAGTTGTTACGGGTGAATTGGCGTCACGTTTGAGTTGTTCCAAAACACGAGTCCTAGAGCGTAAGTCTTGTTGTTGTTGGATCATTTTCATGACGCGCAGCATGAATTCGAAATCCTCATCTTCTGAATTTGGAGCACCGCCGCCGCCACCTCCGCCACCGCCCTCTTTATCCATGACACCTTCAAGGAGTGCTGCCCATTCATTGAGTTTATCGGCTGAGATTTTAGATGTCTCAATCGCAGTGTAAGCATGATTGTCTTCTAATTTGTTATGGATTTTTTCAAGACCCACATCAATCGTGACATCCACCGCTTTCTTTTGCTCATTCACACGGATTTTACTATCGCGCATGAGATCAACCACTTGTTTGAACACAGCTTCTCCAGTGCGGGCGTGGTAATGTCCGAGATCTTCTTGGATCCAGCGAATGTCGGAAGCCGTGAGAACTTGTTGTTTGGCGATCTCAGCTAGTTTGCGTTTATCTTTGGGATCCACTTCGGATTTTCTCATGCCGATCGTGTTTGCCAAACTTGCGATCAAGTTGGAGGCGATTCCATTTTGTTCTTCCGCTGCTTTTTTCAGACGCGTGATAAACGTGCTCGCTTCAAATCGCTTGTTCGCATCTTTAGCATCTGCGAGTGCTTGATTCATTTTTTCGACAACTTGCTTCTGTTCCTCTACGGCCTTTTCTACATCATCTTTGGCTTTTTCCGGGGCGTTCGAAGGTTCACCAGCAGCTTGCAGTTGCTCGCTGACTTCAGGCATTTCTTTATCCGAAAGTTCCTGCATCGACTTCAATGCTTCCGCCATTTTTTTCATGGTTTCTTTGTCGATGTTTTCATTGCGTGCAGTGTCTTTCATCAACTGCTCCATGCGCTTTGTTAGTTCTTCCATGGCACGGATGTTTTCATCTTCGGCTTTCTCTTGATCGGCGAGACGTTCTTTGACTTTTTCATTTTGAAGCTCTTCGCCATCGAGTTTTTCGAGACGCTCATTTTCATCGAGAAGGTTCAGCTCTTTGCGAGCAAGATCATCCAGCTCGTTGATCACTCGATCAAATTGACTCTTTAACAACTGCGCATGTTCTTCACGGCTGAGCACATAAATTAGGATTGGCTCTGAATAAATCCGACCCCGATTCGGAAAATAATCCTCTACAAATGAACGAAGGATGAGGCGTTGAGGAGTGATGCCAAAAGCCGCTGGTGAAAATGAAGTAGGTTCGTTGATGCGTTCAACTTCCGGGCCACCATTCGTAATGATAATTTCACCATTCGCGGCTGGTTTCTCGCCGGGAAGTGTTCCCATCGTTACCCATTCGATCCCCGCTTTCTTAATACCGAAGTCATCTTCGCCAAGAATTTCAAAATCGAGCACCTCCTCTGGTAAGATCGCTTTTTGCTTATCCAATCCCTGGATGTAAGCGGTAGGCGGATCGTCCTTCACTGCATCGACGCGGATTTTGAAACTCTCTCCGCCGACTAGACCGAACTCATCGATCCATGAAAACGGAATCGAAAACGGAGTGATGCCCGCATCAATGGGTCCGAAGCTCGCCTCGACGTGAGATATGCTTAATGCTCCCTCAATCGGATTGAAGTCTTCTGCTTTTACCAACTCACCGGAGACTTCAGTCGGGCCGAAATTACCTTTTCGAAGAGGACTACTGGTTTCCATATTGAACGTCAGTTTACTACCTTCCACTGCGCTGATCTCGCCGATGTTTAGTGCCACTTTGCTCTCAGGAATATTTAGATAGGCTGGCGGCTTTACTGTGACCGTTGTGCGAAGCACGACTGGGCGCTGCTTCGGATGAATTTTCAAACGATGCTTAAGATCGCCGAGACGAAACGTGATGATTCCCTGCGATTGTTGGCCGGGAAATTTAAATGCGTAGTGATCTTTACGAAGTGGAACCATCACTTCTGGTTGATTGTCGAAACGTGCGATGGCGATCTCTGGTTTCTGTTCCGACTGGGCTTTGAGTTTCAGCGTCACTCCAAACGCTTCGCCATAAGGAACAGCGAGATATGTGATCGGCTCATCGAGTTGGGTGAATGTGTAGCGTTCAATATCCGAAAGCGGGTTCAACCAACGCTCCAACGCATTTAAACCCGCTTTGGGAGTAAAAACGAAAGCTGTGCTGACTAAGAGCAACAAAGTAATCGCAGCCAAACCCCACTTGCGGTGACGCGCGGTTGGCAATGCATCATCAAGTTCGCGTTTCTGAGCTTCTGCAGCCACGACCTGCATGGCAGCTTCGCGCAGGCGTGGGGAAAGTGTTTCGCCATTTTCATCTTGCGCTTGAAGCTCAATGACACCGAGCAAGCGATCACCCAGTCCGGGATATTTTTTCGCGATGAGACGCGCCAATTGACCCTCATGTCGATGTCCCCAAACCCAGCGGTGAAGCCAATAAGGCGCGAAGCCGACAAACAATGAAATGCCACCGAGCAATATCAAAAGCCGAGCCCAGATAGGAGTTTGCCAGATCCGATCCAAGCCAAACAGCAGCAGGAACGATAAAAATAGCCCTATCAATCCAAGGGCGATAATTTCGATGACTTTTCGCCGCCATAAGTGCTGGCGAAAAGATTCCAGCTGTCTTTTCAGACTTTCTGGAATCGCATGACGATCATCGGGTAAGTTGGCTGACATCTCTAAATGACGCTGAAAATAAAAAAATGAACTGAATTAGTCTGCCAGAGATATGCCATACCTCCAGCAGTTTTCTCAAATAATCCTGGGATCCGCAGTCGGAACTCCGGATTCAGGGATTAAACGCCTCGGCGCGCCTCTCATCGATGCAACGTTTCAGCCAAGCCACCAGCTTTTCCGCCTCTTTGGATTCAGAACGCATCGACATCAGCGAAACCCAATCGAGGTGTTCGCGGGATTGCACCCCGGCAATACGGTGAATATCCAGCTTGGACATGATCGCTTCGGTTTCCTTAGGATGTGCGTTTAGTATCTGAGCCGGACGTGGCAAATCATCAAGCACCTCCGCAGTCAGGCCAAACGAAGTCACGCCAACCCCATATTTTGCAGAGAGTTTCCGCAACCCATCCGCCAGCGCCTCATCTTCGATAGGACCTGCATAAATCAGCTCCCCACCCTGCGCCCATTGGGAAACGGAAAGCGCTTGGAAAAAATCCTCACGATACGACATCAGCGAAGGCAACAACCGGAGCCGAGCCGAGTGCAAACGGAAAGGTGTGATCCCAAGACGTTGTTTGAATTCCAGCATCTCCGCATCCAACGACATCTCCTCATCAGGCGAGCCACCGGTTTCCCAATCCACCAAAACCAACTCCGGAAATTTCCACAAATTGCCCAACGGCGATTCAGTCGTAAAAGGATCACGGAAGATAAACGGAAACCGCCCGTTGATTTCAAAGTAACGCGTCACCACCGCACGGAATTTTCTGATCCGCAGCATCGCGTTATCCACAGAAGTTTCATCGCCACTCAAATCGTCGAGCCGACCCTGCGTCCACGCCAACAACTCCTGCGCGCCGGACAGCGCAGGTAAAGGCTCGCTGCGTCGATAGTAGCCCTGCCCTTTTTCCACTTTCGCGATCGATGACGTAGGATCGCACGACATGATCGAGAAATGATAACGCAACGAAGCATCCGAGTAATTTCCATTCAAACTCAGCCTCGCCAAACGAATCAACTCAGTGCCCTTAATCGCATCTGTGGGGTTAGATGGCAGTAAGGTCGGTAGGACGTCGTTCAGTTGCTTTCGGAGACTCATAGGGGAAACGATCAAAAATCTGTGTTCATCCAATCTTTCCCGAGGATTCTCATCAAGCGCATTCTCATATCTTGTCGAGTCCGCCCTAAAATGAAACTTCCTATTGCACAAAACCCATTTTGTGACGTAGATTCCCTCCCCCCCACTTTTTGATCGATTGACTACTCGAACAAGCCTATGAATCCAGATCGCGCTACATTAAATTTCCTCAACTCATTTCCAGAAGAAGCACGCAAACGTGGTGACATGCTTCAAAAAGACGGAGCCGTCACTCAGATCTTCGGTAACCACCTTTTCATCCAAGGCCGCGTAGAAGACGAATCAGGAACCCATCGCACTTCGCTTCGCCTTCAAGGCAACCGTTGGTTCGGCAATTGCACGGCAGAAGACGAGCTGATTTCTGGCGCATGCCAATACGCCACCATGATGGAGCGGATGCACCGCGGTGAGGATTTACCGGAATCGCCGAACGAGTTCGATGACACGCCCGTGCTGGACATCATCGAGGAAAAACTCGGTCGCGAGCTTGATGACAAAGAAGCCGAATACGTTACGAAAATTGAAAAGCGTTATCGTCGCTATGTGATCGAAGGCGAGCTCCACGATCACGACATGGTCCGTATCAACCCACGCTGGGACATCACCACTTACGAGCCGCTTGAGCTCTGGCCCGTCCCTCCTGGCGATATTTTGGAGTTCTGGAACTTCCTCGCATACGCCTTCTACAAACGCAAACTTCCTTACCCGGAATTCATGTCGGTCATCACCGACTTGGGATCGGTTCAGAAGAAAATGGCCGAGTGGGAACAAGAGCGCGAAATCGCTGCTTGGTATGACCGCATCGAACAAGTCAACGAACGCCCTCCGCAAGACGCTCCCCTAACCGTTCAGTTCCGTTTAGTCGCCACCATCAACGAAGCGCGCATGGAAGTCCGCGAAGATCGTCCGAACGCGCAATACATGCAGCTTCGTGAAAAAGTCGACATCGAGAAATACGTCGCACTTCATCAAGAAGGAGCCCTGTTGATGGATGCATCTTCCCAAACTCTCTGGGAGCACTACCTCGCATTCTACCGCAAACACGGCGATACAACCCTCGACTTCGATCAAGAAGAATCCTGCCGTTTCATGAATCGGGTGTTCCAACAACCTGCTCTAACAGGTTACCTCGTTAACTTGGACGACAAACCGTTCCGTGTCACCGAAGAAGCGCTTTCATGGATCTGCGAAGACGAGCCTTACGATCCGAGTTCATTCGCCCTTCAGCTCATCACCGCTCATGGTGAAAATGTTTCGCACTCCGTCAGGCTCCTGCCCGGCCGCAAGGTTCTCTATCAATCCGACGAAACGGTTTTCCCAGGCCCACCACGTTGGCTCGAGGAAACCGAAGTGATGCCGCGTTATCACATTCCCAAAAAAGTCATCGACTCACTCGAAGGCGTTGAGTTCCTCCGCAAAATCGGAGCATCACTTCCCGAGTCACTCGTCAAACGCGTGGTCGATCTCGAGCTCAAGCCTAAGCTTGAGATGAAACTCATCGCAGGTCTAACAGCTGCAGAGACCGAACACCTTGTTGTGGATGTCACTGCTCTTGAAACCAAAGGCCTTCGCACCGAGCGACTCACAAAAGATGGTTGGGAGCTTGTTGAACAACAATCCATCAAAGGAAGCCAACTCATGCGTTTCGCTCGTGAGCCGCTGCACCCGATCCCAGCAATCCTTGATGAAATGTCTCTCGCCTATGACGAGAAACTCATTTCATTCAAATCCCGCATTACCAAGCAGTTCCCAGAAAAATTCGCTGAATGGGTTCGCGCTATGCCTCCGGAAATCGAACTCGATATCGATCTCCGTCTCAAATCCATCCTCAACGATCCTGTCACCGCTGCCGTTCGTTTCGAAGTCGTCGGACAAGACATCGACTGGTTCGATCTACGCATCGTCATCGATGTCCAAGGCGTCAATCTCTCCAAATCACAAATCCGCCAACTCGTCGCTGCTCGTGGTGGTTACGTTCGGATGGAAGACGGTTCATGGATGCGCCTCGAAATCAAACTCGATGCCGATCAACGCGAAGCCGTCACTCGTCTGGGACTCGATCCCTTCGACCTCTCCGGCGAGACACACCGCATGCACGCCCTTCAGCTTGCCGATCCGAAAGCCGCTGAGGTATTCGATCCTAAAGCATGGGAGCGCATCAAAAACCGCGCCAACGACATCAAACTCGAGGTCAATCCAGACCTTCCTGAAGGCCTCAACGCAACCCTCCGCCCATACCAGGTCGATGGTTTCAAATTCCTCGCCTACCTCTCCGAAAACAACTTCGGTGGTATCCTTGCGGATGACATGGGTCTCGGAAAAACCATCCAGTCCCTCACCTATCTGCTGTGGCTCTTCGATGAACACAAAAAGACCGGTGCCTCACACAAACCCGCACTTATCGTCTGCCCGAAATCGGTTCTCGATGTCTGGTTTAGCGAAGCGGAAAAATTCACTCCGCAACTCAGAGTTAAAATCCTCAAGAACCGCGACGATATCAACGTCGATTTCATCCAAAACAACATCGACATGCTCGTTCTTAACTACGCCCAGCTTCGGGTCTGTGGTGAAGAACTTTCCGGTATCAAATGGCTCACCACGATTCTCGACGAAGGTCAGCAAATCAAGAACCCGGATTCCAAAGCCGCCAAGTGCGCCCGTGAACTCGATTCACAGAATCGCCTCGTTCTAACAGGAACGCCTATCGAAAACCGCTTGCTCGACATGTGGTCGCTGATGGCCTTCGCCATGCCGGGTGTGCTAGGTTCACGTGCCTACTTCAAAAAACGCTTCGACAAACGCAAGGATCCCCTTTCCCAAATGCGCCTCGCTTCGCGTTTGCGTCCGTTCCTTCTCCGCCGCACCAAGCTGCAAGTTGCTCAAGACCTGCCGCCGCGGACCGAAGAAGAAGTTTACTCGAAAATGGAAGGCGTGCAGCTCGAGCTCTACAAAAACGAACTCAAACGCATTCAGAAAGCATTGCTCGGACTCGACTCCGATGAAGCCGTCAAAAAGAATTCCTTCGCGATCCTTCAAGGTCTCATGCGCCTCCGCCAGATCTGCTGTCACCCAGGTCTCATCGATCCAAAATACCTCAAAGAAGAATCCGCCAAAATGGAATCTCTCTTCTATCTTCTCGATCAGCTTCACGACGAAGGTCACAAGGTTCTTGTCTTCTCGCAGTTCGTTTCGATGCTCGACCTCATCAAGGCCCGCCTCGAACTCGAAGCGCGTCCGTTCCATTACCTCACCGGCCAAACCAAGGACCGCAAAGGCGAAATCGAGCGTTTCCAAACCACCAAAGACCCTTCGGTCTTCATGCTTTCACTCAAAGCCGGTGGCGCTGGTCTAAACCTCACTTCTGCCTCTTACGTCATCCTTTACGATCCATGGTGGAACCCAGCCGTCGAAAACCAAGCGATCGACCGAACCCACCGTATCGGCCAGAAAAACAAGGTTATCGCCTATCGTTTGCTGACCCGCGACACGGTCGAAGAGAAAATCCGCGTCCTCCAGCATCAAAAAACACAGCTCGTCACCAACGTGCTCGGCGATGAAGGCTTCGCCTCCAACCTAGGAATCGACGACCTACAGTTCATCCTCACCCACAGCATCGACGAAGATGAAATGGATGAGGAAAAAGCCAAAGCCGCCAAAGCTGAGAAACCTGCGAAAAAGGCAGCCAAAAAAGCAGCCGCTAAGCGAAACGCTCTGGATAATCTCTGATTAAAATTGCGGAGATTTACGCAAGCAACAGGTCCTATAAGTCTTATAGGACCTGTTTTCTTTTCCAAACAGCACCGTATTTCACCCGAAACGCCCACTTTGTGAAAAATTTCACAAAGCACACTTGCCGCGCCGCTCTTGCGCCTACATAGTCCGCGCAGGTTTTCCAGCCAATCAATCTGCTTTCCATCACGACTCATGAGCGACACTGCATCGTCCACCGCGGAACTAAAATTACCCAAAGACCTCGCTGCCGAAAAAGGCATGGTCAACGTCCAGATCGACGGTGTCTGGTATCAATTTCCAAAAGGCACTCGAATGATCGAAGCCTGCCGGTCGGTGAAAAAGGATGTTCCCTATTATTGTTATCATCCGAAACTCAGCGTCCCCGGAAACTGCCGGATGTGCATGGTGCAGATGGGAATGCCACCGCGCCCCGCTCCAGGCCAAGAACCTACTCGTGATGAAAACGGTTACGAGCCTATCGGCTGGATCCCGCGTCCTGCCATTTCTTGTGCGAACACGGTTGCCGAAAACATGGGCATCCGCACTTCCGGCGAGCTCGTCGAAAAATGCCGCGAAGGCGTAATGGAATTTCTTCTCATCAACCACCCGCTCGATTGCCCGATCTGCGACCAAGCAGGAGAATGCCGGCTCCAAGAACAATCCGTCGGTTTCGGGCGTGGAGTTTCCCGCTTCATCGACATGAAAGTGAAGAAACCGAAAAACGTCGATATCGGTCCGCGCATCCGTCTTGATGACGAGCGTTGCATCATGTGCTCACGCTGCATTCGTTTCATGGATGAAGTCGCGGGCGATGCGGTGTTAGGTTTCACCCAACGCGGCACGCACACCACTCTAACGGTTCATCCGGGTCGTTTGCTCGATTCTAATTACTCACTCAACACCGCCGATATCTGCCCAGTCGGCGCGCTGACCTCGAACGATTTCCGTTTCCAGATGCGTGTGTGGTTCCTCAAAGAAACTCCATCCATCGACGTCAACTGCGGCACCGGCACGAACATCGTCATCCACACTCGCGGCAATACCATTCACCGCATCACTCCACGCTTAAACGATGCAGTTAACTCCAACTGGATGCCCGATTCACATCGTTTGAATTTCCATTACATCGATAGCGAAGCTCGACTCACTGAGCCTTTGGTTCGTGAAAACGCTAATCACGTCGGCACCACATGGACCAAAGCGTTGGAAACCTTTGCCGCGAAAATCAAAAACTTCGCCGCAGATGAAATCGCCATCATCGGCTCCGCGCGTATGACCAACGAAGAACTCATCCTGTTAGATGAACTCCGCAGCACACTCGGTTTGAAAAACTTTTCTCTCGTCGCGCGCAACGGCGAAGCTGATACGCTTCTCATCGCGGCTGATCGCAATCCAAATACCACCGGAGCGAAACTCGTCCTGAAACAAGACGATCCATATAAATCGCTCGCAGCCATCCGCAGCGGCGTTCAATCCGGAAAAATCAAAGCTCTGCTTTCTTTCCACGAAGACCTCATCACCGATGCCGGCTTCGCAGCGGAAGATCTCAGCAAACTCGATTTCTTCGTCCAGTCATCTCTGCTCGCCAATCCATCCGCAGCCTACGCCGATCTTGTTCTGCCAGGCGCGGCATTCGCCGAAAAACGAGGATCCATGGTCAACCTCAGCGGCCGCCTGCAACGCCTCAACCGCGCGATCGAACCACCCACCAACGCACGCGATGATTGGGAAATGCTCCGCGATCTCATTTCTGCCGTCACTGGAGAAAAATCTGCCCTGCACAGCATCGAAGACGTTTTCAAAAAACTCGCCTCCACCATTTCAGTATTCGATGGCCTGACGCTTTCCAAAATCGGAGCCCAAGGCGTCGTCATCCACGAAACCGAATATAAAATCGCCCTCCTCGAAAACGAACGCGCCCGCAAAGCAGCGGGAATTATCAATGGATAATTCAGTTAAAAGTTATTAGTTAAAAGTTTTCTACCATGCCAGAAATTCTCATCACTCTCGCAATCATCGTCATCAAGGTTGTGAC
>JANMGO010000099.1:0-2457 GCA_031374665.1 Akkermansiaceae bacterium | reverse complement strand
GCCATCCGGGCATGGAATCATCGTTAATCACCGAGCATTAATACCACGGGAACGGCTCACTACGCTACATACAAATTCCCCCTCTCAAGGGCCATGAGAACAAGAATTTCTTATCCTGCTTTTAAGTTACTTCCGCGTCTTTGGTTTCAAGAGTATAGCCCGCCTGCGGGTCAATAATCTCGGTTCGCTGAAGTCGAAGATCGATCTTTCCGCTTCTCATTGGTGATATCTCTAAGCTCATGTCCATCGGCCGCACCGCTGATCAGATTGCAATAAAGCTCAATCGTAAGGAAAAGGAGATTAAGAATTCTATCCGTGCTCTTTCTGAAGCAGATCTTTACCTTACTGAGAGTGCCAAGGCGGAAGGTGACTATGCCCGTGTTGGCGATGATGCGGAGCAATTTTTTAAGGATTTGCCAAGCCTACTAGAAGACAAAGATGCTGGCTTGCAGGAGGCGAGCCGCCTCGTCGCCTGGACTCTATTTGATAATCGAAAATCGTTGGGCGAACGGCTATACAATTTTAATGTGAGCTTCGGACGCCGTGCTGCGGATGTGCTAGATCGGACTGCGAGTGAACTTGGAATTGCGTTGCAACCTGTCGCTACAACTTCGAGCACCGAGCAGTTTAGCGTGGATATCGAAGATGAGGGTGGAGCCGTTGCTTATGATGGACTTCTTGATGCGCTGCGTGACCCATTAAAAAAAGAAGATGCAACAGAAACCTTAATTAATGTTTGTCGCGGAATCGTGGATTCAGAGCGGAACAAGAAATCTGCAAATGCCGCCGAGAAGGCGGTCAACGCAGCTCATGGCAAATTGATCGAAGTGGATCTCACAAAGGCATCGTCATCTACATATCTGACAATTGAAAGGCAGCTTACCTCCATCATCGCCAGAGCGACGGCGTTGAAAGGGACTTTAGCGCAACTTCAGGCAGCCGCAGCAGGGAAAACCGACTCGCAGTAGGCCTTGGTCGCGAATATGTCCATCCAGTCGATTTCGGTAATTGAAGTTAAGTCGACCATCGTATCGCCTTTGAGGTTTCAGTTAACTCGGCATGAATGGGAACAAGCAGCGAGGTTTGGCTCCGCTTATCATTTCCACATTTGGGACCTGGCGAACACCCCGCCACGATTGTTTGAAAGAACCATGGCAGAGGTTCAGCGCCATATTCCTACCGACAATGAGAAAGGGCGTTGGAAGAACGCTGAAATCCCGGTTGGGGTTTAAATTCTTTTTGAGCGAGAAACCCGATCTCTAATCAACGTAACAAATCGTCCGACCGGCATCTCAAACGCATCGCTCAGCTTAAATATCGTTTCCAAGCTCGCGGCCATTTCCGTCCGTTCTAGTCGCCCGATTGTGTTGATATGCAAGTCCGCTTGATTTCCAAGTTCCATCTGGCTCCAGCCACGCTCCTCCCGGTGGGAGCGTAGAACCTGAGCAAACGCCTTTGGAATCTCTTTGGACAAGTCTCCATTCTAGCGATTTTGTTTCTCTCAATATACACCACATGTGGTGTATTCTCTTGCTACCACCTATGGTTCTGCTGGAATGCATTGTCGCATGAAAAAAGCATTCATCGTGATGGGAGCGACAGTCATCGTGGGGCTCAGCAGTTGTGCCTCGCCAGATCAGGACCTTGGAAAGCGGCTTGTAGTCTTGAGGCAAGAGGCCGAAGAGCGGAGAGCGCTAGCGGCCGTTGAAGCTGCAGAACGCAGAGAGGAAGCGCAGCGCACCGAGGAAAGGCGGATAACAGAGCTGGCTAAGTTTTTCGCCAGAAACCGGCAGCTTTCCGAAGTGGATCGGCAATCCCTGAGCGACAGAAAGCCAATTGTCGGCCTCACATTCGATGAAGCATTTCTCTTTGTTGGAGGGCTGGTCAAAATAACGGAAAGTGGCGGTGTAGGTGGAAACTGGAGTGTCTGGAAAACGTTCAGGGCTTACCCAATGTATGAGCTTTATTTCCGAGACGGTCGCCTGGTGCGGTGGATTGAACTGTGACCTGAATTTAGGCGCCATTAATTAGGTGGTTCTAACTCTATCCATTGCTAGGCAGTAAACGTAACATTTGGCCCTTCGCAGTAGTCACCCGCGGTGCCCCGGCAGAAGCCTAGAGAGGCCTGCCGGGGTTTCTTTTCAAGCAGCCTATACCATTCAATTTTCCGCAGGCTGTTTTGCTCTGTAGCGCATGTCCTATCGAGGCACCGGCACTCTCGATCACCGAGTTGCGGAGCGACCGGGCCGGCGAATCATCGTCCGCCATCCGCGAGCGGATCGAGCAGGCGCGACAGGCCCAATTGGTGCGCTTCCGCGGCACCCGGCTCACCGCCAACGCCCGGATGCCCGTCTCCCAGCTCAGGAAATTCTGCGCCCTCGACGCGTCACTCGGCGACCTGCTCCAGCACGCGATGGAGCAGCTCGCGCTCTCCGCCCGCGCCTACGACCGCATCCT
>JANMGO010000036.1:0-17451 GCA_031374665.1 Akkermansiaceae bacterium | reverse complement strand
CTGATCGATCAAGGCTGCATCGATCTCTCCGCTGTCGATTTCTTCGTCCTCGATGAAGTCGATCGCATGTTGGACATGGGTTTCCTCCGCGACGTGAATCGCATCATCGATCTGCTTCCGAAGAAAAAACAATCACTGTTTTTCTCTGCCACACTGGCACCGAACATCGTTTCACTCGCGCAAAAAATCCTCCGGAACCCCGCTCAAGTGACCATCACCCCAGAGGTCACCACCGCCGAGCGCATCCAACAAAAGCTCTGCTTCGTGGATCGCGGTAACAAAATGTATCTTTTACAACAGCTCTTAGAAAAACAGAGCCAAGCGAAAGAAGCTAAACTCACCATCGTGTTCGGCCGCACCAAACATGGCTCCAACAAACTCGCCATCGCCCTCAGCGCTGCCGGTTACGAAGCCGAGGCCATCCACGGCAATAAATCCCAAGCCCAACGGGAAAAAGCCCTCGCGAAATTTAAACAAGGCCTCGTCCCTGTTCTCGTCGCAACCGACGTCGCTGCTCGCGGAGTTGATGTGAAAGACATCGGCCTCGTCGTGAACTACGATCTCCCAAATGAGCCCGAAGCCTACGTTCACCGCATCGGCCGCACCGGCCGCGCTGGCGCGGATGGCCTCGCCGTCTCCTTCTGTGCTGAGGACGAAATCGATTTCCTCCGCGACATCGAGAAACTCATCAAAAATCAAATCCCTCGCGACACCTCCCATCAGTGGCACAGCGAAAACCTCCAGGAAAAACACCGCACCGGCTTCAAACCCCCGAAAATCAAACAAGGCGGCGGCGGTGGCGGCGGTGGACGTGGCGGCAACCAAAACTCCGGCGGCGGACGCCGTGGCCAATCCTCCTCCCAAGGAACCCCAAGCCGCACCAGCGGAGCAGCCAGACGCCGCACGCGGCGGTAGGGGGAAAGTTTTCAGTGTTAAGATTTCAGGAAGATGAATCAAAACTGAAAACTAGTAACTTTTAACTGAACCCAGAAAAATGCTTGCATTTTTCCGGGTTACCCCCCAAAAACCGCGCCCCTTCAGCCACCTCACAACAACGAAGACCCAAGGGAAACCTAGTGGCAGGTCTTCAAAATCGCTCGCTCTGATTTAAGACGGGACAAAAATTACATATATCATGATTAACGAACTCATCACTGAAATGGTGGACGCTGGCGTTCACTACGGTCACCAAACGAAAAAGTGGAATCCACGCATGAAGCCCTTCCTTATGAAGGACAAAGGCGGAATCTACATCATCAACCTCGAGAAAACTGTCCAACAGCTCGATAAAGCATCCGACTTCCTTGCCGACCTCGTCAGCAAAAACAAACAAATCCTTTTCGTCGGCTGCAAACGCCAGGCACAAGACGCCATCCGCGAAGCTGCAGAAGCAACCGGACAACACTACGTCAACCATCGTTGGCTCGGTGGCATGCTCACCAACGCGACCACCGTTCGCAAATCCGTTGAGCGCCTTCGTTACCTCGAAAACATCGAGAAACAACCGGAGTTCAAATCCATGTCCAAAAAGGAACTCGCCGCCCTCGGCCGTGAGCGCGAAAAACTCCTCCGCAACCTTCGCGGCGTTCGCAACCTTGAGAAAAAACCTGACGCCATCGTCATCGTCGACTCCGCTCGCGAGACCATCGCCGTCGCCGAAGCTCGTCGCCTCAGCATCCCTATCATCGCCATCGTTGATACCAATGCCGATCCTGCCAAAGTAGATTTCCCAATTCCTGGCAACGACGACGCCATCCGCTCGATCCGTATCATCCTCCAAAACTTGGTCGATGGCATGCTCGCAGCCAAAAAGAACTAATCATCTCGAAGAGCCTGCGTTTTTTAAACAACCGCTCTTCCCTCAAAACTGAACACTGCCAACTAGCAAACTTATTTCATGATCACCGCATCAATCGTTAAAGAACTCCGCGATAAAACCAACGCCGGCATGATGGACTGCAAAAAAGTCCTCACCGAGACCAATGGTGATATCGAGGCTTCCATCAAACTCCTCCGCGAGCGTGGCATCGCCAAAGCCGGCGCCAAAGCCGATCGCGAAGCCAACGAAGGCATCATCACCGCACGCGTCAACGCTGCTGCGTCCACTGGCATCCTCCTCGAAGTAAACTGCGAAACCGACTTCGTTTCCAAAAACGAAAACTTCCAGATCTTCGTCGCCGCCATCGCTGACAAACTTGCTGGCGCCAACGCCGCAGACCACGCAGCCGCTCTCGCCGTTTCTCTCGGCGAAAGCACGCTTGAAGACTTCGTGAAAGTTAAAGTCGTCGAACTCGGTGAAAACCTCCAGTTCCGCAAATACGTTCGTTTCGACGCCGCTCCTGGTGGCGTGGTTGCTTCCTACATCCACCTCGGCGGCAAAGTCGGCGTGTTGCTTGAAGTCGGCACGAGCAACTCCGCAGTTGCTTCCCAGCCTGCCTTCCAAGAACTCATCAAGGACCTCACCCTTCACATCGCTGCCTGCGCACCCAAAGGCCTTTCCCGCAACGACATCCCTGAGGCTATCGTCAACGCCGAGAAAGATATCTTCCGCGTGCGTCTCATCGAACAAGGCAAACCCGAGAATATCATCGAAAATATCCTCAAAGGTCAAATCGCCAAGTTCTTCGCAGAATCCTGCTTCCTTGAGCAAGGCTTCGTGAAAGACCCCGAAGTCACCATCACCCAACTCCTCGAGCAAAAAGGCAAAGAACTCGGCGACACCCTAAGTGTCACCCGCTTCGTCCGCTTTGGACTCGGTGAATAACTATTAGGCGGTGTTTCCTGCTTGACTCATCCGATCAACCAGCCCATACACCGCGCCCCAAGAACGATTTTAAAGATACAACCAACGAAAAACATCAGCACATGCGTGGAGTGAACGTCAAAAAAGGAGAGCCCGTAGATCGCGCCCTCAAACGCCTCAAAACCAAACTCGATTCAGAGGGAATCCTTGAGGAAATGCGCCGTCGTCGCGCTTTCGAAACCCCAACTGAACGCAAACAGCGTAAACTTCGTACCGCTTCCAAGCGTAACAAAGTCAGATGGCGTTTCTCAACCGGCGCAGCACCCGCCGAAATCGAAACCGTCGACCTCACCAACGGTTAATCCCCTCTCCTGACCCAAAAAGTCAGAAAGATCATCTCAAAGCGAGCACCCCACCAGGTGCTCGCTTTTTTTGTTAAAACGGTAGGGTCAACACGCCGTGTTGACCCATTTCAAAATCACTGGGCACGACCTCCCCAACCGAAGTGAGACCTCCCAAAAGCCCAATCTCAGAATCTCAACCAAAGATATTTCGCTCACAAGGTCGCGATTAAAAATCGCGGTTCCTTTCTTGCATCTAATCCCCACATTTCAGCTTTTTAGTTTTTCAGCATTTACCTAACCTTCCCCATGCCTCAGCGGATCTACCTCGGTTACTCAGCACCTTTTCTCGGTAGCCTAACCACTTATCTTCTCCAAGATCCGCAAGCCCTCACGGAATGTTTAGTCGTCTTCCCCACATCCCAAAGCGGACGTATTCTCCGCGAAAACCTTGCAGCGGAGGCCGGCGCACTGCTCGCCCCAACCGTCACCACTCCCGGCGCGTTGCTGCATCTGGAAGATTCTAACATCTCACCCCGATGGCTGGAAAAAATCGCGTGGATGGATGTTTTGGAAAACCTCAATCAGAGCGATTGGGAAAATTATTCCGGTTTGTTTCCCACAGCTCCGGATTTGGAAATGCTTTCATCGGATTGGGCTACCTCCCTCGCAGCGGAAATTGTCTCACTCCGCGCCACGCTGGAAGAATCCCTGCACAATCTTTTCTCCGCCTCGAAATTCCTACAAGGCACCACAGAAGGAGATCGCTGGGAAAACCTCGCCCAGCTCGAAACCCTGATGGAGAAAAAACTTTATTCATGGGGTTATCAATCACGCTCCCAAGCCCTACGCACCAGCTTCCAACTTCCCAGCCATTTCAAAATAATCATTCTCGCAGGCATCACCGAAATGCCGATTTGCATCGTCCAAGCGCTGAAAACTTTCTCTGGCGAAGTCATCGTTCTCATCCCAGCTCCCGAATCCGAAGCCGCGCATTTCGACGAACTCGGAATTCCCCTTTCCACATGGACGACAAGAAATCTACCCGAATCCGCCACCGCGTCATTGGTCGCCGATCCCGCAAGCCAGGCACAAGCAGCCCTGAACACGATCGCCACCCTCGGCGCGTCCTCCCAGGAAATCGCAATCGGTAGCGCGGACGACGAGGCGGGATCCGCCCTCGCACATCTTCTAACGCATCAAGGATGGCCTGCATTTCATCCGGCATCTCAGCAGCCGCTTCCACCGCTTCATCGTTGGTTGTTAGCTTGGAAAAACTGGCTGACCCAAGCAAGCAGCCGCAACCTCGCTGCGTTGCTAACTTTTCCAGAATGCGCGAATCTCATTTCCGAAAATCGCGCCAACCTTCTGTTAGCGCTCAATCAATATCGCGATCGCCATCCCATCATCGAGCCGGAAGCTATCGTCGAGCGACTCGCCACCACCGAACGCCCCGAGCTCCGCATCCTCCGCGATGACATCGCCGGCCTGCTGTCGCATCGAGAAGCTTTTCTCAAGGCCGCTTTCCCGCAAGCTCTGAGCCAGCACTTGGATCTCATCGAAATCGATACAGAAACCTCTGCCAACACCCTGTCCGGCATCACCGATTTCATCGAAGCCGCCACACCGCTTTTCACCTCATTGAAACGCAGCCATCTATTCTGGTTGCAGATGGTCATTTCGGAAATTCCGCGACCCACCGCGCAGCCGCCGACGGATCGCGCTATCGATATTCAAGGTTGGTTGGAGCTATTGTATGAACCGGGGAAACATTTGTTGATCACCGGCATGAACGAATCTTTTGTCCCAGCTCGACCCGGCGGCGAGCCATGGCTTTCCGAAAAAATCCGCAACGCGCTCAAGCTCAACAGCCTAACAGATCGCCAAGCACGCGATGCATTTCTGCTCCACGCGATGATTCGCATGCGCGAGGAAAACGGCACCACCCATCTCTTCTGCGGTAAAAACGGCACGAACGGCGAAACCTACCTGCCCTCCAGCTTGTTGCTGCAAGTCCCGAAAAAACAACTCGTCACCACCGTCAACAACCTGTTCCGCGAGATCGAACCGCCCGAAGCCAATCTCATCTGGACCCGCGATATCACCTGGCAAACCCCAAAAGTCGAGCTCCCGGAAAAACTCGGCGTCACCTCGTTCAGCGATTACCTTGCCTGCCCGTTTCGCTTCTATTTGAAACACATCGTCCGTGCCTCACAACCTGAGCCGGATCGCAGGGAAATGAATCACCGCGACTTCGGTTCGATCACCCACAAAGTGTTAGAGATCTGGGGCAAAGATACCGAAGCCCGAAAGCTCTCCGATCCCAAATCCCTCCTCGCCTATCTCGATGCGGCGCTCGACCGAACCATTTTCGGCCAGTTTGGAAATCAACCCCCTCTCGCCGTCCGCATCCAAGTGCACTCGATCCGCCAACGCCTCGCATGGTTCGTTTCCAAACAAGTCGAGAGCATGGCGGAAGGCTGGGAGATCATCGATGCGGAGCGCAAAATCTCGTTCGAATCTGCCGGCCTCAAAATCAACGGCACGATCGACCGAATCGACCGCCACCGCGAAACGGGTCAGCTCCGCGTGATCGATTACAAAACCGGCAAGGTCGAGAAAACAGAATCTGAGCATCGCAAAAAAATCACCGCAAAAACCCAGATCCCACCCCACATCACCGAGATCTCCCCAGCCCGCCACACGGCACTCGACGGCAAAGGAGTTAGCGAATTCCTCTGGAAAAACCTCCAACTCCCCCTCTATGCGCTCGCCGAAAGCGAGAACTCCACCGGCGTCCCCATCCCCTGCTACATCAAACTGGGCTCCACCGAAAAAGAAGTCGACTTCATCGAGTGGAGCTCATTTTCCCAAGAAGACCTAGAATCCGCCAAATCCTGCATGGACTGGATCACCCAATCCATCTCCCAAAAAATCTTCTGGCCCCCCGCCCCCAAAGTCCGATACGACGACTACGCCCTCCTCTCGCAAAGTGACCATTTAGTACATACGTTTTCACCGCCCTGACATTTGGGAAAGCTCTTGGTTTAATAAGTGCAGCGCGAAGCCCAACTAAGAACCAGGAACTATGAACTATGAACTATGAACTAGGAACTAGGAACTGAAACCAAAGATCTCCTTGCCAAACGCGGAATCATCCCTACCTTGCCGCGCGAGCAGGAGTCCCCTTATCTCCGATGTCCGCATCCGGCACCCTTTTTCTCCAAACATTCGTTTTTCCTCGTGAAACTCGAATCTTGAGGGTCTGCCAGGAAATCCGGGACCTCCTTGCTTACGGATGGCGGCGCAGATTGCCGGCAATCGATTCTTTCAAGACCTTTTCCGCAACAGTTGCGGGGGCTTGTTCCAGCACCAAAAAGCTGGCGATCGATAGCCATGGTAATTGCGCGCAGGTCCGTTCCTGCAATGCCGGGGATACACAACACCCGACGCGCCGGGCCGTCCGTAAAACACTGACCCATGCGAAACCATGTCAACTGATACACATAACTCCCAGAATCAGGGAGAAAGCCGTCGCCGCCGCTCACGCGGAGGGCAAAACCGTAATAAAAGCAACTCAAACCGTGGAAACAACGAAGGACGCCAGTCCGGTGGTGGTAGCAACGAAGGACGTCAGTCCGGCGGTGGAAATCGCTCAGGCCGCCAAGGCTCGGGTCATTCCCAGCAGCAACGTCGCGCCATGCCCGCTCCCAAACTGAGCTGGTGGCAGAAACTTCTCAAAGCCCTCGGATTCGGTGGCAAAGAGGCCGTCAGACCGCCCCGCCCAGAGCGTCGCCCGAGTGTTGTTGAAACCAACCAAAACCGCGAACCACGCCGCAGCAAAACCCGCGATGCGCGCACGGATCAAGGCCACACCAACGAAGCTCGTGAGAACTCCGAAGGCAAACCGCAAAACCGTGGCGAGCGCACCAACAAAAATGGCAATCGTCCCCGTGGCGGTGACCCATCGACCGTCGAGAACCGTCGCGTTTATGTTGGCAACCTGTCCTACGACACCACTGAGAGCGATCTAGAAGAGCTCTTCAAAGGTGTTGGAGCCGTCCGCCGAGTCGAGATCGTTTACAATCGCAGCACCCATCGCTCCAAGGGCTATGGCTTCATTGAAATGCTCGATATCGACGAAGCCAAGCGCACCGTGGAAGTCCTTCATGATCAATTTTTCATGGGACGTCAAATCACCGTGTCCGGCGCGAAATCGAAAGATTACGATGATGCAGAGAAAGAAGAAGGCGGCTACGCAAAAGCCGACACCACCATCCCACAACTCGCACCGATCAATCCAGAGAAAGAACAAGTCATCAACTTGATCGAAGAACCCGCAGTCGTGGCAGTCGCCGAAGCTGCACCTGAGAACGCCAATCCGGAAGTTCCCATGGAAGAGTTCACTTCAGAGGTAACCACTCCAGAAGCAGCCACCGAAGAGGCGAAAGCCTAATCATCTCATCTCAAACCAAGAGGCTCTCCTAAACGGGGAGCCTCTTTTTTTGTAACTTATGCAAACTGAGGTGGCTCCAGCCTGAACTCAGGAATGCGCGTAAAAATCCATTCCCCGCTCGCCATTTCCGCAAAGAACGCACCATTCACTAACGCAGATTTTCCAATCACGTGATAGCTGTTATAGGAAAAATGTTCGCCGGGCTTGATCGTTGGCTGCTGCCCGACCACTCCATCGCCTTCCACCACGGTTGTTTCACCGCCCTCTTCCGTCACCACCCACTTCCGCGCGCGTATCGTGATCGGCACTGATGAATCGTTAAAAATTGAAATGAAATAAACGAAGGGATGTGGCTTATTGGGCGGCGCGTCCAAACTCGGCATGTAAATAACATCATCCACCTTCACACGGAGGTCGTGAAATTCCTTGATGTCATCTTGCATGTGGAAACCATTGGAAGCCAGAGACAAAGAATCAAGAAGCAATGAAACCAATTGATCCATCCATCGAACCCGTTCGCGCGATCCTAACCATCGCGGGATCGGATTGTTCAGCCGGTGCAGGTATGCAAGCGGATCTCAAAACTTTCCAATACTTCGGCCTGCACGGTCTAACCGCAGTGACCTGCATCGTTTCTGAAACTGCCAACATCGTGCGTCGGGTCGATGCCGTGGATCCATCCATGCTGGAAGATCAAATTCTTTTGATGCTCGATTCCTTTCCGCTCGATGTCGTCAAAACCGGCATGCTCGGCTCTGCCAAACACGTCGAAACCGTCGCTGCTATTTTTAAAAGATATCCGCATATCAAACTCGTCATCGATCCGGTGATGATCGCCTCCACTGGCACCAGCTTAATCGAAGCCGATGCCATTTCCGCATACCGTGAAACCCTTCTCCCTCTCGCCCACCTCATCACACCCAACCTGCCAGAAGCTGAAACATTACTCGGCAAAACCATCTCATCCATCAATGAAATGAGCCGCGCCGCTAAAACGCTCTCAGAAAAATTTGGATGCGCCGTCCTAGTCAAAGGCGGTCACTTGGATTCCAAAGACTGCACCGACCTCCTCTACGATGGTGAAACCGAACACCGTTTCACCTCACCGCGACTTTCCGTTCAAGCCTCCCATGGCACCGGTTGCACCCTCGCCGCAGCGATCGCAGCGAGCATCGCAAACCAACAAAATCTCCCCACTGCTATCGCAACCGCCAAAGCCTACCTCAACCAATGTTTGGAAACTTCCTACACCTTTCTGGGCCCTAATGGTGAAGTTCTTCACTCGCTGAACCAAGCATCGATCAAATTCTAACACATCAAAAATCCAATCCCCGCATGAAACCATGAAACTCCACTGGGTTTTCACTCAGCGTGTGAAATCATAGACTTGGATCTTTTTCGTCAGAGGCAGCAATACGCCTTTCACTTCTTTCACATGGCGTGGATCGGTTTCGTAGGCATGCAAGGCATCGACATTTTTGAAGCGCACCAACAAGCCTATATCGAAAGAATCATCGACCACAGGTCGCTCACTGGCCACGGCAGTGCCGTAATCGAGAATCGTAATACCCTCAATCACACGCAGACGCTCAATCGCATCTGCGATCTGTTTGCGATCCTTGAGATTGCCGGGTTTTTTCTGCCACATCAGCACCACATGATCCACTGAACCTTTTGGTGCGGGAGGTGCGATACTAACACAAGAACTCAGAAAAGCAGCGAACACGAGAGCGAGAGACATTTTCATCATCGCAGCAATACCGAGCGAGCAGGAAAAATATTTCATCGTTTTACGAATTGGAGACGAGCATCTAAGTTAATAGGCCATATCAGTCCTATACGACCTATTCCTCAAGCCACCTGCCTGTCCACATCCTCGCGCAAGTTCTCGATGATGTATTCTTGCCGGCTCGGGGTGTTTTTGCCCATGTAGAAAGCTAACAACTCTTTCACGCCTTTGCCTTCTTCATACTCCACTTGATCCAAGCGCATGTCGGAACCGATCATGAATTTGAACTCGTCGGGTGAAATTTCTCCCAGACCTTTGAAGCGTGTGATCTCGGCGTTTTTGCCAAGTTTCGCGATTGCTTTCACGCGCGATTCTTCATCGTAGCAATAGATCGTTTCCTTTTTACTCCGCACGCGGAACAAGGGCGTTTGCAAAATGAAAAGATGACCATCGCGAATCATCTCAGGAAAAAATTGCAGGAAGAAGGTCAGCAACAACAAGCGGATGTGCATGCCATCGACATCGGCATCGGTTGCGATGACGACTTTATTGTAACGCAGTGCTTCAATCCCGTCCTCGATGTTTAATGCTGCCTGTAACAGCGCGAACTCCTCGTTTTCGTAGACGATCTTACGCGGCAGTCCATACGTGTTCAGCGGTTTGCCACGGAGTGAGAAAACGGCCTGAGTCTCAACATCGCGACTCTTGGTAATCGAGCCCGATGCGGAGTCACCCTCGGTGATGAACAAAGTGCTTTCTTCCCGGCGCTTGTGCTTGGAATCGAAACGGACCCGGCAATCGCGTAGTTTCTTGTTATGCACCTTTGCCTGACGTGCGCGCTCGCGGGCGATTTTCTGAATGCCTTTTAAATCCTTACGCTCGCGCTCAGCGGCGAGGATGCGCTTCTGAATAGACTCGGCCACTTGCGGGTGCTTGTGGAGATAGTTATCCAAGGATGATTTGAGGAAATTTAAGATGAAGGTTCTCAGTGATTCGCCTTCAGGAGCGATCGTCGAGGAACCTAACTTCGTTTTGGTTT
Source organism: Akkermansiaceae bacterium (assembly GCA_031374665.1). Lineage (GTDB taxonomy): Bacteria > Verrucomicrobiota > Verrucomicrobiia > Verrucomicrobiales > Akkermansiaceae > Luteolibacter. The sequence goes on along the minus strand of JANMGO010000036.1, from coordinate 7,143 downwards.
GCGATTCAAACACCGGCTCGATGATGCGGACGCAGATTGCCGCTTCGATACCCGCGCGGATGTCTGATGGATCGTATTGTTTTTTGTAAAACCCACGGATCACTTGGACGAGAGCTTCACGGAAAGCAGCCAAGTGCGTGCCGCCCTGCGAAGTATTTTGGCCGTTTACGAAGGTGTAATAATCCTCGCTGCTCTCCGCGCAATGCGTGAAGGCGATTTCAATATCTTTACCGATGAGATGAATAGGCGGATAGAGAGCCTCGGTTTCCATTTCCTCACGCAACAAATCTAACAAACCATCTTTGGAGCGGAATTTCTTATCGTTAAAAATGACCGTGAGCGATGGATTCAGGTAAGAGTAATACCGGCACATCTTCTCCACGAACGGATCGCGGAAACGGGTTTTCATGGGAAATATCGAACGGTCGATTTCAAACGCCAAACGCGTTCCGTTTACCTCGTTATCCTTGCGTGGCTTTTTCATGTCCACGGTCAACTGACCTTTGGAAAATTCTAATGCTTTTGTCTCACCATCGCGCCATGATTGGATTTCGAAAAACGATGACAAGGCGTTGACTGCTTTGATGCCCACCCCATTCAAGCCTACCGATTTTTTGAACGCCTCGCTGTCATACTTCGCTCCGGTGTTGATCTGTGCGGCGCAGTCGAAAAGTTTCCCCAGCGGAATCCCGCGTCCGAAGTCACGCACCTCGACCCGACCTTCATCGTCGATCTCGATCTTCACTTCTTTACCGTGACCCATGATGTGTTCATCGATCGAGTTATCCACGGCTTCTTTCAGCAAAATGTAAATTCCGTCCTCCGGCGCAGAGCCGTCGCCCAGCTTTCCGATATACATACCGGGGCGGAGCCGAATGTGCTCGCGCCAGTCCAAACTCTTGATGTCGTCTTCGGTGTATCCTGCTGCCATAATTACTTCGGATTTCTAAAAGATCCTCCCCACGGGCGCAAGCACCCAAAATCGAAACCTGAAAATGGGCTAAGAACACTTACAAAGCCCAAGACAGGCTCAGGCTTTTTTCAAAAATGAGTGCGGAGGAAATGCCCGATCTCATCGAAACTGTTTCTGTTCAACCCTGAACTCATACCCCGCCGCTTGCAGCTTCTGGATCAAGGCCTCCTCGGAAATATCGTGAGTTTTGACCAAATCATCGAGGGATTCCGAGTGATTACGCAGCTCGGTATTGACCAGTCCGACGAGTAGATGCGGATCCATGTTCTGCCATTTGGTAAAGTCCATAGAGCGAGCTTATTTCCCTTTGAGCTTTGCGAGTGTTGCCTGATCCAAGACAAAATTAGCTGAACCGTGAGGCGCGGCTGCCTGCTTTTCTGCTACCTGATATTCAAAAATCTTGATCGGTTTCACACCAGCCACTTCAGAGAGAAGATAAACACGGATAGTCAGAGCTTCTTCACCAGTTTCTTCCTCCAATTTACGGATCGCATACTGAACTTCATTGACCCCGTCTCGCGCACCACCAATCACAGTTTCGGCTTCTTTCGCATTGATGAACTTATGCCTACTCACCTTGTTCACCATCACCTCAACTTCCCTCCCAGGGCAAAATGCATAAACCTTAGCGATCGTCGTCGCAGGTAGCACCGCCACTGGTGATAGAGGCACGACACCTGATGGCTGAGCCTCAGGAACGCCTTTCAAATAAGTTAAATCACCCGCCGCCAACTCTTTACGAACTTCCGACAAAGCGGATAGATTTACGAAATCTGCTTTGTCATAAAGAAAGCGGTTTTCTCCTTGAACAAATGACAACACCAGAAGGTTATCAGTTGGCTCACCACCCACTCCGAAATCAATCTTACCAAAATACGCCGCCTTAGCAGTCCGTCCATTTTGACTAGCTGATAGAAATTTCAAACCGCTGAGAAGTGGTGGTGGCGTAGGCAAATTAAAAATCGATCCAGGAAATGGAAGCTTCTCAGAAATGATTCGGTTCTTCACCTCAACTTGACGATGTTCAGCCGTTACCTGCTGCCACATCCGATAATCTTTTTTGATCAATGAATTGTGCCAAACGGAATATGTTTTCTCCAAATTAATTCGCAGCGCTTCATCCGCCATTGAAATGCTAGGGAAAATCAAAATAAAACTGAGAATTAAACCTTTCATAGACGAAACGATTGGACAAACCCCCTGAAATCACAACAAACAAATCCACGCCTTTTGGAACTCTCCCAAAATCGCCATTACGAATCATGAGTCAAATTTTACAGAAGATCGCTCCGATCGGTGAGTCACGGGATAAAGAGCTCCTTAAATCCGCGACCACCTACGTTTACGTAAACCACAATGGCTTCGATCTCATCGCTCATGTGTTTTTTCCTGAAGGCGAAGTCACGACTCCACGACCTGCGATCGTTTTTTTCCACGGTGGATTCTGGGATGTATCCATGGTGCCGCAATTCGTTCCGCACGCGCATCACTTCACCTCGCGCGGCATGGTGGCGATTTGCTTTGAGTATCGAATTAGTTCGAAACATCAATCGACTCCGCTTGATGCCATCGACGACTCGATTTTCACCTTGAACTGGCTCAACGCGAGTGCTGGGGAATTAGGAATCGATCTCACGAAAATGGTTTTCAGCGGAGCGGCTGGTGGTGCGTATCTGTCGCTGCTGTTAGGGATGCGAAAGGATAAAGATTTATCTCCGCCGTTTCGCCCGAAGGCGTTGATCCTGTTCAGCGCCTTGGTCAATACCACAACCAAGGGCCAACTCTCCGATCGTTTTCCAACGACCAAACTCAGCACGAAACTCAGCCCAAGCCGACTCGTCCGCAGAAAGCTTCCGCCGATGATCTTCTTCCATGGGACATCGGATCGGGTTACGCCGTTTTCTGAAATCGCCACCTTCTGCCGCCGCATGAGATGGCGCGGCAATCGCTGCCAATTGATCGATTTCAATGGAGCGGAACACAGCTTCTTCAACTTCAACGTAAGCCACTCGAATTTCGAGCTGACGATCAGCACCGCAGATCGTTTTCTCGTCGATCTCGGGATCATCGAAGAACAGCCCGAGGAAACTTATGAGGTGCGGGAGGTTTGAGATGACTCACAAAAAAACGGCCGGAATTTCTTCCGACCGTTTTTCTAAATGAATCAGTGATGCTTATCCAATGACCTCTGGCCAATCGGTGTGGAACATTTCGCCGCGTGGCTTGTCGGTGCGCTCGTAGGTGTGTGCGCCGAAGAAGTCGCGCTGGGCTTGGAGCAGGTTTGCCGGAAGCACCGCGCTGCGGTAGCTGTCGTAGTAACCGAGCGATGCGCTGAACGCAGGAACCGGAATACCGGCAAGCGTTGCGATGGAAACGACTTCACGCCAGTTTTGCTGGAACTCGTTGAGGAGTTTCGTGAAAAACGGAGCAAGCATGAGGTTAGTGAGCTTCGGATCTTTGCGGTAGGCATCGGTGATGTCGTTCAAGAAACGCGCACGGATGATGCAACCCCCACGCCAGATCGCAGCGATCTTGCCGAGGTCGAGTCCCCAGCCTTTTTCCTCACCCATCGCAGCGATGAGATCGAGGCCTTGTGCGTAGGAAATGATTTTCGATGCGAACAAGGCATCGTGAACTTTTTTGACGAGCTCGGACTTCTCGGTGGGAATTTTCACTTCCGGACCTTTGAGGAAAGCGCTGGCAGCGACGCGCTTGTCTTTCATCGAGGAAAGGATGCGAGCTTCAACAGCGGCGTTGACGGTGGATATCACGACGGCGTTTTCGACGGCGTTGATCAAAGTCCATTTGCCCGTGCCTTTTTGCCCAGCAGTGTCGAGGATGACATCGACGAGTGCCTTGCCAGTTTGTGGATCATTTTGTTCGAAAATTTTCGCGGTGATCTGGATCAAGTAGCTCTCGAGATCGCCGTTGTTCCAATCGGTGAAGACTTTCGCAAGTTCCGCAGGAGTGAAGCCGGCTGCTTTGAAAATGTTGTAAGCTTCGCAGATCAACTGCATGTCGCCGTATTCGATGCCGTTGTGGATCATCTTCACGTAGTGACCCGCACCGCCTGTGCCGATGTGCGTGACGCATGGCTCGCCGTCGACTTTTGCGGAAATACTTTCAAAGATCGGTTTCATGACATCCCATGTGGAGGTCGGACCGCCGGGCATGATGGATGGGCCTTTGCGTGCGCCTTCTTCACCACCGGAAACGCCAGCACCGATGAAACGGAAACCAAGATCACCAAGCCATTGGTCGCGACGCTCAGTATCGGTGTAGAGAGAATTTCCACCGTCGATGATGATGTCACCTTTATCGAGAAGTGGGATGAGCGATTCGATCACTGCGTCCACTGGACCACCGGCTTTCACCATGATCATGACCTTGCGTGGCGATGCCAAGGACTGCACGAAACCTTCGAGAGTTTCTTCACCAACGATTTTCTTGTCAGGATGTTTTGCGACAAACTCCTGCATTGCGCTGGTCGTGCGGTTATAAACGGAGACTTGAAAGCCTCTTGATTCCACGTTCAACACAAGATTCTGACCCATGACGGCCAGTCCGATTAGTCCAAAGTCACTGTTGCTCATAATTATTTTCGGGAGTTCCCTGCGCGGGGAAATAAGAGACTGTGCGATTCAGTGCAACACCTTGTTGCCTTTTCTCCATCAATTTCGCACATTCGTCGCGTGAACCTCCCAAATGCGATCACTCTTTCACGCCTCGTCCTGACGGCGGCGTTCGTTATTTTCGTAGCTTGGGAGAGCACGTGGGGCCACGTCACCGCCCTTATTCTTTTCATCATCGCCGCCGCCAGCGATTTCGTCGATGGCTGGCTGGCTCGTAAAATGAACCTCGTCACGTCTCTGGGAAAACTCCTCGATCCCCTCGCCGATAAAATCCTCGTCTGCACAGCCTTCGTTTTCCTGACCGCAAAAGGCATCTGCCCCGTCTGGATAACCGCCCTCATCATGGGCCGTGAATTTCTCGTCACCGGCCTCCGACAAATCGCTATCGAAGCCGGACAAGTGCTCGCCGCCGACAACCTGGGGAAATGGAAAACCGCCTTCCAACTCACCTACCTCATCGCCGGCCTGATCTGGCTGACGTTTGAGACAATGTCCACCATCCCCTCTTCCCTGAAATTTTTCCACACGCTAACCACCCCATGGGGCGAAAACGCATGGCTGATGCCGATCACTCTCGGCATCGCGGTTGCGCTGACGGTCATCTCAGGTTGCAACTACGTTTGGTCGTCGCGGTATTTGCTGAAGGGGTGATTATTTCACCCCTAACAAATATGCGAACAGATCTTTGAGCTCATCCGGATTCAGACGGTTGATCATCGCGGGTGGCATCGGTGACACTTTCGATGGTGCCATGCTCTTGACATCGCTGCGGATGATTTCCACTTGATTGGTGAAATCAAACGGATTGATTCCCAAAAACAGAATCCCGTCTTTCTCGTTGAGCAGTCGACCCGTGATGGTTGATCCATCGTTCTTCACAATTTCGGTGAATTCATATTGATCGGAAATCACTTGGCTTGGATCGACAATCGAGTGTGCGAGATCCTCAATTTTGAAGCGGCCTGCTAGGTTGGTAAGGTCGGGACCTTGAGCTCCACCGTCACTTCCAAATTTGTGACAGGTCGAACAAAGTGATGCCTGAAACATGGCTTTGCCATTTTCCAAATTGCGATTGGTTAGACCTTCGCCTGTGACTTTCACGATTTCTTTCACCGTCCAGTCTCTGCCCGGACCTTTGACCGGAGGCAGGGCTGCGGGTTTCACCGCAGGTGCTTTTGCCTCTGCAGCAAAGAGTTTTTGCTCTTCGGGTGTGCCGCTTTCATAGATCTGTTTGCGGATCAGGGCGATGAATTTGGCGTAGCTGTTGCCACCGCTGCGGCTTTCGATTTCACGGAACCAGTTGAAAACACGTCTTCTTTCATCGCCTTTCCAAGGTCCTTTGACAGCTCTCAAGCAATAGATGTAATGAATCTGAGCGGTCGGCGGGTGATTCTTGATCACACTGTTGATGTCGTTGCCATAGCGCGAATTCCGATCCACCAGAGTCTTCCAGTCATCCGCATCCGCAGCAGGAGCCTCGTCCATCAGCTTCAACGTTCTCGAAACGACATTCGGTGCCTGAAGATAGCAAAGCATGCTGGCGAGTTCGTAATTCATCGAGCGATCCGTTGCAGGGTAGGATGCATCGATCTTTGCAATCACAGCAACTTTCTCCTCCGGCGTAGGTTCGCCACCACGAATGAACACCAGGCCAGCGGCTCTTAACCAGTTGATCTGCTGTTGTTGGGAAAGTGATTTCCAATCGACTTTCAACAAGGCTTCCAAAGCAAGACTGCGATGTTTTTTTCCATCCAACCTGGCCAGAGCCATCGGTCCGAGGATCTGCGACCATGCGTCTTTCTGAGTTGAAATTTTCGGGATCCATCCGGCATCAGGTGAACGCTCCAAGGCGGTGCGCGCCATGAAACGCAGGGTGCGCTCTTCAGAATTCAATTGCTTGAACGCAAGATCTGCATCGAACTTTTTCGGATCGCGGATCATTTCCGCAAGTTTGTCCCGGGTTGGGTTGGGTGTGGATTTTGCAAGTTGAGGTGCGGTGGATTCTTTGCCCGTATAAACCACTCTCCAGAGATGAGATTTTCCACGGCGGCCACCGGTCGCGAAATACATCGAGCCGTCTTTTGCTATGACAGCATCTGTTAGAGGCAATCCGGCACCGGAGACAAGCTCCTCTTTCTCGGCCTTGAACGAGGCGCCATCGGGAGTCAGGGTGATTACGTAAATAGTTGCAAAGGTCCAATCCAAGGCGAACAGGGCTTGTTGATATTTTGCAGGAGCTTTGAAACCTCGACCCGCGAGCATTCCGGTCGGCGATCCCGGACCGATATTGAGAACCGGGGCCATGCTATCTTCATAGTAAGCCGGCCATTTTCCTGTGCCATTCCGCCAACCAAGCTCGGTGCCAGGTACGATGTGGCAGATCCTTGTGGGACGGTACCACGGCATCCCAAAATCCCATTCCATATCTGAATCGTAGGAGAACAACTCACCGTTATCGTGGAACGCGGCATCATAAGTGTTGCGTTGTCCCATGGAAACCAACTGCCAATTCGAACCATCAAGTTGGAACCGTGCGAT
>JANMGO010000028.1:0-84562 GCA_031374665.1 Akkermansiaceae bacterium | reverse complement strand
AACCCGATTCTCCGACGAGTTCAAAGCCCATTCTCGAATTAGAACCTTGCCCCACCCATTTCTAACAGTAAAAACCGTAAGACAAATTTTATGGTAAAAACATTATTTTACCTCTTGACCAACAGGCAGCCATAGCAACGTAAAGCACATCCACCGCTAGGAGCGAGGGCGGAAGTGTCTCACGGGGTTGAGGTTCTAATCACGGGAAAACACGTCAACAGAACGGCTCCTAGCGGTTGAATGATGCGGCTTGTTAGGCTCTTGTAAGTTATTTATCATTCGATATGAACTTCAGGTTCTCTTGCGAAGTAATACGTATTGTCAGCAGTATAAATGGCGATGAACTTGGTTGAACAGGTCTTCCAGAACAGACACTTTTTGTCCTTGGTGACGATCACGCCCGACTGCCAGACTCGCTTACCGCCGACAGGTATCGAGACTTTGGATGGTTTGAGATGCGGATACAGTGCCAGCAATGATTCATCATTAAAGAAGTTCGGCAACGGCTCGGGATTCAGTTGACATGCGATTGTAAAGACGGACGCAACCTCTGGAAGTGTCAGCGGTTCGGCTGCTAATCTGCCGGTTCCAAGGAGAACTGCGAGAGAGAGAAGGGATATAATCGTTTTCATTTATTGATTTTGTAGGTTGTTGTATTCGCTACTGTCACAGGATTTGCTCTTAAATTTCTCTGCCTAACAGTTATTCCGCGACTAGTCGCGACGCAAAGCGACTAGTCGTCTTTGATGGGGTGAAAAAGTGCGTCATCTGTGATTACTAAGAAAGGATGGCGGCGACTTCAATCTCAAAGGCTGAGACAACTCGCCGCAGGCTTTGGACTGCCTACGATTTGGGGCGCGACTGGAGTCGCGCGGTCCATGTTTTAGCACTGATCACTGATCACTCGGCACTCACCCAAGATTCGTGTAAACGACTTGGACATCATCGTCGTCTTCGATTTTGTCTAACAGGTTTTCGACATCTTCGATCTGCGCTTCGGTGAGTTCGATCGGTTGGGTCGGCACGCGCTGGAGGCTGGCTTTAGTGGCTTGGATTCCCTGCGCTTCTAGACCAGACGTCAAACTAGCGAAAGAAGTGTATGCGCCAAAAAGAGTGACGACGCCGTCATCGACTGAGAGTTCTTCGAGTCCTGCATCGATGAGCTCGAGTTCTAACTCTTCGAGATCTCTGTCTGCTGGAACGGGGAACTCGATCACAGTTTTGCGAACGAACATGAAATTTAATGCGCCGCTGGGAGCGATTTCACCGCCGTTTTTACCGAGGATGACTTTGAGATTTCCGACAGAGCGATTGGTGTTATCGGTTGCGCATTCGATGACAAACAACGAGCCGTGCGGGCCTTTGGCTTCGTAGATCACTTCGGTGATTTCGGAAGCGTCTTTGCCAGCGGCGCGTTTGATCGCGTTTTCGATGTTATCTTTGGAAAGGTTTGCGGCTTTGGCGTTTTGGATCGCTACGCGGAGTGGTGCGTTAGATTCCGGATCCGGTCCGCCGTTTTTCGCGGCAAGCGTGATCGACTTCGCCAATTTAGGGAAAATTTTCGACATGGTCGCCCACCGCGACTCTTTTGCCCGCCGTCTGCACTCGAACGCTCTTCCCATGGTTTTAGGATTAGTTAGTCACACGCATTGGCATGAGGACGTAGAGGAAAGATCCTTCGATCCGCACCACGCCAGGGCTCATTTCATCGATCAGATCGAGATAGATGTTATCGGTATCCAGAGCACGAAGCGGAGCTTGAAGGAACTCAGGATTGAAAGCGATTTGCATGTCCGGTCCGCTGTAGCTGACTTCGAGAGTTTCTTGGGCTTCGCCGACATCGGGTGAGTTTGCGGAAACTTCGATTTGGTTTTCCGAGAAGATCAGTTTCACGGAATTTGATTTGTCGGAAGAGAGGAGAGAAACGCGGCGGACGGTTTCGAGGAGTTGTTCACGGGAAATGATCACGCGCTCATTGCTATCGCCTGGAATGACTTGGCGGTAGTTCGGGTAGTTGCCTTCGATGAGTTTGCTGGCAAGTAAGGTATCACCAACGGTGAAGGAAATTTGGCTGTCGCTGAGTTTCACTTCAACTTCGCCAGAATCACCTAACAGACGCTGAATTTCCTGAACGGCTTTGGAAGGAATGATGACATCTGTTTCGTGTGAAGCAGGAAACTCAAGATCCATATCAGCCATGGCTAAGCGGCGACCATCAGTTGCAACCAAGGCTAATTTGCCTTCGCGGAAAGAAGCGAAGATTCCGTTGAGCACGTAGCGTGTTTCATCGGTGGAAATGGCGAATGAAGTTTTCTTCAAGCCGTTCTTCAATTCCACTTGTGGGATTTTGAATGTTTTCGCGCCTTCGAAGTTTGGAAGTGGTGGGAACTCGGAATCGCTGAGACCGATGATTTTGAAAGTGGATGGGCCGCTTTTGATCGTTGCGTAGTTTTTCGAATCAACCGTGACCTCGACTTCGCTGGATGGAAGTTCGCGCACGATGCTGACGAGGCGTTTGGCTGGAAGTGTCGTTGCTCCTTCTTTCTCGATTGTGGCTTCAACTGAGCCGGTGATGCCTACGTCAAGGTCGGTCGTGGTGAAAACCAAACGGCCACCTTTTGCGACGAGTAGAACGTTGGAAAGGATGGGCAGGGTGGTCCGAGAACTCACCACGTGCTGAACTTTTTGCAAACCTTCCAGGAATACTTCTTTGGAGATACTGAACTTCATAAGTGGAACGACATGGATATGCCTTGCGACGAGTTTCTTTTTTCACCTTGTCTTGGCAAGCTTTCAGTCACGAGATTTCCAGAAATCTTTCGGGGGGATCACAAGATGTGGGTGGGTATCTGCAATACACCACATTTTGTGGTTTTGGGTAAAGCCGCTCAATAAATTGCGATCTGTAAAAATTTCGCCTCGCCCCGGAGGCCGCTTGATGACTAGTTTCCCGCATGAACCGCTTCCTGCCATTGGCATTGTTTACATTACTGGTGATTATTTTCCGCTGCATCGGCAGTGCGTTTCCGGAAACGCTGCCGAACTTCCAACCGCTTGCGGCTTTATTCTTCTGCGGCGCGATCATGGCCACGGGTTGGAAAGGTTGGGCGATTCCTGTCGCCGCATGGCTCGTGACTTATCCGGTGAATGCGATCATCACGGGAAATCCTCATTTTCTCGAACCTGCGGAATTCATCACCACCGCAGTGGCATTTGCCGTGGTTTACTTCTTCGGAAAATCGATGGCGCCAAAACACATCGCGACCACGCTTGCTGGTGCGGTGGTTGCTGCGCTGATCTTCCACCTGATTACCAACCTCGCCGCATGGATCGGCAGCCCGATGTATGCAAAAACCCTAGAAGGCGTGATCCAATCGCTCTGGACCGGCCCGGTTGTAAGTCCGGTTCCATCATGGGTGTTCTTGCGCAACATGGTTGGCGCGAATCTTATCTTCACCGCCGTTTTCCTCTCGGCACGTTTTGCGCTTCCGAGTTTTTCTCCTGCTCCAGCATCGAGCCCAGCGAGATAAAACTTGCCGCCCGTCCCTGCTACCTTTACGCAGCAACCGATTTCACCAACTGAACTCTCCACATGTCCGACCTTAATTTCGCCGCATCGCCCATCAACCAATCTCTGACGATCGAGAGAAAAATTGAGCTTTATACGCAGATGGTGCGCATCCGCCGGTTTGAACAAGTCGCTCTCGCGAACTATCAGAAACCCGGCCGCATGGGTGGTTTCCTGCATTTATATATCGGACAGGAATCCGTGGCAGTCGGCACACTTTCTCTCGCTGGTGAGCACGATCACAACATCACGGCGTATCGTTGCCACGCACACGCGCTCGCATCCGGCATGTCGATGAACGAGTGCATGGCGGAAATGTTTGGAAAACAAACGGGTTGTTCAAAAGGCAAGGGTGGCTCGATGCATTTCTTTGCGCCTGATAAAAATTTCTGGGGCGGCCACGGTATCGTTGCAGGCCAAACTCCGCTCGGTCTGGGTCTTGCTTACGGTTTGAAATATCTTGGAAGAGAAGGTTGCTGCCTCTGCTACCTCGGCGATGGCGCGGTCAACCAAGGCTCTTTCCACGAATCCCTCAACCTCGCCGCTCTTTTCGAAATTCCTGTGGTTTATATCATCGAAAACAACGGTTACTCGATGGGCACCTCGCAGAAACGTTCCTCTTCATACACCGGCTGCCTCGCCCAACGCGCTGAGGGCTACGCCATCGAATGGGACGTTGTCGATGGTTCTGACGTTTACGAAGTCCGTGCGAAAACCCACATCGCCATGGAGCGCGCTCGCAAAGAGCACAAACCGACGATTCTTGAAATCGATACCTACCGCTACTACGGCCACTCGGTTGCCGACGCGAATTTCAAAAAATACCGCACGCCCGAGGAGATCGAAAACTACAAGAAGAACCACGATCCCATCCATGTATTCAGAAGCAAACTCGTTGCCGAAGGTTTGCTGAATGATGAAATGATCGAGAACATCAACAAACTGGCAAAAGAAGAAGCGGATGCATCTGTCAAATTCGCCGAGGAATCCCCAGCTCCGACCATCGCAGACATTTCCACCGATGTGTATTGGGAAACCGACAACCAAACCGAAGCCTCAAAAATCGGTCATCACTTCTTCGCTTAATTTCTCGGCCGCCAATATCCAATTTCTCAATCTCCAATCCCTTTTCCTAAAATGCGCACACTGACCTACCGTGAAGCCCTCCGTGAAGCCATGGACGAAGAACTCGCCCGCGACGAAAACGTCGTCATTATGGGTGAAGAAGTCGCCCAATACAATGGTGCCTATAAAGTCACCGAAGGCCTTTGGGCAAAATGGGGCGACAAACGCATCGTCGACACCCCAATCTCCGAGGCCGGTTTCATCGGTATGGGAATTGGCGCATCCATGCTTGGCGTTCGCCCAGTGATGGAGCTGATGTTCTGGTCATTCCATTCGGTTGCTTTCGACCAACTCGTCAACAACGCCGCCTGCGTTCGCTACATGTCTGGTGGTCTTTGCAGTTGCCCCATCGTTGTTCGCGGTCCGGCAAATGGCGGCACCAACGTCGGCGCTACTCACTCTCATATTCCTGAAGGCATGTTCGCTGCGTTTCCTGGACTTAAAGTGTGCGCGCCTGCAACTCCGGCAGACGCAAAAGGCCTCTTGAAAGCCGCAATCCGCGATAACGATCCGGTCTATTTCATGGAGAACACTTTGCTTTACGGAAACGTTGGCGAAGTCCCGGATCCCGCTGATGGCGATTTCGTGATTCCTCTCGGCAAAGCCGATATCAAACGCGAAGGAAAAGACATTTCCCTCATCGCTCACGGCCGCTCGGTCATTCACAGCTTGGCCGCTGCCGAAATCCTTCAAGCCGAACACGGCATCAGCGCCGAAGTTCTCGACCTCCGCTCGATCCGTCCACTCGATCTCGATGCCATCCTCGCCACCGTCGCCAAAACGCACCGCGTGGTTCTCGTTGACGAGTCCAAACCCTTCGGCGGTGTCTCCGCGATGGTTTCCCATCTCATTCAAGAACATGCCTTCGATGAGCTTGATGGACCCATCAAACGCGTCTGCACCATCGACGCCCCAGCGATCTATTCTCCACACATCGAAAACGAGCAACTCCCGAACCCAAGACGGATCGTCGAAAAAGTGCTCTCGATGATTTGATCGGTTAGGTTCTAACCTTTCGGGTTCACGATCACTTCATCCACCATCACTTTTTCCTCCGCCGTAGCGATCTCGATCTTGATGTAGCGGGCGGGTGTCTGCGCTTCATCCGTCAATACCAGCACGCCCCGAGGTTTGCGGGTCTTGTCATCGAACGCGGCTTTTGCAGTCTTGGAATTCGTGAACGCCACACCGTTGTGCCGGGAGTTGAGAACTTTGTAGTTCGTGCCGTCCTCGGAAATGGAAAAAGTGATTTTCTTTGGAAAAGCCGTCACACCCGGGCTGCCCAGTAAATTGACCGCAGTGGAATCAATCGGCAGAACCTCGCCGAGGTCGACCACCAACTCAACCGATGGGTCGTTTGCAGGGAAAGTGATCCATCCTTTGTCGGTCGCTTCGGGACTGGCAAAGCGGCCGTCTAACAGAACTTCCATGCCCGGCGTTTTCTCATCGGGCTTGATGTTAGAGGTCTTGACCGAAATGGATTTTCCGAGCGCTGCGTGCGTTTTCACTTGTTCGGCGGAGTCGAAGAACGACTCGGTGAAAACACTTTCGTCCAATTTCATGTTCGGATCGATGAGAAGGCAGGCCTTGCGTGCGAAGCGTTGGCCGATGACGCGGTAGCCTTGTGGTGGGAAATGCCCGTCGCATTCATCATAGCCGCCCCAAGGATTGACGCCTTTGTTGAGGTCATCGGTGTTGATCCAGGCGGCATTGGGACCGGCTTCGCCCAATTTCATCAGCGTAGCGCGAACCAGATCTCCGTCCTTCAATCCTTTGTCAGTGGTCCAATAGTCATTGATCCGACCCACCACGTAATTGATTTTGGTCACTTTAAGATCCTGTTTCAGTTGCTCCAGAACACCGTTGAAGCTTTTCTCATACACGCTGCCCCAACCCATCCGCGCATCTTCCTCACCCTGCATCCAGATGTAAGTGACGCTATCGATCTGCTTTCCGGAAATCACTTTTTGAGTGCTTTTGATCAGGGTGTCATAGGTGGTTCCGTTTTTGTCCGGCGACGTATCCTGCATGCCCTCGGGCGGCGTCCAAGCCTTGTACCACATCTTGATGGGTTGGCTCGGCCAACCGACTCTCACGACGATGACCTTGTCTTTACCAAAAACTTTCTCCACCGACTGCGCAAAACTCGCAGACAAAGAGGGAGTCATGTTGGATTGGCCGGAAAGGACGAATAGGTGCTGCCCCCCTTCCGCATAGGCTTGATGGGCAAAGGCAGTGACGAGGGTTACGAGAAGCAGGATTTTTTTATTCATGAATTGGGGATGAAAGTTGGAGTGGCCGAGGTTTGTGAGATTACTGTGAACTGAGATCGAGTCTTGCAGGCGTTGTAGCATTGGTTGGACTCGAAATCTAATCTTGTTCATCCAGAAAAGCCCGAGCGGTCTATGCTTGTTCCGGATCTTGGCTGGGAGATGGCTCAAAATCACAGAAGCCGCGTCACTCCATGATATTTCGCTCACGAGGTCGCGATTGAAAATAGCGGTTCCTTTCGGAGGGTGAATCGATTCGAAATTTCTCAATTTTTTCTTTGACGCAGACCCTCAAATCATGGGAACACATCCCCGCACAAATGAGACTGAGTCTCATTAAAGATAAAACGGATATGAAACTGAATAAAACAAATCGGAGAATCGGTGAATGGTTGGGCTGTGTCACGATCGCAGGAATGGCCTTTGGTAGTTTAGCGACGGCGCAGGATACGCTGCAGACCTTGGCGCCTATCACAGTGATTGGGAGCGAAGAGGAGCTTTTCAAGCTGATGGGTTCGGCCGCATTCGTGGGCTCAGAGGAAATCAGCAAAAGCGGTCACACGGATATCGGTAAGATTTTAGCAAAGGTTCCGGGCGTGTATGTTCGCGATGAGGATGGTTATGGAAATTTTCCTAACATTTCGCTTCGCGGAGCGGATGGAACGCGGAGTGAAAAGCTGACGATCATGGAGGACGGGATTTTGACCGCACCTTCACCGTATTCGGCACCTGCGGCGTATTATTCACCAAAGCCGGCGCGGATGTCGGGGATCGAAGTTTTGAAAGGTTCCAGCCAAGTTCGTTACGGTCCGCAGTCGACGGGTGGGGTGATTAATTATCTTTCGACCGAAATTCCGGATGAGCAGAAATTTTACTCCCGCACGACGTATGGAACGGACAACACCTTTTTCAACCATACGTGGTTTGGCGATACGAAAGACACCGAAGCAGGAAAGATAGGCTATCTGTTAGAAATGCATGGTCAGACGAGTGATGGCTTCCGTAAAATTGATGGCAGCAATCAAGATACAGGATTTGATCTGATTGAGCCGATGTTGAAAATGTTCTGGGAGCCAAATACGGCGCTCAAGCAGCGCATCGAATTCAAAGTGGGTTACACGGATTTGGATTCGAACGAGAGCTATACTGGACTCACTGAAGCAGATCTCGCTGCAGATCCGGATCGCCGTTATTCAGCAACCCAGTTTGATGAATTTGCATCTGAGCAGTGGAGAACTTATGCCAAGTGGATTGCAGAGCCGAGTGATGCACTGCGTTTGGAATCGGCCGTGTATTACAATCAATTTGGTCGCGAATGGGATAAACTGGATCAGGTGAATGGTCGTGCGCTTCACGAGGCGTTATTGAATGCAGGAGATGTCGCGACTCTGAATGGCACAGCTGCAGGCACGACTCGCACGACGAACAACATGCGAGATCATGAGGGATATGGTTGGCAGAATCAGGCGAATTTTAAATTTGAAACAGGTGAGATCACTCATGATTTAGCCGCTGGTGTGAGGTTCCATTACGATAGACAGGATGCGAAGAGGCAGCGGACAGCATATGCCGCGGATGGTTTTGGAAACTTCGTGGCTACGCCTGGTCCTGTAACGTTCAATGGCATCAACGAAACATTCGCAACCGCATTGTATGTGGAAGACGAAGTTAAGGTCGGCAAACTAACCCTGCGTCCAGGCGCAAGATATGAATGGTTAGAAATGGATTTCACAGATTCTACAGGCGCTCAGTTCTCTGGAAATGAAAATCTTTTCACAGCTGGAATTGGTGCGAGTTATGAATTGTCTGATCGCAGTACATTGTTTTCTGGAATTTATCAGGGCGTTGCTTCGCCGAGTCCTCAGTCGTATCTGGTAACTGGTACTGAAAATGAAGAGAGCTTGGGCTATGAGTTGGGTTATCGCTATCGTCGTGAAAATTTCAATGCAGAGGTGGTCGGATTTCTAACTGATTTCAGTCAATTGATTTCAACTGATGCTGGATTTGGATTCACCAATACGAGTCAGAATGCCGGTGAGGCACAAGTGTATGGCTTGGAAAGCATCGTTAAGTATGATCCCGGTTTGGAGCACAATCTTGGATTTGGTCTGCCGATGTATGTGAGTGCGACTTATACCAGCGCACAGTTTACCGGTGGAAACTTGGTGGCTGGTGGTGGTGATGGAGTGTATGCCGGCGGTGTTGATGGTAATGAAATTCCTTATGTTCCAGAATGGAAGCTCGCTGCTGGAGTCGGTGTCTCCGGTGAAAAATGGGAAGTCCGTCTTGATGCAAATTACATGGGATCGACATGGGGAACAGGTTACAACGATGATGTCCGACCAGGAACTCCGACCATTCGCGATGGGAAAATTCCTGCGCTGTTGTTGTTTGATCTCACCGCTGACTATGCGATTAATGAAAACGTCAAACTTTTGGCGGGTGTATTAAATGTGTTTGATAAGCGTGAAATGGTTAGCCGCATACCTGAAGGGCCACGTGCAAATGCACCGAGAATGCTCTTCGGTGGCGTTGAAGTGACATTCTAATCTGAAAGCTGATTAGTTGTTAGAGGTGATGGGTTTGTTTAACCCGTCACCTTTTTATTTGATCTTCAGAGAGGGATGGCCGCCGTGTAGGATTTTGATCTCAGGACCCAAATCCAGCTTGCGGATTTTCTCTGCGATTTGTCGGCTGGTGCCGCATGCTTCGCTCGAGCAGTAAACGATCACTGTTTTGAAATCTATGATTTTCATGGCTGCATCAGCTTCCATTTTGAGCGCGTCCTCTTTTGGATCGAGATTCCACAAGATAGAATTTGGATAACCATTTTTCTGCCATTCTGCTCGTGAGCGGGCATCGATCCAAAGCACGTTTCCTGTGACTTGATCAAAACAGATCTCATCGGGTTTTAGTGAAGCGGGATCGCAATGAGCGATGGTTTTGGAATAGGGATCATTGAGTAGCCAAGTCATACTGGCTGCTGAAGCGCTGATCGCGATCAGAATCGCGATTTGGTATATGGACTTCATGGCTTGGTCGTAGGGCTCAAGATTCTTGCGAATCCCTGCTGCAAACGAAACTTCTCTATATCGATATCAGTTTCGATGCGAATCATGGAAATTTCCGGAGATGCGGTGCTCTTCGGAGTCAATTTGATATCGTAAGATTTCCCTTTTTCGATCGTTACGATTTCTGTGATCATATTTTCGCTAGTCGATGATACTGCTGTGACTTGCACTGGCTTTTCATAGTTGATGTTGACTCGGATCACTTTGGGCTCGGGTGTGTCATTGGATTTCCAATTTAAAGTCTTCGGTTCGAGGGAAATAGCGATCGGAACATGGATGCGAAACGAGACCTGCGAGGATGGCTTTTCATCAGGATCACTGGCGAGCCAGATCTGAATCGTTTTATCGATCGTCCCTTGGGAATTTTCGATTTTAAAAGTCGCGCGCATGACTCCTGATTCCCCGGCAGCGTAAGTCGATTTACCATTTAAAAATTCCACTGCGACACATGAGCAACCCGCATCTGCGAGGCGGATTGTGATGGCTTTAGAACTTGTGTTGGTGAAATTGAATTCGCGAATGACTTCGCTATCCTTGAGATTGGCGTCAGCCTCGTAGAGGTCTTTTTCAAATTTTAAATCTCCCGCGTGCAAGGTTGCGGAAAGGACGAGGAGGATGAATGTCAGAAATTTCATACGACAAAATAATTTCTAGGAGTTCTTGGGAGCCAGCTCAACAGCGATGATCAAGCGCCCGCCTCGCCATTCTGGGCCGAGGACGTAAAGAGGTTGACCGTTTTTGAGTGATATATCGGATTTGAGAATTTTTTTCCGGCTTAACCATAGTTCTAAGTTGAGCGGCACTTTGTTTTTGGACGGCTCCATGCGGGTCTCGAAACGAATTAAAATTTCGTCGGATGGTTTGAGTGGTTGTGCCCAGTTTTCGTATGACCTGAAAATGGTTTTGGATTCTGTTCCCATCGCGCGATAGTGGGCAAATCGCAATTCTTTTGTGGCGCTCAGGCTCTTTTTAATGGCTTCGGAAACTTGTTCACGTTTCCCGCCAGCTGCCGCAGGATCGCCATTTGTGGCGTAATAAACCGTCACGTCGAGAGTTCCGATTTTCGTGCGGCCCGGATCTTCTTGGGCTTGCAGTGGAGTCGATGAAAACACAAACAGTGCGATCACAGACAGATGGCAGAGAAATAAGAAAGGGGATTTCATTGGTTCGTTGTTTCGGACGAAGTCTCTCCCAACGTCGCGGTGCGGTCGGATTCTCTGGCTGTAGGAATGTATACGGTTTCAGAAAAATCAGTGGAATCTGGTATAGCGGTAACGCCTTTCAGCAAAATGACTGAAGCATTGTTTTGTTTTGATGGAACCCACTCGGCAAACACGCCTTCTTCAGGTGTGTAGACCAGAGGCGCGGCGATGTTTTTGGGATTATCATCGACTGCGACTGAGGTTTCATTGGTGCCAGTTTGTCTTCCTATGGAAAAGGTTAGGACCATGCCGGCGCAGGCTGCGAGGGGCATGAACCAAGATTTCCAAAAAGAGCCATGACTGTTTATGGCTGCTGCTGGGACGGTTTCGAGTTCGCGGATGCCTTGATTGATACGGGTGAGGAAAAAATCTGGATAAGGAGGTTCCTCACTGGCGGGAACGTTTTTGGTAAGCAGGGCTCGAAATTTCCGGACTTCATCGCGAGCGGCAAGATGTTCAGGATGAGCGGCAGCCCACGCATTCATCTCGGCGAGTTCGGTACCGCTGAGTTCGTCATCCAGCCACAGGGCTAGTTTGGTTTCATCGGGATTCGTATTCATCTTTGAGTAAGGTTTGGAGTTTCTGGCGGGCGTAAAAAAGGCGGCTCATGACGGTGCCGAGGGTGCATTCCATAACATCAGCAATTTCTTTGTAGGACAGGCCTTGGACGTCTTTTAGAATAACGACCTCGCGGTGTTCCGAGCTGATTTTTTCCAAAGCTGCGCTGATTTTCATGCGGAGTTCGGAATTGGAAAGTGCTTCATCTGGAGATTCGATGAGGGCGGGGGCGGTTCTGGCGGAGAGGTCGATGCGATCGCGGTCGAATATTTCATCATTCAGTACGCCGCTGCTTTCGATTTTCCGTTTTCGCACCCAATCGTAGACGACGTTGTGGGAAATTCGAAACAACCATGTCGAAAAACGAGAGCGGGACTCGAAGTTTGGAAGAGCTTTCCACGCTTTGATGAAGACGTCCTGAGATAAGTCCCAGGCGTCGGCATCGTTTCTGACCATATTCCGAATCATTGCGTAAATTTTTCCTTGGTGGCGGATAACAAGTTGGTTGTAGGCGTTCATGTCACCTTGTTGTGCAAGGGCGACCCATCGGAAGTCTTCGTTCGGATCGATTCCATCCTCACTCAGCGATCCGACAGGATCTTGCTCGGGTTTGGACGGCATGGCGCTTTGATTATTCATGTAAAATTCTCAGAGAAATGTCTTATGGAATCTTGGCGTGCGTTGGCAGTATGCGCAATCTAAGAATCGAAGTCTGATTTTCACCCCGAGGGTTTACATTTCGTGGCTGAAAGCTAAACATCCTCGGTATGGAGGTTGAGATTAGGCAAAGGCTTGATGAGTTTATTCGCCGGAAAGGCTTACGCAGGACGGTGCAGCGTGAGCAGATCTTGAACGTCGTGTTCTCTCGCGATGAGCATTTCACGGCTGAGGAACTGTTCGACCGTGTTCGGAAAGTAGACACCGAAACCTCGCGTGCGACGGTTTACCGAACTCTCGGGCTCTTGGTTGAAGCAGATCTGTTGCGCCAAATCGACCTCGGCGAGAACCAAGTCACTTACGATCCCAATTTTCTAAATAAGCCCTCGCACAATCACTTGGTCTGCATCGATTGTGGAAAAGTGGTCGAGTTTGAGGATCACAACGTCGACATCCAGACGGATTGCGTCAGCCGTCGACTGGGTTTTAAAACCGTACGCCAATCGATTAAGATCGAGGCGAATTGCGAGCAACTCAGGTTGAATGGTCGCTGCCCTAATCTCATCGCCACCCGCCTGACGGGAAAACGCCTTCGTAAAAAACGCTGATGGATAGGCCGAAGCCGCGTTTCAAAGCATCTCCGATCGTAGCGAAAACCAAGTTTCGCAAAGCACTTGGCGAGTGGTTTGGGCGGGTCGGAAAAGATTATCCGTGGCGAAGAACTCGGGAGCCTTACCCGATTCTTGTCTCAGAAATGATGCTCCAGCAGACGCAGATCGCGACGGTTCTCGGAAAAGGTTACTACACGAGGTTTCTCGAAAAATTTCCTGATTTAGAAAGCTTAGCCCGTGCGGATGACGAGAGTTTACTGAAGGCATGGGAAGGATTGGGCTATTACCGCAGGGCGCGGATGCTGAGGGAAACTGCCAGAGCGATTCTAACAAAACATGCCGGAAAATTTCCGCAAGACGAGGCGGCGTTGCTCGATCTGCCGGGCATCGGGCCATATACAGCAGCGGCTTTGATGGCGTTTGCGTTTCGAAAACCATCCGGTTTGGTCGATGGAAATGTGTCGCGGATTTTTTCGCGACTGATGGCAGATCCGTCCCCCATTGATGAGCACGCAGTCATTCGCAAGCATCGTGAATGGGCAATGGAGTTGTGTGATCCGACAAGCCCCGACATACACCATCACGCGATCATGGAGCTGGGTCAGACGATCTGCCGCCCGGGTCGGCCCGCCTGCGAAATGTGTCCCGTTTCCTCATATTGCGAGTGTTTGGAGCCAGAAAAGCTTCCAAACAAAAAACCAGCGGCAGCGATCACTGGAATAGATGAATATGCGATTTTTTGTCGAGACACAGCTGGGCGCATCCTGCTTCATCATGAATCAGGAAAGCGCCGCAACGGGTTGTGGAAATTGCCGTTGAGGTCGAGCGCGGAATGTTTGGAAATGGAAAAAATATACGAAACAACCTACGCGATCACACGTTACCGGGTTTCGCTCAAGGTGTTTTTAATGGAACAGCAGCATGATTTTTTTTCTAAGCTCGGAGATGAGTGGATCGATTTAGATCGGCTTGAAAAGCTACCTCTAGCAGCTCCATTTCGTAAGGCGTTGGAAGTCATCACTCGCGATTTCTAAAATCTTATGTGACGCGATGGCTTGCTTGTGCTCTGATAAGTCCGGATGGATAATCTTTTGAGAAAATTAACTGTGATGTTTCTGGCCTGTATGAGCGCGGCCTGCTCGCTTCCAGTGATTCCTCAAGCCAGCGTTCAGGCTCCTGATAAAACTACACGTCAGATTGTCCGAGAAAGATTGTCCGCAGTGGTGGTAACCCAACGTAAAGAGCTAGGTAACTGGGCGAATCATAAATTCGCGATCGCGAACGCGCCGAAAGATGCGGATGGAGGCTCTGCGGCGCCGATAAGTGAAGATGGGTATTTTTTGACCGCAGATCATGTGCTTGCTCAGGCTAAGGGGAGAAACGTTTTTATTATCTACGCGAATGGCGGTAATATCGTGACATCTCGCGCTAGAGTTGTGTGGCGCTCGTCTTCTGACGACATCGCTATTTTGCATATTCCAAGAAAAACGCCCTACTTTTACCGGTGGTCGGCACCTGATAAGAGAATTCCACATGGCTACCCAGTGATCCATGGCGGAATGTCGACAGGCTTCAAAGCATCTACCGGAAACCTGCGCACCGCGCTCGGAGAGGAAAGTCGTTTTACTGGAAGCCGCACCTTCAAAATGGACATTCCACTTGAGCCTGGCGACAGTGGTGGACCAGTGATTGATGCTTACGGATATTTGATTGGTATTAATTCTGCCGTTGAATTTCTCATTCCGTTGGAAACGGCGATATTTATCGATTCGGAAGGAGTTCGCCCAAATACTCACAAAATTCAAGAACTCATCAGAAAAGACAGAATTTCCAACCAAAGCCATTGATTGTTAAGGTATGCAGCTATTTCGTGTTTTAATCACCGCCGCCACTTGCTTGCTCATTACAGGCTTAAGCTCATGCGTTTCCCTTAAAAATACCGGCTATCTATATCAAACCGCGAGCGCAGCACATGATCACATCATGCTCGTCAGGCAAAGCCCGCCTACTTTCGGCTTTGAAAGGCTGCGCGCACTTTCTCAGCGTTACCCTGATCTAGCTTTATTCATCGATCGTCAAGGCCAGCCCAGATATTATGCAGAGACCTTCAACAGGGGAAATCGATACCTGATTCTTTATTATCCATTGAAACGTGAGGCTTTTGCCTGTCGCAGCATGTCCAAAACGTCGCACCAAATCGAATTTTCCGGACCTTATCCGATTACTAAAAATGAATTAGCTACCCTACGTAAACTAGAAGTCGGCATGGATAGTGATCTCAATCCATGAAAAGAGATTATAACTAAGGGCGACAAATAGCTTGCAACCCCCACTGCGCAATTTAGCGTGAATAAAAATCAGTTGAATTATTTTCCGCTGATATAACAAACTGGCAATTGCCAACCATAGAAACACAACCCAATACATACTATGAAAACTAATCCAATCCGTAGACGCGGCTTCACTCTGGTGGAGCTACTCGTCGTTATCGTCATTATCGCCTCCTTGGCGGCTCTCTCAGCTCCCATGATCATGGGCCAGGTGAAAAAAGCAGCTAAAGCCGAAGCGATTTCAAACTCCAAACAGATCGGAATCGCGATGTTCGAATTCGAGAATGAATATGGTTCCTTCCCGGACGCCGGGACTCTCGCAGATCTTGTTATAGCATTCCCTACGGCACCAGCGGTAGTTGGCGAAGCTGGTGGTAACTCTAATGGATACTTTAGACAATTAATGCACGCTGGAATTCTTCAGTCTGAGGAGATCTTCTATGCTAAAGCCGACGGAACCAAAAAACCTGATGGAAACGTGACAGACGCTTCCTTCGCAATTGGACCAGATGAATGCGGCTTTGGCTACATCTTGGATGTCGCTGCTGGCCTGAGCACCTCAGGGAATCCGTCTCGTGTCATTGTAGTGACGCCTCTTGCCGCAGGTAGCGCGACGACTTTTGATGCCGGTCCATTCGGTGGCTTCGCCGTTGTTCTCAAGATCGACCAAAGCGCCAGTGCACTTAGAATTGCTACTTCTGGTAATGCAACCACGGGTCCTGCGATGACGGGTGGTCTAGATTTATTGGCGGGGGGTGGTTTCTGGGGCACTGTTGTCCCAACGGTTATGCCGCCTGCTGTTGATTAGTCATTCTATCATTCATTCTAACCGGGCGATCTTCGGGTCGTCCGGTTTTTTTATTTGTGGAAATAGCGTTCCTCGTCGAGATAAAGCGAACTCAACCATGTCATCAGGAAAAATCTCCCAAGCCTTCATGCCGTATCCGGTTTCAACCTTGAGCCCAAGGATCGTGCCGACTGATCTCAGCTCGTTCAAATCACGCGGTATTTCCGAAGTGGAAAGGGAGTTGCAGCAGAAACTGACGGAAATTCGTGAGACCTATCTGGCCGCGATCGATCATTTCAACTGGAACAAACTCATCTACGAGGCGGATATCAATTTCGAGCCCACCATCGGTCAAACCTATCATTTATATGAAGTTCGCAGCCGCAAGCTGCTTTCGATGATTTCTCCAGAGCAATGGCACCACAAACATCTCGCCACCGTGCGCCTCAATGTAGATAGGCAATGGAAGCTGGAAGTTATTTCCGAGGAGCTTGATCAGCAAGCCTTGTTCGGTGACTAGATGCTTGAGAACCTTTTGAATAAGTCAGGCTTTTTATTACCACAGAGGAAAGAGAGATGACGGAGGTCACGGAGAAATGGTTTTGAGACACTCAACCACTATTTTTAATTTTCATATCTTCTCCGTGACCTCAGTTATCTCTGTGCCTCCGTTATGAAAAAAGCCTTATTCTGCTGACCGGCTCTTACTAAAATAAAAAACGCCTCAGGAAAACCCGAGGCGTTTTTCAAAAATATATCACTAAGAAAACTTAGTTTGCAGCAATCACGTTAACGCGGCCGCCTTCGCGGTCGAACTTCACTTGACCATCGGTCAAAGCAAAGAGGGTGTGATCTTTACCGCAGCCAACACCCACACCTGGATGCACTTTGGTTCCGCGCTGGCGAATGATGATGTTGCCAGCGATAACGGCTTGTCCGCCGAATTTTTTCACGCCGAGGCGCTTGCTGCGTGAGTCACGTCCGTTTTTGACGGAGCCTTGTCCTTTTTTATGGGCCATGAGAGTAGGTTGGTTGAAATTTAGGTATTAGCCAATGGAGGTAATCTCCAACTTGGTCATGTGGCGGCGGAAACCTTTGGTTTTGTGGAAACCTTTGCGGCGCTTGAATTTGAAAGCGACACCTTTAGGACCACGGAATTGATCGATCACCTTTGCTGTGACGCTGCCGCCTTCGATGAATGGGGTGCCGATGGTCACGCTGTCACCTTCGCCACGAAGCAGAACTTCGCTGAATGTGATTTCGGAATCGACAGCCGCTTCGAGTTTCTCGACGTCGAGCTTGTCACCTTGTTTGACGCGGTATTGTTTACCGCCTGTTTTGATTACTGCGTAGGCCATGGCCGTTTAGGGAAAAGTTGTTGTCCGCTATTGGAGCGGGCGCGGAATCCACCATGAATCGACCTACCTTGCAAGGATTTTTTAAGTGTTTTTAAAAAACTTTCTCAATAGGACAAATTTGATTCCATAAAAGGCATGTATTTAGGGGTTTTTTAGGAAAAAGAGAAATATAATTAGAATAGTTCTTGATAGTAATAAGAATGATTCTAATTTGATGTCGAAATGACAACCAACGGCTTACAACATCGACAAACGGAAATCCCGGAGGAGATCAACGGCCTCCGCATGACGCGGCAGCGCCAAGAAGTGTATCGATTCCTGATGGGAGAGCGCACTCACCCGACGGCGAACGAAGTTTTCATGCGCATCAAAGAAGCGCTTCCACACGTGTCTTTAGCAACGGTCTACAACTGCCTTGAGGCGCTGGTGCAGCATAAAATCATCCGCCAAGTGAACTTCGACCGCGAGCCTTCCCGCTATTGCCCGAACCTCGATGAGCACGGCCATTTCCACGATGAGACCACAGGCACGATTCACGACGTGAAATTCAAGCCCGGCATCAACCTCACCGACATCCTCGACCTTCCCCCAAACACGGTGATCAAAGACATCGAAATCACCCTCCGCGGTCAACTCGCCTAAATTCCAACTCTCAACAAGAACCTCTGATCACAATGGAGCGCAGCGACATGGAGGCACTAATTAGCTTTTCATAATCTGCCTCAAATCACTCGGCACTTTTCCCTTTCTAAACACATGAGCCTCCAAATCAATAACCTCCACGCAACCCTCGAAAACGGCACTGAGATACTCAAAGGCGTCAGCCTTGAAATACCTGCCGGTGAAATCCATGCCATCATGGGACCCAACGGATCCGGGAAATCCACGCTTTCCAAAGTTATCGCCGGTCACGAATCCTACGTCCCGACCGCTGGAGAGATCCTGCTCGATGGTGTAGACATCTCTGAAATGTCTATCGATGAGCGTTCGCGTGCCGGCATTTTCCTCGCGTTCCAATACCCGAACGAAGTCCCAGGTGTCTCCAATGCGAATTTCATCCGCGCGGCTCTCCAAGCCCGTTTGCCAAAAGGCGAGGAAATCGATGCGGTCGCGTATTACAAATCCCTCTACGAGAAAATGGATCTGCTTGAGATGGATCGCAAATTCACCGGACGCGCCGTGAACGAAGGCTTCTCCGGTGGAGAGAAAAAGCGCAATGAAATCCTCCAGATGATGATGCTCTCACCAAAATATTGCATCCTCGATGAAACCGATTCCGGTCTCGATATCGACGCATTGAAAATCGTCGCCAAAGGCGTCAACGCGATGCGTTCACCAGATCGCGGCATGTTGCTTATCACTCACTACCAGCGCCTGTTAGATTACATCAAGCCAGACCATGTGCACGTCATGTCGGAAGGCCGGATCGTCAAATCCGGTGGACCCGAGCTCGCGCTGGAGCTGGAAGAACACGGTTACGATTTCCTGAAAGAGCCTGCCATCGCGTGAACGCCTGAGTTTTATTAAACCTTTTTAACATTTTCCCATGTCATACCAAGAAACAGCCACCGCAATCCTCGATGAGGAAACGCACGATGCGATCAATATCGACCGCACCAAGGGCGACTTCACTTTCCCCGAGCGCAACAAATTCGATGCCGGTTGGGGGCTTTCCTCCAAGACGGTCGATTACATTTGTGATGTGAAACAAGATCCCGATTGGGTTCGTGAATTCCGTCACAAGGCTCTCGCAGTGTTTGAAAGCAAACCGATGCCGACCAATTGGGCGACGGAGGATTTGAACAACATTCATTTCGATAAAATCCGTTACTACCTCTCGGATGGTGAAAAACCCAAACGGACATGGGACGAAGTTCCTCCGGAAATTTTGGAGACGTTCGAGCGCTTGGGAATTCCTCAGCAGGAGCGGGCCTTCCTCGCCGGCGTGGAAGCCCAATACGATTCCGAGGCAGCTTACTCTAACATGAAAGAGGAGCTCACCAAGCAAGGCGTGATTTTCGTCACATCCGCAGAAGGCCTCAAAGAGCACGAGGAGATTTTCCGTCCTTGGTTTGGAAAAGTCATCCCGACGGGCGATAATAAATTCTCCGCCCTCAACAGCGCGGTGTTTTCTGGTGGTTCGTTCATCTACATTCCGAAAGGCGTGAAGCTCAAACAACCGCTCCAGGCCTATTTCCGCATCAACTCGGAATCGTTCGGTCAATTCGAACGCACACTCATCATCGCCGATGAAGGTGCCGAAGTGATGTACATGGAAGGCTGCACCGCACCGAAATTCGAGACCGCAACCCTGCACTCCGCCGTGGTTGAATTGGTCGCACTCAAAGGCGCGAAAATTCAATACATTACGGTTCAGAACTGGTCGTCGAATGTTTTCAACCTCGTCACCAAGCGCGGCTTGGCGATGGAAGACGCGGAAGTTCGCTGGATCGATTGCAACATTGGCTCACGCCTCACGATGAAATATCCTGGTGTGATCATGAAAGGCGAACGCGCCCGCGGCGAAGTCATTTCCATTGCACTCGCTAACACCGGACAACATCAAGACACAGGCGCGAAAATGATTCACGCCGCGAACAACACCACCTCGAACGTTGTTTCCAAATCGATCTCGGTCGGACAAGGGCGCTCGACCTATCGCGGCCAAGTTCACATTCCGAAGCATCTTAAAGGATGCAAAAACAACACGGAATGCGACGCATTGTTGATCAACAGCAATTCCCGCACCGACACCTATCCGGCGATTACCGTGAAAGGCAACCGCCACGCCACGCAGCACGAAGCTTCGGTTTCTCAAGTTTCCGAGGAAATGTTGTTCTACATGCAACAGCGCGGACTCAATCAAGGCCAAGCGATGTCGCTCGCCGTCAACGGTTTCATCAACGATCTCGTCCGCGAGTTCCCGATGGAATACTCGGTCGAATTGAAACGCCTCATCGATCTTGAAATGGAAGGCTCGGTCGGTTAATCCCCATACATTTTTATCTCTATGACTTCTGTTCTTCCCGCATGGCTCCAAGCCCGCCAGCAAGCTGCTCAAAAGCGCTACGAATCCACTCCCACTCCAAAACGTGGTGATGAACAATGGCGCTTCGCCAACATCAAACAGCTCAATTTCGAAAACCTCTCCGGCAAAGCGTTGACTGCCGACTCCGCAGACCTGATCTCGCGTTCGGTTGGATTGGAAACCCCCACTGCGAAATTCGTTTTTCTCAATGACGAACTCATTCACTCCGAGAGTTCATTAGCTACTTCCATCATATGCCTTCCTCTCGCCGAGGCGTTTGAAAAACATTCCGATCTCGTTGGGCAACATTTCATGAAGCAAGAGACCCGTCTCGGCTCCGCGAAATACGCCGCCCTGCACGAAGCATCTGTTAGAAATGGTTTGTTTGTGCACGTGCCTGAAAACCAAATCGTCGAAGGCGCGATCGAGGTGCATCATTGGATTTCCGGAGGAGTAACCATTTTCCCTCACACGCTGGTGGTGACAGGAAAATCATCTCAAGTTCGCGTCGTGGATATTTTCCATTCCGTGGATACGGAAACCGCAGGTCTGGTGATTGCTTTCAATGATCTCTCTGCAGGTCAAAACTCCAGCCTCGACTACATCGCAATCCAAGATCTCAACGAAGTCAGCCGTATCATTTCGATCAACGAAACTTCTACAGCTCGCGACGCAAGGGCGAAAGGTTTTGTGCTAAACACTGGCGCCGCATGGGCACGCAACGAATCGCTCTCGCGTCTCGAAGGCCCCGGCGCGCATTCCGATATGCTCAGCGTGTCGATCCCGGATCGCGAACAAGAATATGATCAGCGCACCTATCAGCACCATGTCTCAGAAGGCGCATACTCGGATTTGCTCTACAAAAACACCCTCTACGGACATTCCAAAACGGTGTTCTCCGGTTTGATTTCCGTGGATGAAAAGGCTCATCACACCGATGCCTATCAGACTTGCCGCAACCTTTTGATGACCGATGACTGCGAGGCAAACTCCATGCCCGGCCTAGAAATCAATGCGGATCAGGTCAAATGCTCCCACGGCTCCACCTCAGCCCAAATTTCCGATGAAGAAATTTTCTATCTCCAAGCACGCGGAATCGATCCCGTGCGCGCCCGCCAACTCATCGCCCGTGGATTCTCCGTAGATGTCGTCGAGCGTCTGGGTGACGAAGCGATCGAATCCCTCGTCCTCAGTTACATCGACGAGAAATTCAATGGCATTGCCAAAGATTGATTTCGAAAACTTGCGAAAAAAATAAAGCGAAGTAAGCTACCCCATGCTTCATCGAATTTTGATCCCAAGTATCGTATTGACCGCCCCTGCCTTCGCAACAGACATCTCGAAAATCCCGTTCAAAGCGGCAGATGGAAAGGAAACTAGCCTCGCTGCCTATTCAGGAAAAGTCGTGTTGCTAGTTAATGTCGCCTCCAAATGTGGTCACACCAAGCAATACGCCGGACTTCAAAAACTCTACGAAGATAACAAAGACAAAGGCTTAGTCATCCTCGCGTTTCCTTGTAATAATTTTGGCGGTCAGGAGCCCGGAACCATCGAAGAAATCGAGAAGTTTTGCTCCACAAATTATAACGTAACCTTTCCTATCATGGATAAAATCGATGTAAAAGGCGACAAACAGCATCCACTTTACACCGCCCTGACTGGCAAAGACGGCGCATTTCCCGGAGATACAAAATGGAATTTCGGTAAAATCCTCATCGGCAAAGACGGCAAACCACTGGCTCGTTTTGAGCCTGGTGCCAAGCCCGACAGTAAAGAACTTACCGACGCCGTCACCGCAGCTTTGGGAGGGTAACTACGCATTGTTGTTAAATTGCACCCTGATAACCTGTTACTACTTATGAAAAAATATCCTATGTTTAACAGAGCCGTTCTTATGGGCCTGTGTGCTTTAACCATTCTTGGCGCTTCATCGTGTCTTCCGCTTGCCGCAGGCGCTGCCGCAGGTTATGTTGCCCACGATGAAGGTTATCGCGTCAGTAATCCGATCCATAAATCGAACTAAAATCCAAACCCAACTGTCTCCTCGTGTTGCGTTTATGAGTCACTCAGCTTTTAAATTCATCTTGATAGGTTTTACCATCGTGACAGCGATGGGTTCCTGCGTGCCTATAGCAATAGGCGCAGCGGGAGCCGCAGCAGGTTACATCGCACGCGATGAAGGAATCGGTGTTGTTGAGTCCGCAAATCCCAATAGCTCCAGCTACGATTCTTCCGATCCTCCGGTGTACTGATCTCTATGCCTCAAAGTGCTTTGATCGCATCCATGATCCTAGCCGTTAGTTTCTCGTATCCGGCTTTGTTGGAATAGGCTTTGAATTCCTCGGGTGTGAGGATGATGGGCTTGCCGACTTTCACGGTGATTCTCGCGAAGCTCATTTTTCCTGAGCCACGAGGCAGAGCTTTGTCGGCGCCGAAGATGCGGACGGGTTGGATGGGGACTCCAGCTTTTGCTGCGATCATTCCGATGCCGGGTGCGGCGGGCCCGATTTCACCGTCTAGGGTTCGTGCGCCTTCTGGGAAAACTAAAACGCGCCAGCCTTCTTTGAGGTTACGGATCACGGTTTTCATCGAACTCATGTCCGGTTTATCCTGATCAATCGGAATCGCATTCCATTGTGGGAAAAGCCATTTGCCGACGCTTACAAACAGAGTCTTGCGGGCAAAGAACACCATCTCGGTCTGATAGAGATTTCCGATCAATGGTGGATCGAGAAAACTCTGATGATTGGACGCGACCAATACCGGACCGGATAGAATCAGGTTTTCTCGTCCAAGGATGCGCAGGCCGAAAAGTGTGCGATAGGCGGCGCCAAAAAGCAGCCAGCCAAACCAATAAATCCAGCGCATCATTTTTTTCGGCTCTTCACTCTCGTCGAAGTTCGTCGCCTGGGGCATGGGGAAGCCTTGCTTGCGAAGAATATCGATCGCGGCCTCGATGGCGCCTTCGATCGAAAGTTGGGAGGTATCTAGAACCGTCGCGCCATCGGCGATTTTCAGTGGAGCCGTTTTGCGTGAGCTATCCGCAGCATCGCGCTTCGCTACGGAATCTTCCTCACCATCACCGGAGCGGCGGCGGTTGCGGACTTCGGGATCAGCATCGATGTAAATTTTAAAAGGAGTTTCAGGAAAAACCACCGATCCAATATCACGGCCTTCCATGACGACGTGTGTGCGCTTGAGATAATCCCGTTGTAGTGAGACTAGTTTCTCTCGGACTTCCGGAATAGCGGAAACGGTAGAGACATTATCGTTGATTTCCGGATTGCGGAGATACGGCTCTGGGTTCACGCCATTGATCAGGATGGTCGATATCAAGCCATCATCACCGCAGGTGATTTCGATGTCATCTAACATTGAGACGACGGCGGGAGTGTTTTTTGGATCAATGCCTTCAGAAAGAATTTTCCATGTCACCGCACGATACATCGCGCCTGAGTTCACCATGATGATACCAAGTCGGCTGGCCATGGCGCGGGCCATGGTGCTTTTCCCCGAAGCAGCGGGGCCGTCGATAGCGATGGCGTGAAAACTCATTTGGTGACAATCGGAAGGGTGAAATCTTCGGCCTTGGTTTTCTCATGCCGGATCGCATCGAGATGATGAGAAAATCCTGGGTAGGAGGTATTTATGCAATCTGTGCCATGCACGACGGTTTCGCCTTTGGCAAAAAGTCCGGCAATGCAGAAAGCCATCGCGATGCGGTGGTCGCCGTGTGATTCGATTTCCGCTGCGTGTAGCGGCTTGCCACCACGGATGATCATGCCGTCTTCGAGCTCTTCCACATCGACTCCCATTTTACGCAAGTTCTCAACCGTGGTCGTGATGCGATCGGTTTCTTTCACCCGCAGTTCACGTGCGCCGCGGATGTGTGTTTCACCCGATGCAAGCGCGGCGGCGACGGCGATGACGGGAATTTCATCGATCAAGTTTGGAATTTCCTCAGGCAACAAGGTCGTGCCTTTCAGTGCGGCACCATGGATTTCGATGTTACCAATTGGTTCGCCATCGGATGCGTGTGAGGTTTCTGTTAGGTGAGCGCCCATTCGGGAAAGGACTTTGAGGATCGCGGTTCGTGTTGGGTTTAAGCCAACGTCTTTCAGCAACAAACGTGAACCTGGCATCGCAGCAGCAGCGACCAACCAGAAGGCAGCGGATGAGACGTCACCTGGGACTTTGATATCGCAGGACTCAGGCATCCGACCGCCGATCACGGAAATTTTGTTTCCGACGGTTTTGCAGGATAACTGGAAAGCTGCCATCATGCGCTCGGTGTGATCGCGGGTGACGGAGGGTTGAGTGACGGAAGTGGTGCCTTCGGCAAAAAGTCCTGCAAGCAGAACCGCGCTCTTCACCTGCGCGGATGCCATAGGCATGTCGTAGTCAATAGGCTTGAGCTCGGCTCCGTGAATTCTCAATGGCGCGCAACCGGGTTTCTGGCCGAGCGATTCGAGGTTGGCTCCCATTTCTGCAAGCGGCACGGTGATCCGTCCCATCGGTCGCGATGATAATGAGTCGTCGCCGAAAAGCTCGGAGGTGAATTCCTGGCCAGCCAGCAATCCAGCTAACAAACGCATCCCGGTGCCGGAGTTTCCGCAATCGATGGGGGATTCCGGTGCGGAAAGTCGCATCGATTTTCCATGGATACGCAGCTTGATCGGGCCGTAATTTTCAAGTTCTTCTAACACTTCAAAGTGCGCGCCGAGTGAGCGCATGGCTTTCAGCGTGTTGAGGCAGTCTTCGCTGGGTAAAAAGTTAGAAATCTCGCAAACGCCATTCGACAATCCGCCGAAAATCGCTGCGCGGTGTGAAATGCTTTTATCACCCGGAACGCTGAACTCGGCATGTAGCGAGGAGATGGATTTGACGCGTAAAGTGGACATATCTGATATTTAAAATTCTATTTCAGGTCATCGCGAAGGAGCTTCGCGGCAACCAGCCATTGGCGAGTAGCTTCTAGGTCGCTCGCCTCCAGTGAGGCAAGAATTTCATGCAGTTGGGCGATGTTATCTCGCACTCCAGCGATCACTGCGTCGCGGTTTTCTGTTAAAATTTCCGCCCACATACCGGGATTTCCGGAGGCGACTCGGGTCGTGTCTTTAAGCCCGCCGCCCGAGAGCTCGCCGTATTGCGCGCACGCTTTAAGCGCGCTCAACGCCGTAGCTGCCGCAGTGATGTGCGGCAAATGACTGATCCGAGCGACGATGCGATCGTGCTCCGCTGCAGAAAACCAACGGGTCCGGCAACCTAGATCTACCCAAAATTTCTCTAGCTCATTCGCCAAGTGTTCAGAAGCGTTGGAATCGTTGGTGAGCAAGCATGCGGCGTTTTGGAAAAGGTCGGCTCTTGCGGCCATTAAGCCGTTTTTCTCCGAGCCCGCCATCGGATGGCTTCCGATAAACGCATTCCCGCTGCTTGCTAAAATTTCCGCGAGTTGTTGATGCGGCGCTTGTTTGACCGATCCGACATCGGTCACCAGACAAGATGAAGGAAGACCTGCCTCAACCGCCGCTAAAAGCAGAGCGGGCATCGCGCCGACAGGCACGGCGAGAATCAGTAGTTCACAATTCGCAACCGTAGCAGTTAGATCAGCCGTCACTCCTTGGAATCCCGCGAGACGAGCGTTCTCTAACAACTCTGCTCTACGAAACCAAAGCCGCACTTCTCTTGAATTTTGCAAAGCAAGAGCGATCGACCCGCCAAGCAGGCCGCCACCTAAGATGCTGATTTTTTGAAATGTCTGGCTCATAAAAAAGACCGGATCCATGGGCATGGACCCGGCCGTAAATGCTTTAACACATGCCTTTCAACTCCAAGAGTTATGGCACACGGAAATATTTTTTCTCGTTAAGTGGGTAAGTTGGGTCTTGCACCAAAGTGCCGCTAGGAATGTCACGAACGTCTACAAGCTTGTTGTTGTAGGGACTGAAAACGAAACCGACTTTGCCGGGAACAGGGTTTGCGAATGGATAGTCGCTAGTTTTTGTAACCACCGGAGGTTGGACAATCGTGTTTTGTGTCTCGTTTCCGGGAAGAGGTTGCTGATTGGTGAGCTCAGTTTGCTTTTCCAATTCGCGCTGCTTCATCAACTCACGTTGCTCTTCAATCTTTTGCTGCTCCTCGCTGGTGATCGTCGTATTTGCGGCCTGTTCGGGATTTTTTCTTGGCTCGTTCTTAGGAATGGGAAAGCAAGAAACAAAAGCGAAGCAGCTCATGAGCGGCAAGGTAAGGAAAAGACGAGATTTCATGGTGGAAAGGATGGTTTAAAAGAATCGAAACTTTTGGTCAAAGCGTCATCGCGCCAAGTATGAGTGCGTTGAGGCTCTCGTCAAGCAGGCTCCCAGCAAAGTCATGGAAAAATCACCTACGCTAAAACTCGATCGTGAGCGCCGCTTCCCTCTGAAATATCATCCTTTCCCTGGAACGGCTCACCCATTAAACCATGACCCTCATGAGGCGCATCGGTCATTTCCAAACCCGTTTCCAAACCATCTCGCTATGGAAATCTGATCTCGTGACCGAGTTCCGCTGCACCGGCGCGATCCATGCATGGTTTCACAAAAAGCGTTATCTGACCGGTCTCGCATGGGATTTAATCGCCGCCGCCGCCCTGCTTCGCCCTGATGGAAAGCCGAAATCCATTCTCATGCTTGGGGTCGCGGGCGGCACTGCCTTGCGGACGCTCCGCCATCTTTTGCCGGATGTTTCCCTCACGGGAATCGATCTCGACTCCGAACTCATCGATTTGGCCCGCCGCGAAATGGCTTTGGACGATACCAAGGCCGAGATCATCATCGCCGATGCTTACGCATGGATGAAGGCCAACAAGCGGAAATTCGATGTGATTATCGATGATTTGTATCTCGCGGGTGACGAGGACGTGTTCCGTGCGGAAACCTGCGATCATGCATGGCTCGATCTGGTTCGTCGCTCTCTGGCGCCCGATGGAATCCTTGCGTTGAACCTCGTTATCGGCCCCGGACACCGCGCCAAGCAAATCGCGACCCGTGCCGATCTCGCGAAATATTTTCCAAGCATCCGTTCTCTGCGTACTCCAGACAGCATGAATGAAGTGCTCGTCGCAGGAGAAAATGTCGCCAGCGCAGCTCAGTTGGAGACTTATGAAAACGCGTTCGCTGATGCGCGTGACCGCAAGTTTTGGAGCAAAATCAAACTGCGGAAGCTGAAGTGATTTCTTCCCTTGGAGTTTAGAGTTTAAAATTTAAGGTTTCCGCAGCGTGTCCGAT
Source organism: Akkermansiaceae bacterium (assembly GCA_031374665.1). GTDB lineage: Bacteria > Verrucomicrobiota > Verrucomicrobiia > Verrucomicrobiales > Akkermansiaceae > Luteolibacter. The sequence continues at coordinate 56,732 of JANMGO010000028.1, read as the reverse complement.
CTTTTCAACAGTCCTCAGGCAAAAGCCGATAAGCCAGAAATCCGCGAGCCCCTCGCGGCACGGATGCGCCCGCGCACTCTTGATGAAGTCCTCGGCCAAGATCATATCCTTGCGGAAGGAAAACTTTTACGCCGCGCGATCGAGTCGGATCGCTTCGCTTCACTCATTTTCTACGGCCCACCCGGAACGGGAAAAACCTCGCTCGCCAATGTCATCGCGAAAACCACCGGCTCCCGCTTCGAGGCGTTGAACGGCGTCGAATCTAACGTCGCTGAAATCCGCGCAAAAATAGATCAAGCAAAAATCCACCGCGATCTGCGAGGCGACACGACCATTTTGTTCATCGATGAAATCCATCGTTTCAACAAAGCCCAGCAAGACGTTCTGCTCCCGCACATCGAGCGCGGCACAGTTCGTTTCATCGGCGCCACCACTCACAATCCTTACTACTACGTCAACTCGCCGCTGGTCTCGCGTTCGCAAATTTTCCAACTCGAACCCGTTTCTACGGCAAACATCGTAGATCTTCTCAAACGCGCGCTCGCCGATCCTGAACGCGGACTCGGCGCGCAGAACATCACCGCTGATCCCGAAGCGCTCGAACACCTCGCAAAACTTTCCGATGGCGATGTCCGCAAAGCGCTCACTGCGCTCGAACTCGCCACCTGCGGCGATCCGCACATCACTCTCGCCGATGCCGAGGAATCCATCCAACGCAAGGCCGTCCACTACGGCGACGACGGCCATTACGATACAATCTCCGCTTTCATCAAATCCATCCGCGGTTCAGATCCAGATGCCGCTCTCTATTGGTTGGCGAAAATGCTGCACGCTGGCGAAGACCCGCGGTTCATTTCACGTCGACTCGTTATCGCCGCTTCAGAAGACATTGGTCTCGCCGATTCCGGAGCGCTCCGTGTCGCGCTCGATGCCCACCACGCCCTCGAATTTGTCGGCATGCCGGAAGGCCGCATCCCACTCGCTCACGCCACGGTTTATCTCGCCACCTCACCGAAATCGAACACCGCCTACGCCGCCCTCGGGGCCGCGATCCATGACGTCGAATCCGGTCGCACACTCTCCGTACCGCCTCATCTCCGCACCCCGACCTCGAAAAAACTCACCAGCACCACCGGCGTTTCCGAAGAGGCGATGAAATACCTTTATTCCCACGACTACGAAGGCGCTTACATTCCCCAAGCCTACCTCCCCGAAGGCCGAACCTACTACCAACCCGGAACCCAAGGCCTTGAGAGTCGCATCAAAGAACGCCTCGAACACTGGAGGAAATCCCAGTCAAACTCATAGCGAATTTCACCATGCGCATCGATATCCTCACCCTCTTTCCTGAAATCGCTCTCGCGCCGTTGAGCGATTCGATCATCCAGCGTGCGCGCGATGCGGGGTTAGTGAAAATTTTCGGCCACAATCTTCGCGATTGGTCTGATGACAAACACAAGCGCGTCGATGATTCACCCTGCGGTGGCGGCCCTGGAATGGTCTTGCAGCCAGGGCCTTTGCACGCCGCTATCACCGCCCTGAAAAAGGAAAACACCCGCGTGATTCTCATGACCCCGCAGGGCGCGCCGCTCAAACAAGCCCGCGTCCGCGAGCTTTCTGACGAAACTCATCTGCTCATCGTTTGTGGCCACTACGAAGGCATTGACCACCGTATCATCGAAACTCTGATCGACGAGGAAATTTCCATCGGCGATTACGTCCTCACCAACGGCGCGATCGCCGCAGCCGTGCTGTGCGATGCGGTTATACGCCTCATCCCCGGCGCGCTCGGCGATGCGCAGTCAGCCATCGAAGAATCTTTTTCTGATCCGAACCTATTAGAAGCGCCGTGCTACACCCGTCCCATCGATTTTATGGATATGAAAGTCCCTGAAATCCTCTTGTCCGGAAACCACGCAAAAATCGCCGATTGGAGAAAACAACAAGCCCTCGCTCGCACCCTCCGGAATCGACCGGATTTGTGAAAGTTCAGGGTTTTCCCTACCTACAAACGTCCTAAACAAACGAAATAAATGATTTCTAGAAATATCGGAATCGTGTATGCCGTAAGCCGTTGGTGAGCTTTCCTTAAGTTCATCCGACTAGAAATAAACCGTTCTTATGAAATTAAAAAATCCGCTATTCAAGCAAGCCGCCCTCGGCCTCGCGTCACTGGGCTTACTTACTCACTCCGTATCTGCCGATCCTACCGCAGAGGCAGATGTCAGCAAACCCGTCAAAGTCTTTATCCTCCTAGGCCAATCGAACATGGTTGGCGCAGGTAAAGTCGAGGGACTAGACAAGCCAATCACCCTCGAACATTTCGTCAAAAACGAAAAACAATACCCTTTCCTCATCAATGCCGACGGCACTTGGTTGGAGCGCAAAGACGTCCGCAACGTGCGCATGATGACCGGTAAACTTTTCAATAACGAGTGGATGAAGGTCACCGGCAAAACCATGGGCCCAGAATACGGGATCGGCCACAAACTCGGCGACGCGATCACAGAGCCCGTCATGATTCTCAAAAGCTGCATCGGTAACCGCGGCCTTGGCTGGGATCTTCTTCCTCCAGGCAGCACAGGTTTTGAATTTGAAGATAAAGGTAAAACTTGGGTCTATGCTGGCTATGGCCAATCTCCAATGAGATGGGAAAAAGGCACGGAACCAGCACCGATCGGTTGGATTGCTGGTCAGCAATACGACAGCGATACGGCCGATGCTAAAAAAGTGCTCGCAGATCTTGGAACCCATTATCCGGGTGCAACGAAATTCGAAGTGGCGGGATTCTTCTTCTGGCAGGGCGAAAAAGACACGGGCGACGCTGGGCTTTCCAGCCGCTACGAACTTAACCTCGTCAACTTCATCAAAGCGCTTCGCAAAGACTTCAATTCTCCAAATGCCAAATTTGTATTAGGCACATTGGGTGAAGCAACCAAAGGCAGCGATGGCAACGGCGGAAAAGTGCTTGAGGCTCAACTCGCAGTTGACGGCGAAGCCGGTAAATATCCGGAGTTCAAAGGCAACGTCGCTACCGTTTACACTAATCCTATTTCCCAAGGTGGTAGCGGGAACGGTCACTACGGTGGCAACGCCAAAACCTACATGGACGTCGGCATCGCCATGGGCGAAGCGATGGCTAAACTCTTGAAATAATCGAGAGAATCATCTTTCAACGGCGATCTTCTAACGGAGGTCGCCGTTTTTTATGATCAAACCATGCCGTTTCCGCAGGCAAGGTAAATGCAGCGGTAAGCCAGCTATTGGCCGTTTTTCCTATGGAAGGAAACCATGATCTAAAACTGATGCATCTTGCCACTTGCAAGATTTGCCCCAGACCGTGAATCTCTGTCATGCGCCTTTTCGACCGCTACATCTCCAAACAGATCCTTGTCGGGACGGTCTATGCGGTTTTTATCCTTAGCTTGGTGCTAGTGATGGGAAACCTTTTCAAACAGGCGCGGCCTTTGCTTGTGGATCAAGCTGCTCCATTGGGTCTGGTGGTTCGGTTTGTCATTAACGTTTTGCCTTTCTCGCTAATGTTCACCATCCCTTGGGGATTTCTTTCTGCGGTGTTGCTGGTCTTCGGTAGAATGTCGAGTGATAACGAGATCACGAGTTTCCGATTCGCTGGGCTCAGTCTTTTTAGGTTGGCTCTGCCAGTGTTCATCATTGGTGCGCTGCTGTCATTGGGTTGTTTGTGGATCAATGTGAATGTGGTTCCGCTCGCAAAAGCCACACTCACCGATTTGATTTACGAACAGGTTAAACGTGATCCCCGTTCACTACTCGATCCCGGCATCGTCCAATCGAAGTTTAAAAATCAAAAAGTATTCGTCGAAGAGCGAGATGGCGACACTCTCAAAGGGTTTCACTTATATCAGGTTTCAAACGGCGATAATGCAGTGCCGGCCCGAACGGAGGCTTATGTCCATGCCGGTAGCGTATCGTTGATTGTAGATGAAGAGAAAAAACAGCTCCGTTTGAAGTTGATTGATACCTTTATCGAATCCAAAAAACAGGACGGCACCTCGGAACTTGTTTTTGCCGGAGAAGCGGAGCCTTGGTTGTTTGATTTCGGAAGTGAGCGCAACAAGAAGGTCCGCTCTAGTGCGATGACTAGCGCAGAAATTAAGGCTTACCTCAGAAAAAATCCGGATCTAACAGACTCGAAGAAAGTGAGTTTCCGAGCAGAGATCACCAAGCGCTTCTCGTTTTCGATGGCTTGCTTGTCATTTGCCTTCATTGCGGTTCCATTGGGCTTGAAAAGCCGACGCAAGGACACATCAGGTGGTTTGATCGTTAGCCTGCTCATTGGCACAGCCTATTTTCTTTTCACGGTGCTGGCGGATAAATTCGATACTGATGCTGGGGCGACGCTCGCTCTCTGGGCGCCGAATATTATTTGTGTGTTGTTAGGCTTGTGGCTTTTCAGACGCGCGCGTTTCAACTAAATTTTACGAAGCGGTATGAGTTTCGGAAACGTCATTAAAAAAACTTACCGCGCCATGCGCGATTATTTCGCGGAAGAGCAGATTGATTTTTTGCCACGTATTGGGCGGGTTCGCGATTACTCGAAATTGAAATTGGGCAGTGATTTGCGTGCTGCAGTCAATGTGACTTTACTGGCTTTGCCGCAAGCGATTGCTTATGCTGCGATCGCGGGTCTCGATGTGATTTACGGAGTGGTGAGCGCAGCGGTAGCGGCAATCATCGCGCCGTTTTTTGCTAGCTCGCGTTACAATGTTCTGGGGCCGACAAATGCGACAGCTTTTATGTTGTTCAGCTTTTTCGCGGTGAATCCTACGATGCAATCTCGAATTCCAGAATTGCTTCCGTTGTTAGTTTTTATTGTCGCGATTGCGTCCATGTTGGGTGCGGTGCTGAAAGTGGCGGATCTTTTGCAATACGTTTCTCGCAGCGTGTTGGTTGGCTACATGGCTGGCGCGGCAGTTCTGATCATTGGAAACCAACTCAAGCCATTATTGGGTTTAGATAAATTCGTGGATCCAGAAGAAACCGCATCGTTTTTTGGTTTGGTCGGTGAGTTAGTGAGATCGATCGCACACACGCAATGGGTGCCACTTCTGATTGGCATAGTGACGTTGGCGATCTACTACGCCTTCAAGCGTTGGAAAAAAACTTTGCCGGCGTTTTCCATTGCGCTGCTCTTGGGATCGGCGATTTTTGGGCCGTTAATCCATTATGGAATCGGTCCCTTTGAGGGACAGGAGACATTTCGAACCTTCGGATTCAGAGAGTTGGTGCCGACCCTTCCCGATTTTTTCCGACCGGGAATTTTCAATGATATTTCCGCATTGTTAGGTTTGGGTTTGGCAATTGCATTCCTCGCTTCTCTAGAAAACACCCTGATGGCGAAATCGATTGCTTCTCAAACCGGCGATCGCACAGACGTGAACCAAGACATGCTTTCCGTGGGCTTCTCTAACTTAGGTTCCGCGCTTGCTGGAGGTATGCCGGCTTCGGGTTCGTTGACCCGATCCATGTTGAATTTCAACTCAGGAGCAGCCACCAAAGCGTCGGCAGTTTACACTGGATTGTTTACTCTCGCGTTAGTGGTTTTGATCGCGTGGTCTAGCGAAACGGGCTTAGACATCATCGATTACATTCCAAAAGCCGCGCTCGCGGTGTTGGTGATCGCGATCTCTTTCACTCTGTTCAATCTGAAACAAATCCGCATCTGCCTGTACTCTACATTCGATGACGCTGCGGTAATCGTGGTAACGTTTGTCGCAACTCTTCTCGCGCCATTACACGTCGCTATTTTCATCGGAGTTGCGATTTCGATCACTTTGTTCTTACGCAAGGCAAGTAAGCCTTACCTGAAAGAATACGAGTTCAATGATGTCGGTGAGCTGCGAGAAAAAGAAGGTAATAACGCGAGACCGATTCCGGCGATTTCCATCGTGCATGTCGAAGGGGATTTATTCTTCGGCGCATCGGAATTGTTCCGCACCCAAATTCAACGCACCGCTGTGGATCCGGCCATCAAAGTGATCATCCTGCGTTTGAAAAACGCTCGCCATCTCGACGCGACAAGCGTGATGGCGCTGGAAGATCTGGTCTGCTTTATGCGCCGCCAAGGCTTGTTCTTGTTGATCTCTGGCGCGTCCAAAGATGTTTACAAAGTCCTGAAACGCTCAGGTATATTGGAGATGCTTCAAGAAGGCGCGGATCGGACGCAGGGTGAAAGCAACATCTTCCTCGCAATGCCATCGAATCCTAATATCTCGACACGAGACGCCTTGCGTCGCGCGCAACAACTGCTCGGCACAAAGCAGGCAGATGTGCGTATTTTCTACGATCCGAATCAATCATGACGAAAAAAACAGTCATCATCAGCGTTTGTGCATTATTATTGGTGCTCATTCCATTCAGCATGTGGTGGTTTTCAGAAGAGCGAACCATCAAACGCCGTTCGGATCATCTCATGGATGTGTTAACGATTAGCGCGGATACCAAAGGCATTTTTCGCCAAGCAAAAGTATTTTCGATCAATGGAGTGATAGCCCAGCAGATTGAAATCGAAAGTGCCACTATCGCTAAAGCAAACGGATCATTTCAAAAAGATCAAATCGAGTCGGCATTTTCATGGATTTGCAGGAATGCGAAGGAATCAGAATTTGAGATCACTGAATTTAATAAAATAGAAATCGAAGGAAATCGCGCCACCGTAAGCGCTACAGTTAAGGGTTTTATGGAAATTAATAGCGACAGAGTTGTAGATGGATTTTCTGATGTGACATTACATTGGGAAAAGATCGATGGCGCATGGATGCTAACGAAGATGATTTGGAATTAGTTTTGATTACGATCGGGTCGGAGCTTTGAAATGAACTTGATAATCCGAAGTGACCGAGGCTTCGTCTGAATTTTCAAAATGCTTTTGCCGCATGCGCCTTAGTAATAGAAAAACGATCCAGCATATCATCGCGGTAATGATCGTGTGGCTCAGATAATGCGCGCCTTTGAGCATCTGATAGCTGCCCATCCAGCTGCCCATTCCCAATCCTATACTGATACCAATCCAGCGTCCGCGGTTCGTTCTTGCGAGACCAGCTAAAGCTAAGAGACCAAATCCACCGCTGGCATGTCCGGCAGGAAACCCGCGGCCGCGCTTTGCTGGGCAATCTCCTACTGGATAGGCCTGACAGACTTTAATGTATGGAGCATAGCCACCATAGCGACGAATTTCAGAGGGAGTGTGAACGTTCGAAGTCGCTTTTAAAGTAGCGACGGATAGAGGTGCGATTGCGAGCGTCCCAACTAAAATCCATAAATCCCAACGCTGAAGATGACTAAGCCGCAGCTGATCGCGCCACCTAGCGGGAACGAATGATAAGATCAACATGCAGATTCCAAATCCCCAAATGATGAACTTCGGGCCGTTGTAAAAGATCATGCGTGGAACTTCGGATCTCGCGTTTACAAACCAAGAGTGGCTGGCGAAATGATATAGTTGATCTTGTATCCAGAGATCCGCGTTAGTGATTTCAAAAAATGCAAAAATTACCCCTAGGAAGACAACCGATATCCAGAAAGTGCGATCCATGAAGTTCAATAAGACTGATTTCACGAATCAATGTTGCTGAGTGATGAGAACAGGTTTTGCACGCTTGAGCCCGCCGCTACTGAACAACCATGAAGCACTTTGATAAAACACTGTGGCATCATGCACGAGTTGATCTGAGTCCTCAGAATCGATTGGTGAGAAATCGCCAGTGATGCGATCACAGGCATGGGCAGAAAACTCGCGATTGGGTTTGAGAATCGCAATGCCCTCATTGCGCAATAAGGCGATTTTCTGATAGTTGCTCACAAACGCACGCTCGGGCAATTTCGATGCTGAGGGAGAGAGCAGATCATGACCGTAGCTTAGCGTTTCATGCTTCCAATCTAACATGCCAAACACCGTTGGCATCACATCAATCTGACTGCACATGGCTGTGATGGGTTTAGGCTGAACTAGAGAGGGATTATATATCATTCCGGGGATACGGTATTTCGTGACATCAAGTTCAGTTTTTCCTGCGCAGCTAGCGCAATGATCCGCTACTATCACAAACAGCGTATCCTTAAACCAAGGTTTTTGACTGGCTTTGGTGATAAGATCTCCAATCGCCCAGTCCGCATACTTTACTGCTCCTGTTCGACCGCTGTGCGATGGCATGTCGATGCGTCCCTCAGGAAAATCATAGGGGCGATGATTGCTTGTGGTCATGCAGAAGTAATGAAACGGTTTTCCTGCTGCGTGGCTGGTATCAGCTTGTTCTATCGTTTTGTGAAATAGATCCTCGTCGCAAGCTCCCCATGAAGTCTTGAAAGTAATGTCCTCGGGTTTCCACGAATTTACATCCATGATCCGGCAACCAGATGTGGAGAAGTAGCGGTTCATGAAATCAAATCGACCATCACCGCCATAAAAGAATGCGCAGTCATAGCCACGCTCGGTGAAGGGAGTGAATGAAGTAATTAGGTCGGTGCCCTCGGGTCGGTAGATGATGGCCTGGCCTGGGGTTGGAGGAAGCCCAAGGGTAAGCGCCTCCATGCCACGAACTGTTCGTGTGCCGGTGGCATAAAGATTTTCGAAAAACACCGATTGTTGCGCGAGTCGATTTAGGTTTGGAGTCAGCTCGCTATTATTTCCCACATAACTCATGAATTCTCCGCTCATGCTTTCCATGCAGACGAAAATGATGTTCCAGCGTTTTTCAGTAATCTTTGTTTGGATGTTACGACGGAGATCTTCTACATTGTTAGAGACTGGGGTTTCGGATTCGGAAGAGAGTAGGGTTTTCGCTTCGCTCAGTGCCTGTTGTTTAGGTAGTTTGAGATACCATTTTTCATAATTGAGTTCCATTTGCTTGAAGGCGGCAAAAAACGACCAACAGCCGTTTTTTGCGAGTTCGCCGTGATAAGCATTGGTGAATTCCGGTGATGCCGATTGGCGCACAAACAGCACCGCAAGAGTCGGAGCTGCTAGTGCGAGTATTGGCCACGCACAACGGGTCCTCCACGAGGCATTTCCCGCAATCGCCCAATCAAGTAAACCTCTGCGCCGCATCATCCAAACCATTCCGCCTGCTAGAGCTGCGATGCCCGCAAAAATAGGAATCATTGGATAGGATTCTGAAATATTTCCCCATACTTCCTGTGTCCAGATGAGATAGTCCACCGCAATAAAATTGAAACGCGCGCTGAACTCATCCCAGAAGAACCACTCAGCGGTGGTGATGAAGATAAGAATGGCTAGGTAGCAAGTCATTAGCATTGTGACTAGCACCTTGCCGAACTTGGATTTTAACAAGCGGTCCGGAGAGAGCGCGCCAAACAAAATCCATGGAGCAGCTGCGAAGAGCGCACTAACCGCGTCAAACCAAAGTCCAGTCATAAAAGCTCCGGGGAGTGAAATATCCCATGTGAGATGTGGTAAGGAACTCAGGGTGAGAATTAGTCGAGCAAACACAGAGACACAAAAAAATGTAACAAAAGCGACAAGTCCAAGACGGAGAGGAGTAGAAAGAAAACGATGATTCATAGTGTGCGAAGCCAAGGGTTAATTTGCCCAGCGACGAATCTTTTGAATTCTGCCAATGAGAGATCGTGACTGTATGATCACGATGGCAATGGCTCCGGCTGCGATGAGAAAAACAAAGCAGACGGGATAAGAATAAAGGATGCGGCGCTTCATGAGCGGATGTGTTTTAAAACATCACCCAGCGGGTAATGCATCCCACGTGATAGCAGTCCGAACATGAGAATTCGGTGAGAGAACCCTTTTTTATCGAGAACTGCCTTATGTCACTGCCTGCGGTAGGCTTAGAACAAACTCAATCCAGCCTTCTGGCGTTTTTGTAGCGATCAATGTGCCACCCATGCAGCGTGTGGCATCGAGGCTGAGTGTGAGGCCGATGCCGAGGTGGGATTCCGCATCATGCCGAGATTCTTCGTGGCGGAACAAGGGCTCGAACAAGCGATCCAAATTTATGGATCGCATGTCAGCTGGATTTGCAATCGATAGCTCGACGTTTCCTTTCGAAAGTTGTAACCGAATCATTATCTCAGATCCTTCAGGTGCGTAGGCGCGTGCATTATCTAACAGATTATTAAGAATAATACGGATCAGAGTATTATCACCGCTAACCTGAACATCGATAGTTGGTTCAGTTAAGCGATGAATTTTCAAATTTCTCTGATCGAAAAGCGGCTGAAATCGGATAAGACTTTCGTCCATGATTGCCGTGAAATTGACTGCTTGAAGAGTAGGTGGCGTGGATCTCTGGTCGATACGAGCTAGTGCCGTTAAGCGTTTGACTAGCTCACCTAGTTCGATCGCAGTTTGACGACACGTGGTCAGATGAGCCACATAGTCTGTAGCATCGCGGGATTTGGAGAGAGCTAAATCTGTAGTAGCACGTAGCCCAGCAATCGGGGTGCGCAGCTCATGAGCAGCATGTCGGATAAAATCGCGCTCGCGGTTCCGTATTACCGATACTCGTGTCAGTAAAGCTTCGAAGCTTTCCACGATTCCTGTAAGTTCCAAGGGAAGATCTGCTGGTAGTCCCGCCGTTGAGTCATCGGGATTACCAGAGCGGGAATATACTTCACAACTCAGCTTATGAATCGGACGAAGAGAGATGCGAATCGCTAGTTCCATCATCAGGTAGCCAATGACGAGTGTGGCCAAAGTTCCAGAAGCTAGAATCCAACGAACCCGTGTGAGGATGCGGTGGACAGATTTTGCATCCCGTGCCACGACTAAAATATGGGGAAGAGATTTTGGATCTACGATATTTCCGTTCAAGCGCATGCGCTCAATTTCCTCAGGAATAATAAAGGGATAAACTCTCATGCCGATGGCGCGGGCATGACGTTTATTGCTAGGCACATGAATATCTCGGATTTCAGGTAATCCATTCGGCCCAGAAAAACGAGGCAGATTCTCCTGTGATTTCAGACCTGGTGAACGAGTGATTTCCCCGCTACTTTCATTCCAATATTCGTATAAAGCATCTGAGAGGAAATGTCCGCTTTCTCCCGAGCCTTCTTGCCATTCGAAAATTATTTTACCGCCTTCATATTCGATCTGATTTCCTAACAATGCTGCGGTTTGATATAGCGATCGATCTAGCTCTCGATAAAGACCCCTTCGCACTTGTATGTAGATGCCTATGCTGAGTAAGCACAACAGAACGCCAATGCCAATGCCGCAACGGATCAGAAGTGCACGACGAATAGAGGTTGGTTTCATGATGGTTGCGGCTCAAGAATATAGCCCTGTCCTCTGCGCGTTTGAATCAGATTGAGCTCCCCATCCATAGTGAGTTTTTTTCTCAGATAGCCGATGTAAACGTCTACCGTATTACTGCTTCCCCCACTGCCGTCTTCGAAAATGCGTTCCCAAATCTCGGTCCGGGAAATCACCTCTCCAGCACGGTAAAAAAAATATTCAAGCATCCGGTATTCGAGGGCAGTTAGATCGATCATTCGTTCGCCACGGCTGACGATGCGACGGATAGGATCAAGTTGAATGTCGGCAACCTGCATGACCGGATTTTTTTTAACATAACTGCGCCGCAGAAGCGCGCGCACTCGAGCCAGTGCCTCTACAAGGGGAAAAGGTTTTACTAAATAATCATCCGCGCCCGCATCCAAAGCTTCCAAACGATCTTCCAATCCATCACGAGCGCTGATAACCAAAATATGCACTGGGTTATCCTTTCTCCTCAGGCTGTGAAGTATTTCCATGCCATCAACCTTGGGCAGCATCAGATCCAGCAAAATTACATCGTAGGAATTTTCGGATGCGCCCCACAAACCCTCATCGCCAGTCGCTGCGCTATCGACGATATATCCGGCTTCACGCAAAAATTGCCCCATGGCATTGCGTAGCACGTTGTTATCTTCGATGAGGAGTAGTCGCATGTAAATCTGAGGCGATGCTAGCCTGCAAAAAGCAGGTTGCAATTTGAATGATCGCTCCCTTGATTTGGGTTGTTTCTTGCATCGGCTTGCCATGCAGATGAAGCTTTATCCATAGACCAAACCATATGAATGAGACAAAAAACACAATCCGCCACGCTGCGTGCCGCTGGTGTTACGAGGATATTCCGCTGGAGCAATTTTGTGTAGCGGGGAAAGAAATCGGCCTTATGGCGATTGATCTACTAGAAACATCGGACTTCGAAACGATTCGCAAATACGATCTGGATTGCCCCGTGGTTACATTTCCGACGACGACTACCAACTCTGGAATCAAAGTAGGGATGATCGAAAAAGCCTTCAATCGCATTGAGCATCACGATGCATTAGTCGAAGTTTACGAAAATAAACTCAAAGATTGCGCGAAAGTCGGCGCGAAACAACTCATCTGCTTTTCTGGAAATCGCGAGGGTTTGGATGACGAGCAAGGTCTTGTAAATTGCGCGATCGGTTTGGAGCGGATTTTACCTACGGCTGAGAAACTCGGCATCACACTGACGATGGAATTGCTCAACTCCCGCGTCGATCATCCGGATTATATGTGTGATCTCAGTCGCTGGGGAACAGCGTTGGTGGATCGCATAGCGAGTCCGAATTTCAAGCTGCTATATGACATTTATCACATGCAGATCATGGAGGGGGATATCATTGCGACGATCCGTGCGAAACATGCCTATTTTTCCCACTACCACACGGGAGGTTGCCCGGGTCGAAACGAGATCGATGAAACCCAAGAGTTAAATTACCCAGCCATCATGAGGGCGATATTGGAGACGGGTTACACGGGATTTGTTGCGCAGGAATTCATTCCGACACGTGTCGACAAGCTCGCGAGTTTGAAGCAGGCGATCGCTATTTGCACGGTTTGATTGGGCTACGCGTTTTCCAGTGATTCAGTGCAATCGCATAGGCTGCAAAGACTGCGATAAATACCACCGCCCCGCTAGCCGCTTGCCAGGCACTCAGTTTATTTTCTAACAAGTCGTTCAGGCCAAACCCAAATATGCCGCCGTAAAGCACGATCACGTGGAGAATATAAATCGCGAACGTTTCACGACCCACACGTAGGAATTTTGAAAGACCGATCCCAAAACGAATTTCAGCCGCGCGCAGGATCCCGAGAAATGCGACGACTTCCCACGCTCTGCCTGTGAACCACGTTAGTCCTTCAGAGGCGTTGTGTGGAATTGGAACAAGCACAGCGCCGAGCCCGAGCAGTTTCAACGAAGCAGCGAGAATTAGAAACCAAACGCAAGATTTCAAGGTCGCGGGCTGATGATGAGTGGCGCGCACGTAGGCTCCCATCGCGCCTCCGAGAAATGCATAACTGAACCAAGGAAAGATGGGAAAAATGGAACGAGGTCCATGAAAAGCATTTTGAATGATTTGTGGCCAACCCGCTGGCACAAACATTTCATTCGGTAATCCTTTCAACCAAATATAACCCGCAAGACTAACCGCCGTCGCAGCCGCATACCAGACTGTGAGAGAGCCTTTTCCCGATGCCCGCTGCGCGGCTGAAATCAGTATCAACATCACTAACCCAACCCCGATGCATTGCAGCACGTGAAATGCGAACAACCACGTTTCAAATTCTCCACGGAAATACCCAGGAATATTTTGCACCGTAACTTGTAGCGCATAACCCCAGAACAACAATTCCGCAGCTCTCCGAAAGCCTTTCCGCACACGCTCACGCTTGAAAAACGGCGTGTCATTTTCTCCTGACAGCAGGAATACGAAAATCATCCCCGCCACGGTGAAAAACAACGGAGCCGTGAATCCTCTTACCAAATTCCATGCCGCATATATCGGATTCGAAGGATCACGTGCGCTCTCCGCCAGCGCCATTCCCACAAAATGACCTTCGAGCATCAGCAAAATCGCAACCGTCCGTGCGAGATCGATAAATTTCAGCCTCGGGCGGGCGGGTTTTTGCACAACATCATCCATGTATGTAAAAGAAATGCCCGTCAGCACCCGTGCTGACCAGATCATTTTACTCGGAAATCTTTCAGCATCGCTTGCCACCGAGCAGCTCTCCGAGGTAAAACTGCCGACCGCGAAAATCATGTCTGATCCTACACCTGCCTCATCTTCTCAAGCCCATCTCGAACTCATTGCTCGTGAGACCGGTATCAAGCTTTCTTCAGTTGTCACCACCGCGAAACTCCTCGCCGAGGGCGCGACGATTCCGTTCATTTCCCGCTATCGTAAAGAAGCCACCGGCTCACTCGATGAAGTTCAAATCCAGACGATCCGCGATCGCATTCTCCAGCTCGCCGAGCTAGATAGCCGCCGCGCGACCATTCTCAAATCTCTCGAAGAACGCAGCTTGCTCACCGATGAGCTGAAGAAAAAAGTCCTCGCCGCGCTGACGATTACCGCGCTCGAAGACGTGTTCGCGCCTTACCGTCCAAAACGCCAAACCCGCGCCACGAAAGCAATCGAACGCGGCCTCTCGCCACTCGCGGATTTCTTGCTAGAAAATCAAAACACCGATCCCGCAGCAGAAGCTGCTAAATACATCGATGCTGAAAAGGAAGTCGCCACTGCCGAAGACGCCCTCGCCGGAGCTCGCGACATCATCGCGGAGCGCGTTTCTGACGACGCCTCGCTGCGCGGCCAAGTCCGTAAAATCTATGAAGCCGAAGCTACGGTTTCTTCCAAAATCATGTATGGCAAAGAAGAGGAGGCTGGCGCGGAAAAATACCGCGATTACTTCGAGTGGTCCGAGCCTTTCAAGACCATTCCATCGCACCGCATGCTCGCCATCCGTCGTGGTGAAAAAGAAGCGTTCCTGTTCATGCGCATCGATGTGCCTTTGGAGCGAGTTACTACGATTGGTGTAGGTGAATGGGTTAAAGGAAAAGGCTACGCCGCAGAACAAGTCCAGCTCGCTGTTGAGGATGGTTGCAAACGCCTACTCATGCCTTCCATGGAAACTGAAATGCGCTTGCTTGGAAAAAAACGCGCCGATGAAACCGCCATCCAAGTTTTCGCAGAAAACCTCCGTGAGCTCATGCTCGCCTCACCGCTCGGCCGCCGCCGCACGGTCGCGATCGATCCTGGTTTCCGCACGGGTTGCAAAACCGTCGTGCTGGACGCCCAAGGAAATCTCCTTCATCACACCGTGCTTCACTGCACCGCCGGATCTAACAGCCAAGCCTACGAAGCCGCAGTCGAGCTCGCCGGATTGATCAAGAAACACGACATCCAAGCCATCGCCATCGGTAACGGTACCGCCTCACGCGAGACCGAGGCGTTTGTCAAAAAACTCAAACTCCCATCTTCGATTCCCGTCATCATGGTCAACGAAAGCGGTGCTTCGATTTACTCCGCATCCGATGCCGCACGTGAAGAATTTCCCAACGAAGACGTCACGGTGCGTGGCGCAGTTTCGATCGGACGCCGCTTGATGGATCCACTGGCAGAGTTGGTGAAAATCGATCCGAAAGCCATCGGCGTTGGCCAATACCAACATGATGTCGATCAACGCGCTTTGAAAACTTCACTCGATGACACGGTCGTGAGCTGCGTGAACGGCGTCGGCGTCGAGCTGAATACCGCATCGAAACATCTACTCGCTTACATTTCCGGACTGAACAACACACTCGCCGAAAACATCATCGCTTACCGCACCGAAAAAGGCGGCTTCAATTCACGAGCCGAGTTGAAACAAGTCCCACGCCTTGGCGATAAAGCTTTCGAGCAAGCCGCAGGATTCCTCCGCATCCGTGATGCCGCGCATCCACTCGATGCCTCCGCTGTCCATCCGGAACGCTACGCATTGGTCGAAAAAATGGCCAAAGACATCGGCTGCGGCGTCGCGGATCTCATGCGCGATGATTCGCTGCGTAAAAAAATCAACCTGCAGAAATATCTCTCGGATGAAGTCGGTTTGCCAACGCTCCAAGACATCCTTGCAGAACTTTCCAAGCCAGGTCGCGATCCGCGTAAAGCTTTTGAAATGTTCAACTTCGCCGATGGCGTCGAGAAACCTGCGGATCTAACAGTTGGGATGAAACTTCCCGGAATCGTCACCAATGTCACCGCGTTCGGCGCATTCGTCGATGTCGGCGTCCACCAAGACGGCCTGGTCCACCTCAGTCAACTTTCCGATCAATTCGTCCGCGATGCGAGCGAGGTGGTCAAAGTTGGTCAGAAAGTCCAAGTCACCGTGATGGAAGTGGATCTTAAAAGAAGCCGCATAGCCCTCTCGATGAAATCGAACCCCGATTTTGAACCCCGCCAGCGCAGCAGCTCCCCCGGCGGTAACGATCGCCAAGCTCCACGCCGCGACAACAACCGCCCCTCATCCGCACCTGCAGGAAACGACTGGTTCAGCCAAGCGATGAATAAGGCGAAGAAGTAGGTGGGTGTCTTCCAACTGAATCACGGTTCAGCCTTCCATTTCAAATTTCACTACTTTTTCGACATCGGGGTTGCGGGAAATATGGAGTGATTTTCCGCTGTTGCTTTTGAATCCTTTAATCTGAATTTTCTCAGTTAGTTGATAAGGGAAAGGGCGTTTGTCTTTTGCTTTACCGATGGGATCGCCGAAGCATGAGATCTCTGTGAAATTCTTATGACTCTCGGAATCATCCATGATTAAGTTTTCAATACGTATCGATTTTGGCATGAAGCAGGGATAGCCAAAGTCATGGCTGCCATCGTTAAACATGCTGAATAGGGTAGGCTGCTTATTGTTAGCTGGAGGCTTCCACTGGCAGTTTTTAATAAGAACATCACCCTCCCATGTGGATCCGTAATCATCACGGAAACTAATGAGGTGATTGCTTTGTATGATTGAGTTCTCGACAACTAAATGACCGCGTCCAATTGCGTTGATACCAGCGTGGCCGATCGTGGAGTCTTTAATCGTATATGTGCCAGAAACCCCCATGTGAACATCGACCCGTGATAGGACACATTTTTCTACTAAAATATTTTTCATGAAATTGGTGGCGACGATTCCCCAACGACTTCGGTCATTGATGTCGTTGCCCATGCGGCAGTTACTCATACGAAAGTCCAATACTAGGCTGGCGTGATAACCGTAGGTGCCCATTGGAACGGGTCTCCCTGCATTGCCGATTTTTGAGTACACTTTTTTCCCATCGACCACGCAATTTTGCAGCATGATGTAGGCACATTGATCCGCAGCAAGGAAACCCGTATAGGGATGCCCATGATCCTTCTCTCCAGTCACGCGGTGTGTCACGCCGTCGATGACGGTTTTGGATCGAGTAATCGAAATATTACGAGCCCAGTAGTTCGGCTTGTCCTCGGGTTTCATCTGGTTTGCGATGCTGGTGAAAATTCCACCGCGCACGTGTAATAAATTCGCGTCAATAGGTTGGGCTATAACTTCTGTGATCACATCGTAGTCCCAATCGATTTCGCCGATGATCGAACCATCTTTTTTCAGAACGAAAACTTCTTTTTGTGCGGTTCCCGTATTTTGGTTTCCACCTTTCCGGATAAAGAGTTTCTTATTTTTATTTTCAACATACACAAGGCAGTCGCTCTCAGGTCGAATATCCAACTGTGTTTGTCCGCGCTTTAGGCGATCTATTTTGAGTGGAATCGGTTTGAGTAGCGATTCGATTTTAAAGAGCGGTTTTCTGGAGTTTTCGACTCCGCTACTATCATCGATGATGAATTTGGATGTTCCCCAATCGGTATCTGTGGCAATGATAGCAGTCAGTGATTTGCCACCAAGGTGATAGGTGGCATCTGGTTTTGAGCGAACCGGTAAGCCATGCTGATTGGCATGCTCGTGAGCTTTTTGAATAGCCAGCATATCATCGGTCAGGCCATCACCAACTGCTCCGAAGGCTTCGTAGGTGACGGGGTTCTTGGCCGCTTGACCGGTAGCTACCTCCAAGCTCCCTAGTGCAAATGCCAAAACAACAAGTCCTTTGGCGGTCAGGTTCGGATAATCCATTCGGCACTTTAATCGTAGTTTATTAAACATTGGCGCAGCCAATCTGTGGTTTTCATTTCTAAAAATCAATTTATGGTTCGGGTATGTTGAAATCCGTATTGATACTTCCGGTATTGTTGATGCCCGTCATTTTTGCAGCTGAGCCATTACCTTTGTGGTCAGGAAAAGCGCCAGGTGCCTTGGGTGAAACACCGAAAGATATCCCTACAATCACGCCATACCTAGTCGAAAAACCCGGAGCAGCACTGCCGGCGATAGTGATTTGCCCAGGTGGGGGTTACGGTGGTTTGGCCGATCACGAAGGCTCGCATTACGCGAAATTTCTCAACGAGCAGGGAATCTCGGCGTTTGTACTGAAATATCGACTCGGCTCCACAGGATATCGTCATCCCATCATGCTGAATGATGCCGCGCGCGCAGTTCGCATGGTTCGGGCACGCGCCACGGAGTGGAATATTGAACCGACCAAAATCGGCATCATGGGATCCTCGGCGGGTGGTCATTTGGCATCTTCCTTACTGACTCATTTCGATGCTGGAAATGCAGAGGCCACCGATCCAATAGATCGCCAGAGCTCCCGTCCTGATCTCGGCGTGTTGTGTTATGCGGTGATCTCGATGGGAGAATTCACGCATAAAGGATCGAAGAAAAACCTCCTTGGTGACAATCCATCTGATGAGCTCGTCACCTTGCTTTCCAGTGAGTTGCAGGTGAAAGAAAATACGCCGCCATGTTTCGTCTGGCATACGTGGGAGGATAACGTAGTGGCGATCGAAAACAGCATGTTGTTCGCGAGCGCGTTGCGGAAAAACAAAGTTCCGTTCGATCTCCATATTTATCAAAAAGGTGGTCACGGCATGGGACTCGGTAGCAAGGGTGATCCCATCAAGCGGCATCCATGGACACAAGACCTCGTGTTTTGGTTAAAGGCTCAAGGCTGGATCCAATAAGTATGCGTAGCATTCTAACAACTACGTTCATTTTATTTTCACTCACTCTTGCCGCATTGGCGGAGAAGTGGAGTTTTGAACGTGAGCTGATGGCTACGCGTTTCACGATCGTATGTTACACCGATGATCAAGCGGCGGCGAAAAAAGCCGCTGAGGCGGCATTTGCTCTGGGCGTGGAGATAAACAAGCTCGCCTCTGATTATTTGCCCGAAAGTGAACTAAGCCAGCTCGCCTTCAAGCCGATTGATACGTCCATTACGCTTACGCCGTTGCTATTCGATCTGTTAGAATATTCACGCCGTATAGCCGATGCAACACATGGGGCTTTCGATCCTACATTGGGTCCTCTGACGAAGCTCTGGCGTGAAACACGTAGTCAAAAACGCTTGCAAGATCCCGAGAAGCTCCGGGCGGCACGCGCTGCAGTCGGCTGGAAATTTTTTACCATAGACCCTAAGAATCGTAGCATCAGTCTATTGCGAAAAAACATGGAGTTTGATCTCGGCGGAGTTGCGAAAGGTTACGCTGCGGATCTCATGCTCGCATCACTCATCGCGGCCGGAATTCCTCAATCCATGATTGTGGCCGGTGGCGATATCCGACTCGGAAATCCACCGCCAGGGCGCGATAGCTGGAACGTCGCGGTGCAGACATTTGATCTGAAGCACCGTGATGAAATTCTCCTTCTCTCAAACGCCGCCGTCTCCACTTCGGGTGATCTTCATCAGTCAGTCGAAATCGATGGCGTAAAATATTCCCACATCCTCGATCCCAGCACAGGCCTTGGTCTGACACGTAGAATTGCTGCAACCGTGATTGCAGATTCCGCTAAGCTCAGTGATTCCATCGCGACCGCGGCCTGTGTATTGGGAGAAGACGGCTCGGAAATGCTCAGAAAAATTCCTGGAGTGCGAGAGGTGAAAATCCGCACTCTGCAAGAATCTCCCAGCACTCCACGTTCCCAGAGTCCGGCAATCGGATCCAAAAATGAAAAGTAGTCGCAGAAATTTTCTCCAACATTCTTTATTTGGCACCGCAGGTCTGGGTCTCGGAATCGCTTCTACCTCAGAAGTCCATGCCGCGCCTGTCACAGATGGCGCGACTCCAGAGATCACTCAAGAATTTGATGTACTGGTCGTCGGCGGAGGCACAGCCGGAACGATTGCTGCCATTCAAGCCGGACGTGCCGGAGCAAATACTTTACTCGTCGAACGCGGAGCACAGCTAGGCGGTGCGATGACCACGGGAGGAGTCGCATTTCCAGGATTGTTCGATGCATGGGGAAAACAAATCATCGCTGGAATCGGCTGGGAGCTGGTGAAAGAAAGTGTGGAGCTCGATCAAGGACCGATGCCAGATTTTTCAAAAGTCCCGCAACATCACTGGCAAAACCAAGTGTTCATCAATCAGTTTCTCTACGCGATTCTTGCGGAGGAAAAATGCGGGCAGGCAGGCGTGCAAATCGCTTATCATGAGTTTCCTCAAACCGTAATCAAAACCGAAACCGGCTGGCAGGTCGATTGCATCGGGTTTGGCACCAAGCGTCGGGTGAACTGCAAACAAATCATCGATTGCACCGGCGGAGCCGAAGTGGTTGGGATGTTAGGTTTTCCACGTTTGCGTGAAGAAGAACGTCAGCCCGGATCCTATCTCTACATGATGGGTGAAGCACACGATCCAGGACGGAGTCAAATTCACCGGCTCTATGTCCACGGTGCAGATTCCACTAACTCGCGCACCGTCACGCATGCGAATCTAACAGGAAGAAAATCCATTCTCGCTTCGCTGCGTAAAAAGAAAGGCGCGCGCCTGATGCATATGCAGCCAGAAACGGGTTTCCGTGAAAGCTATCGTATCGAAGGAGAAACATTGATCACTGCGAATGATTACCGTTCCGGAAAAAAATTCGACGATGCGATTTGCTACGCTTTTTATCCAGTCGATCTCCACACGAAGAACGGCGTGAAACCTGAGCCGCTGAAACCCGGCATTGTCCCGACGGTTCCGATTAGCGCACTCATTCCGAAAGGCAGCAAAAACATCATGGTCGCTGGGCGATGCGTGAGTAGCGATCGCTTGGCGAACTCCGGCCTACGCGTCCAAGCCTCCTGCATGGGCATGGGTCAAGCCGCTGGCGCTGCCGCCGCTGTCGCTGCGAAAGCAGGATCCACTCCACTGGAAATTCCACTTAAAGAAATTCACGATCTTCTCCGCCAGCACGGAGCAATCATTCCTGGAGATGTCTAACAGAAAAAAACCACAACTTGGCACTTTGGGTCGCCGCACCGTTTCGCTACTAACCGCGCTGACGTTTCTTGTCCTTTCCGTGACAGGTGTGGTCGCTTTTATTCAGCCATTCTCCATCGGCATCATCGGTCTGCATGCGTTGATGGGATTTGTTTTCGTGGCGTTGATCGCCCTACATATTTTCAACAACAGCCGTCCACTTTCTAGCTATCTGCGAAGCAAAATGTTATGGGCGAGTTTGCTCATCGTCATAGTTCTGAGCGGTCTGTTCTGGTGGCAACCGGCGCCCGTTAAAACCGTTCTTGGTTGGAGCGGAAACCTCGGGCCAGCTATGAAACGATTTGAGATGAGCGAAGATGAAATGGTTTTTGATTACAGCCCATCGCCTCAATACAAAATGCGTTTGAATGTCAAAGCCGGACCTTCTTACGCGACACAACCGCCACCCCAAGTTTCGATCTGGTTAGAAAATCAAGGCGGCTACCACATCAAAACCTTGCTTGAACCAAAGCAAAAAACTGAAACCCCATATTGGTCTTTCAAACATGCCGGTTGGGAAAAAGCCAAGCGTGAGTCGGAAGCGAAAAAAGACATCGATGCTGTCACATCGCCCACGCCCAACGGCTCGTTCGATCCTGCGGATTACATCCTTCCGAGCGATTCCAAGGAATCCACCCCTTACCGACTTCTACTCGAAATCAACCAACCCGGCGACAATCAGTCATCCTTGGTTTATGCCGTGGAAATCGACAACTCTCTACCTCGCGGTTATCAGTTGTTAGATTTAAAGGGTTATCCCAAGCGCGAAGCAGACGACGAAAAGGGAAAAGAAGTTTGGGGTCTTTACTACGTGGATGAAACTTTTAGTACAGCCCTTGATCTCATTGACAGCACGCTGCTTACGATTGAGCGTTCAAATTAAGTTTAAAGATTATTCCAATCCTACAAATCATGAGATTACTTATATTTTCCATCATTTCACTCTCCTTGACATGGATCTGCCAAGCCGAGCCAACGCCTCACAAAGGCTACAAACTGGTTTGGGCTGATGAGTTTGATAAAGACGGTTTGCCTGATTCTAAGAACTGGGTGTTTGAGGAAGGATTTAAGCGTAACAGAGAGTTGCAATGGTATCAAAAAGAGAGCGCGACCTGCAAAGGCGGCATGCTGATCATTGAAGGTAAAAAAGTGAATTTGCCTAATCCTGAACATGCCAAAGGCAGCAATGATTGGAAAAAATCTCGGCCGACGATCGAATACACCTCAGCCTGCTTAAAAACAGTAGGGCTGCACGCTTGGCAGCATGGACGCTTTGAGGTTCGTGCGAAAATACCCGCTGGTGCTGGTGTTTGGCCGGCGATTTGGACGCTTGGAGTTGAGGGCGAATGGCCGAGTAATGGTGAAGTGGACATCCTCGAATGTTACAAAGGGCAAATTCTTGCCAACGCATGCTGGGGCACAAAAGAGCGCTGGAAAGCAAAGTGGGATAGCAGCAAGACTCCCCTTGAATCGTTTAAGGATCCCAATTGGCTCGATAAATTCCATATCTGGCGCATGGATTGGGATGAAAAGGCTATCAATCTCTACGTCGATGATAAATTGCTTAATACCATCGATCTAACAACCACAATCAATGGAAGTAATCTTGGCCCGAAGAATCCATTTCATCAGCCACATTATCTTTTGCTTAATCTCGCCATCGGCGGCGATGCAGCAGGTGATCCATCGGGAACAAAATTTCCGATCCGTTATGAAATCGATTACGCGCGCGTTTACGAGAAAGAGTGAACGTGACGGAGAAGCTTATTTCTTGAGCTCAAAGCCGCGCGTTGCGGACTTTTCTGCAGACGGGAAATCTTTTGGAATGGCTTGGGTTACATTTCCTGTCGCTGCCCATTCTGAGCCACGCAAGAAAGTGACGATGAATCCAACACCTTCAAATGCCTCGGTATCGTGGCCAAGTGTGGTGTGAAAAACTCGTCCTTTTCCATAATCGAGCGCCATCAACATCGGCTCGTTGCGTCCGGCTTTCTGGAGCTGTGGCGTATCGGCGGCGGTGGCGAGAATGGTCATGTTTTCCGCAGGGCCGCGCAGGTTGGAATAGCACTCGTCTTTGGTGTGCATCCAGAAATCCGGCAAGCCTTTGGTGACGGGATGGGTTTTATCGCGCATGGTGATGAGGAATTCACCTTGCGGGCCGTGGCTTCCACATTTGCCTGGGCTGTCATCGCGAACGACTTTTCCTTCTGCATCGTAATACACGTATGGTCCTGATTTTTCATTGCGACCGCCCCAACCGCCGAGCCCGATCATTTTGTTAAATTCCGGCCAGTTACCCCAACTGTTGTCTGCCGCGTGCACCGCGACCAGGCCGCCGCCGTTCTTCATGTAATCCTCAAAATTTTTCCGAGTTTGCTCGGGCCAATCCGCTGCGCCGAAACCAAAATTGCTGACCACGATTTTGTATTTCGAAAAGTCAGGAGAGAAATTTGGATCCGGCACGGGTTTATCAGTTCCTTGTTTTTCGCCAGCATCAGCAAGTGGCAACCAGGTTTCCTCGCGCTTGTAGTTAGAAATGAACTGAGTGCGGGCGACCTCAACTTCAAACAAGCCGCTGTCTTCCAAATATTGTTTCATCATCACCGTGGATTTCGGCCAGACCGCATGGTTGTTCTGTCCATCGACGATGAGTGCTTTGAGTTTCTCCGCAGCCGCAGCAGGTAGCGAAAAGATTAAGGAAGCGGCGAAAAGGTAGGTGATCGATTTCATTTCGTGATGTCATACGTTGGTGGGGGAATATTTCCATCAAGAAATTTAACCACGGATTGCACGGAATACACGGAATGGGAGCTAAAGCGCTGGATTGGTGCTTTGTGTTCGCTGTGTAGATGAAAAAAATTTCAAAGATTAGTGTGGATACGCTCATTCCGTGAATTCCGTGCAATCCGTGGTTAAATACTCTTGGAGCACTCGCGGTTAAATTCTTGCTCAGATCTGGTATTTGCACTCACTTCTATTCTATGAAATCCCTCACCTCTCTCATCTACTTTGCATTCTTTTGCACATCGGTATTTGCCGCAAAGTTTGAAGGACCCGAAGGAAAAACCTACGTTTACAAAATATCAGCCGGCGTGGAGCGGAAGATGGAAATTTTCTTTCCCCATAATCACGATCCCGCGAAATCCAAAGTTCCCGGCGTGATCCTTTTCCATGGTGGTGGCTGGCAGGGCGGGGATCTCAGCCAATTTCGCTTCGCTGCAGCCTACTTCGCCAGCCGTGGGCTGGTTTGCGCGACTGCAGAATATCAGATGCTGGGTAAAACTGGAGTTGAGAAGCTCGCGCCGGGTGAATCAAAAAAGCGTGCCTGTGTCACCGATGCAAAAAGCGCGATCCGTTGGTTCAAGAAAAACGCCCCCGAACTCGGAATCGATCCCACTCACATCATCACCGGCGGCGGCAGCGCAGGCGGGCACATCAGCGCACTCGCGACGCTGAACCCCGGCCTCAACGATCCCGCCGATCCTAAAGACATCGATACCAGTGTGGTCGCTTACCTTTGGTTCAATCCCGCCTTTGACGACTCTGACAAAACCGACCCTGAAATCGACATCCTCACCCATCTCAAAGCAGACTTGCCACCTGCCATCGTCTTTTTCGGTGATAAGGATGCGTGGAAAAAAGGCTGGGATGTAGCTCATGCGAAATGGAAAACCTTAGGCACCAAAACCATCGATCTCCAGATCGCACCAGGACAAGGGCATTCATTTTTTAACAAAGATCCATGGCGCACGGTCACTCTCATCGCAGTCGATGAGTTTCTGGTCAAACACGGTTTCCTCACAGGTAAGGCCACGCTCACCGCGCCAGCGACTGGAGAAAAACTCACTCCACAATAATCTGCCAAACGGGTTTATCCTTGCCATCAGATTCTGAGGCTATTTCGTAGGCCAAGCTAAGAACTCCTATGAAAGTTTTGTTTTCCCTGATCGCCGCCTCACTGACGTTTTCTGCAACTTCAGCTCTCTCACAGACCTCACCTGCTGTTCGTGAAATCACGGCTCCGCCAGCAGAAATGAAGACCCCCGCCTTTTATAAAAAATACCTCGATGCCAAAGGTTACCCCATCGTTGCTTCCGGCACGGTGAATGACTACGCGTTGCGCGAAGCCGCCTACTTGGTCGATATGATGTTGGTGAAACGCGATGATATCCGCGCAGCTATGACCAAGAGCGGATCGCGCTTATCGATCATCGCTTGGAATGAATTCACCACGGATGTCCCTGACTTCGCCGACCTCAAACCGAAAGATTTCTGGGATGCGCGTGCCCGCGGCACCGGCGGCAGTGAGACCGATCCTTATTGTTCCTGCGGAGAAGAAAACTTGCTCGGTTACCCCGGCGATCCTTATGCCACCGAAAACATTCTCATCCATGAAATCGCGCACAACATCCATCTGCGCGGTGTTGTGAATCTCGATCCCACTTTCGATGCGCGTTTAAAAAAGTCCTATGACGCCGCGATGGCAAAAGGTCTTTGGAAAGGCAAATACGCATCGGTGAATGATAGAGAATATTTTGCGGAAGGTGTGCAGTCGTGGTTCGATAACAACCGCGAACCCGATCACGATCACAATCACGTCAACACCCGTGCCGAACTACTCGAATACGATCCCAGCCTCGCTGAGTTGTGTCGCGAAATTTTTGGCGAGACCGAATTGAAATACACCAAACCGGTCACGCGCCTAACAGGTCACTTGGAAGGCTATGATCCATCAAAAGCACCGACCTTTGTCTGGCCGGAAAGGCTGATGAAAATCAAAGCTGAGATCCGCGCCAAAGCACTTGCTCGCGGCAAAGCAGCGGAAGCGGGCATCGCGCGCGAGACCCGAGACATCTCTGGTTGGGCGGTTCACATCAACAAAACTCTCCTTTCGGATGAAACCAAACCCGCTACCGAAAAAGCACTGGGCATGTTGAAAGTTCAGCTCGATGAAATTATCAAATTGGTGCCAGCACCTGCTGTGGCGGAAATGCAAAAAGTGGGGCTCTATTTTTCCCAGCACTATCCAAAATTCGGAGAGAGAGCCGAATTCCACCCGGATGCCGGTTGGCTTAAGAACAACGGTCGCGATCCAGTTATGGGTAAAGGCGTGGAGTTCACCAACGTGAACTCTTTCGAGGAAGATACCAAACGCATGCCGAACTTCGCGCTCCACGAGCTTGCGCACGCTTACCACAATCGTTTCCTGCCGAAAGGATTTGAGAATCCGGAACTGGTCGCTGCATATAAAAAAGCGAAAGCCAGCGGAACATATGACAAGGTCGAGCGCGTGGATTCCAAAGGAAACAAAAAGATGGATAAGGCGTATGCGATGACCGATCCGATGGAATACTTTGCCGAAGCCACCGAGGCATTTTTTGTTAGAAACGATTTCTATCCCTACACCCGTGCGGAACTCGAGAAGCACGATCCAGAAATGGCCGCGCTAGTTCGTAAACTTTGGGGAGTGAAGTAGAGCTTCTCGAATTTTACTTACTGCGCTGCTTTTGCCGTCTTCATCAAAGGCTGATTAGGCTTTTGCCACGGATGCTTTTTGCAGAACGCCTCGTTCTCTTCTCTCAGGATCGTTGTGACTGCAGCAATCTCCTTAGCGTTTCCATGATGTCCGTATTGGAACCACAGTTTGAGATCTCCAAATTCGATAGGAATAAAATCTGCGGCGCCTTCATACTGTCCGCGATAAAAGTGTAGTTTGAACCAGTATCCATCCTTCCCGTAAACAGCCATGCGTGCGTTAGTCTTACCATGCGGCTTTGTCGGATCATTGAGCGTCCATGTTAGATTGTATTCATAATCGTCGGGTGAATTCATATTGCTCAGGGTTGGGTATTCCGTCTTGAGCGCCGTGATACGGTCAAGAATACGTTTAGATACTTGGCTGTATTCCTCTTCTGAAATAGTCGGTATGGCATTCGTGTCCAGCTTTTCTACAGCTTCCAAATCTGTCTGGGCACTTGCGTAACCAAGAAGGGTCATCCATGAGAACAGAATAATTTTAAGCCATTTCATTGTCATGTTCAGTGATGAATATCATGTCAAAAGCTCTTTCACGACATGCCCGTGAACATCTGTTAGGCGGAATCGTCTTCCTTGGAAGGTGTGGGAGAGGCGGGTGTGGTCGATACCGAGTTGATTCAGGATAGTGGCGTGAAAGTCGTGGACGTGAACGGCACCGGGGGTTTTTCCATCTTTGGAGGGATTGGCGATGGCTTGTCCATCGGCGCCGACGATGTTGTAGCCGTAATCATCGGTCGCGCCGTAGGTCATGCCGGGTTTGACTCCGCCGCCAGCCATCCATGCGGTGAAGCAACGTGGATGGTGATCGCGGCCGTAGTTGTCCTTGGTGAGTTTGCCTTGCGAATAAGCGGTGCGTCCAAACTCACCGCCCCAGACGACGAGCGTGTCTTCTAACATGCCGCGTTGTTTGAGATCGGCGATGAGAGCCGCGCAGCCTTGATCGGTTTCTTGTGCCTGTTTGCGGATCGCTCCTGGCAGGTTGGTATGCTGATCCCAACCTGGATGATAGAGCTGGATGAAACGCACGCCTTTTTCTGCGAGGCGGCGGGCGAGCAGGCAGTTCGCGGCAAAGGTGCCGGGCTTTTCTGCATCGGGTCCGTATAGTTCTTTGATCGATTTCGGCTCGCCGCTGATGTCGGTGACTTCCGGCACGCTGGTTTGCATGCGGTAAGCCATCTCGTATTGAGCGATGCGGGTTTCGCTCTCGGGGATCGATCTCATTTTGGAAATCGATTTTGTTCAGGGCGGAGAGTTTATCTAACAACGCGCGTCGACCCGACTGACAAACACCATCTGGGTTGGTGAGGTAGAACACCGCATCTTTTCCGGAGGAGAAACGCACGCCTTGGTAGCGGGAGTCGAGGAAGCCGGTGCCCCAGAGGCGGGCGGCGAGTGGTTGGTCGGTGGCTTTTTTCGTGACCAGCACGACGAAGCCGGGAAGGTTTTCATTTTCCGAGCCGAGGCCGTAGCTGACCCATGAGCCGAGTGAGGGTCGGCCGGCGATCTGCGAACCCGTTTGGAAAAAGGTCATCGCGGGATCGTGGTTGATCGCCTCGGTCCAGAGGGATTTCACGAAGCAGAGATCGTCAACGATTTTAGCGGTGTGTGGCAGAAGCTCGCTGACCCATGCGCCAGATTTTCCGTGTTGAGCAAATTTGAACTGCGAGCCCGCGAGCGGCAGGACGGCTTGGTTGCCCGACATGCCGGTCAGGCGCTGGCCGCGCCGGACTGAGTCGGGAAGTTGTTGGCCGTTGAGTTCGTTGAGCTTGGGTTTGTAATCGAAAAGATCCATGTGCGAGGGGCCGCCGGACATGAACAGATAGATCACACGCTTCGCTTTTGGTGCGTGATCCGTGAGTAGTTTTTCACCAAACGCAGATGCCCCAGAGAGCCGCTGCGGCAGCATCGAAGCAAGCGCGGCTCCACCAATCCCAGTAGAGAGTTTGGAGAGAAAATGGCGGCGGGTGATTTCGAACATGGTGATAAGTGCTGAGCGATCGGTAAATGGCGGGTTCTATTACTAAAGGAGTTTTGCCGAAGTTTCCACCGTGAATTTCTACGGCAGATTCACGGATGAACTTTCTCTCGATTTCGTAGCCGTGCGTCGTTTTCGATGACGAGTTAATCAGGTAAGACAAACAAAATTGCTACCTCTACAATGAGCTATTGAAGCAAAGTCCCAGCGATTCTACAGGATCGGCTTGTCTATCAACATGTTCGGCCATTTAAAGCTGATCCGACAAGCATCAGAAATCATTCTACGATTAGCGCCTTGAGTCGGGCGAATTTCCGCATATCCGTGGCTTGCGGAATGGTGACGGTGACGGTGTCGGTGCCGTCGAGGTTGTCGGTGACGGTGACGCCAGCGGTGGAGCTGGCGGTATTCGAGCCCACCGTAAAGACATCCGGCCAAGTTGTTAGATTGGTGCCTATCTCGATGGCTAGACTCATGCCGGAAGCGACCGAATCCCGGTCGCGGATGAAGGTGAAGGTCATGTTGCTGTCGGGTGTGGTCGCGGTGGTTGGGAGTTTGCCCGTGTCCCCGGTGTTCTTGTCTCCGCCCAGAACGAACTCGATGGCGTTGGGTACGCCGTCGTTGTCGAAGTCGCCGCCCGAATTTCCGGTGGGCGAGTTGGTGGCGGCCCAACTCTCAAAGGGTGTCACCGTGAGGAGCAGTCTTTTGGGAGTGCTGGCGTTATCCACAGAAATGGTTCCTTTGATGCCGTTGTAATTGTAAAAGAGGGGTGAACCAGTGATGCCGGTAGTGGCCGTGGCGAGCACATAGACACCGGGAGCTGGCATTGACGCAGCGGTGAGAGTGAGGGTGCTTTCCCCCATCGCCAATGTGCCAGTGATCACAGATGTGTCTTGCGAAGCAGGAGTGGAGGCGACTGCTAGCGAATGCATGGCACCCGCACCGATGGTGAGATTGCCGCCAAAGTTGCCGTTGCCAGTCAAGGTGCCACCATTGACGCTGACTGCGGTTGCGCCAAGGGAACCTGTAACCTCGAGCGTGCCTTGATCAATAATGGTCGGGCCGGTGTAGGTATTGGTGTTGGAGAGAACTAAGGTGTTGGTGCCAATCTTTCTGAGCCCAACCGCTCCACCACCCGTGCCAGAAGTGTTGGCGATGGCATCGGATATGGTGAATGTTCCGCCGCTGGCGTTGGTGGTGTCGAAGGCGATGGTTGATCCCGCTCGCAGGCCATTGTTGTTCACGGCTCCTCCGAGTCCACTCAGAAGAGTGGTCACGTTGGCTGCTGTAAATTCATTAGTACCGCCGACGTTGAAGGCGATGGTGCAGCCGGTATTGACCGTGATCTTGGTTTTGACCCAGTCGGTAGTGACTCCCGCATAGAGCGAGCTGGCCTTCGCGAAGTGCAGTCCTCCTGCATTGATCGTGGTGGTGCCCCTGAAGGTGGTGGATCCTGAGAAGGTTTGGGTGCCAGTGCCGTTTTTTACCAGTGAAATGACACGTGTGCCTACGGCGGTGATGCTGCCAGAAAAGATGCCAGAGCCGTTGCTTGCTCCGAGGGTGAAATTGGCAGCAGTACCGGTAGAGGCTGAAGTAATCGAACCAGCGCCCGTCAGTGTATCGGCGGTGATAGCGTTGCCATCCACTATGCTCAGCGATCCATCGACGTTCAGCGTCGCTAGGTTGCTGGTCCAGTTAATCGCCTGCCAACCTCCGTTGTAAATGCCGCTACCTGACGGAATGTCGATCAGGCCACCCGCACCCATGCTCAGATTCAAGGTGCGGCCAGTTCCGATGCCGTTGGTGAAAGAGCCGCGTATGGTGCCATTGCCCGAAATCGTCGTCGTTCCCGTCGGGATCTGGTTGTTCGTGTTGTGTAATACAGCTCCCGAACTAATCGAGTAGTTTCGCGCTGTGGTAGAGAATGCGTTTCCCTCCAGTCTGAGTGTGCCGGAGCTGACCGTGGTCGTGCCACTGTAGGTGTTGTCGCCGGAGAGAGTAAGCGATCCGGATCCGGCTTTCTGTAAGCCCTCGTTCCCGGCGACCACGCTTGAGATGGTGAGTCTGCGGTCAGCTTGGGTGACGTTGATGACCGGAGCCGCACTATTGACATCGAGAGTAAGAATATTAGCGCCGGAAACAGTCAGGTTGTTAGAGCTTGTGACAGCATCGGTGAAGACGATGTTTCCAATGGTGCGGTTGCCGTTTAGGGTGATGGTCTTATCCGTGGAGATGTTCACGCTGGTGAAGCTGGCGGTCGAGTCAACTCCATTGGCGACGGTGCCGCCTGACCAGATGCTGGTGTCGTCCCAGTTGCCGGAAGTGCCGAGCCATGCGCCACCTGAAGCGGGGAAGATGTTGAATGTGTTTATCGGGGAGGTGGTCGTCTGGGAGTCGGCGTCGGTCACCATCACGCGGATCTGATAGTTTCCCACTGGCAGATTTCCGAGATCTGCTGTGTAGGGTGAGGTGGTATCCGAACTAACCGTCGTGAACTCGGTATCGGAATCGAGTTTTCTCTGAAATGTTACCGTGAAGGGGGCTGTGCCGTAGGTAACGGTGGCCGTGGCGGAGACGGGCGCCACATTGCTCAATCCCTGGCCGTTTGTCGGCGAGGTGACGGAAGCGCTGAATGACTGAGGATTGGCCGCGATGTAATCTTTCAACCATGTCATAGCCTGACGTTCGCTGCCATCGGTCCGGAGCAGGTAGCCATTGGTTTGCCAGATCTGGCCCTGCTTGTAGCCCCAGAAGGTGATGCCGCGGACTGATGGGTTAGTCCAAAACATCGGGAATAATTGCTGGTAGCGGGTCAGGTGGGCGGTGTCATCGGCTATATTGATATCCAATTCCGTAATGTAGACCGGAAGGCCAGTGGCGGTGAGCCGGTTTAGGTTGTTCTGAAGCGTGGTGAGGGAAGTGGACGCGTAGAAATGGGCTTGCTCGCCGATGCCATCGATCAGACCGCGATCCTTGAGCACGTTGATGAGGCCGAGATATGAGGTGGTCGTGCCGTCGTTATTGATGACGTTGTAATCATTGATGTGGAGTTCGGCATTGGGGAAATACAGTCGGGCTTTTTCGAAAGCCCAGATCACCCAGTCCCAGCCGGTTGCGCCGGCACCGCCGAGCGCATCCCTGTAGGGTGCTGGCGCGTGCCCGTTTAATGCCTCATTGACCACGTCGATCAATTCGGTGCCGGGATAGCGAGTGGCACAGGCAGCGATCCACTCCTCCACTTCCTCGCGTATCTCCACGCGCGCCGCTTCGCGCACCTCCGCGCTCAATAGCGTGTTATTCATGGTCGTAACTAAAGGGTCCATCCAAGTGGGATATTGCTGGCCCCATACGAGGACATGGAGTTTGAACGGGATGCCGCGGGTGCGGGTATAGTTGTAAATGTAATCCAACTGAGTCCAGTTCATCACATCGCGCGTCCCTTCCACGCTTGCCCATTTACCGCTGTTCTCGGGAGTTGCCTGATTCCAGTAGGTATCAAAAACGGTATCCGTAGTGCTGAGAACGTTGCCGACATACTTGCCATTCGAAGTCGCTGCCATTTGGCCTGAGACCGGAAGAACGGAGCCAGCAAGGAGCATACACATTAGCCACCAGCCGATTGAACTATGTGCCTTTCTTATCATGATGGGGTTGCTGCAATATGATGGATTTTAAAATGATTCATGAATCTCGCGAAATGACTTGGATTCAGTTCCTCCGACGACGGAGGATAAGCAGTAAGCCGATAGCTCCTAACAGCGCAGCTTTGGGCTCGGGGATAACAGTGAGATCGAGAGAGCCTGTGGATTCGTTGAATACCCAAGTGTTGTTGCCACTAGTGAGATCCCATACACCATTGAGATCGCCATCTAACAGATTTCCCGAATACTGATCGGCAAGGGTGATGCTGGTGAAGGCTCCTGTTTTACTGGCCATGTCGAACAAGTTCCAAGTGTAAGATCCTAGGCCGAAGAGCACGCCAATATCGAGGGTCATGGTGCCGCCGTAGGTGAGGACTCCAGCTGCTCCTGCGCCTGTTAGGTTGATGAAATCATGTCCACCAGTGACACCGGCGCCTAAATTGCCATCGATTTCCATGATCGTGGTGCCTGCTAGATTCAATGTGTCGGTGAAATTCATTTGGCCAGGGCTGTTGCCGACAGCGAGTGTGCCGTTGATCGTTGCTTTGCCTACCGTGCCTGAACCGCCGAGGGTTGCACCAATGGCGACGGTGGTGAGTGAGCTGGTGGAGATGTTGCCGTTGACCACCAGTGTCCCGGCATCGACATTGGTCGCGCCGGTATAGGTATTGGCACCTGTTAGAGTTACGATGCCACCCGTGCTCTTTGTCAAGATGCCCAATCCGCCAAGTTTGGCGGAGATACTGCCGCTCTGCACGCCATAAGAGGATCCTGTTAGAACGCCGGTGCTGCCGGTGATGCTGCCGCTAGTGAGGGTAACCGCGCCGACGGTGTCGGAGTTGGCGCCGAGGGCGAGCGCGCCGCCGTTGACGTTGACCGCGCCGGTGTCGGCGAGGGTGTTGGTAGCATGGCCGAGGGTGAGGGTGCCGATATCGATGCGGGTGCCACCGGTGTAGGTGTTGGTTCCGGTGAGTGTGAGGGTGCCTGCTCCTGCTTTGGTGAGGGCAAGTGTTCCGCCGCCCGTGCCATCCCGAATGGTGTTGGCATAGGTTCCGCTTGCATTAGTGGAATTGCCCACGGTGAGGGTGGCGTCACCGACGGCCGAGCCGTTAGCGTTCTGGACAAAATTGGTGCCCGGTGTGGTGGTGTTGGTCGAGAGGTTGGCGATGGTGACACTGTTGCCAGCCAGCGCCAGCGTGCCCGGGCTATTGGCAACAAAAGACACGGCGTTTTCCGAACCTGCTGTGCTGTTGAGTGCACCGGTGCCGCCGAGTTGTAGAGTTCCAGCAGCCAAGGAGACACCGCCGCTTAAAGAGTTCGCGCCGGAGAGGATCAGGGTGCCTGCGCCACTCTTGTTCAGACCGCCGGAACCTGAAATTTGTGCGCTGATCGTGGCGGTGACACCGCTGTTCGTGGAGATCTGAGCCTGCGCACCGCCGAAACCGAGAATGTTGCCTGCAGTACCAGTGACGGTCGCACCGTTGTTAGTGAATAGGACAGCACCGCTGGTCACGGTGAGTGTCGAGCTATTGGTGATGGATACGGCACTGGCAGCATTGGAAGTGACGAGTAGCGAGTTGATGGCAGCCGTGGCAGTCGCTGCTGTGGCCGAAGTGATCCGGGTGTTGTGTCCGCTCGTGTAGGCATTGCTGGTGAACTCATCCGTCTGATTGAGCGGACGCAGGCCAGTGGTGGAGTGATAAGTCAGGAAGGTATTCGCCGTGCCTGATACCGTGCCCAATCCGCCTGTTGTCGTGGTCGCCTCGCCGACCAGATAGGAGACGATCACGGTGTCCTTGGCTGCTGAGTTGATACCCGTGGCGGCGGCGGCAGTGGTGCCCAGCAAAGTCGGGGCGGAGGTAAGAATGAGGCGCGACACAGCGGTGGTAGTGGCTGTGTCTCTACCCAGATTAGTGCCATTGACCAGTGCCACGGCATTGCCGGCAGTATAGCCGAAGCTCGCCGCCGTCACGGTCATTCTACCCGTGCCGGTAGCAACCAATGAAAGCGTGCTGGAGCCGCCCGTTGTCGTGATCGCACCCAAGCCCTGAATTGAGGCCGTAGCGTTCCTGCCCGTGAACGTAAGATTCCCGCCACCGAGAGTCTGGGTGGCGGTCGAATTAATGAGACTTACCGAAGTGGAGGACCAGTTCACGAAATTCAAATTCACGAGGCCGGCGTTGACAGTCAGGCCGCCCTCGAAGCCGAGACTGCCGTTGGCAAAACCAGCGTTATACGTCAGGGTGCCTGTGCCTGTCTTGGTGATGGTGAAGGCTCCTTGATTGACGTTGTTTAAAATCAAGCCACCCGCACCCACGTTCCAAGTCTGGGCGGCAGTGACATTCGTATTTATGCCGTTAGCAGCGTTAGCTCCGATCGTTACCAATCCAGTGCCGGTGGTAAGGCCACCTGCCCCGATGTTCAAAGTTAAACCACCCGAAGTACTCAGGACGCTGGTGGCCGCAGTATTAGTGAAGTTGATGGAGTTCACGTTCATGCTAACCGCCGAGTTGAGCGTCAGGGCACCAGCCACGTTGAGTGGGCCGAGGATGGTAACATCATTGGAGCTTGTCGGAACAAGATCTGTACTCCAGTTGGTTGTAAGGCCCCATGTGCCACCTCCGGCACCGTCCCAAAAAATGGCTTGGGCGGAAGCAGAGGAGATCGCGAGCAGGCTGCTGCCGGCGGCGAGGAGGAAGGAGTGGAGGGTAGATTTTGGTTTCATGATTTTCTCGTGGGGGCGTTTTGAGGATTTCTTAGAATTTCTTAAGGTGATTTCCGCCCAGAGAACTCCAATGAATTTGAATATCATGCCACGAATCCTTGATCTGCATACTACCCGAAAGGATAGGTTTCAGTCCACCTGGAGCAGCCCGCGTTCGTACGCGGCGGCGACGGCTTCCGCGCGGTCAACGACCTGTAGCTTGGCAAGGATCGCCTTGACGTGGAACTTGGCGGTGCTTTCCGAGATTCCCATGGCTCCTGCGATGTCCTTGTTGGAAAACCCGCGGCGCAGAAAATCCAGGGTTTCGATCTCGCGTGAAGTCAGGTTTTTTTTACCGGTTCTTGCGGCGAGGTGGTTTTGTAGTGCCCCCGAGAAGCAGTTTCCGCCTGCGTGCACACTGCGGATTGCCGCGACGAGTTCATCAAACTGCACCGACTTGAGTAGATATCCGCTGGCTCCTAGGGAATGGGCGGCGACCATCGGCTCCTCCAGATCATACGTGGAGAGTATGATGATCCGAGCTGCGGGGTGAGCTGCTCTGATGAGTGATAGCGCATCCAAACCGCTGCCGCCGGGCATGCGCACGTCCATTAGCGTGACGTCCGGTTGATGCTTCGTGAATTCAGCCACCGCATGGCTCACGTCCTCTGCCTCCGCCACGACTTCAATGTCCGGCTCCATTGCCAGTAATCCAGCCATTCCCATGCGAACCATGGAATGATCGTCGACGATCATAATTCGGATCGGATTGGGTTTGTTAGATTTCATCTATTCATTCATGATATCTTTGGAAACGGACAACTCCGATTTCCCGCAAATAAGCGGAACCCATAGGCGGAGGGTTGTGCCATGACCGGGGCTTGTAATCAATTCGATTTTCCCGCCGATGCGTTTGGCTCGTTCACGCATGCCTTGTAATCCGAAATGCCCATCCTGTTGACCTGGTGCCAGAGCAGAATCAAATCCACAGCCATTGTCCTCGATGATTAGTTCCAAACAGTCGGGCGGCATCCGCAGAACGATTTTGATTCCAAGAGCTCCAGAATGTTTCAAGGCATTGGTGATCGCTTCTTGAGCAAGCAGCAGCATGTTGCCCGCGATCAAGTCGGGGATGGGACGCGCGTCGCCCTCACGACTGAGCGTGATCGTAACGCTTGAACCCGTCACCATGGAGGAAACCCGTTCCTCCAGAATATCCAGAAAATCCCTGCCGTCCTGACCATGAGTGTGGAGATCCCAGACCGTGCGGTGGACTTCGCTGCGGCTTCGCTCGAGAAACTGCCGGGCAAGCGTTAGGTGATGAGCGCTCTGATTTGGATCGGTGACTTGGCTCCGGCTTGCAATTTCCAGCTGCAGAGCCACCCCCATCAATGCCTGTTCTAGCGTGTCATGAAGATCGTGGGCGAGGCGCTGACGCTCGCGAAGGGTTGTTTCATACTCGATTTGAACGGACTCCCTCGCACTGATTTCCGCAGCGAGCTGTGCGCCACGAAGTGCAACTTGGCGGCGCATCGCATATCCCCAGAGCAGAGCGATCACCAGAATAAGAATGATCCCAAAAAGCAACATGCCGAGCCGCTGGGGTGTCCACCAAGGTGGTTCTGAAATCACGCGCAGATCTGCTGGTGAAGATAGCCAGACATGAAACCCCTTGATCGAGAACCATGGAATTTCGTCGATCCTTGCGATTTCCAACTCGCAGACACCGGTAAGTTCGACCCATGCTCCCTCCTTCCATGCGGGGGCATTACCAGGCAGTAGGGCATAGACTAGATGGGATTCGGATTCCACGATCACCGTGGTGTTTCCGTCCTTGCCAGGTGGTAATACCCTGCGCAGTGCTCCCTTTAGGCGGATGAGCCTGCCGTCGAAATCAGGGTGTTCTGGTACAGCAATCATTTCCTCCGCGCTGCGTGTCTTGGGATTGAGTATGTTAGAAATCGATGCCTCAACTGGCGGTGGAGTGGCTCCGGATCCAACTTTTTTTACCAATGCCTCGCGGAATGATGCGAGCCCCCTTGAGGCATCAATGAAGCCGCTTACCTGCACCAAGTCACCGGCTGTGATCTGTGCCTCGGCTGATTCCACGCGCACGGATACCCCGTTCTCCATAAGATAGAAGATGCCCGGTATGGCGAAGGTGACCACGCCAGAGGATACCACACGATGGCCAAAGTCGACATTGGGCTGATAGGAAATCAACATGCCGATTGGCATCTCCGGAGCCAAGAATGGATCGGATGGCGGAGGTTTAATGATGTCGATATCTTTTCGTCCGTTGCTGTGCAGTTTTATTCCCGCCGTCTGTGAGCGCAGGTTGGTGATGTTTAAAAGAACTCCGCGCACCCTGACTTTGGCATCGACCAACTGCTCTCGCTTGAATCCCAATTCGCCTTCGATATTCACATAGCAGTAATGTCCGCCTACCATCAGTGTGAGCGTGTCGATGTTATGTGGATGGATATCAACTTTTCTAACAATTCCTTCCACCTCAATCCATTGCGAATCATTCGAGCTGGATAGCAGTTTTTCCGTAGCTGGGCGGAGCGGAGGAGGGATGGGCTTTGGCCCGATATTGTTAATTTTCGAGACCAGAACCATGGGCGAAAATCCTCCGGGATCCGTGACGCCTTCGACAACTACGCCAGTTCCTGGAACGAATTTGCTAAGATTGGGATTTGCTCCTCGCCAGACACCCTGCTCTTTTGAAAACCGGAAATCGAGGTAGACTGACTCCTTGCCGTCGTGCAGGACGAGATCATTCAATCCATTGTAAACCACCACACCGCTTAACCGTATGGGAATGGCGTGTGCTGCTTGTTCGCGCGAAAGGGAACGAATTTTCTGCACATCGACAAGCGTCTCGACAGCGGAGGTGAGTGTGATGGATCCAGCAAGGACGAGAAACAGTAAGACCATCAATCGGAGTTCGGTCTTCATATCGCTCTTGAACACTGCTAGTTGATTCAGTTTGAAAAGGAAGCTGAATTTTTACCGCAGCGTGATGTTGGAGTCTAGGTTGAGGAGGGCTTGGGCTAGGGTGGTGAAGGTGGCGATTTCGGTTTTGTCGAGGGCGGGGTCGGCGGGTGCATCGCCGATTTTTAGAAGGGCGTTGGCGTCGGAGGATTGAGTGGTGAAGAAGCCGCGTTGTTCGGTGATGAGTTCTGTTAGAAGCGTGACTTGCTCGGGTGTAGGCGCATTTCCGATGACTTCGCGGTAGGCCCATGTTGCGCGGCCGGTATCGGTGGTGCCACCGTGTTTGATAATGCGTTCACTGAGTTTGCGGGCGGCTTCGACAAACTGCGGATCGTTCAGCATGACGAGGGCTTGGAGGGGAGTGTTGGTGGTCATGCGGCGGGTGGAGCAAACCTCGCGGGTTGAGGTGTCGAACAAGGTCATGTTCGGCGGAGTGGTGGTGCGGCGCCAGAAAGTATAAAGTGAGCGGCGGTAGAGTCCTTCGCCTTTGTCGGCTTTGTATACGGGGAGGAAATTATTGATGTCTTTCCACATGGATCCTGGGGCTTGGTAAGGATGTACGGGTGGACCACCGATGGTTGGGGCAAGCAGGCCAGAGTGTGCGAGTGCGGAGTCGCGGAGCATTTCTGCGGTGAGTCGGCGAGCAGGGCCGCGGGCGAGGAGGGTGTTGGCGGGATCGCGTTCGCGGAGAGCGGGGGACGTTTTGGAATCTTGGCCGTAGGTGGCGGAGAGCACCATTTGTTTGATCGCTCGTTTGTGATCCCAGCCGTGACTGATCAGATCGCGAGCGATCCAATCAAACAATTCTGGATGGCTTGGTTGCGCGCCTTGTAGGCCGAAGTTATCCGAGGTTTCCACGAGACCGATTCCGAAAATTTCCTGCCAAACGCGATTGATCATGACACGGGCCGTGAGCGGATGATCCGGCGAGGTCAGCCATTTGGCGAAGCCAAGGCGATTGCGCGGTTGGTCTTTTGGAAACGGTGGGAGCCAATCGGGCGTCTCGCGTTCGACTTTTTCGGTGGGATGCGTGTAATCTCCGCGGGCGAGGATGTAAGCAGGAATGGGTTTCTCGGACTCGCGCATGGTGACGATTTCATGCACGGGTTTTTCCGCATCGCGATAAGCGGCGCGGGCGGCGAATAATTTGTTAGAAATCTCGCGGGCTTTCGGATCGACAGCGGAAAAGTAAAACTCGCGGAGTTGTTCGGGCGTGGCGGCGATTTCGGATGCGGATTTTCCTGAGTGAATAGCGGCGACTTCAAGCGCGGGGATTGCGCGGGTATGAATTTGGATTTCATCGACCATTCCACCGCGCAGACCGATGTCGCGACCACGGGCAGTAAAGTCCAGGCCATTGCCGATGTTGTAATCGCGAGTGAGGTTGTCACGCACGGTAGTGGTTTCGGAGGATTTACCGTTGATGAAAATTTTCAGGCCGGCGGCTTTGCGTGAACCATCGTTGGTAACGGTGACGTGGCTCCATTCGCCGGTGGGAATGGTTTGTTTGGTGGTGATGGAAGCGGCGCAGCCAGGGAGTTCGCGGGCGAGGTTCCAAGTCAAACGGCCTTCTTCGATGAGGAGTTCGTATCCGGAAAACGGAACATCGAAGGATGAAGTATTGGAAAAAACGACGGCGCGTTTGTAGTCTTCACCGGGTTTAAGCCAGAGGGAGATGGAGAGAGGTTGATCCGCGTGTTTGATGCCGAAGTCTGGAAATGATGTCTGACTATCGCCATCGGCGAGGATGCCGTTGCCGGCTTTTCCAGGGGCGAGTTTGTTGCCGCCGGTTTTGGCAGATTTTTTCGGATCGGCTTCGTTGATGAGTTCTCCTTTGGTTTCAGTCTCGAAGGAAAATTTTCCGACGAGTTCGGGAGATGGGAAATTTTTGTTAGAGGATAACCAAGATTGGAAAGCGGGTTCTGCGGATTGAAGGTAAGTGGTGAGTTCGTTAGCGGCGGCTTCGCTATTTTTTTGTAGGCTGGCGAGTTGGACTTCCTGTTCCGGGGTAGGGAGCAGCAAGGCGGGTTGTGGTAAAACCTCGCCACGAGTGTCACCGCCTTGGATGAGGCCGAATTCATCGACACTGTTGAAAAAAGCGCCCATGGAGTAGTAGTCCCTCGTGGAGATGGGATCGTATTTGTGATCATGGCAACGGGCGCATTCCATGGTGAGCGCCATGAAGGCGGTGCCAGCGGTGTGGACTCGGTCGGAAATGCCTTCGATGCGGAATTCCTCTGGAACAGAACCGCCTTCGTTGGTTTTGCGGTGGATGCGATTGAAGGCAGTGGCGAGTTTTTGATCGCGGGTGGGCTCGGGTAGTAGATCGCCGGCGAGTTGTTGGATGATAAATTGATCGAGCGCTAAATTTTCGTTAAATGATTTGATCACCCAATCGCGATAAGGCCAGGCATTGGTGTTGATATCTGCCTGGTAACCAAATGAATCCGCATAGCGAGCGACATCGAGCCATGGGATGGCTACGCGTTCGCCGAAACGTGGCGAGGCAAGCAGGCGATCGACCACGGTTTCTTTTGCGGTTGGGGATTGATCGGTTAGGAAACTATCGATCTCAGCTTGGGTTGGGGGCAGGCCAGTGAGATCGTAGGTCGCGCGGCGCAGCCAACGCTCGGGAGAGGCTTGTGGGCTGGGCTTGAGTTTTTCTTTTTCGAGGCGGGCGAGAATAAATGAATCGATGGGATTTTTTGCCCATGTCTTATCGGTAGTTGCGGGCACCGGAATTTCTTTTGGTGGCGTGACAAATGCCCAGTGGGCTTCGTATTCCGCACCTTGCTCGACCCATGTTTTGATCAGGTTTTTTTCTTTTTCCGTGAGGGTGAGATGAGATTTCGGCGGAGGCATGACCTCCTTGCGATCTTTGGAAAAAATCCGGATCAGGGCTTCGGAATCGGCTGGGTTTTTCGGATCCCAAGCCATGGCTTTGATGGCATCGGCGCGAATATCTAGTCGGAGATCGGCTTCTTGTTTTTCCTTATCCGGGCCGTGGCAGAAGAAGCATTTGTCCGAAAGGATGGGCAGGATTTCGCGGGCGTAGGAGATTTTATCCTCAGCTGCAAAGCTTGGCTGGAGTGCTAGAAAAAAGAAAATGGAGCAATAACCTTTCATGGATATAAAACATTTCCGAGGAGGAAATGTCCGAATATTACGGGTTCTAGGGATTATATCTATCTCAAAAAGGCTGGGAATCCGGTCACTCTACTAATGCGTAAGCGATCAGGATGATTGCCCAGATAATGAACAGCTCATTTCTTCTTTAATCTTTTTCCGGTATAGTCTGACCATTCACGGTGGAGTTTTGGGGTGAGTTGGTCGGTAACAGGTTGGAAGGTTTTGCCCATGGTTTCTTGCGCGATGTCGTGCCAAGCTTTCGACATTGCGGCTACACGATCTGGCTCGGTGGCGGCGAGGTTGTTGAGCTCGCTGCGGTCGTTGGTGATGTTGTAGAGTTCCCATGGGCCGCTGCGGAAGGAGACGAGTTTCCAATCGCCGTTGCGCAGGCCGCGGTCGTCATCGAAAAGAAGATGAATGGGTGGGCGTGATGCTAATTTTTCTCCGGCGAGGATGGGAGTGAGTGAAATGCCGGCTAGTGGTG
This sequence comes from Akkermansiaceae bacterium, assembly GCA_031374665.1. Lineage (GTDB taxonomy): Bacteria > Verrucomicrobiota > Verrucomicrobiia > Verrucomicrobiales > Akkermansiaceae > Luteolibacter. Next base: position 15,075 of record JANMGO010000028.1, on the reverse strand, counting down.
TTGGCTCGCGGTCGGGAAAGGTGGTGGGGATTTTTGCTCCTGCAATTTCCGCGAGGGTTGGCAGGAGGTCGACGAGGTGAGCGGGGCTTTCGGTGACGGAGCCTTTGGCGGCTTTGATTCCGGCGGGCCAGTGAAAGATGGCAGGTGTGGCGATGCCGCCTTCGAATTGGTTTTGTTTGTAGAAACGGAAAGGGGTATTGCGTGCCCATGCCCAGCCAGTGCTGTCGGTCCATTTGCTGTTAGAATCGTAGGGTTCCAAATCTTTTCCGATGTTCTGACGATCGTAAGGACAGGCGCCGTTGTCAGAAACGAAAACGATGAGGGTATTATCGAGTTCACCGGCGGATTCGAGATCTGTGATGATGCGGCCGATTTCCTGATCGACTTGATCGATCAGCGCGGCGTAGGCAGCCATGCGTCGGGATTCCCAATCGCGGATTTCAGGAGAAAGCGAATCCCATGCGGAGATGTGATCGGGGCGCGGTGAGATTTTGAGGTCGGCGGGAATGATTCCCGTTTGCTTTTGTTTTTCGAAGCGGGCCTGGTTCAGTTTGTCCCAACCTTGGGTGTAACGATTTCGATATTTTTCGTAGTCCTGTTTCAAGGGTTGGAGCGGGGCATGCGGAGCGTTGAAGGCGAGGTAAAGAAACCATGGCTTTTTCTCGTCGCGTGCCTCCTTGATGAACTCGAGGCTGTGGTCGACGTTGGCGATGGTGGTGTAGAAATTTTCCTTCGGCACATTCCATTTTTCTCCGTTGAGACGGAAGGTATCGTCGCCGTCGTAGTAGCTGCAGGCACCGGACAGATGGCCGAAAAATTTCTGGAAACCGAAGTCGGTGGGTTCCTTGCTAAGGTGCCATTTGCCTGCCATGGCGGTGGAGTAACCTGCAGGAGCGAGGACCTCCGGGATCGTGACGGCCTTGTCCATTTTGATATCTCCCGCTTGGATGCACCAGCGTCCGGTGAGGAGGCTGACGCGTGAGGAATGGCATTTTGCGGTGTTGTAAAACTGCGACATGCGCAGGCCGTTGGCCGCCAGGCGATCGAGATTCGGAGTGTCGATTTCCGATCCGTAGCAACCGAGATCGGAGAATGCCAGGTCATCGGTGAGAATGACAAGGATGTTGGGTTTTTTCTCAGCCGCAGAGCATAACTGGATGGCGAGGAAGAGGATGAGGGAGAGATGGATTTTCATGGTGGAGAAAGAGAAAGTTACCAAGGCGGAAAATTTGGATGATACTGACGCTGGTGGCTTTATCTATCTTAGAAAAAAGGCGATCAGGGTCGCATGAAGATTCATTTTACTACGGGACTGTGGATTTTTTTGTGGTCAAGTTAACGCAATAAAAGTTGTTCATATGAACAACTTTTCAGATTGACCATTTCGCTTAACTCGCGACAGTTTGAGGCGTGTCTCGTCCTCTTACTGCGTTGTTTGTCGATTGCGATTCTTATTTCGCAAGCGTCGAGCAGCACCTCAATCCGAGGTTGCGGGGTCGGCCGGTGGGAGTGGCTCCGGTGATGGCGGAGTCGAGTTGTTGCATCGCGGCTTCGTATGAGGCCAAGGCTTACGGCGTGAAAACCGGCACGCGGATCAGCGACGCGCGGATCATGTGTCCGGGCATCGCGATCGTTGAAAGCAGGCCCTCGGAATACATTCGGTTTCACCATCAAATCATCGCCGCAGTGGAAGATTGCATCCACGTCGAAGCGGTTCTCAGCATCGATGAAATGTGGGCGTGGCTGCCGCTCAATCTCCGCGAAGTTTCGGTGGTGCGCGGCATCGCGGAGAAAATCAAAGCCACCATCGCGCGCGAGGTTTCACCGGTGATCAAAGTTTCAATCGGGGTCGGGCCGAATCGTTACCTTGCGAAAACCGCGAGCAAGATGCGCAAGCCCGATGGTTTGTTTTTTATCGAACATCGCGATTTGCCAGAGGTCCTTTACGAGCTTGGACTCCGCGATTTCAACGGGATAGCTAGAAACATGGAGGTGCGCATGCACGCCGCCGGAATCCACACAGTTCAGAAACTTTGCACCGCGCCTAAAGAATTACTCCACCAAGCATGGGGCGGCGTGATGGGAGATCGATTCTGGCACCTCATCCGTGGCGAGGAAATTCCGGACATCGTTTCCGCGAAAAAATCCATCGGTCACAGCCATGTCCTACCGCCGGAATTCCGCGATCCAAACAAAGCCTGGCCCATCCTGTGCAAACTCCTCCATAAAGCCTGCGAACGCCTTCGCTCTCATGGCATGCTCACCGGCGCGCGGACCATGCACTTGTCATTTTTCCGGGGCGAAAGATGGACTCCTGCAATCCGCTTTCCTGAAACCGATTCCACCATCCAGCTCATTCATCTGTTAGGTAAACTCTGGCGAGATCGCCCCGATGCCCGTGCGCATCTCATCCAAGTCGCCGTCACGCTCACGCACTTGGTCGAGCGCAACAATTTCACTCCAGAGCTCTTCGCCACGATGATCGCCGAAGACGATGCAGAAACCGAAATCCATCAAACCAAAGAAAAGCACCAACGCCTCGACGCCACCCTAGACAAACTCCGCGCCCGCTACGGGCGCGACGCCGTCTACCTAGGCTCCGTCCAAGATGTTAGAGAAACCGCACCGATGAGAATCAGCTTCACGCACATCCCGAATCCGAGTTTGGAGAAGGATCATTAAATATCCTTCGCCGCGTATTCCCAGCCTTTGCGGTATTGGGCGCGTTTGACGAGTTTGTTCGCGGCTGCGTTGTCGATCGCGGTGGAGGTTTTCTGATCCCAGATGATGGGTTGTCCGGTGCGGATGGCGAGGCAGCCTAACAGGCAGAGCTCGGTGAGCGGCACGGAGTAATCGAACTGCGACATGAAAGGAAACGGTTTACCTTGTTTGATCGCCAGCGCCCATTCGCGTTCCGAGTTTCCGGGAGACGGGCTGCGGTCGAGGCTTTTGGCGGGTGGGTTGGCGAGAAACTCCACGGAGCGCGCTTCGGGCAGGATGGTGAGTTTCTGAACTTGGCTGCCTTGGTTGTAAACGATGCCGTCGGAACCGACGACATAGAAGCCGGTGTCGCTGAGTGGTTGGGCGAGGCCTTGGGGTTGCGGCGGCATGCAAGGTGAGCCATCGGTGTTTTTACCCTCATACCAGTAGAGCTTGATTTGGCCGTGGCCGGGGACGTCGTCCCAAATGTATTCGACCTTCGCGCCGCGTGGCCAAGCGGTTTCTGTTAGGCCATCGGCGGTCGCGTTGATTCGGTTCGGCACACCGAGTCCGAGTGACCAAACAAGTGGATCGAGATTGTGGCAGCCCATATCACCGAGTGCGCCGCTGCCGTATTCGAAATGACCGCGCCATTTGAACGGATGGATATCCGGGCTGTATGGGCGGTCGGGAATCGCCGCGAGCCAAAGATCCCAATCTAGATTTCCCGGGGCGGCTTGTGCGGGTTTGAAATCCGCTGCTTTTCCCTGCGGCCAGATCGGGCGGTTGGTCCAGACATAGATTTCCTTCACTTTGCCGACAACGCCCGCATCGAACCATTCTTTCAGCAAACGGTTTTCCTCGTAGGTGTGACCTTGGTTGCCCATTTGAGTGATGATGCCTTTTTTCTTGGCTGCTTGATGAAGTTGGTTCGCTTCCCAAAGTGTGTTGACCAATGGCTTCTGCACGCAGATGTGCTTGCCTAGCGATATCGCATGCATCGCGGCGGGATAATGCGAGTGATCGGGAGTGGAGATCACCACGCCATCTAAAGACTTCTCCTTTTCTAACAATTCTCGGAAATCTTTATATTGGCGCGCGTTGGGAAATTTTGCGGCGGCTTTGGCAAGATGCATAGCATCGACATCACAGATCGCGACGATTTCGTTGTCTTTCGAAACGTTCATCAAATCATTAAAACCGCGCCCACCCACGCCGATGCAGCCCACCGCAACGCGTTTGCTCGCCGGTGTGTCTTGGGCGCGGAGCAAAAGGTTAGGCATCGCGATACCAGCAGCGGTAGTTGCGGTGATGCCTTTGAGGAAATTGCGACGACTGCTGAGTTGATAGGGATGGGTCATGGATTTTTAGGATTCAAAACCCTCATACCGAAATCCTAAGTATGATTTTTCAAAACATCGTTCATTTCAGGAGAAATGATTGCTATGCCCGCGCGGGTTGGCGCATGTCGGCGTGCTGCAAGTGCTTGAGGAAAACGGCATGGAGGTTCATACAATCGCAGGATCATCGATGGGCGCCTATGTGGGCGCACTCTGGGCGAAGGGAAACATCGTCGAAACCGCCCGCTACATCCCTGAACGCGGCATCTTACGCTGTGAACTCTGTTCGCACATTCCAAAACCTCCCCAGATACCCAAGCCTACAAGCTCGCACAATCCTTGATGAAATAATCCGAGTAAAATTCATCCAACGGCGACCTTCTAACAGAATTATCTGTTTTATTTTTCCTGAATCGAGGCGAAGTGTTTATTCCATGCCTGTATAGAGCGTGTGAGATTTTCTTTGGCGTCGATGCGGATGTTGAAGCATTGCAGGCCGATGGCGCCATCGTAGTTGATTTCACGTAACAGCTTCAAAAAAACAGAAGGATTGAACGTTCCCTCATCAAGCGGACGGATCAATGTATTCCAATCTTTTCCGTCTGCATCCGCGCCGCTTATGCTAACGCTCCAGAGCAGGGGTTTAGCATCGGCAAGCGTTTTGGAAAGATCGTCGGTCGGTTGGACTTTAAGGAAGTGGCATAAGTTGAAAGCAACACCGATGTTGTCACAGCCGGTGGCTTTGGCAATTTTTACAGCGTGATCGACTCGTTCGATGTAAAATTTGTCGTGCGGATAGATCACGACTTTGAGCCCGGCCGCTTTCGCTTTCTCGCCTATCTCTTTCACCATCGCGATCGCTTGCGTATCGTTCGGGTCATTTCCGCGTTGAACGTTGAGCTCTATCAACGCATCGGTTCCTTTTAGGATCTCAATCGCTTCGTTAACTTCATTTCCATAACTGAAATTGTCCGCGTTCACTTTTCCCCCGAGATACACGCTGAAAATTTTCAGCCCTTCTTTTTCACAAGCTGCTTTGAACTTTGCGAGGTCTCGAGGTTCGGCGGACCCGACTCCTTGGTAACCGAGTTCTTTGATGATGCTGACTCCCACTTCTGCAGACTTGAATTTCATCCCATTTTGAAATGCGTAAAACCCCGGTGTGAAAGGCTGCTTTGGTTCTTCAGCAACGGACATCGCACTCATGCAAAGCAGCCATATTAAAACACGCGACGTAACATAATGAATCCGTTCCATAGCGAATATGATCTAGATGGATTTCTACGCTGGCAAGATCATCAGAATTGCATCAGTAAATATTTTACTCACTTATGAAAACCCTCAGCGCTGTCTTTTTGTTCGTTTTACTTATGGTTTCATCCCAAGCGGAAACCGCACGTCCCAATGTCTTGTTGATTATGGCGGATGATCTGGGATACGGCGACCTCTCAAGTTACGGAGCCAAAGACATGCAAACGCCGCATCTCGACAAACTGATTTCCGAAAGCATGCGCTTCGATCAATTCCAAGCGAATAGCTGTGTCTGTTCTCCGACACGCGCCGCGCTTTTGAGTGGTCGTTATCCAGAGTTGGTCGGCGTCCCCGGAGTGATTCGTCATTACAAAGGTGGCAATTGGGGATATCTCGATCCTAACAGCACGATGCTACCCGCGATCTTTCAAAAAAACGGCTATCATACCGCTCTCATCGGCAAATGGCACCTCGGCTTGACGGAGGAAAATCTACCGAATCAACGTGGCTTCGATGAATTCCACGGTTGGCTCGGCGATATGATGGACGATTACTGGAAGCACACCCGCGCTGGTCAAAACTACATGCGCTTGAACGGGGAAAAGATCGAACCCGAAGGTCACGCCACCGATCTTTTCACAGAATGGTCGATCGCTTCGATAGCGCGCTGCGCGAAATCTAACAAGCCATGGTTTCAATTTCTCGCCTACAACGCGCCACACGATCCGATACAACCGCCGCCGGAATGGTTAGAAAAAGTCAAACAACGCGAAAAAGGAATTTCAGATAAACGCGCTGGTATCGTTGCGCTCATCGAACACATGGATGACGGGATCGGTCAGGTGCTCGCGGCGTTGGAGAAATCCGGCCAAGCCAAAAACACCATCGTCGTTTTCACCTCGGATAATGGGGGCGATTTAAAGCATGCCGCCAACAACGGCCAGCTTCGTGACGGCAAAGGAACGCTTTACGATGGAGGAATCAAAGTGCCGACATCCATTCGTTGGCCGGGAAAAATCCATGCCGCCAAAAGCGATTTCCGTGCCCTGACCATGGATCTGATTCCAACCCTCGCTGATCTCTGCGGAGTCCCCATCGAACTCAAGATCGAAGGTCGCTCGCTCAAACCACTTTTGCTAACCGGCAAACAACCTGCCTTTGAACGACCTGAATTTTACATGTGGCTTCAGAAAACCACCAAGCAAGCCATGCAAGAAGGCGAGTGGAAAATCATTCGCGAAGATATCAAAAGCCCGTCTGAATTATTCAACCTGAAAAGCGATCCGCTTGAGGCCAATAACCTCGCTTCGAAAGAACCCGAGCGCTTACAAAGAATGACCGCCGCCTTGGATGCCCACCTCGCCGCAGCGCAGCTCGTTCCGTGGCAAGAACCGAAAAAATGAGCGATTTCAGCGATTCAATATCCATTCACATATGAAAAAATTCATATACGCAGGGCTGCTGCTCTTTCCTTTTTCGGCAGTAGCCCATGCCCAAACCTCTCGACCCAACATTCTCTTCATCGCCGTCGATGATCTGAATGATTGGGTGAGCCCTTTGGGTGGGCATCCACAAGCGAAGACGCCGAATTTTGATCGGCTTGCGAAAATGGGCGTCACCTTCACCAACGCGCATTGCCAGAGTGTGTTATGTAATCCTTCGCGAACCAGTGTTCTAACAGGAAAGCGCCCAACCTCGACCGGCATCTACGGATTGTCTCCGTTTCTTCGCGATACACCGCAGCTCGCACATTTGAAAACATTGCCAGAATATTTTCGCGAACAAGGATACCGAAGCTACATGGCAGGAAAAGTGTTCCATGCTGCGTATGGGCGAAAAGCGAATGGTCCGGATTGGGATGAAGTCGGGCCATCGACGTCGGGAGGGCCTTTCCCCCCGAAAAAATTAGTCAACACGCCCAGCGAAACAAAACTCATGGATTGGGGCGTTTTTCCGCACAGAGACGAAGATAAAGACGATTATAAAACTGCGAGCTGGGCAGTGGAAAAGCTTGGGAATATGCCAGCGAACCAACCGTTTATCCTGTCCGCTGGATTTTTCCTGCCACACGTGCCGTGTTTCGTAACTCAGAAATGGATGGATCTTTATCCTGAGGAAACCTTGATGCTTCCAGAAATCCGCAGAGATGACAGAACGGATACTCCGCGCGCTTCATGGTGGTTGCATTGGAATTTACCCGAACCGCGGTTGAAATTTTTAGAAGAGCAGAACCAGTGGAAAAATCTTGTTAGATCTTATCTCGCGTCGATTAGCTTCATGGACGCGCAGTTGGGTCGGGTCTTGGATGCTTTGGAAAAATCACCGCATGCCAAAAACACCGTCATTGTTCTGTGGTCGGATCATGGTTGGCACCTTGGTGAAAAATTGATCACTGGGAAAAACACTCTTTGGGAGCCATCCACCCGCGTTCCATTGATGTTCGCTGGGCTCGGTGTAGCGCAGAGCGTAACCTGCGCGGAACCCGTTGAGTTGTTAGATATTTTTCCAACGCTCTGTGAGCTCGCTGGATTGCCTTTGCCAAAACAACTCGAAGGCCACTCGCTCGTTCCGCAATTAAAAGACGCGACCACCACTCGCGAATGGCCCGCAATTTCAAATCACAATCCCGGCAATAACTCAGTCCGCGATAAAAATTGGCGTTATATCCGTTATGTCGATGGTTCAGAGGAGCTCTACGACATGAAAAGCGATCCGAATGAATTCAAAAACCTCGCTAGCGATCCCAATTACGCAGTGGAAATGGTGCGGCTAGGCAAATGGATCCCAGAAAACCAAGCCCCGCACGCTCCCAAAAGCGCAGCCAGAATCCTTGAATACCGCGATGGCGTTCCGATCTGGGAAGGAAAACCCATCCATCCGAAAGACCCGATACCAGGCATCGAGGGGCCGGAGTAGGTTTTTAGTCCCGCTTCGGAGCTGATTCTCTGACCAGACAGCTCCGGCAGCTTAAATTCTATTGAACCACGGAGCGCACGGAATACACGGAATTGATATGCTTTCTTGGACGCTTAACAAATGATGGTGATAATGCTAAAGTTCCAGATTCTCTACGTTCCGTGTATTCCGTGTACTCAGTGGTTAAAAATATCCCACATAACCGCCAAGTGAGAGTTGGCTGTTAATTTCCCCCAACTGAGATTCTGGGTTGCAGGGTGGGCTTTCCTGTTGCATGAGCTGTGGCGAAATCATGGCCGCTACATCAAACTTCCTCGCCCGCCACATCGGACCTTCAGAATCTGAAAAATCCGAGATGCTCAAACAAGTTGGCCACGGCACGCTCGACCAACTCATTTCCGAAGCTGTGCCTGCTGGAATCCGCATGGAAGGGGAGATGAATCTTCCGCCAGCGCTTTCCGAGCATGAGGCTCTGGCATGGTTGCGCGCATGGATGAGCCAGAACAAAGTTGTAAAAAGTTTCATCGGCCAAGGTTACTACGGCACTCTGACGCCGGGCGTGATTTTGAGAAACATCTTGGAAAATCCCGGTTGGTATACGGCTTACACGCCATACCAAGCCGAGATCGCACAAGGTCGTTTGGAAGCGCTGCTGAATTTCCAAACTCTCATCACCGATCTCTCCGGACTCGATGTCGCGAACGCTTCTCTGCTCGATGAAGGCACCGCCGCCGCCGAGGCCGTGACGCTCGCGCTTTCAGGCAAGCCGAAAGGCAAAACCGTTTTCATTTCGGATCGCTGCCATTTGCAAACCATCGATGTGGTGAAAACCCGCTGCGAGCCGCTTGGTCTAGATGTGATCGTTGGCGATTGGCAAAATTTCGATCCAGCGGCAGCTGATAACTTATTCGCGGTGATCGTGCAATATCCCGACACCCGCGGGCGCATCGACGATTTCTCCGCCTTCTTTGAGAAATCACAAGTCGCCGGTGCGGTCACCATTTGCGCGGCGGATCTGTTGGCGCTGACTTTACTGAAATCGCCCGGCGAATTCGGAGCCGACATCTGCATCGGTTCCTCACAACGCTTCGGAGTGCCGCTTGGCTTCGGCGGTCCGCATGCGGGTTTCATGGCTTGCAAAGACGCGTTGAAACGCAAGATGCCGGGTCGCTTGATCGGCGTTTCCATCGATGCACAAGGCAAGCCCGCTTATCGGCTTTCTCTGCAAACCCGCGAGCAACACATTCGCCGCGACAAGGCGACTTCTAACATCTGCACCGCTCAGGTGTTGTTGGCAGTGATGGCATCGATGTATGCGGTGTATCACGGACCGGAAGGTTTGAAAGCGATCGCTGGCAAGATCCACTCCCAAGCACGCGAGCTGAAAGCGGCGTTGGTTGCTGGTGGTTACGAGATTGAAGCCGGTGCGTTTTTCGATACGATCATCGTCAAAACCAGCAAAGCAACCGCACTGGTCGAAGCCGCGCCCGAGCATGGTTTCAACCTACGCTTGATCGATGACTCACATGTCGGAATTTCTCTCGATGAAACGGTTGTCTCAAGTGACATCTGGTCGCTTTGCCGTTTGTTCGAAGTCTCGCGCATCGATGGCGGGATCGATGGTAAAGCGTGGGCCGCGGCGTTCGACCGCACTTCCAAATTCCTCACTGCGCCGGCCTTCAATGCGTATCATTCCGAAACCGAGATGCTGCGTTACATCAAGCGCTTGGAATCGAAAGATCTCGCGCTCAACGAATCGATGATCGCGCTCGGTTCCTGCACGATGAAGCTCAACGCGACATCGGAAATGCTGCCGCTGAGTTGGCCGGAAGTTTCATCCATCCATCCGTTTGCACCGAAATCTCAGACGACAGGTTACATCGAAATGCTCACGCAGTTGGAAAACTGGTTGGCGGAAATCACCGGTTTCGCTGCCGTTTCGCTTCAGCCAAATGCGGGTTCACAAGGCGAATACGCGGGACTGTTAGCGATCCGCCGTTACCACGAATCGCGCGGCGAAGGTCATCGCGATATTTGTTTGATCCCCGTTTCCGCCCACGGCACCAACCCTGCCTCCGCAGTGATGTGCGGAATGAAAGTGGTCGGCGTGAAATGCGATGAACGCGGCAACATCGACATGGCGGATTTCATCGCGCGCACCGAAGAGCATCGCGACAATCTCTCCGCGCTGATGGTCACCTATCCATCCACGCACGGTGTGTTTGAGGAAACGATCCGTGAGATCACTTCCATTATCCACGATGCCGGCGGCCAAGTTTACATGGACGGCGCGAACATGAACGCGCAAGTCGGACTCACTTCGCCAGGCTTGATCGGCGCGGATGTTTGCCACTTGAATCTTCATAAAACCTTCTGCATCCCTCACGGCGGCGGCGGCCCAGGTGTCGGCCCCATTGGTGTGGCGAAACAACTCGTGCCCTTCCTTCCAGGTCACTTCGAGATGAAAGACAAGAGCCATGCTGTTTGCTCTGCTCCGTACGGTAGCGCATCCATCAACACAATTTCATGGATGTATATCGCCATGATGGGCGCGTCTGGACTCAGAACTGCCACCGAGATCGCCATCCTCAACGCGAACTACATGGCAAAACGGTTAGGAAATTATTTCCCGATTCTCTACACCGGAAAAACCGGCTTGGTGGCGCATGAGTGCATCATTGATGTTCGTCCGATTTCGGATCAATCCGGCGTCACGGTGGAAGATGTCGCCAAACGCTTGATGGATTACGGTTTCCACGCACCGACCATGTCATGGCCGGTCACTGGCACGTTGATGATCGAGCCCACCGAGTCCGAATCCAAAGTCGAGCTCGACCGTTTCTGCGATGCCATGATTTCCATCCACAGCGAGATCCAGGAAATCATCGATGGTAAAATGGATGCGAATGACAACCCGCTCAAAAATGCCCCGCACACTAGCGCGGTATTGTGCGGAAACGATTGGACACATCCTTACTCACGCGAGCAAGCCGCCTTCCCACTGCCTTACCTACGCAATCACAAGTTCTGGCCAGCCGTCGCCCGCATCGACAACGTCCACGGCGATCGTAACCTCGTCTGTACTTGTGATTCGGTCGAGGCGTACGCACAGAGTTAATGGATACTTAATGGACCGCGTGAGTCTACTCGCGCTCTTTAAAAAAGCGCGACTGGAGTCACGCGGTCCATTTAAATCATTGACCCGTTCATCATATGTGTTCAAGTGAACATATATGAATAGCAACTCCCCCCGTGGCTGGCATACTCGTGGTTATCTTCCTCATCTCGAACTCAGCAGTAGAGTTACTGGTATCACTTTTCGACTCGCAGATTCACTCCCTACGCATGCGATTGAAAAATTGAAGCAGGCTTATGAGAAGATACCTGATTCAAATGATGCGTCAGAACTAGCTCGTAAAATTGCGGAATATGAAGATGCAGGAATGGGGCGTTGCTGGTTACGAGATCCAAGATGCGCTGCCGTGGTAGCGGATGCGCTAGGCCATTTCGATGGTATCCGCTACGACCTCATCGAGTGGTGTGTCATGCCTAACCATATTCATGTCATTTTCCGGTTACGTGATAGTTATGGATTTCAAGAGGTGGTGCGATCATGGAAAAATTTTACAGCCAGAGTGATCAATCAACAGGTCGGTAGATCAGGTCGTTTGTGGGCCACTGATTATTTTGATCGTGTGATTCGTGATGAAGAACATTTGGCGCGTGCTCGGCGATACGTCCGCATGAATCCTGTGAAAGCAGGTCTTTGTCATACACCGGAAGAGTGGCGTTGGAGTAGTGCATGGAAAGAGTGAAGCATGGACCGCGCGAGTCCACTCGCGCATTTATGGAAGATGCGCGACTGGAGTCACGCGGTCCAATTCATATACCTCAATAACTCCGTCCCCAGATCGCGATGGTCTGGCTGGGTTTGCCGGTGAGGAAACATGCGCCGTCGATTTTTTCTAACAGTTCTTTGGAAAGTCCTGCTTCTGGAATCGGCAAGCAACGGATGGCGACCTTGTGTTGTTTGGAAAGTTGCTCTTCCTCCTCGGAAGTTCCCGCCCACGGAGTGAGCAACCAACCAGGATTTTCCTTGCTCCAATGTGCGTGGAACTCTGCCACATCATTGCAGGCAACGATGTTTTCATCACGGAACTTCAACGCGTTCGCGAGCAAGTTGTTGTGAATGTCCTGCAATATATTCGTCACGTTCTGGATAAATTCTTCTTTATCCATGAAGCTCTTCTCCGTCGGTGCTTGATCGCGACGCTGCATGCAAACCTTGCGTGATTCGATATCGCGAGGCCCGATTTCGATACGGATCGGCGTGCCTTTTTTCACCCAATCCCATTTTTTCTGACCGCCTTGAATATCGCGAGTATCTACATTAACACGAATCGGATCGCCGTGGAAGGTGCGGGTGGCCCTGAGCGTTTCCGCCAGCGCATGACACGACGCGAGCACGGCTTCTTTGGTGTCTTCCTTCGGAGTCACCGGAATGATGACGACCTGTTTGGTGGCGACGCGTGGTGGCAGCACCAAGCCGTCATCGTCTGAATGCGCCATGATCAAGGTGCCGATCAAACGTGTGGAAACTCCCCACGAAGTGGTGTGTGCAAAGTCCTGTGCGCCATCACGGCCCGTGAACGAGATGTCCTGCGCTTTCGAGAAATTCTGTCCGAGATAATGCGAGGTTCCAGCTTGGATGGCTTTTCTATCCTGCACCATCGCTTCAACTGTTAGAGTCATGTCGGCACCGGGAAAACGCTCGTTCGCGGTTTTTTCTCCGGGGATGACAGGAATCGCCAAATGATCGCGGAGAAACTCTTCATACAGTCCGTGTATCATGCGCGTTTCAACGATGGCTTCCGCTTTGGTTTCGTGTGCGGTGTGGCCTTCTTGCCAGAGAAACTCGGCGGTCCGTAAAAACAAGCGCGGCCGCATTTCCCAACGCATCACGTTGGCCCATTGGTTGATCAAGAGCGGCAGATCCCGATACGACTGTACCCAACGCGCAAACGCCGCACCGATGATCGTCTCCGAAGTCGGACGGATCACGTAAGGCTCCGCGAGCTCACCGGTCGGAATCATTTTGGTTTTTCCGGTGACTTCATCTTTCACCGCCTCAAGCCTGTGATGCGTCACCACCGCGCACTCCGTCGCAAAACCCTCGGCATGCTCCGCTTCCTTTTCCAAATACGACAACGGAATCAACAACGGGAAATAGGCGTTCTCATGTCCGGTCGCTTTGAAACGACGGTCGAGCTGCTGCTGGATCAACTCCCAAATGCCATAGCCCCACGGCTTGATCACCATGCAGCCTCGGGTCTCCGAGTTCTCTGCTAAATCGGCGGCTTTGATGACTTGTTGATACCACTCAGGAAAATCCTGCTCACGGGTCGGTTGGATGGCGGTTTGGGATGCGGACATGACGTTGCGCAAACTCTTTCCATCCCGCCCAACTTTGCAAGTCACTATCCGCTGACAGGTGCTGGACCAATTGTGCCACCTTCGATGAATTCCGCTTGAGTGAGGACTTGTCTGATATCGACTTTACCTTTCGCGACGTTTTCGGCCCATTGCATAATCCGATTTACCACCGGGCGGCTATCCCATTGCATGTGGGAAATGGCTGGAACACACCAAGAGAACGCCGTCTCCGGATCTGCACAAATGAGTGAAATATCCCTCGGCGCGACCAAGCCACGTTGCGCAAGATGATGCTGAGCCGCGAAATATTGGGGCGCCTCGCAAATGAACATCGCGGTCGGTGGGGTCACGGCAAAAAGCGAGTCAATACAACGGTGAAAGCCTGTGATCGTATCATCCCAGTCCGGTAAATTATATACCCCCGTATGAATTCCATGTGCTTTGAGTTCATCTAAAAACGCTTGTTCGGGAAATCCAGGTGTCGGTTTGCGGCGTTCTTCTCGGGATAACATCACGATTCGTCGATGGCCCAGCGAAATGAGTTTTCTAACAGCCGTGATCACCACGGGAACTTTGTGCACATTCACGGATGCAATAGGCAGACCCTGTGCTCGGCCAAACTGTGCTAAAATGGGCTTCGGCTGTTGGGCAAACCATTCCAAAATTTCCACCGAACCCGCAGATACGATCCACGCGTCCGCTTCGGTGTTTTCCACAAGCTCGGCTACCCGTTTTACATCCATTCCAAGATCCTGCAGGGATTTCTCTGTGTAGTCGTGGGTATGTCCTGCTGCCTGTAAGCGACGTTGCAGCTCCATCTGATGGGAGAGAGATCGGTCGTCATTTTCATAGGGCAAAGTCTTAATTCTTAATCCGACAGGTGCGCTTTTCTGGATGCTCGCAATTTTTCTGCGCCGCCCCGCGCCCTGTGGAATCAGCACGCCTTCAATTTCCAACTGCTGTAGCGCGCGCTCCACGGTTTTGTTACTCACCCCAAGATCCAGAGCCAGCTCTTGCCTTCCGGGAATGACTTTTTCCCATTTTCCCGCCACGATCTCTCCCCGCAAGTGCATCGCCACTTGCTCAATTTTACTTAGGAATCGCAGTTCGCTCATGAGCCAATCAACGCCTGATTTAAAAAGTATCAAGCGTCTAGACGAAAATGGTAAATATATTAACAACTGTGCACATTTGGGAAAATAAAACGTTCCAATATTCTGATTTCCGCGTGGTTTTTCCTGATTAAAAACCCCATCCACGAACCCATCTTCAAAACCATCCAGCTCCAGCTAAACCTCAATTAGCCACAGCGAATGGAAAGGACCGCGTGTAACCAGTCGCGCAATTTTTTGGAGCGCGTCAGGAGTCACGCGGTCCAATCAGAGCAAAACCACCCCCCAAACATCCCAAAATGGCAGGGAGGGAAAAGGCGTTT